>NZ_JABXKH010000027.1 GCF_017115105.1 Nostoc sp. NMS2
GAATTAAATCTTACCCTACCTCGGATGGTGTCACTTTGTTTCCAACAAAGATTGCTGATCAGGCAAGTCCTCTTGTCAATAGGCTTTGAGACGCGCTAACCCTGCTACTGTCTTGCAAGTGCTGATGGAAAATGCTGGGGCACAAAAAGCTGCTCTACTTGTACTCCAACAAGGCAATTTAGCGGTTGAAGCAGTAGCCAGCATCAATGAGGGAGTCACCCTACTATCTGTACCATTGTCAACCAGCGAAGGCATTCCTATTACACTGGTAAACTTTGTCAAACATAGCTTAAAAACTGTTGTGCTGGATGATGCAACAGCACAAACTGATTTTATCGCCGACTCATATTTCATGCAGCAACAACCTAAGAGTGTGTTGTGTACGCCGATATTAAATCAGGGTAAACTTATTGGGCTGCTATATTTAGAAAATCCTTTGACAATTGGTGCATTTACGAGCGATCGCACCGAAGTTATCCAACTACTATGCGCTCAAGCTGCCATCTCTCTACAAAATGCCCGCCTTTATCAAGAATCTCAAAATTATGCCCAACAGTTAGAGCGATCGCTACAAGAACTTGAGCATACCCAATTACAGATGGTGCAAAACGAAAAAATGGCAACCTTGGGCAATTTAGTTGCTGGGGTGGCACATGAAATTAATAATCCTATTGGATTTCTTCAAGGCAGTCTCAGCAATGCCGAAGAGTATACTCAAGACTTACTCGCTCATATCCAATTGCTTAAACAACATTATCCCACTCCGGCGATCGCAGTCATTGAGCATGGCAAAAAAATTGACTTAGAATTCCTGACTGAAGACTTACCAAAGCTAGTAAGCTCGATGAAAGTGGCAAGCGATCGGATTGAAGATATTAGTACCAGTCTCCGTACCTTCTCCAGAGCCGATACAGCCGAAAAAGTTGCTTGTAATCTCCATGAAGGGATTGAGAGTACCCTGTTGATTTTGAAATATCGCCTCAAAGCTAACGAAAAACGTCCAGCAATTGAAGTCATCACTGAATACGGGATGTTACCACCAGTTGAGTGCTTTTTAGGACGATTAAATCAAGTATTTATGAACATCCTCGCTAACGCCATTGATGCCTTAGATACATCCAGTCAGGGACTTTCTTTTGCCCAAGTGCAAGCTACTCATCAGCAAATATTGATTCACACCGAAGTATCTAGTGACAAAAGTACGGTAACAACTCGCATCAAAGATAACGGTGAGGGGATGCCAGAGGAGATTAGAGCCAGGATCTTTGATCGCCTGTTTACAACTAAAGAGGTTGG
This sequence comes from Nostoc sp. NMS2, assembly GCF_017115105.1. GTDB lineage: Bacteria > Cyanobacteriota > Cyanobacteriia > Cyanobacteriales > Nostocaceae > Nostoc. Next base: position 1,297 of record NZ_JABXKH010000027.1, read on the forward strand.
GAAAGGAACCGGATTAGGATTAGCGATCGCTCGTCAAATTGTCGAGGAAACCCATAATGGGCGGTTGAGGTGCAATTCTGTGCTTGGCGAAGGAACAGAATTTGTTATTGAAATTCCAGTGTTTTAATGCAATATGGTTCAGTTAAGGCTTTACTCTTTGTCAAAGTGAATTTTTTTTTAACGAACCGCCAAGGGCGCGAAGGAAGAAAGGAAGAAAAGGAAGAAAAATGCTTAACTGAACTGTATTGTGTTTTGATGCATAACACTTCTAATTTTTCGGTAGTGCAAAGAACAGCAATAGCACAATTCTACAAAATCTGTATAACTTGATTCTAAATTGGGTATCGTTCAGAGTTAAGATGACACAATTGCATTGAATTGTGGTTAAAGCTACAAAAATTGTTAAAACAACTAACTAATACGGTATTTCCAGCCTCAGTCTTCCGACTAGAGAGTGGTTTAACTTTTATTCATCAAGAAATTCCCACCACTCCTGTAGTTGTGGCTGATGTTTGGGTGCGGGCTGGAGCCAGCCTAGAGCCAAAACCGTGGTTCGGCATGGCGCACTTTTTAGAACACATGATTTTTAAAGGTACGGCAAAGCTTCCCCCCGGAATGTTCGATTCCAAAGTTGAAAACCGGGGTGGCGTAAGTAATGCGGCGACAAGCTATGATTATGCTAATTATTCACTCACCACAGCCGCCCCTTATTTAAAAGATACTCTGCCCTACTTGGGAGAACTACTCCTCAATGCGGCAATTCCAGAAGACGAATTTAGCCGCGAACGGGACGTGGTGCTAGAGGAAATTCGCTCTTGTCAGGACGATTCCGACTGGATAGGATTTCAAGCGCTGATTCAAAGCATCTATCCACATCACCCTTACGGACGTTCGGTGCTGGGTACTGAGCAAGAACTGATGCAGCAATCTCCAGAAGCAATGCGCTGTTTTCATCATGCCCACTATCAGCCGGAAAACATGACGGTGGTAATTGCCGGGGGTATAGCCCAGCAACCAGCTTGGGAAATGGTCAATCATTCATTTGCTGATTTTGCCGAACGCTCGAATTGTCCGCAGTTTGAGAAAGTGACAAAGCCAGTGATAACAGGAATTCACCGTCAAGAACTGTGTTTACCACGCATAGAGCAAGCACGATTGTTGATGGCGTGGTTGGTACCAGGAGTAGAAGAAATCCGCACTAGCTATGGTCTAGATTTATTGTCGGTGTTATTTGCAGAAGGGCGGACTTCGCGTTTGGTGCGCGATTTGCGAGAAGACTTGCAATTAGTACAGGGAATTTGCAGTAGTTTTTCTCTACAACGGGAATCAAGTTTATTTACAATTACTGCCTGGTTAGAACCAGAAAATCTGGAGGAAGTTGAGTCTTTAATTTGCACTCATTTGGATGATTTGCAGACTGGAGGAATTAGTGAACAGGAACTTGCCCGTACACGCAGGCTATTGTGTAATGAGTATGCATTTTCTACTGAAACACCAAATCAACTGACGGGGCTTTATGGATATTACAATACCATCGCCCAAGCTGAATTAGCTGTGACATATCCCCAGCAGATTCAGTCTTTTGATGCCCAAGAACTGCAAAAATTAGCTAAACAATATCTTTCACCGCAGAATTATGCGGTTACTATACTTAAACCCTGTTAGTCATTAGTCATTAGTCATTAGCAAAAGACAAATGACAAAGGACAAAGGACAAAGGACAAAGGACAAATGACTAATGACAAAGGACAAAGGACAAATGACAAATGACAAATGACAAAGGACAAATGACAACCTTGCTGCAAAAATCGCCTATCCATCGCACCGTATTAAATAATGGCATTGTCGTGCTGGTAGCAGAAAACCCTGCTGCGGACATTATTGCAGCACGAATCTTTGTGCGTGCTGGTAGTTGTAACGAAAACCGGGAGCAAGCAGGGTTGGCGCATTTGCTATCAGCAGTGATGACAAAGGGATGCGATGGGCTTTCTAGTTTTGAAATTGCTGAAAAAGTCGAGTCTGTAGGGGCAAGTTTGAGTGCGGATGCTGGCACTGATTATTTTTTGCTATCTTTCAAAACGGTAACATCGGATTTTGCGGAAATTTTAACATTGGCAGGGCGGATTTTGCGATCGCCTACTTTTCCTGAAACTCAAGTGGAACTAGAACGGCGTTTAGCACTCCAAGATATTCGTTCCCAAAAAGAGCAACCTTTCAATGTCGCCTTTGAACAAATGCGGCAGGTAATGTACCAAAATCATCCCTACTCTATGTCAGTGCTGGGAGATGAAGCCAGTATGAGCAGCTTAACTCGTGCGGATTTAGTAGAGTATCACCAAACTTATTTCCGTCCAGATAATGTAGTAATTAGTATTGCTGGTAGAGTCACACCCACAGATGCAACAGCATTGGTGGAAGAAGTTTTTGCTGATTGGCAAGCGCCAGCCCAATCACTGCCAATACTGAATTTACCCGAAATTAAAGTGGAACCGCAGGTAAGGGTTAAGCCAGTACACACACAACAATCAATCGTGATGCTGGGTTATTTAGGAACATCGGTGAGTTCTGTTGACTACGCCCCACTAAAGTTGCTATGTACTTACTTGGGAAATGGGCTTTCTAGTCGCTTGTTTGTCGAATTGCGAGAAAAACGCGGTTTAGCTTACGAAGTGTCTGCCTTTTACTCCACAAGGCTATTTCCAGCCTCATTTGTGGTTTACATGGGCACAGCCCCAGAAAATACCAGCATTGCCCTAGAAGGATTGCATACAGAAGTAGATTTATTGTCTACCGAGGAAGTATCGGAAAGCGCCCTCCAAGCCGCGAAAAATAAGATTCTCGGGCAGTACGCCTTGGGTAAACAAACAAACGGGCAAATTGCTCAGATATACGGCTGGTATGAAATTTTGGGCTTAGGAATTGATTTTGACACCAAGTTTCAAGAATTGATTGCGGCAGTGAGTGCCAAAGATGCGATCGCCGCCGCAAGTAAGTATCTAAAATCACCTTACTTGTCCTTAGTTGGTCAAGAAGAAGCAATCAATCGAGCGATCGCCTAAATAGCCCATCCGAGATATCGTAAATGGAGCAGCTGTTTTTTAGAGCAAGCGGCTGTACCATTAGCATGAGAATATTCTGGGAGTAAATTCCATGCAAAGCAGCCTGACAGCAAGTATTTTGAGTTACTTAAAATTACTAAACCCCACTGTAAATCGCTGTGGAATGGAAAAACGGCAAAAAAGTTGGTGGACAAAGAGGTCTAAATCTTTCTCAGCCATTGAAATACTCTTGTTATCCGCTACGCCTCTGCTTATTGCCTCAACGCCTGTAGTATCAATAGCAGCGCCACAAAAAATTGCTCAAGTAAATCCTGGAGATAGCATCAGCCGCCCTAACCTCAAAGTTGGTAGCCAAGGCGAACGTGTATCGGAACTTCAGGCAGCTCTGAAACTTTTGGGTTTTTACTCTGGTGCAGTAGATGGTATTTATAGTGAGAATACAGCTAGTGCTGTTTCCCGATTTAAACAAGCAGCTGGCTTGAATCCAGATGGCGTTGTTGATGCCAGCACTTGGCAACGACTTTTCCCTAATCAACCAGTAGCAGCATCAACCATCCCTTCATCCCAGCCAAGATTTAACTCAGCTACAAATTTTCCCGTTCCAACCCAGGCTAGCAACCTCACCAACGTTGCAAATCCTAACCCTAACCCCCCAAGACAAGCTTTAACACAAGTTGCGACTAGCTCTGAACCAAGACCTACTACCCCAAAAAAAGCTACAACACAAGTTGCAACTAGCTCTGAGCCAAAACCTACTACCCCCAAAAAAGCTGTAACACAAGTTGCAACTAGCCCTGAGCCAAGACCTGCTACCCCAAAAAAAGCTACAACTTCAAGCACACAAAAAACGCCAAATCGGACTACATCAACTGCTAAAACTCAGTCATCTACACGGACTGGGCAAACTACTCGAACTCAGAAAAACACAAATACTCAGCGAACCCCTGGTATTCAATACACCTCTGAAGGAATGCCAATTTTACGTATAGGATTACGTGGTTCTGAAGTTGTTAAGTTGCAACAACAACTGAAAAAGCTTGGTTTCTTGAAAGGCGATGCCGATGGAGACTTTGGTGAGACAACCGAGAGTGCTGTGAAAGCAGCACAAAAGCGCTATGGCTTAGAAGCTGACGGTGTAGTTGGTGGCTCTACCTGGGAGGTTATTTTGCGGCGTTAGGCTGACGTTAAAGTTGCCATCCACTATAGAAACAAGAGACGGAGCAGTGCCATGTCTCTACAAGGGTTCTGAATAACGCATATTTAATTTCTGAAGATATCTAGTACTGCAAGGCGTAATTCGTAATTCGTAATTCGTAATTACTTGTTTGCAAGGGTTTCAGGCATTTCAAATGGGTGGCTTATTTCCGCCGTGCTGTACTAGTGTAATTTTGCCAGTTCCCTTAATGACTTTGAAACTTGCTCGTGACTAGACACCCAATACGGTTCGGTTAACGTTTTAATGTTTTGAAGATCCCCCCAACCCCCTTTAAAAAGGGGGGCTTTTAACCATCTTTTACCCCCTTTTTAAGGGGGTCGCCGCAGGCGGGGGGATCTTAACCGAACCGTATTGACTAAATACCCTGTTTTACAGGGCTTACGCAAACAATAGCCGAAACGCTGATTTTACCGTAGGGGCAATTCATGAATTGCCCCTACCGCATGTAGTTTTGCATAAGTCCTATTTTAGATAGAGAAATTTTTCAACTTCGAGAAACCTCCGTGGAGTTTTGCGCTTCAGATCATTTTTTATGAATTCACTGCGGTACATCCTGCAATAGGATAAAGATATACCGATTAAAAGTATCTCTCTATGCCAGTACTAAAAAATTACATTGCTTTTGGGCCGACAAAAGATGATGGCAACTTTAGGAGTCAAGCACAACGACACCTGATAGTGTTACAAATCACAGCTGGCAACAGTGAAATTAATTAAACTTACTGCTAAATTCCTCTAAAAAAACTTATGCAACACTTTTTATTAACTTGGCTCGGTACTGCGGTGGCGTTATTTGTTACTGCTAATATCGTTCCGGGATTCTTTATCAAGAATTTTGTGGTTGCCTTAGTCGCTGCCCTGGTTATTGGTCTAGTTAATGCTTTTATTAGACCAATTTTGCAGATTTTGACCTTTCCGATTACCTTACTCACCTTTGGCTTATTTACATTGGTAATCAACGCTTTAACACTTTGGTTGGCAAGTGCCTTAACCCCTGGTTCTGGTTTTGAGATTCAGGGCTTTTTACCTGCTTTGTTAGGTTCAATAGTGCTAGCTATTGTTTCTAGCATAATTAACTATTTGTTGAGAGTTGTTGACTAGAAAATTAGTTAAGTTTTGTAATACTCATAATATTTGAGGCTTTGTTACTTTAGCAAATGACTAATGACTAATGACTACAAGGGCAACAGCTAGCGTTATCGCTGCTGGTTGCCCTTTTAGCTGGAAAATTTGTTTAGGAATTAAGAGTCTCACTCCCAATGCTTCTGTGCTGGTAAAGGGGGGAGCAGTCAACAACGAGGCTTGAGTCGCTGCAAGAATAGCAGCTGCCTCTGCTACGCTAGGTGTACCTACTTTTTGGTCAGTAATTGTGGCAGGGTTGGGAACACAGACAGAGCAAAGAATTTCCGCAGAAAAGGTTTTTAAAGGCAGATTGCGGAGGTGGCAAAGTTCTACTAAACCAACTTCTGAGGCTTTAGTGTCAATGGTAGCAATCCCTGCGATCGCACTTTGAAAAAGTTGATTTTCTCGAAAGGCTTGCTCAATAGCCCAATCAATCAACTGCCATGACGTTCCCCGCTTACAACCAATTCCTACCCAGAAAACCTGCTGCACTTAGTGTATTTCCTGAATGAACTACCCATAGTTGGCTTATAGGAAGCGATCGCACTTTGGCGATCGCTTCCCCTAATCATCGAAAAACGCAAACTTTCACCACACTAAATACCCCATTTTGTCAACTAGAAACTTTCACCGCCGCCTCTGATTGGGAGTGCAATAACAAACCGTATTCCAAGCCCTCCACCACCGCTTGATAGGAAGCCTCCAAAATATTGGTAGAAACTCCTACCGTCGTCCAGCGTTGACGACCATTGCCTGATTCTACCAACACACGGGTTTTTGCCGCAGTCCCCGTATGTCCGTTGAGAATCCGCACTTTGTAATCTGTCAAATCAAAGGTTGCTATTTGGGGATAAAAATTCATCAAAGCCTTGCGTAAAGCTGCATCCAACGCAGCAACGGGGCCATTACCCTCCGCCGCCTCCAGAATATTTTTGCCGTCAACAGCGATTTTGACTGTAGCTAAGGCATTACTAGTTTCTTTCCCCTCAATCAAGTCACAGTGGACTTGAAAACCTTTGACTTCAAAAAACTTCTGGCGGCCTCCCAAAGCTTCGTGCATCAACAGCACAAAACTAGCCTCTGCTGCTTCAAATTGAAATCCTTCACTCTCCAAATCTTTGAGACGCTGGAGAATTTGCCTAGCCTCTGCCTTTTGCTGATCTAGTTCAATCCCAAAACTATGGGCTTTGGCTAAAACATTGCTAAGTCCAGACTGTTCAGAAATCACGATGCGGCGATTATTCCCGACTTGTTCCGGCTGAATGTGTTCGTAAGTCAGGGGATTACGTTCTACAGCTGATACATGAATACCGCCCTTATGGGCAAAAGCCGAAAGTCCCACAAAGGGAGCATGTTCATCTGGCGCGAGGTTGACCACTTCACTAACAAAACGACTCGCTTCTGTAAGTTGTGTTAGCTGGTCTTCTGTGATACAACTGTAACCCAGCTTCAGTTGTAAATTGGGAATTAACGAACAGAGGTTAGCATTACCGCAACGTTCACCGTAACCATTAATTGTCCCCTGTACCATCTTTGCCCCTGCCATCACGGCGGCTATTGCGTTAGCAACCGCCATTTCTGAATCGTTATGAGTATGAATTCCAATTTGGGGCATTGTCCTTTGTCCTTTATCCTTTGTCATTGGTTCTTGACTAATGACAAATGACAAATGACCATTGACATCTTGCACAATTTGGCCAATTTCATGAGGTAAAGTGCCACCATTGGTATCACAGAGGACTAGCCATTCAGCACCAGATGCGATCGCAGCCTCTAATGTCTGTAAAGCATAATCTGGATTGTGCTTGTAACCATCAAACCAATGTTCGGCATCGTAGATAATGCGACGACCTTGAGAACGGAGGTACTCAATGGTGTCACGAATCATCGCCAAATTTTCTTCTAATGTCGTCTTGAGGCTAGTTGTGACATGTAAATCCCAAGACTTACCAAAAATCGTTACCCAGCGAGTTCCCGCAGCCAAAATATCCTGTAGCATCGGTTCGGTTGCAGCAGTGGAGTTGGGGCGGCGAGTCGAACAAAAAGCCACAATTTCAGAAAGTTTTAGCGGATCTTCTTGGAGTTGCCAGAAAAATTGTACATCCTTGGGATTAGCACCAGGCCAACCGCCTTCAATGAAGGGAATTCCCAGTTGATCGAGTCTACGAGCAATGCGTAACTTATCTTCTATCGATACTGATAGCCCCTCGCGCTGAGTGCCATCCCGTAATGTAGTGTCATAGAGCCAAAGTTGAGGTGAGGAATTTGTGGTCATAAAACAAAGGACCGACGAGACAACTTTCGAGGCAATGTGTCAATATACAACAAAAAGCCAGTTTGGCAATTTAAAAATGCCTAAAGTACTAGCTGAAGGTAAAACAATTGAGTGCGGAAGCGGAAGCAATCTTAGAACAATTTTGCTGCAAAATGGTATTCACCTCTACAATGACGGTGCTAAGGTAATAAACTGTCGGGGCATTGGCAGTTGCGGAACCTGCGCGGTTAAGGTAGAGGGCGAAATATCAGCAGCGAATTGGCGCGATCGAGCGCGGCGTTCGCTTCCTCCCCATTCTCCTACAACAGACTTGCGTTTAGCCTGTCAAACCCAGGTTATAGGCGATGTGAAAGTGACAAAGTTTGATGGATTTTGGGGACAAGGTTCTCGAATAGTGTGGACACCAAAAGGTTAAAAAGGAGTAAGACAAGATGGGTAGATGGACACCCTTAATTTTAATGGCTGGAGGTTTAGCCATTCTGCTTGGTACATTACTAGGCATCAATTTTCCTATGGGCGTGCAAACCGCTAACGCTCCCAGTGGTAAAGCAGCAAAAGTCCTGCCAGCTAATATCAATGTTAATAGCAGTGCTGGCAGCAAAAATGAAGAAACTGCAACCGAAGGAAATGAAACAACCGAAACAAACCAAAACAGGCGCACTATTGTAGCCCCAAGACCTGACAACAGAAGCAGCGTTGCTCAGAATCCTTCTGATGACTCAACATCACCTTCTGACACTACAACAGATGGCAATACAGATAGTTCAGGAAACACATCATCCAGTGATTCCAGTCAAGGCAACGAACCAATTCGCGCCTTGTGGTAACGATATATCCGTCTTTAGTTACGAGTTATAAGTTATAAGTTATGAGTTAATTAGTTATGAGTTATGTAGTAATGACTAATGACAAATGACTAATGACAAATGACTAATGACTAGTGAGATCGTAATTATTGGTGGCGGCGTTATTGGTTTAGCGATCGCTATTGAACTAAAAATGCGCGGGGCAAACGTCACCGTGCTTTGTCGTGACTTCCAAGCAGCCGCTACCCACGCCGCCGCCGGGATGTTAGCACCAGACGCGGAAAACATCACTAATGAGGCAATGCGCTCATTGTGTTGGCGATCGCGTGCTTTATATCCCGAATGGACAACTAAACTAGAAGAACTAACCGGCTTAAATACTGGCTACCGTCCTTGTGGTATCCTCGCACCCGTCTTTGAGGAGGCGGAGGGGCAGGGAGCAGGGAGCAGGGGGCAGGGAGCAGGGAGCAGGGGGCAGGGAGCAGGGGGCAGGGGGCAGGGAGCAGGGGGAGATGAGGGAGCAGGGGGCAGGGAGCAGGGGGCAGGGGGAGAGAAATTAATTCTTTCATCCCCCTCATCTCCGGCTTACTGGTTAAATAAAGAGGCAATTCATCAATATCAACCAGGATTGGGAGCAGAGGTAGTTGGTGGCTGGTGGTATCCTGAAGACGCACAAGTTGATAATAAGGCTTTAGCTCAGGTATTGCGGACGGCGGCTGAGTCTGTTGGCGTTGAACTCAAAGACGGTATTACAGTAGAAGCATTTTTACAGCAGCAAGGACAAGTGGTTGGCGTACAAACCAATGTTGGGATAATTCGCGCCGCACACTATGTTTTAGCTTCAGGTGCTTGGTCAAATGAGTTATTACCGCTACCAGTCCTACCCAGAAAAGGACAAATGCTGAGTGTACGGATACCAAAATTTGCACCAGACTTGCCCTTAAAGCGGGTTTTGTTTGGACAGGACATTTATATTGTACCGAGACGCGATCGCCTAATTGTCGGGGCAACAAGCGAAGACGTTGGCTTCACCCCCAACAACACCCCAGACGGCATTCAAAAATTATTACAAGCTGCCATCCGACTATATCCCCAGTTAAAAAATTATCCCATCCAAGAGTTCTGGTGGGGATTTCGCCCAGCCACCCCCGACGAGTTACCTATCCTTGGCACTAGCCACTGTCAAAATTTAACCCTTGCAACAGGTCATTACCGGAACGGGATTTTACTTACACCCGTAACAGCCACATTGATTGCCGATTTAATCTTAGAACAAAAGTCAGATCCTCTACTTGCTGACTTTCACTATTCCCGTTTCCAATCCCAGCCATCTACTTCTACTGCAATGCTGACTCACTCTGCTAATTTTTCCAATGGACACCGTACCCTAGACGCGATGAATCGCGTCTCTACAAATTCGCCGCTAATTATTGCTGGCAAAACTTTTCAATCCCGATTGATGACGGGAACTGGTAAGTATCGCACCATTGAGGAAATGCAGCAAAGCATTGCCGCCAGCGATTGCCAGATTGTCACCGTAGCAGTGCGGCGAGTACAAACCAAGGCTCCCGGACATGAAGGTTTAGCCGAAGCCTTGGATTGGACAAAAATCTGGATGTTGCCCAATACCGCAGGTTGCCAAACTGCTGAAGAGGCGATTCGGGTAGCGCGTTTGGGGCGAGAAATGGCGAAATTGTTAGGGCAGGAAGATAATAACTTTGTCAAGTTAGAAGTAATACCTGACCTTAAGTATTTACTCCCAGATCCAATTGGGACGCTGCAAGCCGCAGAACAATTAGTTAAAGAAGGTTTTGCAGTATTGCCCTATATTAACGCTGACCCCATGTTAGCCAAGCGTTTGGAAGAAGTAGGCTGTGCGACGGTAATGCCTTTAGCATCGCCCATTGGTTCTGGACAAGGGCTAAAAACAACTGCCAACATCCAAATCATCATCGAAAATGCAGGTGTGCCAGTGGTGGTAGATGCTGGTATTGGTTCACCCTCAGAAGCTGCCCAAGCAATGGAATTGGGAGCAGATGCCTTATTGATTAATAGTGCGATCGCACTTTCTCCAAACCCAGCAGCAATGGCTCGTGCCATGAATTTAGCAACAGTCGCCGGTCGTCTAGCATACCTTGCTGGCAGGATGCCGATCAAAGATTACGCCAGTCCTAGTTCACCTCTCACCGGGACGATTACTAGTTAGGGAATGGGGAATGGGGAATGGGGAGTGGGAGATGAGGGGGATGAGGAAGATGGGGAGCAGGGAGCAGGGAGCAAGGGAGAAGAGTTTTCCCCCTGCCCCCCGCCCCCCGCCCCTCTGCCTCTTTTCAATGCCCAATGCCCAATTCCCAATAATGTAACGATTTGTCTAGCAGTTTCAGAGCGGATTTAGCATTTATGTAACATTAGATGAAGTATCAAGATAAAGGAATTAATTCATGCCCTATATCAATGAAGAAGGCGGCCTTCTGAATAATTTTGCCCGGGAACCAAAGATTTATCAAGCAGAACCTCCCACAGAAGGGCAAAAACGAACTTATCTCATACTAGGAATCGCCGCTACAGCTTTGGTTGTCGGCTTGATTCTAGTCGCCTTCTTCGTTTCTAAGAGCAGTTAATCATAAAATATTTTCAGAAAATTTAATCTTCTTTATCGTTTTTCAGGTTCCGATTTTAATAGGGGCCTGCTTTTTTATTTTTTGTTAAAATTGAATCAGCTATTAAAGTATATAATTATACTTTTGATGCCTATTAGACCTGAAGGCTGAATTTATTTTTAGCAGCACAACATCTACTTAAAAATTATTTTTATTACAGCAGTTTGCAAATAAGTGAGCTATAAAATACAGGACTCAAAACCAGATATAAAAAGTTTCTATCTCCTGCTTCCTGCCTTCTGCCTTCTGCGGACAAATGACAGCCCTTGCCAGTTAGCTTTAATTGCGACAACCTACTTATACTGTGTTTTGGCTTTTTAGCCGCTATGAGCGTGAATGATACTGCACACAACAATAATTCTACTTGGAATCGGCAAGTATACCACCGCCTGAAACTTGCCCTAAGTCTTGGCTTACGACGACAACTTTTTTTAGCAGTATGTGATGATTTACACTTAAGGAATCAAGTAGCAGCCCGCTTGCATTCTACATTGGCTTATCCTGTTGGACAGGTGCTATATCAGTCATCAAATGCCCCAGAAAATAGCACTCCAGCTTATCCGCGATTAGTCACATTGCGTTTGAATTTAAACGAACCCAATCCCATAGTTCAGATAAATCAATGGTTAGCTAATTATCCACCACCAATTGTTGGAGCATCAAAAGATAGCCCTGGAAGACCTTTTCCAGTACCAGCATTTCAAATTGTAGGCGTGGAGCATCTCACCAAGCAAACAGTAGCAACACAGCGTTTATTTTTACACTATCTCCGCTTAAGTGAGCAAGATTTTTCTACACAAGAATCTAGCCGATTCCTAGAATCTAACTTACTGTTGTGGATACCGCGTCCTTGGTTATCTGCCATTAAGCAATCAGCACCACAATTTTGGCGTTGCCGGACTGGTGTATTTGTGTTTGCTGGAGAACCCACACCCGCGACTCAAAATGCAGGCTATCCAGAACGTTTTTCACGTTCTAAAAGCTTGGATTTAGGGAATATTGAGCAGTCGATTCTAGATGAATCAGTTAAGCAAGCAGAACTCAGAACCGCAGCCACCGAGTTCAAGTTTGAGAATAATTCCGGTTTCCCAGCAGAGATACAAGGGAATGGCGTACACAAAACCCAGGAATCTACCAATAGGTCTAGTAGTGGGAATAATAATCAATCGCTGTTGTCTTTATCTTATGTTAGTAGCGAGTTAACAGAGCTAGTAATCGCAACAATCAACGCAAGTAGTGATAAAAATACTGAAAATTATTTACAACCGCAGCAGATTTTGTTGGAGATTGAAGAATTACACGAAAAGCAAGCTTTAGGGCATGTACTGGCAGAAGCTTATCATCGCTTGGGCACTTTATACCGCCTTCGCATTGAGCAAGGAGAGTCAACCCTAGAAAACCTGATGGTGGCAATCATTGCCTATCAGGAGGCTATTAGCTATGACGAAAGCTCACCACAACTTCCAGATATCTTGAATGATTTGGGTACACTCTACTGGATGTTATACCGTACACCACCCAATTCTGAGGAGGGACAAACTTATATAGAGCAGGCAATAGAATTTTATCAGTTGGCGTTAAAGATGATTTCACCGCAGACGCATCGGGAAACTTACGCTCGTGTGCAAAATAATTTGGGGACGGCTTATGGTGATTTAGCTCGTTTTTCTCACCCATCTGAAAATTGGCAGCAGGCAATATTTGCTTACAACGAAGCACTCAGCTACCGTACAGCCGATATGGATTCATTAAAGTATGCAGCTTGCCAGAATAATTTGGGTACTGCTTACTGGCATCTAGGACAATACAACCAACCGATTGTGCATTTAAAGAAAGCGATCGCAGCTTACAATGAAGCACTCGTACACTACAACCCCGAAGAGGAACCGCTCAAGTATGGCATGATTCAAAACAACATCGGCACAGCATGTTGGAATCTGGCACAATACGAGCAACCTGCCCAAAATCTCCAGCTAGCTATTAATGTCTATAGCAAAGCTCTTAAGTATCGCACTCCAGCTAATGTTCCCAGCGCCTGCGCCGCTACACAAAATAATCTAGGTACTGCCTACTGGCATTTAGCAAACCTTTCTCAGACAACTAAAGAGGCACGGCAAAAGTATTTGCAACTATGTATCAGCGCTTATGAAGAGGCTATAGCTTTGGCTCACTCACTTAGCGGTACTCCTTTAAGCTTTGATTTGCTTGCCTCTTATAATAACTTGGCACTAGCACATTATCAGCTAGTAATAGATAAGTCGTTTAATGGTGACAAAGCAACACATTCTCAACACCTAGAAGTAGCTTTAGACTACCATTTGCAAGCCTTAAACGGATTGAGTAAACAATCAGAGGCTTATCAAACAACTTTCGCTTATGTGGTGAAAACTATTCGTGCTTTTCATAATGAATTAGGGATACAGGGACAAACTCTGGCTTTATCTAAAGTTCCTAGTCAGTTGTTGCCAGAGATTTTGTCAAAGTTATAAGGCAATACGGTTCAGTTAAGAAAAATAGTAGGTTGGGTTGAGCAATAGCGAAACCCAACAAATGGTTAATAATGTTGGGTTTCGTTCCTCAACCCAACCTACACAACTACACAACTTTTAGTTTTTACCCTTAACTGAACCGTATTGAGTTATAAGGTATTGAGGAGCAACTTAATATCAACCTGACAAGTACTCAGAGCATCAAGTAAGGTTCCGCGATCAAGTAGATGCTCTCACTTTTTCGGGTATCTCTATTTCATAACTTTTGTGGATAATAAAAAATTAAAACCATGTTTTTTCAATCATTTTCGACAATTCGCTCTATTTTGAATGAAAAATTGATATTTAGATAGAGCTTTAAGCTTTTTGTCTGTATCAAGAGCTACAAATTTAGATGCGCTTACCCTGTGAATCATCCCTGCACTTAACAAAGTAGGGTGGGGTAGTTCATTAGCTTATTACATTTGCATAGAGCGATAAACTAAAGGTAGGGATGAACCCAAGTTTTCCTGATTTGCCTGCTTTGTGACTGTAGTAATCAGGTGATGGTGTGCTGACAGATGACAGACAGGATCAGTAGCAGCAGCATTGTTCGTCAAAAGTAACGCTTGGCAACGGCAACCACCAAAATCAAGCTGGCGGCGATCGCAACTTTGGCAAGGCTCAGGCATCCATTCTGTTCCCCGGAAGCGATTAAAAGCAGGTGATTCAAACCAAATCCAATCTAGTGAATGGTTGCGGACGTTAGCAAATTCTAGTTCTGGAATAGAACTAGCGGCTTGGCAAGGTAACACATCACCATTGGGAGCGATCGCTAAAGCTCGATTACCCCAGCCACCCATACATGGTTTGGGATAATCTTCATAGTAGTCTGGAAGCACATATAAGATACCCATTGGGCAGATGTTGCGCTCTCTAGCTAATGCCACCGCAGCATCTGCTCGTTCTAGCTGCTGGCGGGTGGGTAGTAAAACAGTACGGTTGCGATATGCCCAGCCATAATACTGAGTGTTCGCTAATTCAACTCGGTCTGCTTTTAAAACCTCACACAGTTCTAAAATCTCATCAATCCTGTCTAGGTTTTGCCGATGTAGGACAAAATTAAGTGTCAGTGGAAAACCCAAAGCTTTTACTAATCTTGCTGCTTCTAGTTTTTGCTTAAAAGAGGGAGTTCCAGCAATATAGTCCGACTCAGCAGCACGACTATCTTGGATACTAATTTGTACATGATCGAGTCCGGCATCACGTAGCTGTGTAGCTCGTTCTGGAGTTAACAGCGTCGCAGCAGTAATCAAAGAGGTATATAGTTCGGCTTTGGCTGCTGCTGCCACAAGTAATTCTAAATCTTTTCGTAGCAGTGGTTCGCCACCGGTCAATCCAAGCTGTAACACACCCAAGTTCGAGGCTTGCTGAATCACTCGCAACCAATCTTCGGTGGAAAGTTCTTGACGATACTGGCGTTCGCCATAATTAAGCGGGTTGGAGCAGTACGGACAACGCAGTGGGCAGCGATACGTCAATTCTGCAATTAAGCTTAAAGGTCTCATATTAATTCGTAATTCGTAATTCGTAATTCGTAATTCATACACGCAGAAAAAGGCTTGATACAGTCTATTGTTATTGCTGTAGAGATATTGCAATGCTACGTCTCTACGCACATCAAATTTTCAACAATAATCCTTAACCTCCAGTTGATAGAGATCGTCCTTTTCAGTTGCAGGTAAAGGTTCTATTCCTTCTAAAACTAATAGCCCTCGTTTACTAATTCGAGAGAGTAGATGGCGCACGTCATCTAACACATTTTCGCGCTGGTATTGTTTCTCTAACTCTGCTGCGATCGCGCCGAGAGTTCGCTCACCGTTACAAAGTTCTAAAATCGCTGCTGCTGTAGAATTTAATCGTAGCGCCCCTTCTGGAATCAAGAGCCAATGCTGCTTTCTTAAGTCGTCCCATCGTAAACGCACACCACGAACTAAGCGCGGTCGGGCATGATTTTCTATAGTACTCATTTAATTCGTAATTCGTAGTTCGTAATTTGTAATTAATATGCTTAGGACTAGGGAAAACTCAATTCAAAATTCTTAGTTCGTAATTCCTAATTAATTCAGAATGCAGAGCAATTAAATTGATTGATAGAAAAAGAAAAATGTTTTTCTTGTTTCAAGCCCTAGATTCTTCTTTGAGATAATTACGAATTACGAATTACGAATTACGAATTATGTTGCCCCCCATTCCCTTCAAGAGGTCTAGTATCACCCTGTTCAATCGCCTCTAACTGGCTCCACAACAAATTGCATTTGAATACTAAAGCTTGTACTGCTCGTTCCTGAAAATCACGAGTACGACAGTGTTTAAGGACTTGCATGAGGGCATATTGAGCATCTCTGGGGGCTTGGTGAAGACGGGCGCGGAAGTAGTCAAATCCAGCAGGATCGATCCACGGGTAATGTTGTTCTAATGCAACTAAGCGGACTCGAATTGCATCTGGGCCAAACAGTTCAGTCAGTGATGCAGCCACTGCCTCAATCCAAGGTTTAGTGCGACAAAAGTTAACGTAGGCATCTACTGCATATTGAACTCCTGGCAGTACGTGCTGGTCTTCTAAGAGTTCCTGACGAGACAACCCTACAGCTTTACCAAGCTTTAACCATGCTTCAATACCACCTTCGCCCTCACCTTGACCGTCATGATCAATGATGCGTTGAATCCATTCCCGCCGCACTTGTAAATCAGTGCAGTTTGACAAGATAGCAGCATCTTTAAGGGGAATACTTTTTTGATAGTAAAATCTATTTGCTACCCAGCGCCGTACTTCTGTTGGCGTTAAATCACCACTATTCATCCTCGCATGAAAGGGATGCAGATGATGATAGCGGCTGTATTGCGATCGCAATACAGCCTCTAGTTCTGTCTGAGTCCACGGGAGAGGTTCTTTAACTAATTCCAACACGTTTTTTCTTACACCTCAAAATTATAATTCGATGGTCAGACCATCGTAACCAACTTCTATGCCTGCGGCTTCAACAATTTTGCGTTCCTCTGAGTCAGGTAAAAGTATTGGATTAGTATTGTTGATATGAACGAGAATTTTCCGAGGACGGCTCAGTTTAGCAAGGCTTTTTAAACTAGTGTTCAGGGGTAAGTGTCCCATATCGCGGGCTTGCAGATTTGATATTCCTAAAGCCAACAACTCATCATTTTCCCAACAAGTGCCATCTACTAAAATGCAGTCACTAGACTCAAACCGCTCTAGGATTTTTTCGTCAAGTTCAGCCAAACCTGGAGCATACGTTGCAACTTTACCAGTTGTGCGATCGCGAAATGTCAAACCTATAACCCAAACTCCATCTAAATTTGTCTGGTGGCGCATATATTTTGGTGGTTTGGCTGCTAGGGGAAATACCTCCACTTCCAAACCATCTGCTTCATCCAACCCCAGGTTTATAGGTACATGAGGTTCAAGTACAGACCATTCCACACCACAATAGCTTGCTAACGTAGACAGCAGGGGATAACCCTCTGTCAGAGCCTTACGTACTGTTTCTGTACCATAGACCCGCAGTTTTTCCGTAGATTCTCTGAGGATAACCAGGCCAGTGGTATGGTCAATCTCTGCATCCGTTAACAAGACACCTGCGATCGGGCTTGA
The DNA here is from genome assembly GCF_017115105.1 of Nostoc sp. NMS2. GTDB lineage: Bacteria > Cyanobacteriota > Cyanobacteriia > Cyanobacteriales > Nostocaceae > Nostoc. The sequence goes on from NZ_JABXKH010000027.1 coordinate 18,573, forward strand.
CCGAATTGTAGACGGTTGTCCTTCCCGCAATTTCTCCAACTGCGGACGTACATCTGGGGAGGCGTTGACCAAAAACCAGGGCTGATTGTTTTTCCTCACCGCAATTGATGACTGGTTCAGCCAATTTACACCTGCACGATTTGTGCGGACTGCTTGGCAATTGGGACAGTTACAATTCCATTGAGGAAAACCACCACCTGCGGCAGTACCAAGAATTTTTAGGAACATAAAAACAAAAAGCAGGTAGAGGTTTTAATTAGGCAATTAAACTTAGTATTAACAATTATTGCCCATGAAGAATGTATGTGGTAATTTCCATACACAAGTCAAGCTCGTCAAAATCTGGTTTTTCCCAATCAATTGCTGACTTAATATTTGGAGGATGAAATGAGGTTCTAGAAGAGACATCCTCACCAAAATTTGAGCTATTGCTTTCTTGCTCTTGCATAGAAGAGTGACTATTGGTTTCACGAATCATTAGGGACACCTCTTGAAAATGTTCAGTTGTTAATTTGGCCTGCAATTAATTCTAGTAATTTTACTTACTATTTTGCTGGCTCAAAATTTCTTTGCTTTAGATTAAACTGTGTTATCCAAGAAACACACAGTATTTTTACTGCTCTTTTATTATTTTTCATTATACGTACCACTAAGAATACGTTTAAAAGTCGCAGAGATAGTAAAAAAGCCCTCTCAGTACACACTAGTAGCGCATACGGCTATTTTAATCAGACAATGGCTAAACCTTTTAAGTGGACATATAAGGGTAAAGTTTTGGCTATCTAATACTTGGTTTATTTCCGCCGTGTTGTACAAGTGGCTTGGATTGGTTAATTGCGATCGCGATCGCTTGACCTTGACCGAGGTATCAACAATCCAATATATGTACCGACAGCAAATTTTGTTAAATCGAGAAATTGAGGGCGACTCTTCTCGTCGATAACTGCAAGAGTGAGAGAACCAATCACCATAATCAACGTTACAACAGCTAATACTTCATCTCTGGAAGGAAATTTCTTGGATAACATCGATCCACTCCTGAATTAGTTCGACAGCAAATAGAAGATACTTTGCTATTACCGATCGCAGAGATTAAACAGCCTCAGCAGCAATCTTAAATACCTTGGGGGGAGACAAAATAGCCTGAAAGAGCTACAGGGTAAAGAATATGGCAATT
>NZ_JABXKH010000100.1 GCF_017115105.1 Nostoc sp. NMS2
CAGCGCAAGTAAATTGGCCAGATGTATGATATTCTTTATTTATAGGGAATCTAAACCACTTCACGCACAAAGGATCTCCAAGCACTTGCGCTGTAGTGATGAAGCCAAATCCCATAAGTTAACCAATTGTTTGATGAACTGATGGTCTTGCTCCACAAGTCTCTGGAGGATTGTGAAAGTACTTGATCGGTAGCAGTTCTGAAGTTCGGGGGGACTTTGGTCTGCTTGCAGTTCATCAATCACTTTTGGGATAAACCTTTTATTAGACTTGTCGCCTAATAAGGTTTTTGAATTTTTCGAGCTAGACAGGGAAAGGGTTTCAAACATCAATTTTTCATAAAGCGACAAGTCTATTATTTACAGATACAGCGCTTCCTGCTGTTATGAAGTACAGTTTCTCTCCTCCTTGCGATCGATCTCTTGTACCCTTTCAGGACTCAGAACGTACCTCACAATAGCGGGAACTGCTGTAGTTTTTTCTTAAATCCTCAGAAAAAATCGAAGCTTTGGCGAATCAAAAAATAGAATAAGCAATCGATAAATAATATTATTTGCTATTTAACCAATTGGGTAAAACAAACTTAATTGAACTTCCAGATTAATTAAATAACCTGGTGTTTAAAATGACTAAACCGAAAACAACCCGTAAATCTGTTCGCGATCGCATCCTAAATACAGCATCAGGCTTGTTTTATCGAGAGGGAATTCGCAATGTCGGTATTGACAGAATTGTTGCGGAATCTGGCGTTGCTAAAATGTCACTCTACAATCATTTCAAGTCAAAAGATGCATTAATTGAAGCATGGCTGCGACAACAGGATGAACAATGGTGTGAATGGCTCAAAACCACGATTGAGCAACGAGCTTCTAACCCATCCCAACAACTATTGGCAATATTCGATGCCCTACGGGAATGGTTTGAGGGCCCAGATTTTCGAGGTTGTGCATTCATTAACGCTTCAGTGGAACTAGCCAATGCTGACCACCCTGGACATAGAGTGGCATTAGAGCATCAACAATCTATCTACCACTACATCAAGAGCCTAGCTCAAGCCGCAGAAGTTTCATCACCGGAACAGTTAGCCAGGCAACTGCTTCTGTTGGTGCAAGGTGCGATCGTGGTTGCGATGATGGAAGGAAGTTGGTCAACCGCTTCACAGGCGAAAAAAGTCGCGGCAACACTAATCCAGACTGCATCAAAATCCGGTGTTACCGAAACAGTTTTGACTGCCCAGTTAGAGTGCTGAGTATATTCATAAACCCGAAGAAATGCTTGCACCGGATGATGGTTTTAATAAGATAAATACTGCGGCGTGTAAAATTTTAGAGTATTTTGCTAATTGGACTGACTAAATTCTTATTTATGCCGCTATTTCTAGTATAAAACCGTCTATTATTCTAAACAAAATGTGCATCTTTAGGATTGAATGCTAGTTTAATCATTTCATGGGGATATACATTGCCTAATATATGATTCCGAGGCACCCTGGCGATTAAAGTTTGTTCTCCCACCTTAACCCAAATACTACAAATACCAATACCATTTAAAACCCGTTCTACTAGTCCTTCAATAATTACCGAACACAGTTTGTGTCGCATTGAAGAACTAGCATCGTAAAGATTGAAAGTATCGCCAGATAAACAACATGTAGTAATTGGTTTTGTGATTTCCCCAGGATATAAAAACTCTATCCCGTTCGCAAGTTTGATAAAATTTCCACGGCTACTCCGTTCTACAAGGCACGGAATAATATTATCTATCCCTACCAGTCTGGCCAACTGCTCGTTAGCTGGTCGGCGGATGATAGTTTCCAAGTTATCATCCTGGATAATACAGCCGTCAAATAAAGCGATCGCTCGATCGGCAAAATGCAGTATATCTGTAAAATTATGACTGACTAATATAACTGCCGATCCCCTCGCTTGGGCCCATTGTCTAATTTTCTCAATCATCTGGGGACGTATTCCCACATCTAAAGAGGCAGAAGGCTCATCCAAAAGCAGCAATTCGGAATCAGCAACTAAACCGCAGGCAATACAAACCCGCTTTGCTTCACCACCGGACAGAGAACGCGCTGACTGATTTGCTAAGTGTTCACAGCCAAAAGTTGTCAGTGCAGTATGTACCCTTTGCTTAATCTTGTGTGTTGGTGTGCCGCGAAACTTTAATACCTTGGCAACATTATTAAAAACAGTGTCATCCAGTAGTAAGGTTTCCTGAAAGACCAAAGCCGAACGACGACGCAACAATGTTTTATTGGTATTACGGACATCCTCTCCAAATAATTGCATCTCACCACGGTAAGGTTGCAAGAGATTGATTGTTCTTAACAAAGTGCTTTTACCAGCACCATTGGGGCCAATCACAGCAACTAGTTCCCCTGGACGGACTGTAAAATTGTTAATTGACAGGATATTCTGACGTGGTTTGCTAGCGACGCTCACCTGTCGCATATTCAGGACATATTCGTTAGTACTCATAAAATTTTCTTGTCATGCTGTAGGATAGTCAGCAACACGATTACGGTGTATGTGATGATGAGGAGGATGTATGCGATCGCCATTGCAACATCGTAATTTCCTTTCCCTACCTCTGTAACGATCGCTGTAGTCAGGACTCTAGTCTGCCCCTTAATATTGCCGCCCACCATCATGGATGCACCAACTTCCGAGATGACGCGACCAAAACCAGCCATGATTGCAGCCATTAACCCTAACCGTGCTTCCTTGATTAGCAACCAGTTGGCTTGCCACTGTGTCGCCCCCATTGATAACAGTCGCCAACGTAGCTTCGGATTAATACTGATAATTGCTGCAAAACTGAAGCCAGCAACAATTGGAAAAGCAATGATGGCTTCGGCTATAATCATCGCTGTGGGCGTGTACATCAAATCCAGATTTCCTAACGGGCCAGACCGCCACAAAAACAGACTGACGAATAAACCGACTACCACAGGTGGCAATCCCATACCGAAGTTAATCAAAGTAGTCAGAGTCTGCTTGCCGACGAAATCCACTAATGCTAGCCATAGTCCTAATGGTAGTCCCAGTAAAACGCTAATGGCTGTAGCTGTTCCAGATACAAACAATGTCATCGTCATGACTTGGAAAACGTCACTATCGCCACTGCTTAATAGCTCAAAAGCTTTGAAAGCTCCTTCGATGATTGTATTCACAAATACAAATATCTTAAAAAATTGGGAAAGAATACTCAAATATGCAGTAAAGCAACCCTTAACGATCTAATGCTCAAGTTTCTTTAAAAGCCGTAATCTTTCTCCGTTTTACCGGCATCAACATAAAATAGTGGTTGTTTGAACTCTTTTTTCCCGTGGGCTGCAATTATTGTCTGTCCTTCAGGAGATAAGACAAAATTAATAAACGCTTTAGCTCCTGCACTGTTCACTCTGGGGAATTTCTGAGAATTTACTTCCATCACATGGTATAGATTTAACAGTTTCTTGTCTCCTTGCACTAGTATGGGCAAAGACAGGTTTTTCTTCTGAAATATATAGGTTGCTCGATCTGCTAAGGTATATCCCAGTTTTTGATTAGCAACTTGCAAAGTTTCCGCCATTCCTGAACCTGTTTGCTGATACCAAGTTCCAGATGGTGTGATGTTTGCCTGTTTCCATAAATCTTTTTCTAGTTTGTTAGTACCTGAGTCATCACCCCGCGATACAAACAATACTTGATTTTTAGCAATCAGACTGAGTGCTTCCACAGCATTCTTTTTCCCTCTAATCTTTGCTTTGTCTGCATCTGGACCGACAATCACAAAGTCATTGTGCATTACCAAGCGCCGATTAATCACAGCACCACCCTCCAAAACTTTACGTTCGGCTTTCGGTGAATTGACAAATAGCGCGTCAACCTCACCTTTTTCAGCCAGAGCCAAAGCCTGTCCGGTGCCGACTGCAACCTTTTTCAGCCTATATCCTGTTTTCTTTTCAATCGCCGGAACTAAATCATCTAGCAGCCCACTATCCTCAATACTGGTCGTCATCGCCACAATGACATTTCTACTTCCTGAAGACTGTCCAAAAGTTGGCTCTTGGTTGAATATACTACCAAAGCCGATGCAAAGAATCGCCACGAGAATTACCAAATACCCATGACGCAAAGCCCGATGATTGATCATTGCACTCTCCTAGCAATCTGTACGCCAATATTCTTTACTATGGCAAGCAAAGCTTACATTGAGGAGTATAGGCAAGATTGATTAGGAAAGCAACTATATTTATGTTGTTTTCCAGACAATTTTGATGATGAGAAGAATTCCTGACAAGATGCTGACATCTTAGTTTTTACCCAGCATGGCATTTGTTTAGAAGAACTTGACAGAAGTCCTGGTATAGCTTTAGACCGCTTTGTTTCAGTCATTGTGACGTAGTTTAGAGATATTTGGTGGAATGCGATCGCAGTCTTTGATCAACTGCGATCGCAACAGGTTCGTGTGTCCACGATGGATTTAAGAATAGCAACGGTCGGCATCCAGGCAGCCCTAGATATTAAAGGAGGCTATTCCCCTGGCATCAGTAAGCGGTAAAGGAAGTTTTTACTTACTTGGTTCTGTCTAGCCATTTCTAGAAGTAGTATATCTCCATTTTTGAGGAGGACGAAAAAGCATTGAGCATCGAGGTAGTCATCGTTGCGTAATCCTTCATCAGCTACCTTTGTTTCCTCTATCTCCTCATAGTTCAAGTAATGCTCTTTGTCCTCAACATCTACTACATTAAATACGATCGGCATTGGCTTTTAAGGTACAAGAGTACATTGTCGATCATAAATCGTAGAGTTGCTTCAAATCTGTTGGTTTAGTTGCAAAATACAATCCTCGTGGGATGTGCTGATATGTTTTGGGATATCAGGATTTCAAGGATATATAATGCGCCTTTGGTATTGTAATTAAGTCATTAATTAGGCAACTTGGAACAAATCAATGCAACTAATTTATCTGGGACTTAGCACTCATCACTTCATCAATTGTGCGCGGGACAATGCTAAGATTATTCGTGAGTATGCTCTGGTATTGCAAATTATTCAGGGTTTGGTAACGGCTCCTATTTTATTATTTGATGCTGAAGCGATCGCAAGAACAAATTTAGTAGTGTTGCGTAAGTCCTAATAGCTATCTTCCACACAAAACCTCAGACAACGGAGTATCATTGCCAGAGATAAATCAGAACAAACAAAACAATCCAGATGACATCAACAAAGTGCCAGAAAATAGAAGTGGCATTTATACCAAAATGACCTGTGTCGTAGTTACCAGGAATGAAAGAGCGACCGAAAACAAGTATCTGCAACAGAATGCCAGTAAGAACGTGCAAACCGTGGAAACCTGTTAGTAAGTAGAACATCCCACCAAAAACACCTGTGGTAAAGCCAAAAGAAAGATGGCTCCACTCGATCGCTTGTCCGACTAAAAAGTAACTTCCCATTGCGATCGAAAGCATTAGAAACTGGCGAAATGTTATCAAGTCATGGCGTGCAAGGGCACGTTCTGCCAAGTAGATGACAAAGCTACTAGAAACAAGAATTACCGTATTAATTGCCGGATCTCTGACTTCCAGTCCAGAAACGCCAGCTGGTAGCCAGTCAGGATTTGCTGTTTTATAGACAATATATGCTGTAAAAAAACCGAGGAAAATAAAAGTCTCTGACAGCAGGAAGACAATGAAGCCGAACATCTTGCTGCCTTCTTCATCATGGGTATGCTCGTGTGAGAGATGATCTGATTCTTCTGAAATAATGGAACTGTCCATTGCTTGAAACTCCTATATATTTATCTCACGCAGAGGTACAGAGCAAGAAAAGAGAGTAAAGTAGTAGTTTGCGATCGCGTAATACCTAATCTCAAACTCTCTGCATCCCTCTGCATGAACTTCTGCGCTCCTACCCTGCGGGAAAGCGTTCGCGTAGCGTCTCCAAGAGTTGCGCCTATGCGTTTAAAAATCAAATCAAATATTTGGCCTGCTCTCTAATGCTCGGCTACCAATGGTTCAGATTTACCGTAGCCGTAGGGTTCACCCACAACAACTGGAATTTCCTCAAAGTTCTCAACAGGAGGTGGTGAAGCAACCAGCCACTCCAGTCCAATTGCTCGCCAAGGATTCTTCGGTGCTTGCTCACCATGTATCCAAGAACCAATCATATTCAGAATGAAGGGTAAGGTAGATACACCTAACAAAAATCCTCCGATACTAGCGATAATATTCCAAAATTCATACTCTGGGGCATAAGAAGAAACTCGACGCAACATTCCCTGTAATCCTAGTGGGTGCATTGGGAAGAAATTGAGGTTAGTGCCAATGAATGCCAGCCAGAAATGCAACTTGCCCAAGCCTTCGTAATACATACGTCCAGTCATCTTGGGGAACCAGAAGTAAATAGCAGCAAACATCCCCATCGTGACTGTACCGTACAGAACATAGTGGAAGTGACCCACCACATAGTAAGTGTTGTTGACATGGACATCAATAGGAACAGAGGAAAGGGTAATGCCAGTGATACCTGCAAATACAAACAATATTAATGCACCAAACGCAAACAACATTGGTGTATCAAATCGTAGCTTGCCACCCCAAATCGTTGCAGTCCAGGCAAACACCTTAATGCCAGTGGGGACAGAAACGAACATGGTTGTGAGCATGAAAAACAGCCGCATCCATCCTGGAGTACCACTGACGTATAAATGGTGTACCCAGACTATACCGCTAACTCCAGCAATCAGGAGTGATGAAATGGCGACAATCTTATAGCCAAACAGAGGTTTACGAGCAAAAACAGGAAATATCTCTGAAAAGACTCCAAAGACTGGCAGAATGATTACGTAAACAGCAGGGTGAGAGTAGAACCAGAAAAAGTGCTGAAATAGCACTGGGTCGCCTCCCTTGGTGGGGTCAAAAAAGCTAGTTCCAACTGTTAAGTCGAGTAAAAGCATGACTGCACCTGCTGTTAATACAGGTAGTCCAAACAGTTGGATAATCTGGGCGCTGAATACATTCCAAACAAAGATGGGCATACGGAAGAATGTCATGCCAGGTGCGCGCATCTTCACAATCGTGGTGACAAAGTTAATCCCCCCCATAATTGAGGAAACACCTGATATTGCCACTGCTAGAAGCCAGATTACTTGACCATTGATTAAGTTTCCTGTAGGGTTTTGCAGACTAACGGGAGGGTATGACCACCAACCGGCTTGTGCTGGCCCACCGGGTACAAAGAAACTGGCCATCAATAGGATAGCAGCGATCGGTATCATCCAGAAGGCGACAGCATTGAGTCTGGGAAACGCCATATCTCGCGCCCCAATCATCAGAGGTACAAGATAGTTAGCAAAACCTGTAAGTATGGGGAATGTCCATCCAAATAGCATCACAGTGCCGTGCATGGTGAACATTGCATTATAAACACTACGGTCAACTAAGTCTGATTCTGGGGTAATCAATTCCCCACGAATGATCATTGCAAATATGCCACCAACTAAAAAGAGAATGAAAGCGGTAACAATATACTGAATACCGATAACTTTGTGGTCTGTGCTAAAGCTAAAGTATTGCTTCCAGTCTGTTTTAGGTTCCTGTTGAGGTGCGTCACCTGTAATGTCTTCAACGGAAATATTTGTCATTGTCTTTTATCCTTTGTCCTTTATTCTTTGTCATTAGTCACTTGTCCTTTGTCCAAAACCGATGACTAATGACCAATGACTAATTGCTGTAATTAACTACAGGGGCTTGTGCGGGTGCTACCGTAACCCAGCCTTTGATTAATTCTTTTGATTCTTGGGCATATTCGGAAGCTGCTTGATTATTTGCAGTACATGGTTTACGGTTTGCTGCTTCTGTAAGCCACTTCTTGTAATCTTCAGGGGACTCGACAACAACATTTGCCCGCATGGTTGCAAAGTAAGTACCGCTAAATTCGGAATCGGTCAATTCATATTTGCCAATGCGGATGGGGGTGAATTCAAAGTCAATGTTGCGGTTGGGAATAATGTCTTGCTTGACTCGGAAAGCCGGAATATAAAAGCCGTGGAGAACATCCTCAGATTGCATTGCTAGACGGATGCGATGATTAACGGGTAAATGTAGTTCGGTGCTGGTGATTCCTGTTTTTGGATAGCGAAAAACCCAAGCCCACTGTTTGGCATTAACTTCAATGTCTTCAAATGGGATTACATTTGATATAGCATCAGTTGATACAATTGAGGAAGTCGGGGAGGCGGAAACTATGCCTGCATCTCCGTTAATTGGTGCAGCAGATGCCGATTTCATCCCTATTGGAATATGCAGATGCATAGCTTCCATTGGGCCTTGAATCCCCATTTGCTCATAGATTTGGTAGCTGTAGGTGGCAATCCAAAACACTAGCAATACAGGAATTGCAGTCCAGACAATTTCTAGTGTGATATTTCCTTCAATTGGAGGGCCATCGCTGGTATCATATTGCTCTGCTCGATGGAAAATCGCTGAGTAGATGAGTGTTCCTGTGACTCCAAGGAAAATAAATGCTCCCAGCGTGATTAAGAAACTAAACAACTTATCGACCAGCTGCGATTCTGCTGCGGCTTGAGGAGGCATCCAGGAATACGTCCACTGCCCTATCAAAAGACTAACAGCAGTTAAGGCGATCGCGATCGCACTCAAGATCAAAATATTTCGGATTTTCATAGCCATAAAAGTCATTGGTCATTGGTCATTAGTCATTAATCATTAGTCATTGGTTATTTACAAGGGACAAATGACATAGACGCCTTAGCGGCTTCCCGCAGGGTAGGACAAGTAACTAACATCGATTACTTCAGCAGTAAGTTGGGGTCTTTGCCCAACCGCAACAATATATCAGCAGTATTGTGAACTCCAAACTCAGCAGCTAAATGCGCCCCTAGCGTACCGTGGATAAACATGATAAACATGATGAACAGTCCAGAAACTAAATAAGTCCACTGCACTTGTTGACTATCATCCTGACGCCAAATATAACGCTGAAATCCTCTCCAAATAGCCATCCCAAGAATCAGCGCTAGTAGAAAAACACCACCCACTCCATGCCAAAGCATTGTTTCCATAGCTTCCAATCCCCAGGCACTCTTTACTCCAGTGAGTGGTTCTGCCAACATGATTTCGTAAAAACCTGCTGCTACCGTAAAAATTGTGATGAGTGACGAACCTAGCATATTGTACCAGCCAGCATCAAAGAAGCTAGAACGAGTGGCAGGAACTGCTAAAAACTTGAAGATTGGTTGTTGTAGAGGGAAGAATGCACCAATTAAATCAAAGGTAATGCCAAGGATGAACAAAGCTAGAGTGAGATGAACTAAATTTGGGTGAATGGGTATAGTGTAGGGCAACCCATTTGTTCCCATCTGAGTCTTTAATTGCTCAATAACTTCAGGGTTCATTACAGTAAGCCCTCCTTTATGGCTTCAACAACTGGTACAGTGTGCAGCCCATATACCCAAACCAATTCATCTCCAAAATACACTTGTACGCCTACCAAAACAGTCAAAAGTAGACTTGCTGCTAGGTAATAAACTGATATCTTTTCTGGAGTGCGGCAATGAATCACGTAACGCCAAGCTGTAATAGCTGCCAGAATTCCTGCAAGTGACCAGCCAAGGAGCGTATGTAAATTAAGTACTCGTTCAGCTGCGTTATAAGGTTGTGCTAAACCTGCTTCAAATTGACCAAAAATAACGGCGACGAAGATGGAGATTGTAGCGAAAAACATATTCCACCAACTCACCTCAAGAAGACGGTAGTTGCTAGTAAAGTATCCAATGACATCACACACGAAGGCAAACAACACCATTGCAATCACAAAATGGACAATGATGGGATGTATCGTATCAGGATACGGTAAATTATGGTTATTCAGAAGATTCTCAAGCATGGTATTCTACTGATATGTTAGTTAGTGTTTAGTGCTTAACAATCAATACTTCACAATCTTTTGATTTCTACAACAACTTAGATTGCATTTAAAATCCTTCTAAATAACAACAGCAATTCTGATGAGGAGAATTCTTTCACAGAGTAGCTTGCTTCTGATTGGCAAAAGCTCACTGGAATGAATATAGAATAGCAAGTTATCGAAAAAGGTTTTATACCAATTCTATATAAGCTTGCACTAAATGATTACCTCTCTCTTCCTTGGCGTTCTTGGCGTTCTTGGCGGTTCGTTTTTCAAGATTAAGTGCATCTTCATGGAGAATTGGTATTACTCGTTGGTAAATGCTGACGAACGAGTTACTACTTTCCATCTGTGAAGTTAAACAATGTATGAAATAGAAACACAAGGATATTAAATCTGGGCAATATCGGTTGGAATCTAACAGGACTTACGCAAAAATTGCTAAAAAGCTTAATTTATCGAACCGCCAAGACGCCAAGAGCGCCAAGAGCGTCAAGTGTGCGTAAGTCCTATCTAATACACCTGACTAAATAGGCTTTGGACATTATTATGCCCTAAGCTCATAATGAGAATTGCTGGTTTTGGAGTGTACTTTATTTTTTTTTGAAGAATTTTGTACTTTTTATTCTCCATATATAAAGAATATCATACATTTGTTAAAATTACTTGCGATCGCCAACTAATTTTCAAACAGTATGTGTGGTTACAATTAATCAGAAGCTAGAGAGCTTTTATCCAGCAGTTGCACTTTTTCTACTGTTTCTGGGTTAGCAATTTTGACCTGTTCAAGAAAACGAGATATCCAAGGTAAAGCCACCATAATTACTGTTAAAACCATCAGAAATAGAGCTATTCCAAAAATTTGGTCACGGGGAATTTCGAGTACACCACGTAAAATCACCTCTCTTAAAGCAGAAACAATAGTAATTTCTACTGCTGCGGTAACAGATGTTCGCTGTTGTTGTAGATGGTCAATTAACAGGCGGAACAACTCTACTAAAATCAAAATGAACAGGATATCAGATGTTACTTGTCGTAAATCTAATGGACTCAAAAATGAGAAAAACATATCTCCCAGTCGGATGAGCATCACACAGAACAAACCAAGGCAGAGAGAAATGATAATAAAGTCTTGAAAAAATTCCAGGTTACGTACAATTGTATTTCTTTGTAACCAGTTATTGAAACTTGAAGTTATCCCCTTTAGCATGGTATTTCCTAATAGGCTAGATTCATTTATCTCCATAACTGAAATAGTGCTGAGTATCTAGCATCGATTACTCAGCACTTGGAACTGTATTCAATCCCCCATTTAGCTATGGGGTTTAACTCAGCCCTATTAAACTATTTGGAACCGTTGAGTTTATGGGCGGTTTCGGCAGTTTTCATCTTTGATGCTGCGGTTGTTAAGTTATTCGCAGCTTTGACGATCTCTTCTAAGGTTTCGTTAACCAGATTTTCATCAAGAGAGGTTTCTGATAAGTAAGTTTCGATGAAAATCTCCACTCGACTAACAATTATTTTGCTTTGAGAGCGTAGTCTGTTGAGGTCTTTAGTAGATAGATTATTCATTGTTTGAAGTTCCTTTGGTTTCGCGGGTTAGTTCTACATTTTTGGTCAGCAATTCTCAGGGAAAGAGCGATTCTTACAGGTCAGCCCTTTTTTGAAAGATAAAACTTGCTGGAATACCAATTAAATTGTTCGCCTGTTGACTGCTTAAATGCCTTCAGATTCCCCAAATTCTTACAAAAGTTTCAAGCAGGAGAATTGCTATATCTGACAAGTTAGCGAGTCTATTTTAGGACTTACGCACTGAAAACTAAGGTTTGAGATTGCAACTTTTGCAGACGCTCCGCGTAGCTTGCTTCTCGTCGGTAGATGCGATCGCAGCACTCGCAATGAGATAATTTTGTCATGGTGCCTAAGTTCTTATCTATTGCTTAGACTTACGCACCGAAATCATCTTTTGAGACTGAAGTGTAGAGTTTTGAGTCTTGAAGTGTCAAAAGCTTTGGTGCAGATATCAGAAGTTCTCCTCTGGTCGCCGCAGCGTATAGTTTACTTGAGACGAGTAGTCTGTCAAATTCATTTTGATGGTTAAAGAGACGCGATACAGCGCTTCTGGCTATTGTGCAATATAGTTTTCTCCTTGCCCCTCTCCTATCATCGCTTTCAGCTTTTAGGATGTACCTCATAGCTGCCGGAAGTGCTGTAAATCGCTGTCTCTACTCTTAATTTATCCATCAATTATTTATTGACAGACTACTAAAGATAGGGTGGATGCTTACCCTGTATCTTTGTATTCTGGCTGTTGACTCCTTTTATAACAACTTGAAGCCGAAGTTATTCAGAGTCTCACGCAAATCCTTACACCCTTTTAAATAGTCTAAAGTGGCTATTCGCTCGGCTGAATGTTGCGACCAATCACCAGCGACATTCATTTTTTGTTCAGTGTAGAACTCTTTCATGATATCATTATAGTGAGCGATCGCTTCATCTTGCTCTGCCAATTTATAGGTTTCCCGATGAAATACAGCTGGTTGGGGTAGACGCGGCTTAACAACAGGTTGTGCTTCAGGATTGGGATAACCCACACATAACCCAAACACAGGGAATACAAAAGGTGGCAAATTCAATAATGTGGCTACCTCTTGAGTACTTTTGCGGATTGCACCGATATATACCGTTCCTAAACCAACAGATTCAGCAGCTACAATCGCATTTTGCGCTGCGACTGAAGCATCGACTATTGCTTTAACCAACAGTTCTACGTAATCCAGAGCTACGGGAGTTAGTCCGCGACTTAGGGCAACATGAGCCAGACGACCTAAATCTGCTAACCAAACGAAGAATACGGGAGCTTGGTTAATCCATACTTGGTTATTAGCCAGCCTGCATAATTCTGCTTTGCGTTCTTGATCTTCAACTGCTACTACACTCCAGGTTTGCATATTAGCTGAACTAGGAGCAGATTGAGCAGCAGCAACTAGCCATTCTAGGGTTCCTGGTGGTAAAGGATCGGATAGATAAGACCGAACTGAACGGTGAGCTAGTAGTGTTTCTAGAGAGGCGTTCCAGTCAATTTCATAATTGAAGGGAACTTCACCATAGCGCGATCGCAATAGTTCTGTAGGATTGGTCATAGTCAGCTTTTGAACCTGAACGCTTTTTTACGATTAATCAGGAAAAGGAAGAACCAGAAAATCAGGAGGCTGATTTTCTGACAAAAATAGAGAGAAAATACTTGATTACTATGCAGCTAGCTGGGTTTCTCCAAAATCTGAAGTTAGGCGTTCATTCCGAAAAAAAGCCACTCGTAAAGCTAGCCGATACTCAGATGCAGGGCAAGTAAGGGGAGTTACCGTATGCCAAGAATTATCAGAACGCGCGATCGCAACTGAGGAATCACTAAGGGGTAGAATATCTTGGAAGGCAGATTCCGGCTGGGAGTCTTTGAGAATTCGCAAACAGCCTCCCCAGTCTACAGACCATTGTTGATTGAAAAATAGCAGATGAGTTAAAACTTTGTTTGGCTCGTCTGTATGAGGGTGATGCAACTGTCCTGAGCTATACCGACGAAATCCAATATCCATTACACAGTCTTTTAGTTCCAACCCAGACATTTCAGCTAAAGCTGCACGGTAAGAATCTGTCCACAGTCCTTCTATTAACTGTCGCCAGACTTTACTCAGGTGTCTCAAGTCATAAGTAAGTCTGCCTTGCGCCATCCGCTCTCGCCAGCGATTATCGCTAGATTTGAGCATCAAGGAAATATCCTCGCTAGTTGCAAGCATTTTTCCCCAAGAGTATCCATATCCCTCTCCCTCCGACAGGCGAAACTCTTCGTGGGGAAAACTCGCAGTTAGTTCTAAGCTTGCTTCTGGTGAAAGCAGGTTTTTGATCAAAGCCCAATTGTATGGGACTTTTTGCATTGCTGTGGCACGAATGGAATCAAAATTAAGCATGGTAGAAAAAACGCTTTAGTATAATTAACCAATCATGATTACCCTGGACATCAAGTGGTATTAGAGCATCAACAATCGATTTACCTCTGCATCAAAAAGCTTGGCTCAAGCCGCAGAAGTTTCATCGCCGGAATTAGTTAGACTGACTTTTCACGGTATCTGGAAAACCTCTCTCTAAATTTCTCTCCTAAAAGGAGAGAGATTTTGAATTTTCCCCCTTCCCTCGTAGGGAAGGGGGTTAGGTTTTTCGTGGCTTTTCCCCATAACGTGAAAAGTCAGAACAGTTAGAGAAGCATTCCCATCAATTTCGTAATTGAAAGGAATTTCACGCGATCGCAATAATTTTGTAGGATTTGTCATAGCCAACTTTTGAACTTGAACGCTTTTTTACGATTTCAGAGGGATTACCAACCTCATTGCAAATTTGTTTAGGTGCAAGACAACTCGCTTTACCGATAGCGGTTCTTCACTACTGCTCAAAATAAGTCCAGATCAACCTCTCCAGGATCAAACTGCTTTCCCTGCTGTTTGAGTGATTGTCCTTGGAGACTACGCAACAGGGAGCGCAAAACATCAGTCTTAGTGCGTTGGAACCGCTTGCAGTACTGCTCTAGAAGTTGCCGTTCTTCTGCAGACAATTGAAAAGTGATCCATCCTTGTTCTTTTCTCGGCATAGCTGCTACCAACATAATTGGTAATATTCTAGCAGTTGGTACAATAACTGCGATCGCTAACCAGAGACGGAATTGTGATGCTTTCTTAACCCTCCCGACTCCCCATTAAGTTCCCTTTGGGGAACAAAACTTAGGAGTTCTTCAACTGTGAGACTGCGCTTAACTTTTACTGACTCATGCTTTACAGCATCCAGCACTGATTGAATTTCTGGCTGACTGAGTATGATTCCATGTTCTTGCAGCACACTGATGATCAGATGCCGACCGGAATGTTTGCCTACAACAAGGCGACGTTCCCAACCAACATCTTCCGGCGCAAAAGGTTCGTAAGTACCGGGATTTTGCAACACACCGTGAGCATGAATCCCCGACTCATGTGCAAAAGTATTTTCACCCACGATCGCTTTCCAGGGAGGAACCGGCCAATTAGCAGCTTTCGCAACTAACCGCGATAGTTCCAGCAACCGTTTTGTATTAATACCCGTTGGAATCCCGTAGAGGTGTTTCAGTGCCATCACAATTTCTTCCAGCGCTGCATTACCTGCACGTTCCCCAATCCCATTTACCGTAGTGTTAACCGATCGCGCCCCTGCTTCAATACCAGCTAGCGAGTTCGCCATTGCCAGTCCAAAATCATTATGCGTGTGCATTTCTATGGGAATGAATAGATGATGCACAAGGGAGCGAACTTTGCTGTAAGTGTTCAGAGGGTCGAGAATTCCTACAGTGTCACAAAAGCGAAACCGGAAAGCTCCCAACTCTTGAGCATAATACGCCACATCCAATAGAAAAGATGGATCGGCTCTAGAAGAATCTTCTCCGCCAACAGATACAGCTAAACCGCGATCGCAGGCAAAATTAATCGCATCCCGCAGCAGATCCAGCATAACCTGCTGCTTACCCCCAAACTTGGCGGCAATCTGAATTTCTGAGACGGGAACGGAAATATGCACCCGTTCCAAACCACAATCTATAGATGCCTGGATATCGGACAATTTAGCACGGTTCCAACCAAGTAACTGGGCATTTAATCCCAGATTAGCGATCGCTCGGATCGACTCTGCTTCTTCCTGTCCCATTGCCGGCACGCCAATTTCTAATTCTGGAACACCAATGGCATCCAGAAAAGTAGCGATCGCAATTTTTTCTTCAACATTAAAGGCTACACCCGCCGCTTGTTCACCATCTCGCAAGGTTGTATCGTTAATCTGAACTGGATGTTTGTTCATAGTGAAGTGATGATTCATTTTGCAGCTAACTTGTTGGGTGATTTTGATTTACTTGAGGAATTCGTAATTGTAAGACAGAGCAACTAACTTGAGTTGTGGAAAGTAAAAGACATATTTCTTAACTGGAGGGTAACAATTACGAATTACGAAATATTTGCTACAACTTCTCCAATATTGCTAGTGTCATAGCCGCCGAGAATCTCTAATTGCGATCGCACTAGCTGATGTCCCAAGATACTGAGAAATTGCTTTACTGGTTCTTCTTCCAAGTATTCTTTAATAATCACCAAGTCATATCGCGCCCGATGAAGGGGGATAAATCCCAATCCAAAGGCAGTAGCTATAGATGCGGTACTGATACCTGCATCAGCGATTCCTGAGACTACAGATAAGGCAACATCTTGATGGCTGTGAACGATATGGTCAGATCCTTTAACTTTGTGCAATGGCACTTCTTCTTCTTGGAGTTTTCGTTCTAAAAGCATCCGACTGCCAGAACCTACTTCATGGTTGACAATAGTTGCTCCAAATTCTACTAAGTCGGAAACTGTTTTAATTCCCCTTGGGTTTCCTGATGGGACTAACAAACCTTCTTCCCAAACTCCAAGGGTAATCAAAACGGCACTCTTGCCTATTAAAGCTTCCCGCGCAAAGGGAATGTTATGTTCCCCAGTTTTGGGATCGTATAAGTGCATTCCTGCAATATGAACTTCACCTTTGCACAGACTACGTAATGCAGCCTTGCTGTGGGCGAAACGATAATGAATTCGCAGTTGCGGATGCCAACGTTCAGTTGCTCTTGCCAAGAGGGAAAGCACAGGTGTACAACCAGCAATCACAACTGTATTGTGTAGTTTGTCTATATCATCCAGAATCCGAACCAGGACTTTATTTGTAACGTTTTGGCTTTGTGCTTCACCCTTCGATTGACGCTCATTACTAGCTACTTCTGACGCTAATGGCAATTTGCTGATGCTGGGTAACTCTTCCACCCTTACGGATTCCTTAGCATCAGGGTAGATCACTGCAAGCGTCTCACCATCAGCTGGAATCATTTCGATCCGAAAAGCATCATTCCCGACGAGGGGATAAGCTATCCATTGATCCCCAACCCGCGCTAGACTAACTCGCGATCGCTGTTGCTTAGGGACTGATCCCGCAAGAATTGCCTCAACTTCTGGTAAATCTTCTTCAAACCAGAATAAGTCCTCGACTTGGCAGCCAAGAGCTTTGGCTAAACGCAGTGACATAGCAACAGAAGGAGCATATTGCCCTAGTTCCACGCCACCAATACTCTGACGAGTTACGCCAGCTATATTAGCTAATTCTTGTTGACTCATGCCCAAGCGAGTTCTAATTGACTTCAGGTTATTGCAAAGATTCACATCCAGTTTCATGAGGCTGTATCTCTCCGTTAGAAAAAGCCGCAGCAGACAAACTTAAATCTGTTAGGTCAATCGCAAGGTTTTCTCGTATTTGCCGTTTTTGTTGTCAGACATATTGATGTTTTGACAATTTTGCTTATCTGTTGCAAGTATAGCATACATATCGCTAAAATACTTGCATTTTTGGATACTATTTTAGTGATTTAGCGTAGCTTGCCAACCTAGGCATCGCCAACGGTAGCAAGCTACGTCACCAAAAAAAACTTAGTCCGAGTGCGGTAAATCCTGATCTAGATGCCAATTGCCTTTTTTAGTTGGTACTGCCACCCACTGGAGTTCCAACCATAAGATCGGGTTCTTTTCCTTCAACCTTGAGGCGCGATCGCGAATAATGCGTGTGGCATTTATGCAAACAGCCTGACATATCCCCAAATCTTGAGCAACGCCTCTGAAAACATCTTTGTTGTCATTAATTGAGGCAAACAGCATATTAGGATAATAAACAACAAAATGTTGTATAAGTTTTGGAGGGCAGCCCCAGTAAGAGTTTACGAGTTCGACGTGGCAGTACTGGAGCAACTCACCTACTTTGGCGCAGCGTTCCTTGACTACGGTGATAAATTTTTGGACTAAAACCTCTTCGGTCAACATAATGAGTTCTCCTCCTTCAATGAGGTAGACGAATTTTGGCGTGGTTCAGAACGCCGATTTCTCAAATGATGGTAAGAAGTTTACGCAGTTTTTTCTGCTTTTTCGAGTCAGAGATCGCCAATT
Organism: Nostoc sp. NMS2; assembly: GCF_017115105.1. Classification (GTDB taxonomy): domain Bacteria; phylum Cyanobacteriota; class Cyanobacteriia; order Cyanobacteriales; family Nostocaceae; genus Nostoc. The sequence goes on from NZ_JABXKH010000100.1 coordinate 17,946, forward strand.
GCTCCAGACACTTTGTATAAGGGATAACCCCTACTGCATCGTCCTATTCAAGAGGTATCTCCGAAAATGAATCTGCAACCTTTGTGGAGCTTGAGGTGATACTTAATGTTTGGAGGTGTCTAAACAACCCAAACTGTACCAGCAGTTCCTCTAGCTGATCGTTAGACATAGATTTCGGAGTGACAAAATCTGTATTCTGGTCAATTGCCATTGCTAGGTTGCGATAGTGCTGCGCCTGTTCAGACTCAGGAGCATACTCAATCACCGTCTTGCGGTGGAACTCTGCTTGCTGCACCATATTGTCTCTGGGTATGGAGTAGATCATTTGAGTCCCCAGTTTCTCTGCCAGAGCTTTGATCAAATCATCTTCCTCATCGACTTTGCGAGAGTTGCAAATCAATCCTCCCAGACGTATACCGCCTATGGGTGCATACTTTTGAATACTTCGGCAGATATTGTTAACGGTATACATTGCCATAATTTCCCCAGAAGTGATAATGTAAACTTCTTGAGCTTTGCGTTCACGAATGGGCATGACAAATCCACCGCATACCACGTCACCTAGACCGTCATAAAATGTATAATCAAGTCTAACTGCATCATCATAAGCACCAAGTTGTTCCAGCAACCCAATTGATGTCAGAATGCCTCTACCTGCACATCCTACACCAGGTTCCGGCCCACCCGATTCCACACACAGCGTCTTCCCCCATCCCACCTGGCGGAAGTCTTCTAGATTCAAATCATCATCTTCTTCTTTACGCAACGTGTCGAGTACAATCTTCTGGTGGAATCCCCCCAAGAGGAGCCGGGTGGAGTCTGCTTTTGAGTCACACCCTACAACCATCACCTTACGATCCAGATCAGTGAGTCCAGCCACTACATTTTGAGTTGTTGTGGACTTGCCAACTCCCCCTCTTCCATAAATAGCGATTTTCCGCATAAAAACCTCAATAATGGCGCAGACTTATTAATTCGGCTCCCAGATTATGGTGTAATCAAGCAGAGTATTGAATCAAATTGGAGTTGTAAATCTTGAAAGTATTTACTACCCAGTTTGTGACTTAATTGATGCTGTTAGATAGTGGGCATCAACCGTCTATCCAGCACTATAAATATTGCAGTTATTTGCTAGAAGTTAAACAGCTTCTTACAGATATGGCAGTAAATATTAGCGGGATGCGAGATACAACAAGGGTGCTAAAAATTAGTGACAATCCTGTCACCAAAAATCCAAAAAACTTCCACAGATACGGCAGGTGAATGAGAAATTTCTGTTTACTCACAGCAAGACAAGTATTATTTTCGCTGCAAAGAAGATACATAAAAAAATCAGTCCAGCCTACGCTATGGCAACAGCTTCGCCAAACGAAAAACCGATTTTTAGGCGGTTTTGCTCCACTTCGATTAACGTTATGCCATCACCAATAACTGATGAGGCTGGTCTGATACTCACTTCAAAGGAATCTAAGGAGTTTTTATTCTGGTTTTAGATTCCCTATAAATAAAGAATATCATACATCTGGCCAATTTACTTGCGCTG
>NZ_JABXKH010000075.1 GCF_017115105.1 Nostoc sp. NMS2
GTTTCTGTTTTGGCTGCGGCTCTCCCAAACTCAGACCCTCTGCCATAATCCCTCTGTCAATAGGGTTTGAGACGCGCTAACCCTGCAAATTAGATATTTCATAGATAAGTTATCCGTTGTATTTAGCTGGATATAACTCGATTTACAGGAATTAACATTTTGCTAAAATTAAGTATCTATATAGTAATCCTATCTGATTTGTAAAAATTCTCGGTGTCTAGATCCCCGACTTCTTAAAGAAGTCGGGGATCTAACTTTTCACGAATGATTTAGGATTGCTATAATTATTTTTATGTTAATAGATGAATAACTTACAGCAATCTATTGTTGATGTAATTTATAGTTGCAACGCCGAATAATGATTGAATACACTAGGAAGTGTTACAGTTACACCCTCGTAAATATAACTCTGGTGAATGCCTGCATAACTATTTGGATGGACAGGATAGGTTTAAATACATATCTAATCCACATACACAAACCCACACGATAAGTGGATTTTATTATAATTATTTAAGATTTTTCTGGGTAAATCAATCTATATTGAGTAATCTAATATTTTCCCAACAAAACCCATGAACTTATACCGATTTTATTTTTTAAGAATTATTATTGAAACAAACAATTGAAAATCGGTGTGTGTCATCATGGCAACTAAAAAACAATTTAACAGCTTTGAAGAGATGCTGTCTGCTTCTGATGTACCTGTATTAGTAGATTTTTACGCTGACTGGTGTGGCCCATGTCAAATGATGGTGCCAATTTTAGAGCAAGTCAATCTCCAACTTAAAGATCGCCTACGGATTGTCAAAATTGACACAGAAAAATACACAGATTTGGCCACTGAGTACAAAATTGCCTCTCTCCCAACCTTAGTATTGTTTAAGCAGGGTCAAGCTGTGGATAGGATAGAGGGAGTGATGCAAGCACCGCAGTTGGTGCAATATTTGCAAACAAAGATTTAAGCTAAATCACGTCTATCTTGAAACCTGTAGTTCAACTCTAATGAATAAGGATTTGCCCTCATCCCCCAACCTATCCCCCATATCTGGGATTCGGGGAGCTAGAATTTCAAAGTCCCTCTCCCAGATATGGGAGAGGGATTTAGGGTGAGGGCGAAAACTACGGTTCTCAACTTAGATGAGGTTTAATACTTAGAATTTGGGTTTTGCTTCTTAGAGGCGCGAAATGTCGCGTCTTTTTCAGTAAATAGTGATTGAACTTCTAGCAGATAAAACATTAAGTAAATATTAAGCATATTTACTTATCCATCTAGAGAAAGTAGTTTAGAAATTGGGATAGCTATATTGTGTAGATATAACAAAATATCTTGACAGGAAAAGCAATATATGAATAACCAGAGGGAAAGACCTGACAAAGCCTATATTTGGGTGAACATTGATTTTGATAAGGTTAAACACAGAATAAATACCGTGACTTGCCAGATTGAGCAGGTTATACAAAAGCACCAACTTTCAAATCAAACTGGTAACTCAGGTAAAACAAACAATTAGATTATCCTCGACACTTCTTTTCAGGAGTGTTTTGTGAGGATAATCGCTTGCTACTTACGCTATTTGGCGGTATTGTTAAAACGTAAAAGTAGTCCGAAGTACACCTACAGTCGTAGTCTCATTGTTGCTGTTACCTTCTGGGTTAAACAGAATAAATGCACCAGGGGTAATGCTGATATTATCGCTAACTTGAAAGCGGTAATAGCCTTCTAAATGGTAAGGGGTTGCTCGATTGTCGCCTGTGGGGGTAAGTTGAGCAGAACCACCAGTATCACTACGGAAAAGCGGCTGACCAAAAATAATCCCCGCAGTGTTCCCTGACTTGAATAAATCTTTGAAGTGAACTCCCGCCATCCAACTTGTAAAGGTGGTGGAAGCATTCACGCTATTTGAAGCAGCATCAACAAATAGTGCTGCACCATAGCCAGATAAGGCTATCTTGGGAGACAATCGCCATGTTACTGTACCCCCAACAGAGTTGAGTTTGACTGGTGTCCCAGCCTCAACACCAGCTAAAGCACCAACATCACCACTAATTAATCCTGTACCTAAAATATTGATTTCATGATAACTATTGGCATAGTTTAGACCAATATCTAGGTCAGGACTGGGCTTGAAGGTTAACTGTGCAGCAACAACACTACTCCCACTAAATAAACCTCCTCCCAACGGTGTTGTAGAAACTCCTGGTAGTGCCTCATTAGGAGATTTTTGGGGTAAATTGGCATTGACACTACCGTATAAAGCTCGTAAATCCAAATTTGGAGAAATACTATAAATAAATCCCGCCGCCGATGCTAAACCAGTACCTGAAGTCCCACCAGAAATCCGTACTACAGGATTTAAGCCGGCAAAACGAGAAATTGACTCTTGTCCTTCACCATAAAAAGGCGTAATTGCTGGGAAAGCATCTGATGTTTCTGCCGCAGTTCCCGCAAATAAGGTTAATTTATTAGCGACTGGGAAGATATACAGCAATTTGTAAAGCTGAACACTGTTCGCGCCAACACTCGACAAAGTATTGACATTTAACCCCGGAAATTGCGGCTCAAAGCTGGTACGAGCGCTACTTGCACTTAAAAGCGGTGCAGCTAATCCTAAACCTTGTTGCAGGCTACCCTGTCCATCGGCTCCACCCAAAAAGTTATAAGCTTGCAATCCAGTAATTAATGAATCTTTACCAGTAAAGCTAGTGGTGAGATTTAACCGCACTCTATTCACTAGGATGATGTTGGGGTCACTGTCATTAGGAGCGCCACCGGTAGCACCAACACCAGCTATAATTACCTCTCCGTTAAGTTTAGTAGTCGTAGAAAACTGATTTGCTTCTAGTTCTGCTGTCCGAGCTTCTACAGCATCGACTCGACCCCGCAATGTTGACAATTCTGCCGCAAATTGTTCTTGTAGTTTCTGCAACGTGGCTAAATCTTCTTTCTTCACCAAATCACCAGTTGCAGTGGCAATCAGTTCGTTGATTCGGTCTAAACAAGCATTTAAGCCAGCAGCAAATTCATAGCGAGTCATCGCTCGATTACCGCGATAGGTTTGATTGGGATAACCTGCGATACAACCATAGCGCTCAACTAAAGATTGGAGTGCCTGAAAAGCCCAATCGGTCGGCTGTACATCAGACAATTGGGATACGGATGTTACTTGTGCAAGTTTGTCTGAGGGTAGAGATGAATTTGCAGATTGTGGTATGATTGGTTGCTTATATGTGACAGCAGAATCTACTCCTAAATTTTGATTTTTTTGCTGTTGATTGACTGAGGAGAAATTTTTTTGACTCTCATCAGCTATCAGCAATTTACTGGAGCTATTATTTGCTAAGTTGCTTTGATGAAAATCATTTTTTTGATAGCTGCCATCATTTTGATTAACAGCTACGTTTTTATCTGCAATTTCTAAATTAGGAAGGGCTTGCACAGGTGACAACCCGGCAATTAAACATAAAAATCCCATCCCACTAGCAGAAGCTAGTAGATATTTTGCCATGAGAACTCCCGATACATATAATATGGTAAAAATTAATTGCGATTTTGAAATTGATTGATAAGTAAATTTAAAGTAGATTTAGCAAGAGAATCTTGTTAACTTTAAATTTTGGATATCAGGTTTTTTCTGAAGTGACTTTCCAGAACATCAGCTTGTATCGCAAGTATTAAATTATAGTAAATACTATTTTGGGAAAGAATTAACAAATAATGATATTGATAATTTTTATAATTACTATTGGCAAAATAATAATTACATAATTATGATTTTATGATAAAGAATATAGGTATTGAGCCGAGATTCGAGGCTCAATACCTACCAAAGAATAATTTACTCAAAAAAATCAAGACACCGCGATCGCAGTTTATTGATTTGGGTGCAGGTAAGATCAGGAGGAAAACGGTGCAAATAAGTTCTCTTGCGGTTGTTAACCAGTTTCATCTAAGAGAAGCTTATAGCGATCGCATACAGAAAGTTTTTAAATTAGGAACGGATATTATCACACTTTAGCAAAATAAGCAACCCCTTACAGTAAGTAATATTTTTAACAAAACATTTGTAACTACCCTTGCAGTTTATTTACCCACCGCCTGCTATTCTTATAGTTACTTCGGTCTGTCATAGCAGATAGATTATCCTCAATAATGTTTTAATTTATTAGCGCTCATATACCATCCTGGTAATGTGGGTGCTTTTACTTTATGCTTGATAGCAGCAAAAAACCTAACCCCCTAACCTCCTTCCCGACGCGGGAAGGGGGAAATTCAAATTTTAGGAGAGAGAAATAGAAGAGAAGTTTTCCAAATACCCTAAGCTGATAGTGAAGCTTTAATTTGACCAAAACGGCGATCGCGTCTTTGGTAGCTCAACAAAGCCTGATAAAATGCTTCTCGATTAAAATCTGGCCAAAGAATATCGGTGAAATACATCTCTGTATACGCCATTTGCCACAAAAGAAAATTACTCAATCGCATCTCACCGCTAGTCCGAATCAGCAAATCTGGTTCTGGAGTATCTGCCGTGTAGAGGTGTTGTTCTACAAGACTTTCATTCACTTGTTCCACACTGAGTTCACCCTGTTCCACGAGTTGAGCTACTTGACGGCAAACTCTGGTAATTTCGTTGCGGCTACCATAATTGACTGCAACAGTAAAGTGGATTGCTTGATTGTTCAACGTCTCTGTCATTGAATGTTCCATTTCCATCTGTAGAGATTTGGGCAAAGCCGATAAATCTCCAATAAACGAAATTCGTACACCTTCCCGGTGCATTTGAGCCAACTCGCGGTGTAATAATCGCTCAAACAACAGCATCAGAAAATCTACTTCTTCAACAGGACGCTGCCAATTTTCTGTTGAGAAAGCGTAGGCTGTCAACGCTTTGATTCCCCAATCCTTGCAGCAACGCAATAGTTCCTTGAGCGTCCTTGCTCCTTGGCGATGTCCAGCAATGCGCGGTAATCCTAGACTGGTTGCCCATCGTCCGTTACCATCCATGATGACGGCGATATGTTGGGGTATTTTTTGGGGATTTAAATCGCTGGGTAATTTTGATTTGTCATTTGTCATTTGTCATTTGTCCTTTGTTATTACTGATGAGTAGTTTCAAATAAATTTTGTAAATACTTTGGTGTTAAGCTATTGTTCCAACTCCACAAGCGATGCATTGTATAGGTGAAGGTGAAGAGGAGAGTTGCTTTGTTAGTCAATGACCAAGAATTCCAGTTAAGGGTAGCCATCATGCGGCGGAGGGTACGCATCAGGTTGTTACGCTGATAGTTTTGCGATCGCGTTTTGATCAGCGTGCGTCCGATTCGCATCAACCCAGTATCAGGAAAAGTCCAGACTCCAAACCCCCAGAATTTGGTTGTATGGTTGATTTCATCCTGTGCTAGTTCCTCTAAAACATCCTGGAGTGCGCCAGTAGTGTGAGCCATCAACCAAATATAAAGACAGGTTGCACCGTATTCTGTGGCAATGCGGTGTAAGCCGTGGCGATATAAGTCTTCCTTGGCATCATTTGTGGGGAGATAGCTTCTAACAGTCCGAATTTTTGGGGTAATTTTCTCGCCTGTTAATTGGGTGTAGACTTTAATTAATGCTGGTGTGTGTTGACGTTCTTCTTTTTCCCACAAACCAAGTTCCACCAATTCGCCATCTTTACCGACTGTTCCACCAACAAACCGAGCCATTTGAGGATGCAATTTTTCTAAATACTGCCTACTGGTTTGGGTATAGCCGCGAATGGGAGCTTCTGTATCCATCGCACCTATCAAGATAGATAAAAATACCTCTGCGTCTAAGCCGATAATTTGATTGCGGTTAATCGTTTGCCAATCAATGGGTTTCCAGGGACGCGGTTGGGGATTAGCAAACTGTATCGGTAAATCTTGCAGGCGGTCATGTAGTTGTTCGACTGCAATATATTTGTCTATTAGGGAACGAATGCGGCGCTGTGTTTGCAAGTAATGAGGACTGGGATAGCTTTGACCTGCTAAGTCTTCTGTGATTGGGTTGAGGGTGTTAAGCATATTTTTATACTTAAATTTTGATCTCTATGCCCAATAGCCTAAGCGATCGCACTTCGTTTTGTCAGTCGGTAGAAGTCGGCAGTTTTATCTGATGGAGTTGAAAAAGTGTGGGAAAAGTCGGATCGCTGCCAATACGGTTCAGTTAAGGCTAAAACTCTTTGTCAAAGTCTTTTTTTTAACGAACCGCCAAGAACGCCAAGGACGCAGAGAGAAGAAAGAAATGCTTAACTCAACCGTTTGTTAGTATCCATTATTGTAAGTTTTTTTGAATTTATAAAAATCCTTTTGTAAGCAATTGACGGGGGTCTGATTTCACCATAAGTAATGATGGTGCTGAAGTGACCTAAACTTCCGGCGGCTATGAGGTACATCCTCAAAGCTGAAAGCTATGATAGGAAAGGGGTAAGAGGAAAATTGTATTGCATAATAGCCGGAAGCGCTGTAACAGCAATCCTTTCAAGAACTTGCTGCTGAATTTTGAATAAAGTTTGCAAAAGTCGGGAAAAAAGTCGGATTTACAGAATCTTATCCGAAAACTTCAGCAACATAACTGTAGAGTGATTTATAGTTGTCCCTAAAATCTGAACTCTCCTTGTCGTTACACAATGGACGCTGAAGCAGCATTAGCATGGTTAGACGCCATAATTCCCCCTCAGACTGGGGAACGGTTGAGCGATTTGCAAAAAGTGATTCTTGTGCAAGTTTGGTTGGGTAGAAAATACTTGGATATCGCTCATTCTTACGGTTGTACGGAAGGACACGCCAAGGATGCTGGTTCTCAGTTATGGAAGCTGCTTTCTAAAGTGTTGCGAGAAAAGATTACCAAAAGTAATTGTCGCGCTACTTTGGAACGGGTTTTGAGAAAAACTACTGCGATATCATCCAGTCTGATTGATTACTCGCGATCGCCCCAACCTACCCCAAAATTAGAGGATACCAATTTTATTGGACGAACAGAAGCGATCGCTCACTTAAATACTTTGGTAAATCAAGGCTCGAAAGTGATTGTCATCCAAGGTGAAGGCGGTTTAGGCAAAACCACTCTAGCGCAGCAATATCTGCATCAGGGGTTTGACTTGGTTTTGGAACTGCTGATGGCGAAGGAAACGCAAAATATCACCCCAGCAGAACGAGTAGTAGAAGAATGGCTCAAACAAGATTTCGATCGAGAACCTGGGGTAGAATTTGGGGTTACATTGGGAAGACTCAAGCGCCAACTCCACAATCGGCGAATTGGGGTGTTAATTGACAATCTAGAACCTGCATTAGATCAACAAGGAGGGTTGATTGCTTCTCACCGCAACTATGTAGAACTATTGCGGGTGTTGGCTGATGCGAGAGTCCAATCTGTTACTTTGATTACTAGTCGCGATCGCCTTTGTGAACCTGGGCTGAATGTAAATCACTATCGGCTTCCTGGTTTGGATCAAAGCGCATGGCAAAAGTTTTTTAGCAAGCGGGGATTAACTATCAACTCGTCAAGCTTGCAAATCATGCATCGCACTTATGGCGGTAATGCTAAAGCAATGGGAATTCTCTGTGGTTCAATTCAGGAGGATTTCGACGGTGATATGGTTCTTTATTGGCAAGAAAATCATGCCGATCCGTTAGCAGCAACAGACTTAAAAAATTTAGCGGTAAGTCAAATCAATCGTCTGCAAGCCCTCGATCCCCAAGCATATCGCCTGCTTTGCCGTTTGGGATGTTATCGTTACCAAGATATACCCACCATCCCATCACAAGGGTTGTTTTGTTTACTGTGGGATGTCCCACCTGACCAACATCGCCAAATCATCGCTTCCTTGAGAAATCGGTCTTTGGTGGAGTGTGATAAAGGTGAATATTGGCTGCATCCGGTGATTCGGAAAGAAGCGATCGCACGTTTACGCCCCAGCGATGAATGGGAAATTGCCAACCATAAAGCCGCAGAATTTTGGACAGCTAGTATTAAACAAATTGAAACCTTTAAAGATGCTTTGCAAGCTCTAGAAGCATATTATCATTATATAGAAATTCAGGAGTTTGAGTTAGCGGGTAAGGTAATTTTAAAAAGCAGAAATAATCAATGGCAGCAATTTTTGCCTCTTGGTAGTACTTTATATCGCATGGGTTTAATTCAACCCATACTTGCGGCAATTAATCAAGTTGTTAATAACATTGAAAATGACCAAAATCTCAGCGAACTCTATAATATCCTGGGCGATTTATATTGGATAACAGGTAAAATTAGTCAAGCGATCGCCTGTCAGGAAAAGACTATTACTCTGGCAACCCAAGCACTCAAATCACTTGTACCTCAGCCAGAAAATAAACATCCAGTTTACTATCTGAGGATGCTAGAGGTAGATTCTTTATTAAGTATTGGTCTTTACAAAATAGATTTATGGGAACTAGAAGCAGCCACGAATTTATTTAAACAAGTAATTTATCTGGCTCAAAATACCGAGCATCATCGCTGGGCAGAGAAAGCATCAGTTTGTTTAGCTTTGGTGTATTCTTATTTAGGTTTGCGTGATGCCTCCTTTGCATTGGCAGATGTAGCTTATCAGAATATTACGAACGAAAAACTGGTAGAACAGACTGGGAGATTTGTCTATTTCATGCAAATTTTGGGTCAAACCTACGTCAATTTAGGAGAGTTTTATCAAGCAAATCAAATATTACACCAAGCTTTAACCTTTGCTGAAGAAAGCCATTATATGCAGGTGAAAGCAAAAACACTCAATGGTTTAGCAGAAATCCATCGACAACAAGCAGATTTTGAAATAGCCCTGGCTTATCATAGAGAAGCAATCGAACTGTTGGATAAAATAGGTGCTAAGTGTGATTTAGCTGAAGCTTATTTTCAATTAGGTTTAACTTATCAAAAGATAGCAAAACCTGATGAAAGTAAATTTAATTTTAATCAAGGAATTCAGCTATTTACTGAAATAAAAGCTCCGAAGCAAGTTGAAAAAATTCTAACTAGTTAGAGAGTAAAGCGATGCTGCAACATCTGATAACTCAACAACATTATTTCGCATTAAAGCTTTTCTCGGCACTAGGCTGCGGGCTGATAGCCGGAGTCTTCTTCGCCTTCTCGACCTTCGTGATGAACGCCCTTGCTCGGCTGAAACCGCCGCAAGGCATTGCCGCTATGCAATCCATCAATATCACGGTAATCAATCCATTTTTTATGGCAGCGTTTTTGGGAACGGCTGCGGCTTGTATCTTTCTTTTAATCTCCTCGTTATTAAAGTGGCATCAACCCGGTGCCGCCTACTTGCTCCTCGGCAGCTTGCTCTACCTCGTTGGTACATTAGGCGTGACAATAGTTTTCAATGTGCCGCTCAACGAAGCCCTGGCGAAAGTCGAGCCGGATAGCGCTGAAGGTGCGAGTCTATGGTCTAGCTACCTGACCAACTGGATAATCTGGAATCACATTCGGACGGTAGCGGCGCTAGCAGCAGCCACATCGCTCACCACCGCGCTTTGTTTGGGTTCAAGAATCGTAGGGGGACTCGATAATACGGTTAGGTAACTCCGCTACCAATGGGTAGTTTTTTATTACCAAGTAAGTCGGCGAGATTGAAGAAGGCAGAAGGCAGAAGGTTTTACCTCAGTTGGGAATTCAGACCCCTCCTGAATAAGAGCCACCAAATTTTTAATTTTGTGGGGGTCTTAAACCCTTGTTCCCTAAGGTCACGGGCTTCTTGACAAGAGCCAGAATTTCCTTCTGCCAACTGAGCCTCCTTGCCCTCTGCCTTTCTTGATAAATTATACAGTTTGTCTAATTACGATCGCTATGGACTTAAGTGGAAATTATTCTGTAATGCGATCGCTTATCTCACTTTTAGCTATACTAATACGAAAAAAATCGCTAAATTCTAAGCGATTGTGACACGAAGTCCATCTGATTATCGATAATAAAAGTAACCCTTCAGCAATTTCCCATTGTACTCTATTAGTAAATCGTAACAATATTTTTAACTATGACTACACAAACACTAGCTCCACCAGAAGTTTATCAAGGTCAGTTTGGGGAATTTACAATTACTCAGAGCGATCGTACTGGCGTAATTATTTACCGCGCTGGCTTAATGGTAGCAGCAGTCAGCTTTGCTATAGGCAGCGCTTTGATTTTGTTCAACAATAACCCGACTGTTGTAACTGCACTTACACCTTTATATACTTGTTTTAGTCTCGCTCTTGGTGTAAGTTTATTTACCATTCATATCTACATGGCATCACTGCATCGAATGTTGCAAATTTTTTGGGCGATCGGTAGTATAACATCAGTTATTCTGGCAATCTCTAGTACAGAACCTTTAGCTCTGACTATTTACAATCAGCCTCTTACCTTATTTGGAGTTGGTTTTATCTTCGTTGCTTTGACAGGGATTTATTTTAAAGAGGCTTTTTGCTTCAATCGCTTAGAAACCAAAGTATTAACCCTAATAGTGCCGCTACTGTTGTTAGGACATTTGGTGAGAATTTTACCAACTCAGGGGGAAAGTGTTTTATTAGGAATTTGGGCAACGTTGTTTTTGGTGTTTGCCTTGCGAAAGACAGTGCAAGCAATTCCTGCTGATATTGGAGATAAATCTGTATTTACTTACTTGAAACAACGTGTAGCTAAAACTTAATGCAGGCAAAAAACCGTCGGCGTAAAAATTTTCCAAAAATCAAACTAATAAAACGCCAAGACATGTGGACACTTACGGCTCAGGGGTGGGCGATTGCGATCGCTTTGATTGCTTATTTAATATTTTTCGCTATTACTCATGTACACTCATTTCTCGCCGTGACTTCCCCGATCAAATCAGCAGAAGTATTAGTTGTTGAAGGATGGCTACCAGATTATGCCATACAACAAGCTTTAACTGAATTTAAAAACGGTTCTTATAATCTAGTAATTACTACAGGAGGATCAATAGAAAAAGGAAATTATCTGAGCGAATACAAAAGCTTTGCACAAGTATCAGCCGCCACCTTCGAGAAACTCGGTTTAGAATCAGAGAAGGTGGTAGCTGTTCCGACACCAACAGTAATAAAGGATCGTAGTTATGCATCTGCTGCTGAATTTAATCGCTGGCTATCCGATTCCAATTTAAAACTACAATCAATTAATGTTTTTTCTTTGGATGTTCACACCCGTAGGAGTTGGTTGCTATTCAAAAAAATACTCACACCTCAAGTCCAAGTTGGGGCGATCGCAGCCAAAACACATGATTACGATCCAAACAAATGGTGGGTTTCTAGTCAAGGTGTGCGGACAATTCTTGATGAAGGCATCGCTTATATTTATGCGCGGTTTTTGAGTTGGAAAGCCTAAAGGTGATAATTTGTAATTCGTAATTCGTAATTCGTAATTCGTAATTTTGATTTACGAATCACGAATTATGTTAAACGTAATTTTATTGGGGTGCAGTACTTTTACTATGGACAATTAGACAGACATCATATTACTTTTCTAGGATTTGTAATAATGCTTGTCGATAAATTTTTAAACCCCCAGCATTGAGAAAGTGATAATTTGTAATTCGTAATTCGTAATTCGTAATTCGTAATTTTGATTTACGAATCACGAATTATGTTAAACGTAATTTTATTGGAGTGTAGTACTTTTACTATGGGCAATTAGAAAGACATAATATAGCGGTTCTCAGTTGAGTGCAATACAGACCTAACCCCCAGCCCCTTCCCTACAAGGGAAGGGGAGTAAGATTCAAAGCCTCTCTCCTTTTAGGAGAGAGGAATGGAAGTGAGGTCAAACTGTATTGCATCCAAGCGAGAACCGCTATATTACTTTTCTAGGATTTGTAATAATGCTTGTCGATAAATTTTTAAACCCTCAGTATTGAGATGGTCGCCATCGCTCGTTAAATTCTTTTTAAGAACATTATTCTCATACAATGGTGCTAGTCCTGCTGCTGCAACTGGTACTTTTTCTGTTTCAGCGACTTGATTAATCAGAACATTAATTTGTTCAACTCTAGGAAGTGGGGCTGATACAGTTGGATCTAAGCTTGCTGCAACTGTTGAATAAAAAGCCGGAATCAGAAAAATCTTTTTATTTCCCATTGTTCTGACAAGTGCGATCGCCTCTTGCAGATTTTTGCTAAACAACTCATCACTAATTCCATACCAAGCATCATTTCCACCTACGGCAATAATAGCTTTTTCGCATTTAACTTTAGTAGGAATTAAACTTTTCAATTGTTCTAGTAATGAGATTGTGCTTAGGCCATTTAACCCAAAATTAAAAGTGCCACTCCCAAGGGTATTACCAAGTCCAGCCGAAATAGAATCGCCAAATAAGCAACCTGAAAACTGTTTATCTTGGGCGGCGAGTATTTGATATTGCAATGCAATTTTCCCTAAAGGTGAAGAACTTACATTGTCTTTTGGTGGTGCATCAGCAGAACTAGAAGAAGAATTTGCCAGTCCAACTAACTTAGAAATTTTTGACACATCAACAACTAGTTCATTACTGGGATATGCTTCTAGAAAGCTGATTAATCCTAGACCTTCTGGTGATTTTGCTCCGATGATAATTGCAGATCGTAGGGCTTGTGTACCTGCTTGATCGCGACGAGCGATCGCACCAGAAGCAAAAGATAAAATTTGCTTGCCCATTCCTGAATTTATCAACTTATCTAAAGCCACAATATCAAGAGGCATTTTCACCTGAAGAGCATCTTGGAACTTCTGTTTTTCCTTAGCGTTGAGGTAATCTAAGAAAGATTGTAGATCGCTAGAAGCCTTTTGTGTCTCGCCATAGTTGCGTATATCTGCCACCGGAATTGATTGCTCAAACAACCCGTATCTGACAGTAACTTTCTCGGCCGCCAAACTAGGCAACAAACCAAGACCACTATGCACCAGTAAAAATATTAAGCACCCAGATAGGCTTATTAGAAAACTATAGAAATATTTCATCACAGAAGATAAGAAGATAGATAGTCAATAGTTAATAGTCAAGAGTCAAGAGACAAAAGTCAAGGGGCATTGGGAAAGAAGAAGCAGAAGTTCTTTGTAGAGACGGCGATTCATCGCGTCTCTTGCCTGTAGATTCATCGCGTCTCTTGCGTGTAGATTCATCGCGTCTCTTGCGTGTAGATTCATCGCGTCTCTTGCCTGTAGATTCATCGCGTCTCTTGCGTGTAGATTCATCGCGTCTCTTGCGTGTAGATTCATCGCGTCTCTTGCCTGTAGATTCATCGCGTCTCTTGCCTTAACCGAAGAGTATTGCCCCATCTCCCCCTCCACATCAACAACCAACCCCTATTTGGGAATACTCAATCCAGTAGGCGTGAGGACGAAACCGTGGTGGAAGAAGGCGCATATTGGATAGCTTGGGCGCAAATTTCGGGAATTGGGCCGGTATTATTGCGACGGCTGCAACAGCATTTTGGCACGTTGGCAACAGCTTGGAACGCTACCAAGGTAGAGTTAGGAGAAGTAGAGGGTTTTGGTTTTCAGACCCTAGAAAAAGTCGTACAACAGCGATCGCGTTTGCACCCAGAACAACTATTCACCAAGCATCAGCAAGAAAATTCCCATTTCTGGACACCAGCAGATACAGATTATCCCCGCTTACTGCTAGAAACTCCCAGTCCACCGCCGATTTTGTACTATCGTGGTGAAGTCGAACTCCAAGAAAATCTCGGACAAAAACCGATGGTTGGTATTGTCGGCACACGCCAACCCTCAGAATATGGCATCCGTTGGACTCGCCAAATTAGTACAGCTTTGGCTAAAAATGGCTTTACAGTTGTTTCTGGGATGGCAGAGGGAATTGACACAGAAAGCCACATCGCCGCCATGAAAGCAGGTGGACGCACGATCGCAGTTTTAGGAACTGGTGTAGATGTTATCTATCCACATAAAAATCGAGATTTATACAAGCAAATTTTGACAGCTGGGTTAGTCGTCAGTGAGTACCCCACAAAAACCCCACCCGATCGCACCCACTTTCCCCGCCGCAACCGGATTATTGCAGGTTTAAGCCGCGCTATCTTGGTAATGGAAGCGCCTTTAAAATCTGGTGCGTTAATTACAGCTACCTACGCAAATGAATTTGGCAGAGATGTCTATGCCTTACCTGGAAGAGTGGACGATCATCCATCTCAAGGGTGCTTAAAGTTACTGAGTCAGGGAGCTTCTTTCATTCTCAAGGAATTGGATGAACTCTTAACAATGCTGGGAGCAATACCACAAATTGATGGAATTGAGGCTTCTACAGCACCAGAGCAGTTAAGTTTACCAACTTTATCACCAGAATTGCAAAGGGTAATGGATGCGTTTACAAGTGATGCTTTACCCTTTGATTTTATTGTCCAACAAACCGGCATAGCTGCTGGCTCAGTTTCCGGCGCTTTGTTACAGTTGGAACTTATGGGTTTTGTTTCGCAATTACCAGGAATGCGGTATCAAAAAAGTTAAGAGTTAAAAGACAACAACTTTAGTTTAGGGACTTCCAACAAATAAATTACCCAATTTATTTAGATAATATTTTTCTTTTCCTCCTGCTTTTCTGCCTACGCAACGATTGATTATTTTTTTATCTACACCTGAACGTTATGTGGAAAAGTCTACCAAAAACCTAACCCCCTAACCCCCTTCCCGACGCGGGAAGGGGGAAAATTCAAAGTCTCTCTCCTTTTAGGAGAGAGATTTAGAGAGAGGTTTTCCAGATACCGTGAAAAGTCATATCTACACTCCTTGTTCTTCTACTGTCTTGCTTTTGCGCTTGCTTGTTCGTTGGCTTTTTTGTTTGCCATTGTTTAATTTTTCTCGTTCTGCTCGAATTCGTTCTAGTAATACTGATGCAGGTTCATCATCGGGATCTTGGGGGACGAGTTCACCCCGGAAGGCTTTGGCGAGGATTGATTGGTTGAGTTGATCTAAGTTAGCTTTGGCTTTTTGATATTGCTGTTCTATTTCTTCGGTGATTTTGAATAGGCTTTTGACTCGGTTAACGATTTCTTGTTGTTCGGCAATTAGCGGAAACTGCAAAGGAAGAGCTAAAAACTTCTCTTGAGTAAGATTAACACCACTGTCGGATATGCCAGTTTTTAGTTCATCAATCAAAGAAATAGCCGAAGGGGAATTTAGGAAATATGCAAGATAGAGCGGTAGGACATACGATTCTTTAGCACGAAACCTGTAAACTTTATCGCAGATCATTAATTTTGGGCGAACTGAAGAAACTAAACAGGTAACTCCTGCCCTAGCTCTTGGCCCAGCACGTGTAATTAGTAAATCTCCTTTAAGAACTTCTAATTCAGGTCTCGGCTCTAGGTGTGATGGAAGCTGTTTATTCTCTCCTTCGATAAAACTAAGTGATTGAACAGCAGTTGTCTTAATTACCCCCCAAATATCATCGATTGGAGATGGAAAAATTTCACATTTAGGACTCCAACCTTGTTTTAAACCCTCAACCACATTGCCTAATTCTCCTTTTTTCCAAGTAGAAGGAAAATTAGAATCAAGAAATTCCTCGTTATCCTGTCTTCTCCAGTCGGCTGTTAAATCGCCTCGAAAGGCGGCAGCGAGGACGGATTGGCGAAAGCGATCGCACAATTGGGGTATCGTCTCTAGCGCTTCCTTGGCTCGTTGAGTGCGATCGTTTAATTCTTCAATCTTGGCAACAATCCGCTTTTGCTCGTTGAGTGGTGGGAGGGGATAAGAATATTCTTTTAAGATAGTTTGGCTAATATTTGGTTGTGCGCCACCTTTTCCAATCATTCTTAATTTTTCGCGACTATTTAATAAGTAATAGAAAAGGTATGGAATGAGAGCAGTTGTAATACCTTGGGATAGTAAAACGGCACATGCTTGGTTAGTTGCAGCAGGTTCCTGTAAAATTCCAAGTTTTCCAATAGTTGCTCCATACATTGCCACAATCAAGCTCCCGCTTGAGAAAAGCTTTGCTGAACTATTAGCTAGTCCCTCGTGAGTAATTTTTTCATCAATTTTTTTAATTAACCCATCAGGTAAATCACCTGTTTTGACCCAAGGAATTTCTCCATCATAATACTTAGAATTTTTTCTTGAAGGTGTCCCACCACTTGACCATTCACCTAGCTCACTAAGCTTTGTCCACACCCAACCTTCAGGCAATTCTATTAATTCATCACTCATGTAAACTACAAACTCTCTAACTTTTGTACAAACTCTTCTAAATTTAACTTCTTCCTCCGTGCCCTCTGTGTCTCTGCAGTTTATAAATCATTTATTTAACCACAGAGGCGCAGAGAACGCAGAGAAAAGAGGTTAAAGAGCAACTTATAATAACTCTTATTCTTTGCAAATTTGCGCCTTTGCGCGAGACAATATTCATAATCTAAATTCTCACCCAAATTTCTTATTGGGGTTCCTTAAAGCTTGCTATCTCAACTTTCTTGCTCCCAATCTTCAAGCTGCAACCCATTCACTCGACTAAATTCCCGTGTATTATGCGTCACTAATATCAAATTATTCGCTATTGCAATAGCCGCAATCTGTAAATCATAAGGGCCAATCGGCGTACCACTAGCAGCTAACTCAGCCCGAATAATCCCAAAAATCCTAGCAGATGTATCATCAAAAGGTAAAGACACAAAATTATTAAGAAACGCTTCCTGTAAAGCCAAAGTCCGTGCGCGATTATTACTACGTATCGCACCATAGAATAGTTCGGCTTTTACAACGGAACAAACAGCAACATCTTGCAAAGATAGCGTTGTCAATCGTCGCCGCACACCAGACACAGGACGATTTAGATAAACAATGCAAGCATTGGTATCTAATAAATAAATCACTCTAACGGCTCCCTTTCCTCATACTCACCTTGGGGATATCTTTGAATAGGGTCATCGGCTAAACAACCAGCTGTCTGCTCAAAAAAATCAGGTGGCCAGCCTAATTCTTCTGGTGTTTTTTGCTGTGTTGGCGTTTCTAATGGTTGATAAATAACCATTATTTCTAGTTCTTTATCAGTTATTCCCACAGGAATTTCTAAATGTAAAATACCATCTTTACCCACATGCAACCGAATTTTTATACTATTCATCATTTTTTTCTCCTAATAAAAAGTTACTCTTGCAGCTTCTAGGGCTTGGTTTTCATGTGTTCCTATTCTAAAGGCAGCAACCCCACAGAAGTACTTACCGCCTCCGCCGCCTCAATTCTCACCCAAATTTCTTGCTGGGGTTCCTTTTCTCCTTGTTCTGGTCGTTTTAGCGGTTCTCCTACCCAACCACCAATTACCTCTTCAAAAAAACCAGAGTTCCAGCCTTTACCTTCAGGAGTCGTAGGTTGAATTTTCTCTTTCTCTTGTAACTTGATTTTCAACTGAAGAAATTCGACAAAATCTAAAACTTCTTCCTGTTTGTCTTGTGGAAGAGAACGCCACTTTGTTAATAACTCTTGTTCTGGACTCATTAAAATTCACCCACTATTATTACTAGTCAGTCAAACTCATTTTGACGGTTGGAGAGACGCGATAAATCGCCGTCTCTACAAAAAATCTATCTGTCAATTAATCCTTGATGCACTACTACTTACGCTTCTATTCTAAGAGGATGTTTGAAAAGTCCTCTGGTCAATAGCAAAACGTTTTAGATCCCCCTAAATCCACGCCACGTGCTTCAAGTCGGGAAACCCGCCCAACGCAGTGGCTCCCCTTAAAAAAGGGGGACTTTGATTCCGGTTCCCCCCTTTTTAAGGGGAGTTAGGGGGGATCTAGAAGTACCTAAAATTACAGCCGACCACTTTTCAAACATCTTCTAAGGTTGACAACCCCACGGAAGCACTGACAGCCTCCGCCGCTTCTTCACCTTCTAGCAATATCATCAAAGCTTCCATCTCCTTTGTGGCAATTCGCAGCTTTTCCATAATCTCTGCTGCAATTATCTCCGGCTCTGGTAAATTATCGCCCGATCGCAAGCTATCATCTCGCAGCCAGGAAATATCCAAATTTTCGTTACGCTTGGTAATCTGCTCTCGCGTGAAGCACCGGAAACGCCCATTTTCTCCCAAATCGACACGGGGACTATTGCCATTGGGTTCATCTCCATAGCACTGCTCAAACTCAGAGAAATGCCCACGAGTCAAGGGAATACGTTTACCAAAGCTGGGCATATTGGTACGCATATCGTAAATCCAAACTGCTTTGGTGTTGCCTTTCTCCGTTGTGCCACGCTGGAAAAATAATACATTTGTCTTGACACCTTGGGCGTAAAATATCCCAGTGGGCAATCTTAAAATGGTATGCAAATTACATTTAGCCATCAAGTCAGCCCGAATTGCTCGCCCTTGTCCATCTTCAAACAATACGTTATCTGGCAAAACTACGGCAGCCCGTCCCCCTGGTTTGAGGGTTCTATAGATATGTTGCAAAAACGCTAATTGCTTGTTTGAGGTGGGATAAGTGAAATCATCCCGCGAAGGTAGTCCACCTCCTTTTTTTGTCCCAAAGGGTGGATTAGTCAGAATTACATCGGCTTTTGCTAGTCGCTGTCCCTCTGCGGAAAGGCTATCACCTAAATCTACAGCCCCTTCAATTCCGTGTAACATCATATTCATCAACAGCAAACGGTGAGCATCCTGCACCAATTCCATGCCATAAAACGCCTGATGCTGCTGGAAAGATTGTTGCGCTTCTGTCCACTCGAAGGGATCGTGGTATTGTCGAATATAGCGATCGCTTGCTATCAAAAATCCGCCGGTTCCAGCCGCCGGATCTTGAATCAACTCTCCTGGTTGTGGCTTCAGTAAGGAAACCATGCAATCAATCAACGGTCTAGGTGTAAAATACTGTCCTGCACCAGATTTTTTCTCGTCGGCATTTTTCTGTAATAGTCCTTCATACAAATCGCCAAACTCGTCTCGATGTTCTGAAAACCAATCCAATTCATCAATACTGGTGACAAGCTTCTTAAGAATGCGGGGTTGCTTGAGGGAAGTTTGAGCATTAGCAAAAATCGCCTGTACTCGCAAAGATGAATTATCGGAACCCAACATAAGTAAGAGTTTTCTATAAGATGTTAGTTGCTCTACCCCATCTTGAGTAACCAAGTCGTCCCAGCGATAGCCTTGTAATAATTGCGCCTCCGCCCCTGTTTCCTGCGCCATTTTTAAGAATAGCAGATAGGTTAATTCTGTAACGTATTGCAGATAAGTAACGCCGTCATCTCGTAGGACGTGGCACAAATTCCAGAGTTTTTGAACAATATCGGTGGTAGCGGTCATAATTTGTAATTCGTAATTCGTAATTCGTAATACTTCGACTTCGCTCAGTACAAGTTCGTAATTCGTAATT
>NZ_JABXKH010000165.1 GCF_017115105.1 Nostoc sp. NMS2
AAGCCGATTTACTAGGGCATCAGCAGTTATTAGAAACTGAGAAGGTCAAACAGGAATTAAATCGGTTTGTACAAAGTGAGTGGCGAGATATTGCTGTTGGGAAAACGCTTACTTTTGACCGAGGAATGATTATTCCTTCCAAGGAACTCAAAAATGGTGAAATTTGTATCTCTTGGCTTGATGAGCAAGAAAAAATTCTTAACTTCCGTTCTCCTTTCCTCAACTCTAATGGTTTGTGTGTTTCTAATAATAAATATGTTAAGGATCAGTTAGGGCCAGACGGTAAACCCTTAGAAGGCATAATTGTAGTCAATGACGAAGACCATAAGCGCATACAGCAAAGAATTACAGAGTTAGAAGCGCTAGGGGTCGATGTTGATTTTATCGACCCAGCAGAAACCGAATCAGAACGCCAAGCACGAGACTACGATGGTGATTGCATTGGTGTGGCAAGAGCTAGCTTATACCCTAATTTAACAGCAGAGGCAGAGCGAAGAAATCTTCCCCAAAACGCCTATTCGCCCACGGTTAAGCTCAAAAAACAGTCATTTTATGATCCCAGCGATGGAACCCAGCCCCCTTTTGAAAAAATTGCTATTCACATGAGCGATAGCATCAGCGTGGGCATAATCAACAATCAAGTGACAGCACTGGAGGCATTAGAATCAGAAATTGAGGTACTAAACACTTATGGTACTTTAGAACAAAAATCAGAATATTTAGAGCAAGTATCTAGCCATTATCAAAGTTTATTTGAACAGGAATATGACCAGAAGCCCAAACCAATTAGAGCAGAGTACAAACCCTTCATGCAATCTGTTGTAGCTCTAGCAGAGAATCCTAACAGAACGCCAGATATTATTGAACAGGCAATGGATGTTAACCGCCTGATGTACCGAGAAATGATTGGTGAGGGATGTTATCAGAATCAAATAGCGGTTGATTTATTCAAAAGTGCAAAAAAACCTGAGATGAATAAAATCCGGGAAAACAGCCGCTACTTGTATCGTGATGTTAATTATATTAAAGATAAAAAGTCGCGTTCAGTTTATTTAAACACGGGGATAACACCAAAGGGCTACTCACCAGTAGAATTATTAATTAGCCAAACCAATAAATATTTCCAAGAATCACAGTTAGAATCGCGTCCCATCGTCCAGTTTAAAGACTTATTCAAAGGAGTAGAATTTACACCACAGCAGAAATTTGCAGCGATCGCCGCCAAATACGAGTTCGATCTGAAATTCAACGCTGCGGTTCGGATGTCCCAACGGCGTGAAACTGAGAAAGGGCCATCCGCAATTGTCCAAACTCCACAGGGAGCAAAACTGGAAATTACCAATCTAACTCGTTACGGGCATCCCCTAATCTGGAAAGCCCAGACGTTGAATATTCGCCTAGATGAAATTAAATTTACAAGTAGCGAACGCCCCCACAAATTACTAGCAGTCGCCCAGATTAATGGAGAAATCGATAAAGATGGAAAACCTGCATACCGTCAGTTGGGAACAGTTAGCCAGCAATCTGTAACTGACCATAACCTCAAGGCGGGGATGACCACACAGGGGGCTAAACTATTAGAACTAAAACCAGAACTTACTAGAAGCCAAACTAAACTACTCTTTGCCTTGGCACAGGAGACAGCTGTTGCATTTTATGCGAAAATCCCAGAGTCAGAAAAACTTGCATCTGCTGCCGCCGCTTGGAACATCTGTGCATCCCGCCAAGATGAACTCGAAGTTGCACGTAAAGAAAACGCAAACCCCCAGGCTCACGCTAAAAAAGTCTCTAATTTTGCCTTCGCTGCTTTCCCCAATGAGATTATCTCTCGCTTAGATGAATTGCAATTTACTGAACCAAAGTTAGTCACATTAAATAATGAAGCGAATCAATTTTTGGGTCGAGATTGGAATCCCACCGAAAAACACGTGATAGAAATTAGGGCTAGCCACCACCCACCGGGACACGAACGCCACGTTTCCAGACTGTTGTTTGTACAGGATACTGACGGCGAATATAAAGAATTCGCCATGCTGGAGACAAGAACTGGACAGCTACCGATTGGCACAAAGGCGCAAGCTAATTTCATTGGCGTGGAACCTGCGACTGCCAAAGCAACTATTGGACTGCCAGGATTTGAGCTGGTTGAAATTACTATCCGTGAACTCAAGAACTTCTCTTATGCAGGACTTGTTTTTAACGCCGAATCGGTCAACTTAGAATTTGGCACTGTGCCCGTTCCTGACAAAACAGTGAAAATCAAACTTGATGCTTTGATTTTGGGTGAGTTAGACAGTGATTCTGCCCAACAGTTAAAACAAATTGATTACCTAAAAAATGGTAATCCCCTGAAGTTGAAACTTACTTCTATCTCCGAAGCTGGAGATCAAGCTTTTGTGCTGGGTGAGTCCCCAAATGGTAATCTCCTCAAAATCAATAAAATCAACTTTTATGATTTTTCTGGTCAGACATTCAATGATCAAGATTACCGAAAACTGACTATCGAAACCTCAGCTTCTAAAACTAGAGATGCTGTATTTTTAAATGGTGAACCCTTGGGAGTGTTGCACTTTAAAAAAGACAAAGACGCGCTCAGACAGCTTGGACTACTCAAAACCGGACAACTTACACTCGCGCCTGCGATCCTTCAAAGTAATTTTTCCGTGATTTGCGCTCAAATTGACCCTAAGACCGTTGAATATCCTACTATTTGGACGAAGGAATTTCTTATCTTTGGGACTCAATCGGTTAACCCTCAACAACTGTATATGATTGATAGTAGTGCAAAAATTCTACATCATATTAAAGAGCGTCCAACTTTCTTATTTTCTACCCAAGAAAACAAAAAACTTGGAGTCATGGGCTTGGCTGTTGACAACCAGAAAGCTGAGACTGTGACTAAATGGTTAACTGCTCAAAAAGTTGAATGGCAGCAAGTACCAATAGAAGGTGTTATCAGGGAAACTAAAAAAGGTTTAGCAGTATTTCACTTAGTCAGCAGTTCAATTCCCCCCAAAACTTTGGAGAACATGACTAAGAAATTTGGGTCAATTATTGAAACGGATAGTGACTATCAACAAAGAGTTAATTCCCTCGCCACACGACCGCAGTTTTTGAAACCACCAGAACAAACAGCACAATCCCCACCTAACCAATCTATAACTCCATTACTCTTCACTACTTCTTCTACACCAGACATTAGTAATCACGTGAAAACCGAACCTTTAGGTGTAGAGAAATACCCGACAGTTACTATTGATGACTTGAGAAATTGGTACAATGCCGCAGATAAGTTAGGGAAGTCGGGGAATTACAAAAAACGCATTGTAGAAGTGGCAAATGGGTTTAAAGCTGGTGAGCAATTATCAGCCGAAGCGTTGACAGTAATGAATAAAGATACATCTGAGCTTGAAGTCATCAGTCGGCTGACTCAAATTGCTCAAAGGATTGGCATGGTCTGGGGTCAGTCTGATGAAAATGGCACTCAAGTTCAAGGAAAAATTTATGACTTGGCTTTCAATACCCAGCAGAGGGATTTAACTATTTCGCAGAAAAATGGGGAGGTAATTTTCAACTTGCAATCTGGTCAGGTGCAGACTAATAAACTAACTCCACAGATATTGCAAACTTTTGAAGATGTTAATACTCAAATTGATAAAATATTAGCTAAATCTCAAACACAACAAATAGACTTACAAAGATAGGTTTATCTGCCTCCAGCATAGCTGCCTTCTTCAATAAAAATACGTATTAATTATAGGCTTTTCAACGAGTCAAAGCCAAAAATCAAAACTTAATTTAGAATCTCAAAAACATTGCTCTATCTCTAACCTATACTAACTGGCTGTGGTGCATGAGTAACAGAGCTAGCCTTCATCGGTGCAGGATGTTCGCTTTCTTGAAGATGAGTTACTTCAAGAGAGCGAATCAACTCTCGAATGACATCAGTTGCTGGTCTGCCTGTGATTGCACAATAGCGTTCAAGTTTTTCACTCTCAGTTGATGCGAGATTTATCGTGATTCGTTTGATAGCCCATTTTTTATTCATAACTTGTTCGGATTTTTAAAAGTTGAGAAATTAAACGGACATTGCACTATAGCAATGGTTGATAAATAACAGTTATTAACTCGATTCATATTTGCCTTGCCGTCAGACTATTATAAACATAAGTTTTTTAAGGTATTTACGTATAATCAAAAACTTCACCAAGAAATCACTTATGTGAATTTCAGATACAGTTTTAATTTTAAATATTACAAATATTAAAGTTTTTTAACTCTAGCTTAAGAAGTTGGCAAAGATACTGACAATAATATCTCCACTTTCATACCCCATCCACTCAACCCAATCGGGCGCATCTGTCACCAGTTGAGCAAATTTTTGGGGGTAAGCATCCTCAAACTCCAGCATCACACCCTCTTAATAATGATTGTCATTCTTAAAAACTGGATATTTTATTTTCTGGAAGTCCCTAAATACAGCTTGGTACTACCAAACCATAACCAAAAATTACTGATGGCTTAACTATTAACTATCAACATCTTTATAGTTATGCCTATTATAAAAACGTCGCATGAAACCTAGCATAAACCAAGGTTATCTACTAAGTCTTTTGCTGGTAAGTACCGTGAATGCAAATATACAATCAGTTAACGCTCGGACTACCAGCCCCGTTGGTAACTTACAGGGTGGAGCCGCTTTGCTACCCACAGGTCAAACTATTACACCTGCAGCAGCACCAGGATCAACGTTTGCACCTTTAGCAACTGGTTTGCGTACAGATTATAATGCTGATGCGGCTGAAGCAGTAAGCACAGCCCTCAGCCCTGATGGAAAAACTTTACTGGTGCTTACCAGTGGCTATAATCAAAACTTCAAAAATGAAAACACAGGCAGTACTTTCACTTATCCTGTATTAGACCCACAAACTGGTAAGTCAAGTAGTACAACAACTCCAAAAGCAGAATGGGTTTTTGTCTATGATGTCAGTAGCGGGAAGTTGGTAAAAAGGCAACAGATTAATATTCCGAATACCTATAACGGTTTAGCTTGGGCCAAAGACGGCTTGCGCTTCTTTGTATCAGGTGGGATTGACGATCGCGTCTATGTTTATGCCTCTAATGGCAGCCAGTACATACCAGATGCTCCCTTTATTTTACTAGGTCACAATTCTAACCAAACTGATCCCTTCCCTAAATATGATGGCGGTTTGTTAAAGGATACACCAGCGAAGGCTGTGGCAACAGGAGCAGTTGTAGCGGGTATTGCGGTTAGTAAGGATGGCAAAACCTTAGTAACCGCAAACTTTGAGAATGACTCAATATCAATTGTTGATACTACTAGCCGTAAGGTAACTAAAGAAATTAAGTTTTTTAGACCAGGCGATAAAATAGCAACCGGGGAATTTCCTTTTGATGTAGCCATTAAGAGTGCAGAAAACGGTCAAGCAGCTAAAGTCTTCATTAGTAGCCAGCGCGACAACGAAGTGCTTGCTGTTGACATTAATTCTGGACAAATTACCCGTATACCAATAGGTAGCCAACCAAATAAAGTACTGCTCTCGTCTAGCCAAAATCGACTGTATGTAGCTAATGGTAATGATGACTCGATTTCAGTCATTGATACAAATAACAATCGGGTTATTCAAACCATCTCTCTGTCTCGCCCTGGTGAGAAATATAAAGGTGCAAATCCTAACTCTTTAACCCTCAGTCCAGATGGACGAACACTTTATGTTACTCTAGGGGGCGAGAATGCGATCGCTGTTGTGGACTTACAAAGTGGTCAGGTGAATGGACGCATCCCTACAGGCTGGTATCCCAATTCTGTAAGCGTTAGTCAAGATGGTCAAAGACTTTACGTTGTCAATGCCAAGAGTAATTCTGGCCCCAACCCCGCAGGAAACCGGACAACGCCTGCGGGACTAGCACGCAATACTAATTTTAAAAATGAGTACAACTGGGCTTTAGAAAAAGCTGGTATCTCAATTATTCCAGTGCCAAAAGGTGCGACTTTGGGTACACTTTCGGCACAAGTGGATAAAAATAATGGTTTCTACAATCGCCGTCCTGACCGGACGATGAGGTATTTACAAGGCAAAATTAAGCACGTTATCTACATAGTTAAAGAAAACCGTACTTATGACCAGGTACTTGGTGACTTGCCCCTTGGTAATGGCGACCCAACACTTACCTTGTTTCCCAACAATATTTCACCAAACCATCACAAGCTATCCTTTGGCTTTGCAACTTTTGATAACTTCTACGACAGTGGCGAATCGAGTGGAGTTGGTTGGAGTTGGTCTACTTTTGCTCGAACGACAGATTAC
The DNA here is from genome assembly GCF_017115105.1 of Nostoc sp. NMS2. Lineage (GTDB taxonomy): Bacteria > Cyanobacteriota > Cyanobacteriia > Cyanobacteriales > Nostocaceae > Nostoc. The sequence continues at coordinate 6,330 of NZ_JABXKH010000165.1, forward strand.
ACCGAAAAAACTCAATCAGTTCTCTACGGTAATGCCGGATTTAATGGTTTAACCTACGATTACGAAGGTACTAATCGCAATATCAGCCTTGCTCTACCGCAAACTTCTTCTAATTCCTCTCCAGTTAATACGCGCCTGACAGGAATTTTAGATCGTTCTGGTGGGTCTTCAATATTGCCCGGAGACAGAGATGTTAATGCCCCCGAAGGAGACGGTGACTTAGGAATTAATGTCATTGGTGGCTATCTTTGGGATGCAGCGTTGCGTGCTGGTAAGACTGTACGTAATTACGGCTTCCTAGTTGACAATGGCGCTCCCTACATTACTAGTCAACCCGATCCTACTAAACCCGATCCTCAAAACCCGGCTTATATCCCTATTTCCCCAACCCCCTACGCTGACAAGATTCCCCAAGCTCCCGTTACTAAAACTGTATTGTTGGATAAAACTGATCCTTACTTCCGCTCATTCGACATGAATAATCCAGATATTTATCTGTACAACGAATGGGAAAGGGACATTAAGCAGAATGGACTGCCTAACTTAATGCTTGTGCGTCTGGCTCACGATCATTTTGGCTCCTTTGGCACTGCTTTGGCCGGACTAAATACTCCTGAACTGCAAATGGCAGATAATGACTATGCTATTGGCAAATTGGTAGAGAAAATTTCCCGGATGCCGGAGTGGAAAGAAACGGCAATTTTCATCATTGAAGATGATTCCCAAAATGGGCCAGATCACGTTGATTCCCACCGTTCTTTAGCCTACATTATTTCGCCTTATACAAAACGGGGTGCGCTCGTCAGCACTAACTACAACACCATTAGTGTATTGCGGACAATGGAGGATTTGTTAAATATTGGCTATTTGGCAATTACTGATGCTAATGCTGAACCAATGTCAGATGCTTTCACTAGAGAACCAAATTTTGAACCTTACACAGCTATTGTGCCAGGTAACTTGTGTGCCAATCCTGTAGATCCCAAACTAGTACCAGCTTGTCAAGATCGCAATGTTGAAAAGACAGCAGCTATGCCGATTCTAAATCCTAAAAAATGGTGGGCTGCTATGACCAAAGACTTCAATTTTGTAGGTGAAGATAAGCTTGATCCAGAAGAATTCAACGAAATTCTCTGGGCAGGAATTAAGGGCGATGGCATTCCTTATCCTGAAGAACGTAACCGTAAAGACTTGCGGCAAAATCGCGCTCAAATGCTAAAGCATTGGGAATTAAGTCAAAGAGATAACTCTACTGAAGCGAAGAAGTAAGTATTAGAGGTTGGATATAAAGACGTAGCAGTGCTACGTCTTTACAAGGATTTTAATAGATCAATTTTCGTGTGATTGCCTGTATTTGCAATTGATAATAAATGGTGTGAGGATAACAGAAAAATGATCAAAATGTTTTGGGAGTGGCTGCCGATTTCTCCAGTAACTTTGGGGTTATTGTCGGTAATCATTACCACAACTGGAGCGATGCTTGCGGCGGGCGATGCCAACGCACTTCCAGCTAAAACGGGAACTGTTCAAGAATCAGCAGGACAGGTAACATCTGTTTCTCAACTGTCGGATGTACAGCCGATAGATTGGGCATTCGGTTCATTGCAATCTTTGGTGGAGCGTTATGGGTGTATTGCAGGTTATCCTAATGCAACTTATCGCGGTAATCGGGCTTTAACTCGTTACGAATTTGCGGCTGGAATTAATGCCTGTTTAGATCGGGTCAATGAACTAATTTCAACTGCAACAACTGACATCGTTAAAAAAGAAGATTTAGCAACTCTGCAAAAATTACAAGAACAGTTCGCGTCTGAATTGGCAAGTTTGCGGGGTCGAGTAGATGCTTTAGAACCTCACTTGGAAACTCTGGAAAAACAGCAGTTTTCAACCACGACAAAACTTCATGGTGAGGCAATTTTTGCTCTATCAGGGTTTGCATCTGGACAAGATGCCGATAATGCTGATATTCCGAGAAGCACGACTTTTGGCGATCGCATCCGCCTCAATTTTGACACCAGTTTCACTGGACAAGACTTACTCCGAGTTCGCTTACAAGCCCTTAACCTCAATTACTTCTCTAGTGAAGGTGGCACTGGAACTAGATTACCAGAAGGGACTCTAGCTTTTAATGCAGAAATTGGAGATGAAGATCCTGAAAATAACCAAGTTGGAGTTGAGACACTGTATTACAGATTTCCTCTAGGCAAAAAAACCGAAGTTACTTTTTTTGCCAACGAAGGGGAAGTTGAAGATTTTGTGGATACAATCAACCCCTTTTTGGATGGGGATGAGGGAGCCAGTGGTGCTTTATCCAAGTTTGGCAGTCGGAACTCAGTTTACTACTTTGTACCTGCTGGAGCCGGAGTTGGTTTGACACACCGCCTCTCTGACCGGTTGGAGTTGAGTTTGGGATATTTGTCTAGTACAGCATCCAACCCCAATGCTAACAGAGGTTTATTCAATGGTTCTTACGGTGCGATCGCTCAATTGACTTTCCAACCTAGCGATCGCCTCAGTATCGGTTTAACTTACGTCAACGCCTATAATAACCAGGGTGAGGATTTAGCAATCCCAGGTACTGGTAGCCAAAAAGCTAACTTGGGCTTAGTTACTGATTCGCCGACTTCCACCAACGCTTACGGCTTGGAAGCATCCTATCAAGTAAATTCCAACTTTTTGATTAATGCTTGGGCTGGCTTTGCCAAAACCCGCGTTTTAGGTGTAGGAGATGCCGATATTTGGAATTATGCAGTTGCTTTAGCTTTCCCGGATTTGGGTAAAAAAGGCAATCTGGCGGGGCTGATTGTGGGTATGGAACCGAGAGTTACCAGTGCTAATGGGGCGATTGCGAATGTATTTACAGACATAGTTCCGCTGCAAAACCGCGACTTTGCTCAAGACCGAAACACCTCTTTACATGTTGAAGGTTTTTACAGTTATGCAGTTTCAGACAATATTACCATCACCCCTGGTTTAATTTGGCTGACTGCTCCCAACCATGACGATCAAAACAGTGATGCTGTACTGGGAGTTATTAGAACTACCTTTACCTTCTAAATTCTGCTGTGGTTTTATTCAAGACAATTGAAGGATTTGTTATGCACAAAATACGATTGAGTTCCATCTTTTGTAGATATAGTCTGACCTCTGTCATATTATTAACAACACTTTCTACTGGGTTAATTCGCCCAGTCAAAACCCTAGCTGAATGTACCCCTGGTACTAGTAATTGCGAGAAGAAAACAGATAATTCTTCTTGTGATTCTAGAAATCCATACAACTTGGTTGCAGACACCACAAGAGTGCGGAGAATTAAGATTTCTTGGGATATATGTCAAAAAAATGATTTTTATCAAGTAAGCTGGGGCGACGATAAAGATGATATGACGCAAATTGATGACCCAACAGCAAGTAGTTGGACTTATGCGGGAGCCAGGGATCTTGTTAAGTACACATTTAAAGTCCGTGGGTGCAATGCTCGTCCTACTCAAGATGCTGCTCAAGAATCAGATTGCACCCCTTGGACAGAATTACTTGTAACAACACCTGATTGGTAACTCTTGCTAGTTATTTCTAGAGATCACCTACACAAATCTATTTTGAGGATAATCGATATGAAATTGCTTCCACAATTAGCGATCGCTACTAGTTTTGTTTTGGGTTTGGCTACCTTAAGCACTAAATCAGTCTCGGCTACAATTGTTAATTATGCTTTCAGTGTTGATAGTTCTACAACTAAGGGGAACGGTTTATTTAGTTTTGATGACTCAACTTTCAGTAATGATAATATCCCGGTAGCGCCACTTCAGGCGTTGACTTTTCAATTTGATAATGACCCCAATATTTATACTGTAAAGGATGATATTGAATATCCAGATTATCCTGTTGCATTTCCAACAGTGTCATTAGCAGATAACGCATCGATTGGATTGCTGTACAACTTCCTCGACAAAGTTAATCCTTCTAAAAGTTACGAAATTGCTGGAACATTATTTTCCGTATCCTCCGAAACTCCTGATTCCGGTACAGTTTCTTATCGAGAAGTACCTGAACCTAGTACTTTAGATAGCACACTTCTTATTGGTACTATTAGCTTGTTCTTGAACAGAAAGTTAAGATCGATCAAAAAGATTAAAGCTTAACTTTCACTTAAGAGAGTGTATTGTGGTTGTAAATATAACTGTATACACTCTCTTAATAATCCTATAAAAAACAAAAAGGCATCCTGCTTTTCAAATTGATAATATTGATAAATGTTCAACGCCATTCAGATTACCTTAAATAATTGTTCCTGATAATGGCAATATATAAGAATGACTAGCCAGCTTTATTCAAAGTCTTCTCGAATGGGTAAATTGTTTATATCTTGCCGACATTCCGCAGATGTGACTCAGATTACTGATAATTTGGAAAAATTCAACCCAGAATATTTTTCAGTCTAATTGTTCTGGATTAATTTCATTTTTAATCCAAATAATTAAACAATCCACCAGTCAGTTGATTTCCCTTGTTTTAAAAATAGATTTATTCTCTCAATTAACCAACTGATTTATCCAAAATTCAGCAAGATAATCCCAGCCAAGACTCATTGTAATCTTCGCTCAATATTCCTATTAATTTCAAAATATCCTAAATATCTACATCCTTTTCAGTCAAATAACCCAGTTCAAATCATCAGATAGTATTGACTACAACTCTGACCTAAATAATGCAGTATTTTTTGACGTTCCTCTGTTAAATTGCTCATTTGAGCCTGTCCATTTATCATGAGCAAATGTACAGATTGAAACATCTGAAATACCCACCTCATTGTCGGCTTATTTGTCAATTTCTTTACCTGATTTCTGATGCTGCCATCTGCTGTCAATAATGCTTGTCTCAACTTTCTTTGTGCTAAATTATAGACTAATAAGCACAATCCCATTATCATGGCAATTGCCTCCACTCTTTCAGGACTTTTCACAAATACACTCGATGTAAAAAACAATGGGTCTTTTAAAAATCTAAATCCTCTTTCATTCGCTTGCTGGGCTTTGTATTCCTCTAATACCTGCTGCTCACTTAATTCATTTTTATCTAATATATTTGTAGCTAATATGAATCTTCCCGCTTTAATATTTTCAGCTTCTATCACTTCTGATTTATTTGCTATCTGACCTTTGACTTGATACTTTATTATAGTAGGTTCTGTCGATTTTTTTGGTCTTCCTGCTTGAGCATACTCGGTTTTCTCTGAATACTCAATTTCGGTAATTTGATGATATTTCCAGGAATTTGATAGTCTCTCTATGGCAATTTTTGCATCAGCTTGACAAGCAAATTCTTGTCTGGATAGCTTCCGTAGAGCTATTTCTGCCTTTGTTTTCTGTTTAGCAACTTCTTTTTCTACTTATGTAATACTTGATTTTTTTCGCTCTTCACTTTCGATAATCAACCATCTTTGTTTGATATTTGCATACTCCTCCACTCTCACAGCTATTTTATATCCTTTTATTTGACTCTCTCTCCATGACTCTGGCTCAACTTCTAAGATTTTATTTTGGGCTAATTTTATACTCAATGGCACTCTAGTTATCCATTTTATTCCTTTCATCGCTGACAGATTTTCGCTTGTATATAATGCACTATCTGCTACGCATATTCCGGCAAATGTCCATTGTTCTCTAAACTCTTTTAATCTGGATACAAATACACTTTTATCATCTACATTTCCTGAATCTACTTTTAAATACAATGGGATATCTCCATCTCCTGTCACAATCATATCTATGATGAATTGTTTTAAATCTGGTCGATGATCTCTTGAGTATCCATGCACAATTTCTATTGGTTTCATCTCTGGCTCTAATTCTATTTTATTTTTGACTGTTGATTGTTTGACTTCATTTATTTCTTCCATCTCTTTTTTGTATTCTCCATGCACATACATTGAACTGCCATCTAAATGAATGCTCTTCTTTTCTACTTGAAATTTCTGTGCCGCTTTCATGGCGATTGCTGTGAATAATTTCGTTGTTCCTACTTCATAATATTGGTCTAATCCTCTTCCTAATCTGTCATCATTTAAATGTTGTGGCAATACTCCTTTTCCTATTAGATGTTCGGTTCCTTTTCCTACAAAAAATTCTTCAAATAAATATAATGGCGCGCTCAAAAACCCTAATCCATTCAAAATCATTGCTTTCATTACTTGCCCTGGACTGAGAGTCTCTTTAACTTTTATTCCTACTTTTTTATTCACTTCCTCTACTAATTCCATCTCGTCTATTATTCCTGCCACTATTCCTAAATGGTCTATGTCTAGAACTTTTATTGCTTCTAGTGCCTCTTGCATGGTTTTTCTCTCTTTTTACTTGACTCGATTATTTTATAGGAAAAAAGCCTGTAATGATTACCAGTCAATCATTTCAGGCTTGAGTATCTTCAATTTTATAATTATTTAATCCGCTTTAATATCTGCGGAATGTGGGCTGAATATCAACTTTATAAGACTATTCAGTTTTTCAGTCTCAAGAAGTCCGTTGCGGTACAGCAATGCAACCCGAATGGGTAATAGCTGAAGCCCAAGCCCCAGCTTATCCCTTGATAATCAGTTATAAATGACTAACTCCCCATTTTGAACGGGGTCATTATACACTCATCTAAATTACTGGAGTCAAAGGCATGGTTGCAATCAGCGGACTCTCTGGCAATGAAATCTTTTGTCTTCGACAACAGGGTATGTATCCGGGAGATTTAGTCATTGGAAACAGTGTCTTTTCACTGGGACTAATTGGGGGAATTTCATCAGGACTCAAAACCATTGTTGGCGGAGAAGTATCTGAAGTTACTAGCATCATTCATGAAGGAAGGCAAAAAGCTTATGCCCGAATGTTGGCTGAAGCAGAAAAGCATGGTGGAATTGGCATCACAGGCGTTAACAATGATTTAGTGCAACAAGTCGGCAACGTAGAATTCCTCTCCATTGGCTCCTGTGTTCATCAAGGTGACGAAAAATCTGAAAAATTAGAATTTTCTACCTCTGCCGACGGACAGGAACTCTACTGCCAAATTGATGCCGGATTTGTACCGAAAAAGTTTGTCTTTGGCAATGTTGCCTATTCCATTGGAGTCGGCGGTGGAATACTTGGCTCCCTCAAAAGTTTAAAACGTGGAGAAATTAAAGAATTTTCCTCTATATTCAACCAAACCCGTCACTTAGCCTTAAAGCGAATTCAGTCTGAAGCCTTAAGTACAGGTGCTAATGCTGTGCTTGGAATTCAGACATCAATTATTCCTTTTGCCGGGATGCAAGAGATGGTAATGATTGGTACTGCATCAAATCATCCTGCTCTTACATTAGCATGGTGTCAAAGTCCTATTACCAGCGATTTAACTAATCAGGAAATGTGGAATCTGATCAACCTGGGTTATATGCCTTTAAAATTGGTTTTGGGTGTTTCCGTATATTCTCTTGGTTTTGTTGGAGGAATCACATCCGCATTCAAATCCTTTGTACGTGGTGAAATTAATGAATTAACTACATTAATTTACGAAGCACGCGAACAAGCTATTGCCCACATCGCCACTGATGCTCGTAATAGTGGCGCTGACCTCGTTGTTGGGATTAAAACTTATGTTTATCAGTTAGGTAGTGGGATTATCGAGTTTATGGCCATCGGCACTGCTGTCAAAAAGCTGCCAGGAATTACCACTCACTCCACTACTTTAATACCACAAGCAATTATTTCAGATCGAGACACCTTTGTAAACACTGCTGAAGGTACTCTCATGACCAAATTAAATCAACCCTCATAAACATCCATTTGGCTAGAAAAAATAAAACTCGTCCCAGTTTTTATTCAGTACGAGTTTTATTCAAAATCACCTTCAAAATCAATAGCGTCAAAATAGATATCGTTCAATGTTTATGTCTGATTTTTAGGTCATTGACTGAAGAATAGTAAATTGTGTCAATTCACATTTTTGACCTGACATGGGACGCGCTTTAATCTGGTTTTGTCCAGTCGTGGTCGCGCAGATAGGATTCAAAGTCGCTTGAGGAAGGAAAGTCACGTTTCAACTGTGCTAAATCCGCTCCGTAGCCGACATTCTCAAACCAGCGATACATAATGGTCACTTCCTCCCCAGCTTGCTGCTCAAACGCTTCAAACGGAATTTGCTGGTATTCGACGGTTTTGCCCAACACGAGGCTGAACGCGGCAGCGATTTCTGGCATGGTCATCTCCACACTGGCGACTTCGATTTCGCGGTTCAAGAACTCGGCGGGGCGATCGAATACCTCAGCGACCATTGCTCCGTAATCTTCTTCAGAAAGTTGCTGCAATTTTGTTTCAGGACTGAGCGGTTGGGAGAGCGTGCCCTGCTCCACCATTGGACGCATTGAGGCGTAGTTGTAAAAGAAGAAAACTGGACGCATGATTGTATAGGGCAAGCCCAGTGATCGAACGTACTCTTCGACTTGAAATTTACTGTCGAAATGGGGAATGCCCGTGTTGCGTTCGGCGCTGCCCACAGAACTGTAGACGAAATGCTCGACACCTGCCGATGAAGCTGCGTCTGCAACGCTTTTACCATCTTGGATCTCGGCTGATAATCCGCCTTCTTTGAGAAAAGTCTGCAATGAAAAAACACCATAAGCACCTTGCAGAGCGCGATCAAGCGACGCACGATCCCTGAAATCTCCGGCGACGAGTTCTGCCCCCGCTTGTTGGAGTGCATGAGCAGCGGACTTGTTTGGATCGCGCACAAAAGCACGGACCTTGAAGTTACCGCGCTTTAAAAGATGACGCGCCACTGCGCCACCCTGATTGCCCGTGGCTCCGGTGACTAAGATAATTTTTTCTCCTGTTATTTGCTGTGTCATGTCTGTTTTTTTAATGCTGTTTGTGTATTTGAAATTTATCTTCTCTAAACAGTAGCTTGTGCAGAAAAAAAGAAAAAGTAGTTAAAATTCAAAACAGTTGTGCAAAAAATTCAAAGATGCGTTTCGGTTAATGGATAAGCTCAAAAGCCTGATGATTTTTATCCGCTCCGCTCAATCTGGTAGCTTTTCGGAGGCAGCAAGACACTTAGGTATGGCTCCTTCAGCCGTGAGTCGAGCCGTATTGCGCTTGGAAGATGACTTGGGGGTGCGCTTGCTCCAGCGAACAACTCGCAGTTTGACCCTGACCGAAGATGGCAACCGATTTTATCAACGCTCTGAGCAAATTCTCAACGACTTGGAAGAAGCCGAACTCGAAGTCAAACAATCGCAATCAATGCCGCTCGGAACATTGCGGCTCGATCTGAGCTTTGTGTTTGGCAAAATACATATCGCTCCGGCTCTGCTGCAATTTGTCACACAATATCCAAAGCTAAATCTGAATGTTTCTTTTAACGATCGCGTGATCGATCTGATTGAGGAAGGCATTGACGCGACAGTGCGGATTGGAATGAGCAGTGATAGCCGTTTAATCATGCACCATCTGGCAACTGCACGCTACATCACTTGTGCCTCACCGCAGTATCTCGCTCAGTATGGCACGCCCACAATACCCACAGAACTTTTGCAGCATCGCTGTGTCAACTTTATCTATCCACAGACTGGGCGAGAGCCTAAATGGAAGTTTGAACAAGATGGAAAAGCGATTGACCTTTGTGTTGAGAGTTATCTGCGATTCGATAATTCAGAAGTCATTTTAGAGGCAGTCATTCAAGGAGCCGGTGTAGTTCAATTTCCCAAATTTATCGCAGCCAAAGCGATCGCGCGTGGAGACCTCCAACCAATTCTTCAATCCTACACGACCCAAGTTGGATTACCGATCTCCGTGTTGTACCCGCAAAAACGCTATCTCTGTGCTAAAGTTCGCGTCTTTGTTGAGTTTATGACAGAATTGATGGCTGCATTAAAGCGAGTTGATATTGTAGATTGAAAGCTATTTATTTAGAGACAGTACGTGTTGCAGAAAATCTTCAGCAATTTGTCAAATCAATCAGGAGCTAGATGTTGGTTCTCAATATCGGTCAGTGATATTTTTCCACACTCCAGAGCAGGAATTATTAGCAAGAGCCTCCAAGGAGCAGCTTGAAAATAGTTCTCGTTATCACAAAAATCCAATTGTGACGGAGATTGTACCTGCATCACAATTCTATAGAGCAGAAGAGTATCATCAGCAATATCGAAAGAAGCATGGACGAGCATCTTACAGGATAGGCTAATCTTTCACTGGTTCAGGGGGATGTTAAAAGCCGAATGCTGCAAATCCCCTTACTTGCTATACATATCAGGGAACTTTGCTTGAAGTTTAGCCAGCTTCGGCAAGTCATTCACTACCACATAGCGATCGCTCGGATGATGCACGATATAATTCTGATGGTATGCCGCAGCCTGATAAAAACCTTTCAAAGGATCTAATTCCGTCACAATCGGCTTGTGGAAGATTTGCGATTTGTTGAGTTGAGCGATATATTCTTGTGCAGCCTGTTTCTGCTCATCGTTAGCAAAAAAGATCGCCGAACGATATTGCTTACCTGAGTCTGGCCCTTGTCGATTCAACTGTGTTGGGTCATGGGCTACCAAAAAGTAGACCTTGAGAAGCTGGTTATATGATATTTTTGATGGATCGTAAGTGATTTTTACGAATTCAGCATGATTAGTTAATCCAGCACTGACAAGTGTGTAGTCTGCGGTTCTTGCATCACCCCCAGAAAAGCCAGAAACGACATCAGAAACACCTAATAGATGCTCAAAAACTGCTGACATTCCCCAGTAGCACCCACCAGCGAAAACCGCTACTTGCTTTCCTTGCGGTATGGCAGTCGAGATATCAGTGGCCGGAGCAGGAAGTATCACACGAGATGCACCATATAGGAGTAAAACAGTCAGCAAAATGATGGACAAGTTGCGTAATAACTGGCGGGATAGAGTAAAGTTATGAATTGACATTCAGTTGTGAATTCCTTTATTTAATAGACCAAGCTAAGGTTTCTTTGAGAATAGAATTTTCACCATTCCAAATAGCGATGTCTACGACGGGCTACGCCTACGCAAAACAAAGCCGTTGATAATTATCAGAAATACCAAAAATACCATCTTCACCCCAACGGTAGGCGCGAGAACTGGCTTGGTCATGGGTGAAAAGTCCCATTCAGTACCGTTAGGACTGTAGTCTTCGCACACCCCTTCCCATTGGCGATCGCTTAAATATCAACCCATCTGCACCAATGGGCTATGTGATGTAAGGCTTCTGCAAATCTGATTTCTTCTTGGGTTGGAGTTGTCATCATCTCACTCTGTTCATATCTGCACTTTAGTTGCTATATGGATTATCACGTTTTTATCAAAGATGGGACTGATATTTTGATTAAAATTTGCTAGGTGAATTGATAAATAAAAATTTAGGATAAACTCAGGAAAAATTTATATTAATTTTTATTATCAAAATAAATTATCATTCGATTGTTGCAATAATAAGCCCTCCAGAGGCTAACCTGTTTTACACATGGAGTTCGCAATGATTCGACCGACCATGCCCGATGACACAACCGCGCTGATTGCCTTAGCCGATGCAACCGGATTGTTCCAACCAAACCAACTTGAGGAGCTTGGCGAAATGTTGTCCGATTACTTCGGTGGTAGCAGCGACAGCGATTCTCTACTAGACGGCAAAGCTGAACGCTTTTGGATTACCGACGATGACAATGGGGCAGTTGGGGTCGCTTACTGTGAGATGGAACGGATGACTGATCAGACGTGGAATCTACAGTTGATTGCTATCCGACCCGACCGACAAGGACAAGGACGTGGTGCGACCCTGCTACGCTACGTTGAGCAAACATTGATGAGACGCGGCGGGCGTGTACTACTGGTGGAAACGTCAGGTACGCCGGACTTCGAGCGCACGCGAGCGTTCTACCGCAAGTGCGGTTATGAAGAAGAAGCACGGATACGCGACTTCTATCAAGCGGGCGCTGATAAAATCGTTTACCGCAAGGCGCTGTCCGCTCAGTCGCAGTAAGCGCCCGCTTAATGCGACTGCTGTTATTGTTGTCGCAAAGCGATCGCACCTGGGCAATCCAATATTTACTTTCTCGCTTCGCTGACCCAAGTCTTGATCGGGGTTTCAGTACTTAGAGTGAAAAGTCAGGGTGACAATAGGGGCGATTCCCCATTGCAAAACTATGTTTACAAATTACTCTTCCTCTCCCTTTCTCAAGCCTTTAGCTAATTGATTCAAATCAGGATCTTGAGATACCAATTATTCCAAAGTCTTATCCAATGTAGAACTCACTTTTAAGTTAATTAGTCCCTAAAACATCATCTTTTAGTATCCTTCAAGAAACTAAATACTGTTGAATTTCAGTTTTTTGACGACGTAGAACAGTGATTGCTTGCTGCTGAATTTGGCGAACTCGTTCTCTACTGACATTCAATTTCTCTCCAATCTGAGCTAAAGTTAGTTCTTGATCGTTCTCTAACCCAAAACGCAAAATTAATACTTCACGTTGTGTCGGTTTGAGTGATTCTAATAAACTATTTATGTCTTGGCGTAAAAGTTCTTTGGTGATATGTTCGTCTGGAGATATGCCCTCATCTGGTAAAAGTTGGCTAAGTTCTGTGTCTTGGTTATCTCCAATCTTTACATCTAGAGAAATTGGCTGCTTTGAACTGCTGAGAAAATCCCTAATCTGGCTTGGTTGTAAGTCTAAAGTTGCAGCAATTTCTACAACACTGGCTGGACGACCCAGTGTCTGAAATAATTCTCGCTGTACTTTCTTAATTTTGTTCAGTTGTTCGGTGATATGAATTGGCAAGCGTACAGTACGAGATTTCTCTGCGATCGCCCGTGTGATTGATTGCGTAATCCACCAGTATACGTAGGTGGAAAGCTTATAGCCGCGATTGGGGTCAAATTTTTCTACTTGGGCTTGTTGATTCGGGGATGGGGAAATTAGGCGATGCCCAATCTCATTGCT
>NZ_JABXKH010000093.1 GCF_017115105.1 Nostoc sp. NMS2
ATCTCACGCTCCCCTTCGGGTGACACGTGAGGCTTCTTGCTGTTTAAGCTAAATTTGTTTACATAGGACTTACGCAAAAACTCTCTGCAATTCTTATTCTTTGGCGCACTTGGCGTACTTGGCGGTTCGTTTTTTCATAATTTTGCGTAAGTCCTATACACTAGGATTAGTGTGATGGCGTATCCGCCCGCCGCAAAAGTACAACAAAATTGAAACAAAATTCCCTGAATAGCCAGAGGCGGGGAAATAAGTAAAAATTGTTAAAAAAAGTTAAGCTACTCTTGAGATAGCTATGCTGCTGACTGAATATTAGACTTAGATTTATTAATAAAAATTAATGAAAGCTGGACACATTGATACAGAAGTGGCGCGGCTAGAAGCCCTCCGCCAGTATCAAATTCTTGACACCGAACCCGAAGAAGCCTACGACAATCTTGCTCAGTTAGCAGCATTTATTTGTGGTACTCCTATCTCTTTCGTAAATTTCATTGATGAAAACCGTCAATGGTTTAAGGCAAAAGTAGGTTTAGATGTCTCAGAAATGCCCCGGAGTGTTGGGTTCTCTTACCTTTGCCAAGAGCAGCGTAACGTTGTGGTGGTTCCTGATACCTTAGCTGATGAAAAGTTAGCCAAGAATCCGGTAGTCACTGGCTATCCCTATGTGCGTTTTTATGCAGGTGTGCCCCTGATTACCCCGAAGGGAGATATCTTAGGAACTCTGTGTGTAATTGACCAAGTTCCAAAAGAATTGAGTCAAAAACAAGTAGAGGCGCTTGTGGCTCTAAGTCGCTTGGTAATCGACCAACTAGAACTTAGGCGTTATGTAACTGAGGTATCTCAAATTACTGATAAGCTAATGGCGCATGAGCAAGCAGCCCGCGCCCAGTCTGAAGCCGCAAGAACCCGCATCACTAATCTTCTCGAAAGCATTACTGATGGGTTTTTTGCCTTAGATAAAAAGTGGCGATTCACCTACATTAATGGTCAAGCAGAACGGCTGTTGCAAAAAAAACAAAGTGAGCTTCTGGGTAAAAATATCTGGGAAGTGTTTCCAGAAATCATCGGCACAACATTTTACCGTGAGTATCACAGGGCAATTTTAGAAAAGGTGAGTGTGGAATTTGAGGAGTTTTATCAGCCACTAAATTGCTGGCTTCAAGTTCACGCCTATCCTGCAAAAGACGGCTTGTCTATTTATTTTCAAGACATTACTGAACGGCGGCGAACAGTAGAAGCACTACGAGAAAGTGAAGAACGTTGGCAATTAGCATTACATGGTAATAATGATGGCATTTGGGATTGGAACCTCAAGACTAATGAAGTGTTCTTCTCAACTCGGTGGAAGGAAATGCTCGGTTATAAAGACCACGAAGTTTCCAACGGTTGGGACGAATGGATAAAACGAATCCACCCCGATGAGCGAGATTCGGTACTTCAAGCCTTCCAAGACCACTTTGCCAAGAAAACACCGTTTTATGTCTGTGAATATCGAGTCCAGTACCAAGACGGCAGCTATAAATGGATTCTAGATCGAGGACAAGCACTTTGGGACGCATTGGGTGATATAGTTCGCATGGTGGGTTCTTATACAGATATCACAGATCGCAAGCGGGCAGATGAGGAATTAAAACGGCAAAATTTACGATCGCAATTATTTGCTGAAATCACCCTGAAAATTAGAGAATCTTTACAAATAGATGAAATTCTTCAAACCACGGTAACAGAGGTACAAAAATTATTACAAGCTGACCGAGTTTTAATTTTTCGACTGGAAGCTGATGGTTCGGGGACAGTCATCCAAGAAGCAGTGCTACCCGGTTGGCCCGTAATTTTAGGAGAAAATTTGCTCGATAATTGCTTTAAAGAAGAATACCTAGAAAGATATCGCCAAGGAAGAGTCAGTGCCATTGAAGACATTGAAGCTGCTCACATTCAACCATGCCATCGAGAATTTCTTCAGCAGTTTGCTGTCAGAGCTAACCTTGTAGTACCGATTCTGGTCAGAGATAATATTTGGGGCTTATTGCTGGCTCATCAGTGCGTGGCACCTCGAAAGTGGAATAACTTTGAGACGGAGTTGTTACAGCAACTAGCTAATCAAATTGGCATTGCTTTATCTCAAGCGCAACTATTAGAAAAAGAAATCCAGCAAAGTCAAGAACTCGTCCGTTCTAATGCGGAATTGGAACAGTTTGCTTATGTGGCTTCCCATGACTTGCAAGAGCCGTTACGGATGGTAACAAGTTATTTACAGCTACTAGAGCGAAGATACAAAAATCAACTTGATGCCAATGCCGACCAGTTTATCACCTACGCAGTAGATGGGGCCCGGCGAATGCAGACCCTAATCAACGATTTGTTGAACTATTCCCGCGTCAGCACTCGTGGACAGCCCTTTAAGTTAGTTGATTGTGATGTAATCTTACAGCAGGCGATCGCTAATCTCCAAATTGCGATCGCAGATAGTAAAGCAATTGTCACTCATGATACTCTACCTGAAGTGATGGCTGATACTACCCAACTAACACAAGTATTTCAAAACCTGATTGGTAACGCCATCAAATTTTGCCAAAATCAGCAGCCACAAATTCACATTGGAGTAGTCAAGCCAAATACAAATTTAGATGGAGAAAGTTTAAATTCTATCCCATTGGCAGATGAATGGTTATTTTGGATACGCGATAATGGTATTGGTTTGGAATCCCAGTATGCAGAACGTATTTTTATAATTTTTCAGCGCTTGCACGGTAGAGACAAGTATCCTGGTACTGGAATTGGTCTGGCAATTTGTAAAAAAATTATAGAACGCCACGGCGGCCGGATCTGGGTTGAGTCGAAACTGGGTCAAGGCTCGACTTTCTACTTCACAATTCCAGATAGAGCAGGTAAGCAATCGTGAGTATTATAACGGCGATTATGCCTATTGAGGTTTTGTTAGTAGAGGACAATCCTGGTGATGCCCAACTCACACGCATTGCCCTAGAAGATAGTAAAATATCGATTCATCTCAACGTAGTCGAAGATGGTGTGGAGGCAATGGCATTTTTGCGGAAACAAGAAAAATATGTTAAAGCAGCCCATCCCGATATTGTGTTGCTCGATTTGAACTTACCCAGAAAAGATGGACGGGAGGTACTGGCAGAAATCAAAGCAGACGAAAAGCTCAAGCGAATTCCTGTAGTAATTTTGACGACTTCCCAATCTGAAGAAGACATCCTTAAAGCCTATAATTTATCTGCAAACTGTTACATAACTAAGCCGGTAGATTTCGATCAATTCGTTAAAATTGTACAATCAATAGAAAATTTTTGGTTTGCGATCGTAAAACTGCCACCGGAGTAGTGGAAATGGCAGGTAAAAATATTAAAGTCTTGTTAGTAGAAGATAATCCTGGTGATGTTTTTTTATTACAGGAGTTTTTAAAAGAAGTGACCACAGTTGTAGTTGATTTGATGCCCGTTGAGCGGCTTTCGGAAGCAATCAACTACCTAGCAAAGGAAATTTTTGATGTAATTCTCCTAGACCTCTCGCTGCCAGATAGCCAGGGGCTAGAAACCTTTGTCATCGCTCACCATCAGGCAAAAGCTACTCCAATAATTGTGTTGACGGGTCTAAACGATGAAACCCTAGCAATTAGGGCAATGCAAGAAGGAGCGCAAGATTATTTGGTGAAAGGGCAAGTAACTGGCGACTTGCTGGTACGCTCCATGCGTTATGCCATCGAACGTCAACGGGCAGACGACGCATTGCGCCATAGTGAAGAGCGATTTCGGGTGGCCCTTAAAAACTCCCCCATCTTTGTCTACAACCAAGACAAGGAGTTACGCTACACCTGGGTTTATAATCCCCCATCTAGATTGACAGTTGAGGAAATATTGGGCAAACAAGACTTGGATATTATCTCAGTTGAAGATGCTCAACTTCTCACCACAATTAAACGTGGGGTACTAACTACTGGTATAGGAACGCGAGAGGAAGTATCAATTACAATCAGAGATACAACTCGATATTACGATTTGACAGTTGAGCCATTGCGGAATGAATCACAAGAAGTTGTGGGCGTGACATGCGCGAGTATTGATATTAGCGAACGGCAAGCTGCGCTACGCGAACGCAAATTGGCAGAAGAAAAAATCCGCGAACAAGCAGCATTACTAGATGTCACCACAGATGCCATTTGCGTGCGAGATTTAAACAATCAAATTATTTTCTGGAACAAAGGCGCAGAAACACTTTACGGCTGGAAAGCTACAGAAGCTTGGGGCAAAAATGCTAGTGAGCTTTTGTTTGACGAACCTTCACCAGAAATCGAAGCGGCTCTTTTACAAGCTACTAGTAAAGGAAAGTGGCAGGGCGAGTTAACTAAACTGACTAAAATGGGTAAGGAAATCCTTGTTGCTAGTCGCTGGAGTTTGGTGTATGGCGAACAAGGAAAACCTAAAGCGATTCTCACCGTTGACACAGATATTACCGATAAAAAACACCTAGAAGCTCAATTATTTCGCGCCCAACGCTTGGAAAGTATCGGCACCTTAGCTAGTGGCATTGCTCACGACCTCAACAATATCCTGACACCAATTCTGGCAGGAGCGCAACTGTTACCACTCAAATTTCCCGATGCAGATGAGCGCACCCATCATCTACTGGAAATTTTGGAAATCAACGCTAGACGCGGGGCTGATTTAGTCAAACAGGTGCTGTCCTTTGCACGCGGTGTAGAAGGAAAGCGTATCACTTTGCAACTCAGACATATAATTGTGGAAGTTGCCAAGATTCTGAAAGAGACATTTCCCAAATCCATCCAAATCAGCACTGATGTCCTGCAAGATTTGTGGATGGTTTCTGGAGATAGCACCCAACTGCATCAAGTATTGATGAACCTCTGCGTTAACGCCCGCGATGCGATGCCAAATGGCGGTAATTTGAGTATCTTTGCTGAAAATCTATTGATTGACGAAAATTATGCCCGCATGAACCTGGAAGCCAAAGAGGGGCCTTACATAGTGATTACTGTCTCTGATACTGGAGTTGGGATTCCGAAAGAAATCTTAGATAGAATTTTCGAGCCATTTTTTACCACAAAAGATGTCGGAAAAGGCACAGGGTTAGGACTTTCCACCGTGCTGGGGATAATTAAAAGCCACGGTGGTTTTGTGAACGTCTATAGCGAACGGGGAAGTGGCACTAGCTTTAAGGTTTACTTGCCAGCAGTGGAGGGAATGGAAACAACTACTCCAGAAGAATTGCCACCACAGACAGGACACGGAGAATTGATTTTGATTGTGGATGATGAAGTTGCCATTCAAGAGATTACAAAAACATCACTGGAAACTCACAACTACAAAACCCTAATTGCCAATGATGGCATTGAAGCGATCGCTCTATACGCTCAAAATCGGGATAAAATTAGTGCCGTACTGATGGATATTATGCTGCCCACTCTGGATGGTTTAACTGCCATCCGTACCCTGCAAAAAATCAATCCTCAAGTTAGAATTATTGCCAGCAGTGGACTTATGTCTGACAATAAGCTTAGTGTAGTAGCTGCTATTGGTATCAATACGTTTTTAGTAAAGCCCTATACTGTCAATGAATTATTGCTTTCTTTACAGAAAGTATTATTGTGAGCCTATTCAGGAGGCAGGGGGCAGGGGGCAATGACCCAGAACTAAAGTTTTTATTAATATAATACTTATTTCCTTGTTACCTTATTTCTAACCATGTAATTATCCTGATAATTTGAGTATAAAATCCTGCTTGATTGATGCGGGTGCAAATTTTTGGGATTTGATATGATTGAGCATCGACTAACACACTTCTCTTACGGAGTGTAGGCACTGGGGAAGAGGCAGAGAGGCAGGGGAAGGATGCAGAGTAGATAAAAGGTAATTTTGTATTCTCCCCCTTGCCCCCTGCCCCCTGCTTCTTCTCCATGCCCAATGCCCCATGCCCAATTGCTTTTAATATGCCTCGGTTTCTCAAGTTAATTATAAATATAGTAGTCTTGAGTGCATTGTTACTCATATCTGTGCAAGTTTGGGCGCAAGATTGGCGACCAGTTCGCGGTGGTATCCCTTTCGGTATCAGTGGTATGGCTTTGATAGAGAAACAAAGCAATACCCTAGATTTTTTGATTGTTCATGACAACAAAAAACCCAATCAAACCCGTTTAGGAATTATTAGTATTAAAGGGAAAAAGCAACCCGAATATTTTCCCTTAAACTGGCCAGATAACATAGAATTGCCCATCGATTTAGAAGCTTTAACATCTGTTCCTGAGAAAACAAAATTCTCTTTTATCGCTTTAAGCAGTTCTGGTAAAGCTTATTATATCAGGTTAAACCCTGCCAATAAAACCATCTTGGTTCTCAAGGAATTCAATCTACCAGGAATTATTCAAGGAAATAATTTTGAAGGATTTGGATTACAAAATATAGACGGCAAATTAGTTGCTATTTGGGGACATCGAGGTGAAGGAGAACAACCAGCAACTATATTTTGGGGAGTGTTTGACTTAGCTAAATATCAAATTACTCTCGCCGGTTCTGCCAATCTGAAAGTACCGTTTCCATCTGGCAATGTGCGTCATATATCAGATATTAAGGTAGACCCTGTAGGAATTGTGTACATCACCTCAGCAAGTGATGAGGGAGATGATGGCCCATTTCAGTCAGCTGTGTATGTTGCTGGTTATCTGGGATTGCATGGTAACAAAATTGCATGGCGGCAAAATCCTCAACTTGTTCCCATTTACCGCTCTGAGTACCACAAAATTGAAGCTATGGAACTTGTTCCTGGTGCAGAAGGCGGTGTGATTGTTGGTACAGATGATGAGAATTTTGGTTCTTATGTATACATGGTGGGTGGGAGTAACTGAGCGATATGTCCTTTGATAACCTGTGCAAACTGCTATCTGAAGACCTCACAGCTTGGCTGGAGCAAGAGGAGGCATCATAGCTGGTGATTGAGAAACTATACAACAGATTGCTGGTTTATTTGCGATCGCCTAGCACAAGATGCACATATTAAAAATTTTGTCAAGTTATTTAGAGGGATGGCGTAGGCGATCGCAATTTGGTATAAGTTGACCATTATCTGATTGATAACGGCCACTTAATTAATTACCCCTACACATTAAATCGGAACAACATTACATCCCCTTCCTGCACAACATACTCTTTCCCTTCACTGCGAACCAACCCTTTTTCCTTCGCAGCATTCATCGAACCAGTTGTTACCAAATCTTTATAAGCGACAGTTTCAGCACGAATAAATCCCCGCTCAAAATCACTGTGGATTACACCAGCAGCTTGAGGTGCAGACATTCCGGCATTAATTGTCCAAGCGCGGGTTTCTTTGGGGCCGCAGGTAAAATATGTCCGCAAGCCTAGAAGCATATAAGTTGCACGAATTAACGATTTTAAACCGCCTTCTTCCACGCCCAAAGATGCGAGGAAATCAGCTTTATCTGACTCTGGTAATTCTACTAACTCAGCTTCAACCTGGGCAGAAACGATCACAACTTGGGCATCTTCTGTCGATGCAATTTGCCGCACTGTTTCCACAAAATGATTACCAGTTGCCAACTCATCCTCAGATACATTGGCGGCATAGATAATCGGTTTATAAGTGAGCAGTTCTAATCCTTTAATAATTACTGCTTCTTCTTCATTCAAGCTTACCTGACGCACCGATTTACCTTCATTTAAAGCCGCAGCTAATTTTTCTAAAACTGTGATTTCAAACTGTGCATCTTTGCTGGTACGAGCTTGTTTGCGAGTGCGGTCAATTCGCCGTTCAATTTGTGATAAATCTGATAAACCCAGTTCTATATTAATGATTTCAATATCTCGTGCTGGATCAACAGAACCAGCAACGTGGATAATATCATCATTTTCAAAACAACGTACCACATGGACGATCGCATCAACTTCCCGGATGTGGGACAGGAATTGATTCCCTAGTCCCTCACCCTGACTTGCACCTTTAACTAAACCGGCAATATCTACAAATTCCACCCGCGCCGGGATAGTTTGTACCGAACTGGCAATCTTAGCAAGAACATTTAACCGTTCATCCGGTACTGCGACAACGCCGACATTCGGTTCAATCGTGCAAAAAGGGAAGTTAGCCGCTTCTGCCTTAGCATTAGCAACTACAGCATTAAATAAAGTAGATTTTCCGACGTTGGGAAGTCCGACAATTCCGGCTCTTAGCATTTTGGATTTTGGATTTTAGATTTTGGATTACATTACCAAGGTAATCTAAACAGGTTCCGGTATGGTTTGGGGAATTGGTGCTGGAACTGTTTGAGGTATGGGAGCAGGTACTGGTTCTGGCACAGGCCCAGGTAAAGGTTGGGGTATAGCTGGCCCGGGTACAGGTTCAGGACTCGGTAACGGATTCGGCCCGGGATTGGGAATTTGTGGTTCAGGTATAGAAATCGCAGTAGGATTAAGCATGATAAGTCTAAATTAAATTACTCAACCTTCCTACCCTAGATGACAACCTCAACTGTTGACATCTCCCCAAATAGCTATACCCACGAACACTTCTTTTAACTTGGGAATTGGGAATTGGGAATTGGGAATTGGGCATTAATTAGTTATTCTCTCTCCCCCTGCCCCCTGCCCCCCCGGTTACTGAGCGTAGTCGAAGTATGCCCCTCTGCCCCCTGCTCCCAATCCGCGAATCCAATATTGTACTAAACTACTTATCTATCACTTTTTCCACCACCTCTGGCACTGGATCGTAACCACCTGGATGAAACGGATGACAACGCAAAATCCGCCCAGTTGCCATCCAGCTACCACGAAACACTCCAAATCGTTCAATAGCTTCAATAGCATACATCGAACAAGTTGGTTGAAAGCGACAAGTCGGGAGAAACAACGGCGAGATAAACATTCGGTAGCCCCGAATCAGCCAAATCAATAATAGTTTCATTGCAGTTACCTAAATCTTATAAATTAGTAACAGGGGTAAAATTTTTCATTTTGTTACATATTTGTTGACTACATTTTCTGACTTCACCTCAATTCCGGTTTTATGGCTGCAAATTGCGATTACTGCAATTTGGGTGTTACTCATCCTCCTGATTGCATGGGTGGTAAACCGCTTTGCCGACAAGCCAGAAATCGTGCGGAAGATAGTTCATATTGGCACTGGTAACGTGATTTTACTTGCTTGGTGGCTAGATATTCCCGCCAGTGTAGGGATTACAGCTTCTATTTTAGCGAGTGCAATCACCTTATTATCCTACCGATTGCCTATTCTTCCTGGTATTAATAGCGTTGGGCGGCAAAGTTTCGGGACATTTTTTTACTCTGTCAGTTTCGGTATCTTAGTTGCCAGCTTCTGGTACTTACAAAAACCCCAGTACGCAGCACTAGGAATTTTGATCATGACTTGGGGAGATGGATTAGCAGCCTTAATTGGGCAACGCTTTGGTAGACACAAGTATAAAGTCTTTGGCACCCAAAAAAGTTGGGAAGGCTCCCTAACTATGATGCTCGTTAGCTATTTCATCAGTATTTTGATTTTAGTTGGAACTCAAGGAAACACTTGGCAAACTTGGTTAATATCACTTGTGGTTGCATTTATCGCTACAGTTTTAGAGGCTTTTTCATTTCTGGGTATTGACAATTTGACAGTCCCTTTGGGTAGTGCAGCCCTTGCCTTCTTTTTAAGTCAGTTAGTCTTAAATTACTAATTTTTCTAATTGAGCAAACAAGAGATACTTGCCCGATCCATTTCTCTAAATATCTAGTTCAAAGGATATGGAAGCAAAAACACAGATTTAATAGGCTGAAATAGCGATCGCCTACGGCAAGCGGGTACGCCATCTATTCTGCAACGCCGAGTTTTTTCACCTTGGAACTGGTACTTGATTAATTACCGACGCAATTACCGCATCCATTTGTAAACCATCCAACATTGCTTCTGGTTTCAAAATCAGGCGATGACGCAGTAATGGCGATGCAACTGCTTTCACATCATCTGGTGTGACAAAATCTCTTCCAGCTAACCACGCTAATGCTTGAGATGTCTGCAACCAAGCACCGGCGGCGCGAGGTGATGCACCCAAAGTTAAATCGGGATATTGACGCGATATTCTCACCAAGGCTAACAAATAATCAACGATCGCTTCTGATACTTTAACTTCTTTGACTGCTTGTCGTGCTTGTAAAATGTCGGCTACTGTTGCGATCGGTTTCAAACGGCTAATATCCAAACGCCGGGCTGAAAACCCAGCCTGACGATTGAGTAACATTTGCTTTTCCGCAGCTTGATCGGGATAATCTACCACTAGCTTAAATAAAAATCTGTCCAATTGCGCCTCTGGTAAAGGATAAGTCCCCTCAAATTCCAGGGGATTTTGGGTTGCAATCACCCAAAATAAATCTGGTAAGGGCAAACTTTCACCATCCAATGTTACCTGCATCTCTTCCATCGCTTCCAGCAGCGCCGCTTGTGTCTTGGGAGGAGTACGGTTGATTTCGTCTGCTAGCAGGACTTCGGTAAATATCGGCCCTTTTTTCAAAGTGAAATTGCGGCTATTCAAGTCAAAAATATTTGTTCCAGTAATATCTGAAGGTAACACATCTGGTGTTAGTTGAATTCGGCGAAAATCCCCTTGAATTAACTGCGCTAATACTTTTACTAAGAGGGTTTTACCAGTTCCTGGTACTCCTTCCAAAATTACGTGTCCACCCGCTAGCAGTGCCACTAAAAGTTGTTGTATTAGGCTCGATTGTCCAACAACTACTTGATTAAGACCTTGACCAAGACGAATTAAGATAGGATGGGTTTCGCTCATATTTTTTATTGATAATTGAAGAAGAATTCAGGAGTCAGAATGGGCTAAACGCCCCGCTACCGCTAACAGGAGCGGAGCCGGAGACGCTCCGCCTCCGGTCAGAATCAAGATGCTCTCTATGAGACGCTATGCATAGCAAGATGCCCACAGCAGAAATATTATCCATAATTCCCAAAATGAATTACGAATTACGAACTTGTGCCGAGCGAAGTCGAGGTATTACGAATTACGAATTTCCTTAATGTTTCGCCATTTCCCCAACCAGCTTAACAGTTCTCGTTCACTGATGGGTTGTTTGCGAGATTGTAGCTTTAAAACTGCATCTAGTTCTGCTGCACTTTTGCCTGTTTTTTCTATCCAGAAATTGATTAAGGCTTGACGTTCTAAAAGTACTTGTCCTAATCCCAAGGCTTTTTGGAGTTGTAGTTGTTCTTGTTTACCCACCATCTCGACAACAAAGTCGGTGGTATCAGCTTTCTGCAAGACTCCCGCTAAAGCTTGGATGTATGCTTCGCTATTATCTGTAACTGGTGTATCTAAAGCCACTGGCTTCCCAAAACGGCGATTCTGCGCCCAAGTTAGCACCAATAGCAGGATACCTACCTGTATCAATATTGGAAATAAAGGAGTTTTAGCAAAAAAGCTAGATAAATCTCCTTCGCTTTCTTTCTTCCTGACATCAGCATCTTTATAGCCGTGGATGTATTCATCGACAAATACTGTGTTACTTTTTTCAGTTACTAAACTAGCTAAGTACCTGAAATTACTTAAATAATCTTGATAAGCGTTGGCGGCCAAATAAGGAGTGGTAGAAAAAATTACCTTTCCCTGTTTGTAATTTTTTTGCCAGACAACAGCACCAAAGCGATCGCCTAAATCAACTTGCTTGGAGTTAGCTTTCTGATATCGTCTACGTGTATCAATTTTAATATCACCTTGGGGGGATTTTTGCATAGTGCTAAACTCTGCTTCTGTAACCCGCGCCCCCGCACCCAAAATTACCAAAGTATTCCCTTTTTCTACCCATTCCTGCTCTTGACTATCTAACGCTGTCTCCCTTGGATAGGCGCTTACCTGTAGAAAGGTAACTGGGCTATTTTCTGGCTGAATATCACTAAAAGGTTTTTGCCAGCGCTTGATAGAAATTCCTTGCTGTTGCATAAAAGCATACCAAGCACCATATCCATCAGAGGCGCGGTTATAAGTAGAGCCAGTGCTAATTTTTGTATTATTAGGCGCTAATAAACTAAGTAAAACGATCGCAGCTAGTGCGATCGCTCCTATCCAAGCAAGGCGATTTGAACGTTTCATCTTCGATCGCTATAATTTCATTTCAGGCTCGTTAGTGTTAATACTTACTTATTTTTCCGGTAAAGTCAAAAATATGATTAACTTTATCGAACAGAATTCAGGAGTCAGAATACAGGAAAGGTATTCGGACTTTATATTAAGACTCCTATTTGATTTTTGAACAAATTAAGTACCCATCGAAAAGGCTTATTCCCTACTCCCCACTACTTCGGCTTACCTCGACTTCGCCCTTCGGCTACGCTCAGGACAGGCTCGGTACAAGTCGCTCAGTACAAGTCCCTATTCCCTACTCCCAGCCTACGCAAGTCAGTTTAATAATCAAAGCGGATCGCTATATAAATCAAGTATCAACTTAGACATATTTACTGAGGCTGTTTAATTTTAAAAAAAGCGAAGCTACGGAATTGTGCGATCGCACTTTAGGCATCAAGCAACGCCTGATTTCGCTTGTGATTCCGATCTAAAAGTTCAAGGAAAAATAGTTATGCCAAATGAAATTAATGGCACATCAGTTGCAGACAAGCTGACTGGTACGGAGAATATGGATATCATCTCAGGATTGCAGGGCAATGACACGCTGCAAGGACTAGGTGATAACGACACCCTCAATGGCGGCGATGGAAATGATTTCTTAGATGGTGGTGCAGGAGTTGACAGCCTCATCGGTGGTAAAGGCAATGATACTTACATCGTAGACAACATCAGCGATTTGATTACTGAAGGCTTAAATGCAGGCACAGATTTAGTTAAGTCTTCGGTGAGTTGGGTATTGGTAGATAACCTGGAGAACTTGACCCTGACTGGAACCGAAGCAATCGATGGTACTGGTAACAGCCTTGATAACATCCTAATTGGAAATACTGGCGCTAACATCTTGAATGGAGTTGATGGCAACGATAGCCTGATTGGTGGAGTCGGCAATGACACCTTGTTCGGCGGTTCCGGCGATGACACATTGGATGGAGGTTTGGGATCTGACAGTCTCAATGGTGGAATTGGCAATGACATTCATTTACACTGTAGATAACCTGAACGATTCTATTACTGAAGACTTAGATGCAGGCACAGATTTAATCAAGTCTTCGATAACTTTGGTGTTGGGAAATAACCTGGAAAACTTGACTCTGACTGGAGGCGGGGCAATCAATGGTACTGGTAACAGCCTTAATAATATCCTGACGGGAAATAATGCCAGTAACACCTTGAGTGGAGGAGATGGCAACGATAGCCTCTTTGGTGGCTTAGGTAATGACAACTTAGATGACGGCGCAGGAGATAACATCTTAGATGGGGGTGCAGGGAATGACACCTTAACAGGAGGAGATGGCAACGATAGCCTCTTTGGTAGCTCAGGTAATGACAAATTAGATGGCGGCGCAGGTGATGACATCTTAGATGGAGGTTTGGGATTTGACAGTCTCAATGGTGGAATCGGTAATGACATTTACGCTGTAGACAACCTGAACGATTTTATTATTGAAGGCTTAGATGCAGGCACAGATTTAATCAAGTCTTCGCTGAGTTGGGTGTTGGGAAATAACCTGGAGAACTTGACCCTAACTGGAACCGGGACAAGAAATGGTACAGGTAATAGCCTTGATAACATCCTGACGGGAAATAATGCCGCTAATACGTTAACAGGAGGAGATGGTAATGATAGCCTTTTTGGGAACTTAGGTAATGACACCTTGCTCGGTGGTGCAGGTGATGATTTACTAACTGGGGGAATTGGTCGAGATGTGCTGACTGGTGGAACTGGGCAAGATAGCTTCAGCCTTGCTGGTAGCCGCACTGGAGGCTATGATAGCATCGCTGATTTTACTCTTGGAGATGATACTATCTTGGTTTCCAAGGCTGAATTCGGACTGGTTCAATCTCAGAATACTACGCTCAATGCCAGCTTGTTTCGACTTGGTACTAGTGCGACAACAGCAAGCGATCGCTTCATCTACGATCAAACTACGGGGAACCTATTCTTTGACGCAGATGGGATTGGTGAAGTTGTACAAGTTCAAATCGCCCAGTTCTCGAATCAGGTAGCGCTTAGTAGTGCAAATATTACTGTGATTGCCTAACGAAAGCTAACTAAGTAAAACCCTCGCGATCGCTGACACATTGCGAAGTCCAGAGGAAATTATCGTTCTCGGTAACAGAAAAGGTTAAACTCGTTGTCGTTTCTATGTTCAGCATGAAAACGACAACGAGAATAAAAAACCTACCTAACCCCTTTTTGCAGGCGGGTTTAAGGGGATATTATCTAGCTATCACTCAAATTGCACAAGCGATCGCCCCGATACAACAATAAAGCCTACAGAATCAAGCCTAATCTGAGGCTGGCGAATCCCCTCTAGAATGGCTGCATTTAAAGCAGTTTCTATCTTCAATTCTTCAGCTAGAGCATTATCCCAACTTTGCTGGTTCAAACGTAGGCGTAATTGCTCGACTCGATTGGCTAATTTCTTTTCGGCGACCTTAGCACAACTTTGACACAAGTCAATGAAATCGGGACGATTTGAAAGTAATTCTGAAGAAGTATTACGTACTTGATAGCAGAAATTTTGCCATTTATTAGGGTCAACAAAATCGTCAAGAATTCCTAAGCGCTCTTTTGCCAGATTGTAATCTCGTCCTTGATTATTGTTTTTATCTTTATATGGACGTTGGAGAATACTTAAGAGCGCTTTATCTTCAACAATGCGTATTGGCTCCTTGCGACCATCAACATAGATAGTTTCTATAATTGGCGGAAATAGAGCATCAACACGTCGCTGCAAGTGTTTGAATTGAGAACTATCGAGTTTGTTATCGAGTAAAACTTGTTTGGCAATTCTTAAATTTGCCTCGACTACATAATTGCATTGGAAACCAAACCACTCTTTCCCTTCTTTTGCATCCCAAGATGCATCAGTGCGCCACATTGCAAAGGCTTCACCTCGGTCATCCCAGTTTATATAGTTCCAGAGTGCTTCGACAAATCCTTCTCCAACTCGAAAGAGTTTAATCCCAGAATTCTGGTTTGCCAGTCTGCGATTATAAGTACCAAATTGGTCTAGGTAACTATCAGCAAAACGGTTTTTTAACTCATTTATGGGAACCAATGTCCGCGTTGACGGTTGATAACGTCGCATCTCTGATGAGTCAGGATTATTGAGTCCTCGGAATCCCAGCGCCTCACAAATCCAGCCTTCAATTGCTCGTTTCATTTCTAGATGACAAGCATCGTAATTATCGAGGTCTTGAAAATACTCGGTGGCAATTTCATCGTTAGCGTCAATTTCATCTAGAGCATTTTGTTCGCTAATTTTTGCGATTTCGGTTTCAATTTGCTCTTGAATTGGCGAAATCATCTCTAACAATCCAGCAGCACTTGATTGAAACAAAGCTGTTTCTAATTCTGCAAGTTTATCATCTACATAAAATTGTAAACTTGCAATTGATTGCTGGAAAATCCCAAAACCATCTTTTAATACTTGATACCAAGCATTGTGAGGGCTATCTTCCAAATAGGGGCCAATCAAGACACAAGATTGAACTCCTATTTTGCTGCCAATGCGGTCAAGTCTGCCAAGTCTTTGCTCTAATTGATTAGGCGACCAAGGAAGGTCAAAATGAATTAACCAATCGGCAAATTGGAGGTTAAGTCCTTCTTCTCCAGAGCGATCGCATACTAGAATAAAGCAGTTTGGGTTATTCCTGAACTTATTTAAGCCTTCCTCAACTTTGTCTGGTGATTCTCCAAATTGATGTTTGGCGATTGTCTCTGCACCAAAGGTATCAGATAAATACCGGACTATTTCGCCACAAGTTTGCCCAAAACTGGTGAATACAATAAATTTGGGCAGAATATCGCCAGTAATTGGTCTTTTGATTCTCTGCTGTATTCTCGTGATGAATTCCTTTTGATTCTTCCGAACGTTTGCGGGAATTTTGAAGTACGTACCTAACTGATTCAGCAGTACTGTTTTCAAATTTTCCGTTCGTCCTCCGTCTTCTTGGGGTTGACGAATAATTTTGAGAAAGGATTGCAGAATCTCTTCTTCCCCTGAGAATTTGGGGGTTGTAGTTAATAGGCGAATATCATCTTCTTTAAACTCCTGGATGAGTTTAGCATCAGGCTTACCAGTTAAACGGGCGGTAATTACCTGCTCTAAAATGCCTAACCAAGTACCAGCAGCTAGAAATAACAGCAGAAAAATTCGCTGATATGGCTGTTCACCAGGAGCAACACTCCGCCATTGATTGAGTAGTTCGTGGATATCAGGCGATCGCTCGTCTAAATCATACTCTTCTTTGGGTGTAAAATTGCGGTCAAATATCACATCTTCCACCGCCGCGCGACGGTTGCGAAGCATTCGGCGGTGTAGTCGATAGATATCGCTAACGTGAGTACGAATCGCTTGGACGATTTGATCTTGCTCTGTAGAATTTGCTTGTAAACAATTTTCTAAATCATCTGCCAGTTTCAGTAAATACTCATCCTCAGCTAAGAGGTTCCGTAGTTGCTGCAAGTTGTTTTTGAGAACAACTGGTTCCGCACCTTCTTTGAAAGAAAGCAGAAGTCTACCAATTTCCTGACGGCTTTCAACTTTGGCGCGGAAACCTGCTAAATCACCAATTTTATAGGTTGTTGGGTCGAGCAGGTGCAACATTGCCAGAAAATCCTGCTCATGATTGAGAACAGGAGTGGCAGATAATAAAAGTAAGCGATCGCTTTTATGAGCCAGTTCTTTGCAAGTCTGAAAACGCTGGCGGACTGTTGCATCCTTGGAAGTCGCCATTGCTGCGATATGATGGGCTTCATCTAAAATTAAGCAGCCTATCCTCGCTTTCAGGTTGATTTTATGGATATCTTCAACCGCCAGCACCGCTACCCGTTTGCCAAAATGGGAGACGTAAAACTTGTTTTCTAACTCAGTCCGCCATTGTTTGAGCAAATATTGCGGAACTAATACCACCGCCCCTTTTTTCGGCTCATCTAAGAGGAATTGCCGGAGAATCGCACCCGCTTCGATAGTTTTTCCGAGTCCCACCTCGTCTGCTAGCAAGTAGCGTTGAATTGGGTCTTCCAGTACCCGCCTGACAACTTCTACTTGGTGAGGATAAAGATTAATATTTGCCGAAATCAGTCCCGTCATCCCCCGACTGACAGCGCGTTGCTTAATCAAGGATTTGACGAAAGCCAATCTTTTGTCGTGAAAGTAAGGCGTTTCGTGACCCTTCATCGCTAGAGTTTCGATGGGGTCTGTGTTTGGGAGATTACAACGAACGTAAATGTCTTCTTCAGTAGCGATCGCAGTTTTCTTATCTGGTAAATCAATTTGATACATTTCTGTATCTTCATCCCAGATGAAAACTCTCCCAACTATCCATTTATCCTGAGTTTGAGACTTAATATAGCATCGAGCCTGTGGTTCAAGCCTGACCTCAGAGAGCGAATTTAAAGGTAAAGTTTTTTGAAGACGTTGCCCTATAGAGCAGAAATACTCAACGTTTGCATTGGTATCAGATATTTCCGTAACTTTTCCGATACCCAAAGAGTTATTCTGGGACTGTACCAATAAACCGAGCTTAATCATAGATCCAGTCACCTGAACACACTAAAAGAACTTTCCAGACTAGTTTGTTCACCTAATATCTGGAAATTTTGTCGATCAACATTATAGATAATAAATCAGCATTACTGTTTTTCGTTTTAGGGATGTCTACGCCTACGCTCTACCACAGCCAACTAGTAAAATCAGCCCAAAGGTTGATTCGCGTTTTAAATGCATCAGGACACATTGGCATTGTAAGAGGATGTTTTAAAAGTCCTCTTATCGGTAGCAAAACGTTCTAGATCCCCCTAAATCCACGCCACTTGCTTCATTTGGGGAGACCCCTGTTCCCGCAGTGGCTCCCCGATAAATTGGGGGACTTTGATTCCGGTTCCCCCTTTTTTAAGGGGGGTTAGGGGGGATCAATAAGTACAAAGATACAAGCCAACCACTTTTCAAACATCCTCTAAGACGACGCATTAGCATTGCAGGGTATTACCAAATTAATTAGCTACGAATTAATGAAATACTGTACTTAGGTGATTATGTGGCGAATAGATTCACGCTTTGCCTCGATCGCACCACGATACAATTAAGATGATGTAGTTTTATTTAGTATGAAGAAAATCCGAGACAACACAATTAAGTTAAACCAATATTTAAAGTTAATGGGTATAGTGCCAAGTGGAGGACAAGCCAAGCTAATGATTCAAGGTGGCGATGTCCAAGTCAACGGTATGCTGGAAACTCGACGAGGGCGGCGACTAGTACCGGGTGATAAAGTGACAATAGAAGGAAAGACTTTAGAGGTAAATTTGGATAACAATAAAGACCAAGACGTAGTAATAGATTTTCCCCAACAAACCGAGTAAAAGATTTTTACCCCAAATTGAAAAGTTTCTCTTTTGTTTTGTGAGCAATGCTGCAAATTTCTAACAAAGTTATTATCCCACAGAGTGATATTGAAATTAGTGCGATTCGTTCGCAAGGAGCGGGAGGCCAGAATGTGAATAAGGTTTCCACGGCGATTCACTTGCGCTTTGATATTGTCGCTTCATCATTACCGGATTATTATAAAGAACAACTTTTAAAGTTGAACGATCGCCGCATCACCCAAGAAGGAGTTGTCGTCATCAAAGCACAGGAACACCGAAGCCAAGAAAACAATCGGGAATCAGCTTTGAAACGACTTCAAGAACTCATTCAAAGCGCAGTTGTCGTGACGATAAAACGCAAACCCACGAAACCAACTCGCAGTTCTCAAAGAAAGCGCCTTGACTACAAAACTAAGCGCGGACAGGTTAAGTCTAACAGAGGTCAGGTGACAGAATTTTAGATTTTAGACTTAGGCGCATCTGCAAACATAAAATTCCCTTAGGGACTGACAAATAAAAAAACATCCCAAATTTTCTTGTGGGATGGGTGTCCGCAC
>NZ_JABXKH010000106.1 GCF_017115105.1 Nostoc sp. NMS2
AGTTCAACCCAACCTACGAATATTTTATTTTTTCGGAGTAATAAAAGAGCGTTAGTTATTCTTCTCCCCCTGCCTCCCCTGCTCCCACTGCCCCCTCATCCCCCTCATCTCCTCTGCGGTTCGGTAAACTTAACAGTGTGAATAATTTCTAATTCAGTACTATGCCATTAATTAAAGTGCAAACTTCTGCATCTGCTCCTCAAAAAGCTGAAATTGAATCAATGCTTTTAAATCTATCAGCCAAGTTAGCGAAACATTTGGGAAAACCAGAATCTTATGTAATGACTGCTTTTGAGCCAGAAATTCCCATGACTTTTGCGGGGAATACAGACCCGGTTTGCTACATTGAAATTAAGAGCATTGGCGCGATGAAGCCAGATCAAACCGCAGCGATGAGTCAGGACTTTTGCCAGCAGATTAACCAAACTCTAGGTGTACCGAAAAATCGGATTTACATCGAGTTTGCAGATGCTAAGGGTGCAATGTGGGGCTGGAACGGCACAACCTTTGGTTAATTCCCCGTCTTCTATGGTCAAGACTAACTTGATCTAGCAGGTGTAGGATAGAGATCCTACATCAACTCGTGATTTTTTTATGTCTGCTACGCCTCTTGTATCTCAGGTTGACTCACACAACCCAGAAAAATCAGAATTAATCCCTCCCCTTCTCGGTGCTTCTCTGGCGGAATTAAGCACTTGGGTGCAGCAACAAGGACAACCTGCTTACAGAGGAAAGCAACTGCATGAATGGATCTATGATAAGGGAGTGCGATCCCTAGCTGATATTTCTGTCTTCTCTAAGCAATGGCGTGCGGAAGTGGCAGAAATCACCATTGGACGCTCAACTTTACACTACCGCTCTGTGGCTCCTGATGGCACAGTCAAATATCTTTTGCGATTAGCAGACGATCAAATTATTGAAACTGTTGGCATCCCCACCTTCGCAGAAAGGGGAGAAGGCCCTAAAGCCCGTCTGACAGTTTGCGTGTCTACTCAGGTGGGTTGCCCAATGGCGTGTGATTTCTGCGCTACTGGTAAGGGAGGCTACAAACGCAACTTAGCACGGCACGAAATTATCGATCAAGTGTTGACTGTGCAAGAAGATTTTCAGCAACGGGTTAGCAATGTCGTGTTTATGGGACTAGGTGAACCGTTGTTGAATACTGAGAATGTCCTAGCAGCCCTGAAAACTTTGAATCAAGATATTGGTATAGGACAGCGATCGCTTACAGTATCTACAGTTGGTATTCGCGATCGCATTCGTCAGTTCGCGCAAAATAATTTGCAAATTACTCTGGCTGTGAGTCTCCACGCACCCAACCAAGCACTACGAGAAAAACTCATCCCCAGCGCCCGCGCCTATCCCCTAGAAGATTTGCTAGCTGAATGTCGAGAATATGTAGAAATCACTGGACGGCGCGTTACCTTTGAATATGTTCTCCTGGCTGGTGTCAACGATTTACCAGAACACGCATTAGAACTTTCAAAATGTATGCGAGGATTTCAATGTCATGTGAATTTGATTCCTTACAATCCCATCCAAGAAGTAGACTATAAACGCCCCAACCGCGATCGCATTGAAGCATTTGTCAACGTCCTTAAGCAACAAAATACTGCTGTTAGTGTGCGTTATTCCCGTGGTTTAGAAGCCGATGCTGCTTGCGGACAATTGAGAGCAAGTAAAAATTAAACGGCATTGCAGTCAATTTTATGAATGAATATGAAACCGCAGATAAACAGAGATGTATCTGAAGACATATCTCTGTTTATCTATGGCTTAAAACCGTATTAAATCCTTTGTTAACTTACCCAGCACAGATAGATGGATTACGGAAATCCGGCAAACCACGTAAAAAATTTAAATGTATAATTTAATGTAAGATGAATATCTAAGAAGCGAGAGTTGTATGAAAAATCAAGATAATGTACTGGATATAACCTTGATTTAGAAACCTATTTTCAATGCACTAATATTTAGAACACGTCACGGATTAAAGAATGTCGGCGTAGTCAGCGGTAAGTATCGCGTAAGCCCATAACGGTAAATAAAACATTAACTTTAGTTAACTATTCCAAGCCCCTGTATTTATGTATAGGCTAATTCTCTTGGCATTTTAAGGGTTTAGCAATCGATCGCTCCACCCAACCTATAACAATTGAGGAAATAACTCTATGTTGAATCGCTTGTCGCTGGTTAAAGTATGGCTACTATTTATTGTGCTTGCAAAAGCTTTATCGATTAGTTTTCCTGCTAATGCACAAATAATTCAGACGAATCCCCAAACGCAAGATTCATTTCAACAAAGAATCAGACAACAACAAGAAGAGCAAAATCAGCAAACACAAGAACAGATGAAGGAAACGTGGCTACGGCTAAACCTTCAACAACCACAACTACTCCAACAGCAACAGATAATACAACAGCAAGAATTCACACGACAACGGCAAGAAATGCTCCGCCAGCAACAATTTAGACTACAACAGGAACAACTGAGAATACAACAGCAAGAATTTTCTCGACAGCAACAACTGAGAATACAAGATCAACAACTCAGACAAGATCAACAAATTAGACAACAGCAAGAATTGAGATTACAAGAACAGAGACGACAGCAACAACTCAGACAACAGAAGGATAACTTGTAAAGTCTTCCAAGTTTATGATAAGTAACTTTATTATTAAAAATTAGAGAAAACATTCTCCAATTTTTAATTTTTATTATCTAGCGCTGTGCATAAATTCCTGGTGCATAAGCCTCAATGACTTTGCCAGTACGAGTACAACTAATCATCAAGTAGTCACAACTAGAGCATTGTGTCCGAGTTAATTGACTATCAGAAATATAATAACGTTCTGCTTGGCAGCCGCAATTTGGGCAGTAAATCTTTTGTACTGTCTGCATTTTAAAACCCCTGGTTGTAATTTATTTTTTATTTGAGAAAACTGCCAGTTAAAGTAGTAATAATTTTGGTTTGACCCAACTTAACAAACGACCTTAATATTGGCTGATTATTTTAAACAAAATTTCAGGTTTGAAAAATTTTCGATATCTTTGTATATTATCCTAGAATTTAAGTGATCTTACCCTCCTACTTTAGATACATAAATTATTTTTTAATTAAATACCGCTTAGAGATTTACTGATCCCTATCACGAATGCCTTGAGAGAGCCTTATTTATAGTCATTTCAGACAAATACAAAAAAAGCCGTTCTTGTATTCAAAAATTAAAACCAATAAATTACTGTATATTTAGTAACAAAATCTCTATCTTAAGATTTAGTTAATATTTGCTAGCAAGATTTATGAGGCTAAATTATCTCACGATAATTTAATCAAAATTACTATACTTATGAGATACCGTAAATTTACGGTATTTACATATCTTAAATTTATGCAGACAACTTTAACTGAATGCTCTGTGAGAGTGAAACTAATACGGTTCGGTTAAGGCAAGAGACGCGATAAATCGTCGTCTCTACAATTAAGAGTGGAACTAATACAATGTCTAAGCTAGTTTTTAGAGTTTGTAGTAAGGACTTTAGTCCTTATTTTCTAAGCACTCAAGTCCTTACTACAAACTTATTTACCCATAAATTGAAATTTGACCGACTATTAGTCGGGAGCATCCACTTTTGGCGGATTGCCCTCAGACTAGAAGTCTGGGGCTATACAAACCAAACCCGCCTTCGCGGGTTTCAGAGAGTCCGCGAAGGCGGACTTCGTTTGTGTAGCCGCGATTTCCAATCGCCCGGTGTTTCTTCCAAAAGTGGATGCTCCCTATTAGTCTCCTCAAGCAGGATGAAAATAATCGTAAATTTCTTGAGCTAAACGCGGCCCAATTCCTGGAACCTCTGCAAGTTGTGGGGTTGTCGCTTGGCGAATATAATCAACTGAGCGAAAATGCCCTAGTAGCTGCTTTTGTCGATGATGTCCTAAACCAGGAATTTCATCTAAACGCGATCGCTTTAATTTATCACTTCGTTGCTGACGATGGAAACTCACTGCAAACCGATGCGCTTCATCCCGCAGCCGCCGCAACAATTGTACCCCTGGTTGTTCTGCATCAGTTGTCAAGGGTTTAGATTCGCCCGGTAAAAAAATCTCTTCTCGCTGCTTTGCCAGACTCACAACTCGCAAGTCTTCTAATAAATTCATCTCTTGCAAAACGGCAATAACTGAAGATAACTGACCTTTACCACCATCAATCATAATTAAATCAGGCCAATCTGGATTACCCAAACGTGACAACTGTGTATCTTCCCCATACTTACGAAAGCGTCGCTGGATAACTTCAGCAAGACTCGCAAAATCATCTGAATGTCCCGCCGTCACAGTGGGATTTTTAATTTTGTAGTGGCGATAATGTTGCTTGGCTGGTAATCCATCGATAAACACTACTTGCGAAGCTACAGCATTTGAGCCTTGAATGTGGGAAATATCATAACCTTCGATGCGGTGAGGTACATCTGGTAAATCGAGAATAGCTGCTAAATCTTGCATTGCTTGGTGATTGCGATCGCCAAATTTTTGCATTCTTTGCAATTCATACTGAGCATTTCGCTCTACCATCTCAATTAATTCTGCCTTAGTTTGCCGCAAAGGAGTCAAAATCGTGACTTTTTTACCTTTACGTTGAGTTAAGACATCCGCCAATATGTCGCTATCTGGTAAATCATGCTGTACCAGAATTTCTAAGGGTATTTCCACTGAGTCAGCAGTTTGATAATGTTCCTCCAAAGCTCGTTGTAAGATAGCTCCCGGTTCTGCATGAGCATCAGCCACAAAAGCCAAACGTCCTACCAATTGCCCAGCGCGAATCTGAAATAGTTGGATGCAAGCGTGTTCTTCGTTAGCTGCCAGTGCGATCGCATCCCGTGAAACTGTATCATCTGGTAAGGATACCTTTTGGTCAGCAGTCAGCGACTTTAACCCAGAAATTTGATCCCGAATCCGTGCTGCTGTCTCAAAATTCAAGTCTTCAGATGCTGCATTCATCTGTTGAGTCAAAATATCAATCAATTCCTGAGTTCGCCCTTGGAATACCATCGCTATCTTTTGGACAATTTTGCGATATTCTTCTGGTGAAGTCAGTTTTTGACACACACCCGGACAACGCCCTAAATCATAATTTAAGCACGGACGATCTTTGAAAAGTGGTTGAGGTCGTTGTCGCTGGGGAAAGATGCGCTTGCAGATGCGGACAACTTCTCGCAATAAACCAGCATCAGTATAAGGCCCGTAAAATTTATCTTTTTCTTTGCCGAATTGACGTTTACGGGTAATAAAAATTCGCGGATAATCTTCTGACCAAGTAATGCAGAGATAGGGATATTTTTTATCATCTTTGAGCAGTACGTTGAAGTATGGCTGGTGCTGCTTTATCAAATTGGCTTCTAGCGCTAAAGCTTCGGCTTCAGTATCAGTGACGATGAATTCAATTTCTGTCACCAACTTGACCATCGTGGCGATGCGTTCAGTCTTATTGTAGCCATCGCGGAAATAGGAACGGACACGCGATCGCAACTTACGTGACTTACCTATATATATAATGCGATCGCTGTTGTCCCGCATAAAATAAACCCCCGGTTCCGGTGGAATTTCGGCTAGACGATTTTCCAGTCGTTCCGGCTCTTTAACCAGTGGTAGTATTTGAGTAGATATTGTCACAATCAAAATTAAGTAATCTTTCTCTATTTTAAGAAAAATTCTTTTTTCGTGCCGATTTCATAGACTAATTATCAAGTAAATATAAAGTAGGTAGCCTTTTAGTCTGTAAATACTTCTGTGGCTACCTACGAGTCCTCCAACGGAGTACCCGCAGCTTGGTTTACGATCTGGCGTAAATCCCACCACCATCTCAATTAACAAGATTTGGGGCAAAATCCTCTTATAAACAAAGGTAGATAACTTCCGCCACAGTTTACTAGATGCTTTTAGTGTCAGAATTAAAACTTGGTTTTTGGAATTTATAATTAATATTTTAAAATAGACAATAGTTGATTATTTAAAACTTTATTTTTCTGAGCTACATAACTTTATATAGTTGTAATTAAAAATAATAAAAGTTTAAAACTTTGCTTATATAAATATCAGACAAACAAATTATTAATAAACAATATTTTTGATTGATAATTTAACTTATAAACATTAAGCGATTTAACGGATTTAGTAAGCTAAATTTGCGAATATGATTGGAAATATAGTTATTACAATAATTTAAGGCAAGAGCTAGACTATGAACCTGCAAGACTTTGAATCCCAGTACCGCGAAGCTATGGCCGAAACGCTCAATGAATTACAAACCGCAGTTTTGTTGTTAGCGCAAGTACAAAATAAAATTTCAAAAATTGGCAGTTCTGTACAAAATATTAGTCGGCAAGTTGAAGAATTTATTGCAGACCAAAAAGCCGAATAAAGGTATGCACAGTAAAAAATTCTATCTGTGGCGACAAGTCAACTCTTCTTCAATTGTAAGTATAAGATCCTTGAGTTTTACAGGTTTCACAAAATATCTGCATGCGCCCAAACTTAGAGCTAGTTCTTGATCTGCTTTAAAAGCAAAAGCTGAAACCACAATAATAGGTATTTTTGACAAATCAGGTTTTTGCTGGACTTGTTTTAAGAGCGAATAACCGTCAATATCTGGTAACTTCAAATCTAATAACATTAAATCTGGTTTAAATTTATCTATAGTCGAGAAAAAAGCAGAGCCTTCAGATAAGCTTTGGACATCGTACCCACAGTAATTTAGATAGTCACTCAATAACAACCTATTGAGATAATGGTCTTCAACTAGCAAAATTCGTCTAACTTTGTGTGACCTCAATGGCTGATCTATATTGAAGAATTGTGCTGTCATTGCTACCTATTATCTTAAGTAAAAACCAACAATTATTACCATAAACTAAAACGGTAGTACATTTAAATTGTAAAATTAATAGAAAATTAACTTATATAATGTAGTCAAAGATATTAATAAATTAAATTTAGCTGTACTCCAGTACTTAATAATAGTATGATTAAAGATAAAATTAATCAAATATTAAGCTTTTCTTTACGAGCTTTTTGCAATTTATGGTACTAAGTAAAAAACTGATTATAAAAGTAAACTTACCAATTTTTATGGGTGAAATTACTTAAGTAATACTAAAAGCAATAATAGGCTATTTACCATTCCTCAATACCTTCGCCATTTTTTGTAGTATTTGTTGGGTTTCGTTTTTCAACCCAACCTACGCAGCTTAAGGTTTTTATGCCTAATACCAAGCGTATTGTACTATAACCTAGAAAATTAAATTATCTTATCGCTGGAAGAAAGTATTCATAAAAAAGGGAGCTAATAGCTCCCTTACTTATTTGTAGTTTTGAACTTGCAATCTTCTTAAATAGATGCTTTTTTCAATTTGCGTTGTGTGGCAAAGACACCAGCCACACCCAACAGACCAAGCATTACTGATGGTTCTGGCACTGCTGCGGGAGGCACACCTTTTATGCTAACTTCATAGTTGCCACTGTGAGACGCTCCATCAGCACCTACTCCTAAACTGTTGGTTAGCCCACTTGCCGTAGCAGAAAAGCTGTAAAGGAAATCAGTCTTGTCATTGTAGGTAACTTTAACAACTTCACTAGCTTGAAATCCATCTTTGAGGAAATTACCAAAGGCTCCTAATAGAGGCGCATAGTAAGTTTTTAAATTTAAGTGACCAGCTAACCCAATTTGAATGTCACCAGTGGTGTCATTTTGATTAACGTAAGAGATGTTAGGATCGCTGGAGCGTTGGAAACCAACGATGCCGAAAAACGCATTATAGGCTTGCTGGCGGATGTAGCTGCTAGGGGTAACACTTGGTAGGTTTAGTGCCAATTTAATTGTAGATTCATTGCTTGCTAGACCAGCTGCATCATAAAATTTGTTAAACCAAGTAGTTGCAAAGTTATTTGCTCCATAGGTTGTACTCGATCCTGACGCAGTAGTAAACCAATCTGCTGCTGTCAAGCTGCTCAAGGTAATACTTTTGCCACCAATTTGCCCTGTCAAGGTGGTGTTTTTGTTGAAATCAAAACCAGACTGCTCACTACTGGCTCGTAACTCTACGTTTCCAGTAGGATTTGCGGCGTTTCCATCCAGTACTTTTTGTACATTTGCAGAGGTCTTGTTCACGGAGATGGTACTGTTACCTTGGACATCGTAGACTAAATAATCACTGGCTGCTGTTCCACCGATAGTAGCGCCGGTGAGGGTTCCAGCTTGTGCTGGTACAGTGGCAAGAGCGCTCACACCAATAGCCATTGAAGCGCCAATTACAAGTTTCTGAAAAGTCATCTTCATTTTTTCAAGTCTCTGTTAGTTTGGAAGTTAAGTTTTAAACTATTGCCGTTTATAGGCTTGGGCTGTCTTGACTACAGGCTTTTGGCAATACGGCGGCTTGAAAACGCCACCTGCATTGTTAGCCATCTTTGGTAGCTGAACGTACAAACCTACTTTAAGAGACGAGGAGACCTGATTGGGTGAAGTTCCTTATGATTATCAGTAAAAATCTGACGAATATTTCTATATTTTTATACGTTTAATTACGTATCTTGTTTAAATATGTTAGTTATTATAAATACAAACATATATTTTTAAGTTCAGTATAATACGGTTATTCATAGGGGCGCACGGCTGTGCATTGGTGTCAACTTAAGTCAGAAAGCTTATTCCACGGTCGTTTTACCCCACCCCTTAATCCCCTCCCCGTGAACGGGGAGGGGAGATTTTGTCGCTAGACAAAAGCGGGGTGGGGTTGCGAGGGCATAATTAGTAGTTGAGTGGACTTGGTATAACGCCATTGCGAGAGTTTCACTTCACGTTAAGTTGACCAATGACGGCTGTGAGCCTTTGCTGCGTCTTCTATCCATAGACTTTGGCGCAAAAATCCTTGGCGTTCAGCTTGAGAAGAAATTTAATGAAGGAACTGAGCAATTCTTTCTACAGCAGTTTCTAACAAAGGTGACTCATGCACCAAAGCAAAACGGACATACCCTTCGCCGAATTTGCCAAAGCCAGCACCGGGAGAAGCAGCTACACCAGTTTGTTTGACTAGCTGGGTACAAAATTCTATGGAGTTTTGACTCCAAGCTGAGGGTAACTTTGCCCAGATGTACATTGTGGCTTGGGGAGTAGGAACATTCCAGCCAATGGAGTGTAAAGCAGTGATGAAAGCATCACGGCGCTCCTGGAAGGTAGCGACAGCAGATTTTACCCCAGCTTGAGGGCCAGTTAGGGCTGCGATCGCACCATTCAAAATTCCCCGATACTGATTAAAATCAACGGCAGCTTTTACTTGACGTAAGGCGTTAATTAACTCGGCATTACCGATGGCGTAGCCAATACGGAAGCCGCCCATATTATAGGACTTGGAAAGGGTGAAAAATTCAATCGAGACGCTTTTCTCTGGATCGGCTTGCAGAATCGAGGGTACTAGGGACTGGGGATTGGGGATTGGGCATGGAAAAGAGGACAAGGGGCGGGGGGCAGGGGGCAGGGGGGAAAACTCTTTTCCCTTGCTCCCTGCTCCCTGCTCCCTCATCCCCCACTCCCCAGTTTCTTCAAATACTAAGTCTACGTAGGGGAAATCGTGAACTAGGGCGAGATTGTGTTGTTGACAGAAGGCGACAGCTTCTTGGAAGAAAGATAAAGGAGCGATCGCTGAGGTGGGATTGTGAGGATAACTTAATACCATCATCCGCGACTGGGCCAAAACTGGGGCGGGAATATCAGCAAACACTGGTAAAAAAGCGTTTTCTGCCCGTAATGGCATCGGGTAGATTTGACCACTGGCAAGATAGACTCCCCCGGCATGAGAGGGATAACCTGGATCGAGCAACAGGGCAAAATCTCCTGGATTGAGCAATGCTAGGGGTAAATGGGCTGTACCCTCTTGAGAACCAATCAGAGGTAATACCTCAGTTTGGGGATCTACTTTGATGCCAAATTTTTGTTCGTACCAGTTGGCTGCGGCTTCACGAAACCCACGAGTACCGTTAAACAACAGATAGCCGTGGGTACTGCGATCGCCAAGAGATTGGGCGATCGCGTCAATGACGTGTGCCTCGGCTGGTAAATCAGAAGACCCCAACGACAAATCAATTAATTGTTGTCCAGCAGCCAAAGCGATTGCCTTGGCTCTGTCCATATCAGCAAATACATTAGATTGCAGGGGTTGTAAACGCTTTGCAAATTCCATGTTAGTCATTTGTCATTAGTCATTTGTCATTTGTCATTAGTCATTTGTCATTTGTCCTTTGTCAAATGACCAATATAACTCTTGGAGAGGCTGCGCCCTAAGCGTAGCTGTGCCGCAGGCTTTACGACAACGCTCGGTACAAGTGACCAATGACCAATACTTCGACAACGCTCAGTACAAGTGACCAATGACTAATTACTAATTACTATTTAAGTGCGTATCTAAGAGTTCGAGTAATTTATCTTTACCGATGACTCCCTCAGTCGAAATTAAAACTTCCTGGCCCTGAAATAGTCTGAGAGCAGGGACACCTTCCACTTGGTACTGCTTAACAGTGAGTGGGTTGGGGTCAATTTCCATTTTTACGACTTTGAGGCGATCGCTATATTTGCTAGCAGCTGAGTTAATCATGGGCGACATCAATTGACAAGGCCCACACCAGGAAGCCCAAAAGTAAACTAATACAGGCTGTTCAGCTTTTAACACTTCTGTTTCAAACTCAGCATCAGTTATGGTGATTACAGCCTTACTCATTGCAGTCTCCATCCGGTGGCGATCAAAGTTGGCACACACAATACTTTATCCCAAAGTAGTCAATAGTCCATAATCAATAATTCATAGTTATTTTGACTGTTAACTATTGACTAATGACGTAAAATCCCACAGCCAACAGGCGTGGGACTGTTTCAAATAAGTTTTCTGGCAATTTTATAGTTGATCCAATTGCTTGCGTAAAGAATCCAACTCGGAATCAACCACTTCATTAGACTTGGGATTAGGAGCAGTGGTTTCTTGTTGCGGTGGAAGTTGTGCTTGAGTTACTGGAGTCGCGGGTGGTAGCATTTGCGCTTTCAAAGCTGCCAATTCATCATCAACATCGCTACCACCTTCCAACTGGGCAAATTGGGTTTCTAAATCTGCACCTGCTAACTCCCCTAATGCCTGGGCCCGGGATTCTTGCATCAAGACTTTTTCTTCCATCCGCTCGAAGGCAGACATTGCACTGCTGGTATTCATCCCACGCACCATGC
This sequence comes from Nostoc sp. NMS2, assembly GCF_017115105.1. Taxonomy (GTDB): domain Bacteria; phylum Cyanobacteriota; class Cyanobacteriia; order Cyanobacteriales; family Nostocaceae; genus Nostoc. The sequence continues at coordinate 11,260 of NZ_JABXKH010000106.1, forward strand.
CTTGGAGTTGCTCTTGGGCTTTGGCAGTTGTGATTCTAGCTCTGAGCATTTCTTTCTTGGTTTTAGCCTCAGAAATTTTGCTTTCCAGCTGGATTAAGTTGCGCTTGAGGGTTTCAACTTGAGTGCTTTGGGTATCTAAACTAGCTTTGAGGGCGGCGCTGGTGTCAGTATAAGTCTTTTTCCGCTCTAGGGCTTGTCGTGCTAGATTCTCATCACCTTTTTGTAGGGCTAGTTGGGCATTGCGTTGCCACTTATTGATTTCATTTTGGGCATCATTGTACTGTTTCTCACTGCGTTTTTGGGCGGCGATCGTCTGCGCTACTCCCTGACGCAGCTGCACCAAGTCTTCCTGCATTTCCAGGATGGCTTGTTCTAGCATTTTTTCGGGGTCTTCGGCTTTGTTAACCAGGTCGTTGAGGTTAGAACTAACTACTCGCTTAATGCGATCGAATAATCCCATAACTTTGTTTTTCCTTGTTTGGTTTACGCTTTTTGTCGGACAGTTAGCTTTTTTACTTTTTAATAGCTACCTATTTCAATGTAATCTTTCCGGTTGGAATCAGTACCTTATAACGACTCTTAATTGTTAAGATATCTCCAAACTGGGGTAATTAACCGAACTTAAACTAAGAGGCAGGGGGTAGGGGGCAGGAAGCAGGGGGAAATGACCTCTTCAAGAGTCTTGAGTTTTGGGTAACTGCTGTTGGGGAGGCTGTGCTGTGTTTTGGTTATCCTCAGTAAGCGAACTGTTGTGCTGTATGTTTTCTGATCCCTTTAAAACCTGTACCTTCATCGCTGCTAATTCGGCATCCACATTATTAGTAGATTCCAAGGAAGTAAATTGTGTTTCCAAGTCGTCGGTACTGAGTTGAGCGATCGCAACTGAATGAGCTTCTATTTGTAAAACTTTTTCTTCCATCCGCTCAAAGGCGCTCAGACTGCTAGTGGTAGAAACTCCCCCAAGCATTTCCTGGAGACGATAAGAGGCTTCGGCAGAACGGGCGCGAGCAATATACATATCTTTTTTTGTTTTCGCCTCGGAAATTTTTAACTCTAGCGATCGCATATCCTTTTTTAGCCTAGCGACTATATCGTTTTGCTGCTCTATCTGAGAAAACAGGGCTGTAGTAGTTTCTTTATAAGCTTGGCGCTTAGTCAAAGCTTCACGTGCTAGAGGTTCATTGCCTTGTTGCAGGGCCAATTGGGCGCGGCGATACCATTCTTCTGTTTGAGAGTTGGCAGCCGCCGCCTGTCGTTGGGTGCGTTTTTGGGTAGCGATCGCTTGTGCTACACCCGAACGCAACCGCACCAGATTTTCTTGCATCTCTAGAACAGTTTGCTCTAGAATCTTTTCTGGATCTTCTGCACCACCGATCAAACTATTGAGATTAGCGCGAATTACCCGCAGAATACGCTTGATTAATTCCATGTCGGCTCTCCATTCACGAAACTCAATGCTGAGTAATGAGTGCTGAGTAATGAGTATAAAAATTTTGTAGTCGGGTAGTTATGGAGTGCTGAATACCCAGTCAAAGTACTGGGTATAAAATTTTTTGTCATAAAGTCGTAAACAAGTAAGATTTTGTATCTACTACTCAGCACGGGCTAAACCTAGCTATCCGCTAACAGCACTCATAAGTCAGGACTGTGATCTCATGGTATCGTAGATTTTTGCAACTTATGGCTGCTGAACTCGTGCCTTAATTCCCTTTGCCTGTAATAATTGCATCTGTTTTTGTACTTGCTCTTTAGTCTTAAAAGCACCGAGATAAATCAATTCTTTGTTGGGTGATAAATAAGCATCGGGAATTACTTGTCGGGCTGAAGCAAAAGCTTCACCTTTATTATCTATCACGACATGGTAGAACCCATCTGTTCCTAGTTTGATTTCTGCATTTGGCTTTGGTGAGGTTGCGATTGGCTTGGGCGGGGTTTTTGCCGTTGAAGTGGGAGGCAAAGGTTGGACAGTCGGTACTGGTGCTAAAGCGATCGGATTTGTCGGTTTTAGGGCTGTATTGGGGTCAGGCAATGCCGCTTGAGGATTTACAGGGTTTCGGGGAACCACTGGATTAGGCACTACTGCCAGGGTTGGTTGGACTTTAGGTTGTAAGCCAACTAGATCGTTAGGATCTCTCACATCAGGAAACTCTTTGGCGGCTAGATCGGGATACCTGGGTATAGATGTGCTTGGTGGCTGAATTTGAGGTTGGACATTATTCCCAACTTCTTCAGTATTTTCTGGTGCGGGAGACGAGTTTCCGTTAAACAACTTGCCTAAATTCCATTGTGACAAGCCTTTGGGATTGAACACTACATAACCCAAGGTAAGACTTGCTAACAATAGCAGCAACATCGAGCCGATACCTAAAGGTGATAACAGACTGTCACTAGAATTGCTTGGTTTGTTGGTTTCTGCTTGTTCTTCTGTCAGACTTCGCAGTAGCGCTTCACTAGATTCTAAGTAGTCATCTGGGTGCTTAGGGGTGTCATCTGGCGGCAAAAGATTTTCGCTCTTAGTATCTTTAACAATTGCTGGCACGATGCTGCTGCTAAAATTGGGCGGTGGCGGTGGAAGTTGAGTTTGTGTTTTAGCAGAATCTTGGGTAGAGGGCACATTGAGATTATTTGGTTCCTCGGTATTTGCCGTAACTGGCGATCGGTTCATTTCAGGATTCACAACTACAGAAGATGCTGGTGGTACGTCAATTGCCGTAGCTGGCGCTGGAGTTCCCTGATGATTCACGGGTACAGCAGGCGGCACGTTAGTTTTAATTTCTGTTACTGATGACTGAGTTTTTCCCAATGTTGTAGGAATGGCAGTCAAAGACGGGGTTTGACTGCTCATGTAACTCGCAACACGGCGCTGGTTCGATGACACCAAACCATTTCGCGTGCGTCGGTATCGAGCTAACTCTTGATCTAGCGGTACTTCTAAACTTGCTAGTGCTGCTGCTAGTGCTGGTTTCAACCCAGGTGTTTTAGACGATTGAGTACCGGAATCGTTCAGGGGGTTTTGAGTCATTGCCTGTGTGCCTCAAACGTAGATTGCTGGAATAACTTTAGATATATTTCTGACAATAGTAGCGAAAATTATTTAAATAGATAGATTGGGAATTGGGAATTGGGAATGGGGCATTGGGAATGGGGCATTGGGCATGGAAAAGAGGCAGAGGGGCGGGGGTCTTCTCCCTTGCTCCCTGCTCCCCTGCCTCTTCCCCACTCCCCACTTTTAACGAACTTTGGGGGTTTAAGTCCCCTGTCTCTACAGACAGCGCGTTTTGGGTCGGGGTCTAAATCCCCGTCACAAAACTTAATTACGAATTACGAATTACGAATTACGAATTATTTAACGATGTCGTTGAAATCAATAAATGATATTTTAGGCGTTCTAGAAAAGCAGGCTAAATGGCAGGAGCAACCATTTCAACACTTGAGTAAGTGTTGGGCAGAAATTGTTGGGCCAGTGATTGCCGCAAATACTCGACCATTGTCGATTCAACGCGATGTTTTGTCAGTAGCAACTTCTAGTGCTGCTTGGGCGCAAAACCTGACTTTTGGCCGCACGTCTCTGCTTTTAAAGTTGAATAAAACGCTGCTAACGCCTTTACTTGATATTCGCTTCTCTACTGCTAGCTGGCAGAATCCATCTGTGGAGAGAAAACAGCAACAAACGGTTTCGCCTGATGAGCATCCCAGTTACCTTGGTGATGAGATTAGCCGTCCTGATGTTACACCCACCAAAGATGTAAAGGCTGCTTTTGGGCATTGGACGAAGATTATGCGATCGCGATCGCATGGCTTACCCCTTTGTCCTCAATGTGAATCTCCCACCCCACCAGGCGAACTCCAACGCTGGGCAGTCTGTTCTGTCTGTGCTGCTAAACAGTTTTGAAGCGAGTCAGTCTTAACCTAAATTAAACGCAAAATAGTTTAGTGATTATTCGTTGAGCAGAATTTATTCTCAAGTAATTTGCTGCTATAGAGAAAAATTCTAATTCTTGAGAAAAAAAGAGATTTTCCGGCTAAAATATGTCGAGTGTGGTAGTAAAAGCAAACTATTTATCTGAAATTATATGCCTTAAGCCATCCTTAAGGAGGAAGTTAAAAGGCTAAACAAATCAAAAGCTTTGGTTTTACTCTTGATCCCTAATAAGTTTTAGCCAAAATCTATAGGTAATCACTCTCCAAAATATTTAAAAATATAACAAGATTATAAAAATATCCTAAAGTTTATTTTTTAGTCGGGATCGCTGAAAGCTATAGAAAATAATGACTTTTTGGCTTTTATCCGTCTTTATATGTAGAAGCAAAATGGAAGGGTGAAATTCAGCCGGAAATCGGCACTAAAGATGAATCCGAATGAAACCCATTAAATTTTTAGCATCTGCCTGTAAATATTGCCGTCATTACCAGCCAGAAGGTCGCCGTGGTGGAACGTGCCAGCAGTTGGGAGCGCCAGTTAAAGCAACTTGGAAGGCTTGCTCTTTGGCGCTCCCACCTTTTGCACCTTCTTGGGAAACCTTGGAAGATGCTTGGACTTTGCCAGATGCAACGCCAGTTTTAGCTTGTTCTCATTCTCTAGCCTCAGATTTAGATCATGCTGCTCTTGCCCCTGTAGAAGAAATAACTGCCTCTGTATATTCTGAAGAGGCCAAGACTGAAGCAGTGTTTATTTAGTTATCCATTATTACTGAACTGATTTTTTAGTTTGCTTAAGATAAGATTTGTTTTTAAGATATTTAGTGCCATAAACGTTGACATTTACAAAAATCGCACCTCAAAAAGGGTGCGATTTTTGCAATTCTAAGGTAGCCAAGGAAAAGAGCGAAAATCTGGTGGACGCTTTTCGAGAAAAGCTTGTTTGCCTTCAGATCCTTCTTCTGTCATGTAATAGAGTAAGGTGGCATTGCCAGCTAGCTCTTGTAAACCAGCTTGTCCGTCACAATCAGCATTGAAGGCGGCTTTGAGACATCGAATTGCGATCGGACTTTTTTCTAAAATCTCCTGCGCCCATTGAATACCTTCCGCTTCTAGTTGTTCTACTGGGACAACACAATTAATTAAACCCATTTCTAGAGCTTGTTGTGCATCATATTGGCGGCAGAGAAACCAAATTTCTCGTGCTTTTTTTTGTCCCACAATGCGGGCGAGATAGCTGGCTCCAAAACCACCATCGAAACTGCCGACTTTGGGGCCAGTCTGCCCAAAAATGGCGTTGTCAGCAGCGATTGTAAGGTCGCAAATTAAGTGTAGGACGTGTCCACCACCGATCGCATATCCAGCTACTAAAGCAATCACTACTTTCGGCATGGAACGAATTAGGCGTTGTAAGTCCAGTACATTCAAGCGGGGGATACCAGTATCATCCACATAACCCGCATGTCCGCGCACACTTTGATCGCCACCAGAACAGAAGGCGTATTTGCCATCAGTATGCGGCCCATAACCAGTAAATAGAACAACACCAATAGTGGTATCTTCACGAGCATTACAGAAAGCATCGTACAGTTCAAAGACTGTTTCAGGACGAAAAGCATTGCGTTTGTGGGGACGGTTGATGGTGATTTTCGCAATGCCATCAGTTTTTTGATACAGGATATCTTCGTAGGTTTTGGTAGTTTGCCAGTTAATTTGCATTGGTATGGAGTGCGCTGTGGTGCTTGAGAATTTTATCGCGGACGTAGGGACAAGCGATACCTGCGGTGGGCTACGCCTACGCCAATATTTAGTATCTCAAGCCTTTACAATCTGTTAATTGTCTGGTGTTGAGGAATAAAAATGCGACGTGACACCATCTTCTACAAATTATTTAAGCAATTTCCCGGTTTGCTGTTTGAATTAGTAGATGAGCCACCTCCAGAAGCGGAAAATTACCAGTTTGAATCGGTTGAAGTAAAAGAAACGGCGTTTCGGATTGATGGAGTATTTTTACCTCCCGCTAATGCAGTTTCTAAAACCGTCTTTTTTGCTGAAGTCCAGTTTCAGAAGGACGAAGATTTATATCACCGCTTCTTTAGTGAATTGTTTTTGTTTCTCTACCGCAACTCTATCCGTTACGATGACTGGTTTGGAGTCATAATTTTTGCTTCTCGCAGTCTTGAACCTTCTTCCTCTTCGATTCACCGCGCTTTGTTGCAAAGTGGTCAAGTCAGACGGGTTTATCTGGATGAGTTGGGGGATTTGCGACAACAACCTTTAGGATTGGGTTTGATGTTGCTGACAAATGTTACTTCTGAAACGGAAGCAGTGGAAGGGGCGCGGTTTTTGCTACAACAAGCACAGCAACAGTCCGAGCAAGCGATAATTGATTTAGTTACGACGATTATCGTCTACAAGTTTTCTAACCTGAGTCGAGAGGAGATTGCAGCGATGTTAGGACTGAATTTGGAAGAACCACGAGCTATTCGGGAAGCGAAGGAAGAAGGAGAAAGAACGATCGTTTTACGACTACTGAATCGGCGCGTGGGTAATATTCCTGATGCGCTTCTGTCTCAGATTCAAGGGTTATCGGTGGAACAGTTGGAAGCTTTAGGTGATGCTTTGTTGGATTTCTCTACTCTTGCTGATTTGTCAGGATGGTTACAAAGTCAACAAAGCGGGTAAGTTTCATGTAGAGGAAAAGGGCGATCGCACTCTGTAAAATCGTCTACAAGTTTTCTAACCTGAGTCGAGAGGAGATTCAAGCGATGTTGGGACTAAATTTGGAAGAACCACGGGCTATTCGGGAAGCGAAGGAAGAAGGAGAAAGAAAGGTAGTTTTACGACAGTTAAAGCGACTTGTGGGTGCAATTCCTGATGCGCTTCTGTTTCAGATTCAAGGGTTATCGGTGGAACAGTTGGAAGCTTTAGGTGATGCTTTGTTGGATTTCTCTACTCTTGCTGATTTGTCAGGATGGTTACAAAGTCAACAAAGCGGGTAAGTTTCATGTAGAGGAAAAGGGCGATCGCACTCCGTAAAATAATTATGGCTACACATAAAATTTTCCGAAGTGAATCAGCATTTACAGATACGCGGGTATATCAGAAGCAGTGGAAGAAAAAGTATGATCGCTTGTCCTCCGACTGTTAAAACGACTATTTGGTGAAATTACTGAGGAACGTTGGAAGCGTTAGCTTTGGCGTTGTTGGAATTGAGATTGCGATCGCGGATTTGGAAGGGTGGTTACAAACAAGGTTAACCAAAAGGGTAAATCTCACGCAGAAAAGGAAAGCGATCGCTCATTCTCCTTTTTTTTCAGTTCATTAATTTTATACAAGCAACTGGGCAAACTAAAAATGGACATACGATCACTAAAATTTTTGTCTCATTCAGAGACGCAGAGGCGCAAATAAGAGAGCAAGAGTTTTGTCTATTTAAATGCAAACGTCCTGTAAGTACGTTGTGCAAAGCTTTGTACGTCACTAATAGAAAGTTTTGCTAAAAAGCGGATGAATAAATTATTAATAATATTGTCTCAAATAATTTGAATACATACAATTATTCGTTGAACATGGAAAATATTTGCCAAAAAATTCATCAATCCTCTAAATATGTTAGTTTATGGCTCACTAAACAGCCTCATGTAAATGAAGAATCACTGACTGATTGGCTGTTATTTCATCAGGGTTAGCGCGTCTCAAAGCCTATTGACAAGAGGACTTGCCTGATCAGCAATCTTTGTTGGAAACAAAGTGACACCATCCGAGGTAGGGTAAGATTTAATTC
>NZ_JABXKH010000116.1 GCF_017115105.1 Nostoc sp. NMS2
TTTACGGACTATAGCCTAGCCACATAAAGCCTTTGATCGTTTTCGGAGATGTCTATTAGAAAATTAGGTTTATCGGCAAGAGCTAGCGATCGCATTCTCAAAGTAGCACGAACTATTGCAGATTTAGCAGGAGATGATCAGCTAAAAACTAGTCATGTGGCGGAAGCAATTCAATATCGCACGATAGATAGAATGCAGTAAAACTATGGAATTACTCCTCAAGAACGCTTAAAAAACTCCTTTGGGAGGATGTCGCTACTCAGACAATAAGTATCAAATATATCAGGAAGTAAGCGATATCCTCTTAGAAGGAGACTGGTTGGATGAATTTGCAGGCGATTTGGAAGTTATTCCAAGAGACATTTAAAGAATGGAGTGAGGATAAAGCCTCACGGTTAGCGGCGGCGTTAGCTTATTACACGATTTTTTCTATTGCACCGTTGCTAATCATTGTAATTGCGATCGCAGGCGCAGTATTTGGAGAGGAGGCGGCAAGGGGTCAAATCGTTGGACAAATTCAAGGTTTAGTAGGGCCAGATGGGGCAGAATTTATCCAAACAGCTATTCAGAATGCAAACAAACCAAAGACAGGAGCGATCGCTTCGATTATTAGTATTGTAGTTCTGCTAGTGGGTGCCACTACTTTATTTACCGAGTTGCAAGATTCACTCAACACGATTTGGGAAGTCAAACCGAAACCCGGACGCGGCGTAACTAACATAATTCGCCTACGCTTTTTGTCCTTTGCAATGATCATAGGTATTGGCTTTTTACTGTTAGTTTCTCTGGTAATTAGTACGGCGTTAGCAGCATTAGTAACATACTTTAGCAACTTGCTACCAGGTGTAGATTTCCTTTGGCAAATTCTCAATTTTCTCCTCTCTTTTGCCATCACTACGTTTCTGTTTGGACTCATTTTTAAAGTCTTACCAGATGTCAAAATTGGTTGGAGTGATGTTTTAGTTGGAGCTATGCTCACCTCCTTTTTATTCTCGATTGGGAGATTTTTATTAGGACAGTATTTAGGCAATGGCAGTTTTGGTTCAACTTATGGTGCTGCTGGTTCACTGGTGGTGATTTTAGCTTGGGTTAACTATGCTGCACAGATTCTTTTCTTCGGCGCTGAATTTACCCAAGTTTATGCTAGAAGGTATGGAAGCGGCATAACCCCAGCTAAACATGCCATCCCTTTATCTGATAACACGGAATATAATGGCAAGGCTCAAACAAGGCAATCTTCCACTAATAAAAAGCCATCTTCTAACTTGATTAATCGCTTGTTCCAGTCTTTCAAAAAGCCCAAGCGCTTAAAACAAAAAAGGAAAAATCCGCGATTTTAATCCCACCATCGAGGGATTACATGTTTGTAACTCTGATAAATATTGAAGTATTTAACCTCTAATAAAAATCAGTTTTATGAAATAACAATACAGACAAATAACCTGATACTGGATTTTTTCCAGAAGTCTATTGAAAAAGGAAGAAAATCAGTGCTAACAGAAAAATGGTTTTTTATCGATTGGCAGGCAATCTTTGTTCCTAGCATCAGCGTAGTTGAGTTGATTATCCGTGGCTCACTAGTATACTTAGCACTGTTCACAGTGTTACGTTTCCTTCCTAGCCGACAACTAGGAACACTAGGAATTACTGATTTACTCGTAGTTGTGCTATTTGCTGAAGCTGCCCAAAATGCGATGGCAAGTAATTATACATCGATTACTGAAGGCGCTATCCTAGTAGGAACTGTGATTTTTTGGAGTTATTTGTTGAACTGGTTAGGCTACAAAATACCTCAGTTCCAACGTTTTATGAATCAGCCACCGCTACTACTGGTAAAAAATGGTCGGATGATTCAGCGTCATTTACAACGAGAGTTAATTACAGACGATGAGTTGATGAGCAAGTTACGTCAGCAAGGTGTGGAATTTTTAGCCGATGTGAAGTTTGCATATATGGAAGCTGACGGTAGGATTAGCATCATCACTTTTGACTCAAAAACTAACTCCGTCTCTGAGCCAAAAGCAGCATTAAAAATTGATCTACATTAATTAAACTGTAAAATATGACGGTTGTATTCTGTGCCGAATTGTGATTGAGCGCTATACTTTGCCCGAAATGGCTAATCTGTGGAGTGAAGCCTATAAACTAAAAACTTGGCTGCAAGTCGAAATTGCTGTTTGTGAGGCTCAAGCTGAACTGGGTTACATTCCATCTCAGGCGGTTGAGGAAATTAAGGCTAAGGCAGATTTTGACCCCAAGCGGGTGTTGGAAATTGAGGCTGTAGTTCGCCACGATGTCATCGCTTTCTTGACAAATGTCAATGAATATGTTGGTGATGCCGGACGCTACATTCACCTGGGTTTAACCAGTTCGGATGTTTTGGATACAGCTTTAGCACTGCAATTGGTTGCCAGCCTGGATCTATTATTGCAAGGTCTGGAAGACTTGATTCAAGTAATTCGCGAAAAAGCACGAGAACATCGTCATACAGTGATGGCTGGCCGATCGCATGGTATTCACGCTGAACCAATTACTTTTGGTTTCAAGCTAGCTGGCTGGTTAGCAGAAGTGTTGCGACACCAAGAACGCTTGAGAATTCTCCGCCAAACGATCGCCGTAGGTAAGATTTCTGGTGCAGTGGGAACTTATGCGAATGTTGAACCCCGTATAGAAGCGATCGCTTGCCAAAAACTCGGACTCCAACCCGATACGGCCTCAACACAAGTTATTTCCCGCGATCGCCACGCCGACTACGTGCAACAATTAGCTTTGGTAGCGGCATCCATCGAACGTTTTGCTGTAGAAATTCGCAATCTCCAAAAAACAGACGTTTTGGAAGTTGAAGAATTCTTCGCCAAAGGTCAAAAAGGCTCCTCAGCCATGCCACACAAACGTAACCCCATCCGTTCGGAACGGCTAACAGGAATGGCACGACTGGTCAGAAGTCATGCCGGTGCAGCCTTAGAAAACGTTGCCCTCTGGCATGAGAGGGATATTTCCCACAGTTCTGTAGAACGGGTGATTTTGCCAGATGCTTGCACTTTGACACATTTTATGTTGTCAGAAATAACCGACTTGGTGAAAAACTTGTTGGTCTATCCTGAGAACATGGAACGAAATCTCAACTGCTACGGCGGCGTTGTGTTCAGCCAAAAAGTGCTACTTGCCTTGATAGACAAGGGAAGCAGCCGTGAAGAAGCTTATGCGATCGTTCAAGAAAGCGCTCACGTCGCTTGGAACAAGCCAGGAGGCAATTTTCAGGACTTAATTAGCAAAGACCCTCGCGTTACCCAAAAGTTGTCCGCAACAGAACTAGAAGTCTGTTTCGACCCCCAGCAACATCTCCAGCATTTAGAAGAAGTTTACCAACGATTAGGAATTTAGGATTAATTGGCTTGTAGTGAGCGCTTAAGCGCTTACTACAAACTTTTGACTCAAAAAATAAACAAATTTGCGTCCTTTGCGGTTCGTTAAAAAAGAATATAAAAATAACAAAAATCTTTAGTATTGCATTGCTGAAGACTGTCTGCTTAATGCTGGAATTATTGCCAGCGCTGGGTAATATACAGTAACAAATACTTACTTATTTATTAATGCTACGAGTGCCTTAATGATTGAAATCCTAGCCACACTTTCTGCCTCTGCCGCAGCAGGAATGAGAATAGGCATACCTTTGCTAATTATTGGACTATTGCAGGGTAGTAACTTATGGTCACAAGTTCCAATTTTATCTCACATTTCCCCACAAATATTATTAGGCTGCCTCACCTTTTGGTCTTTAGTTGAATTACTAGCCTCAAAAAAGCTATGGGGGCAAAGATTACTACAACTAGTTCAGTTATTCATGTCTCCCATAGTGGGGGCAATTATGGGGTTAGCAGTAGCTAATGCCACAGCAACACCAAACTGGTTAATTGCCTGTATTGGGGGTTCCTTAGCTTTAGTACTCCAGCTAGTTCAAGTTGGTTGGTTCTATCGGTTACGTGGCTTACCCTTATGGGCAGTCTTTCTTCAAGATACCTTGTGCATTGCTCTAGTACTTTTTGCCTTTGATGCTCCCTGGCAAGGAGGATTAATTGCTTTAATACTGCTCTGGTTTGCAGTTCGTAGCGCGAAACAGTGGTATGACTGGTATCACTTAGGGAATAGAATAGAGGATAGGACAAAAAAGTACTGAATACTAAGTGCTTTTAACGCTCACAGGACGTTTAGCCCGTGGTAAGTTAATAGTTAGGAATACCGATTAAATAAAGTGCAAAACTAGTGAGATGGTAAAATATTATTTGCTAGTCAAATCACTAATTAACTCAATGAATGAATTATTAAATCGTATTACGCAAATTCCTGGTCAATGTGGGGGTCGTCCTTGCATTCGAGGTATGAGAATTAGAGTTAGCGACATTTTAGAAATGTTAGCAGAAAATGTCACTGTTAGCGAAATTTTAGAAGACTTTCCCGATTTAGAACCAGAAGATATTCAAGCTTGTCTTATCTTTGCTGCACGACGCACTGATTTTGTACGATTGACAGCATGAAGATTTGGATTGATGCACAGTTACCCCCGACATTGGCAAGTTGGGTAACAAATACTTTTGCTATAGAAGCTTTGTCGTTAAGAGATATTGGTTTACGTGACGCTAAGGATATAGAAATTTTTGAGGCTGCAAGAATCGCCAATGTCATCATTATGACGAAAGATAGTGATTTCGTTGACTTGGTTTGTCGGCTAGGGATACCTCCTCAAATTCTTTGGTTGACTTGTGGAAATGTTACTAATCGTAATTTGCGTCAACTTCTGACAATTACTTTGCCTATAGCGCTGGAACAATTAAGTCAAGGAGAAATGATTGTGGAAATTAGCAATTTTCGGTAAACAATTACAATACTTACCTTGATTCTATTTTATCTACAAGCGATGTCTGCGACGGGCTACGCCTACGCACTATTTCAGGCAACCCAAACTCAAGTCATCTATAGATTTTTTAACTAATCGTGGAACATGACTATCAGGAACTTGTTTCACAAAATTCAGAGTATCTTTATATACAGAACATAATTTCTCCGTTTGCCCCAATTTTTCGTATGCAACACCCATCTGCCAAAGAGGTACTATTCTTTGGTAATTAGTATTAAGAAATTCAGAGGGAATTATTGAAGTAGTATTATTACTTATCAACTTATAAACTCGTTCGGCTTCAGTTAAAGACTGTAAGGCTTCCTCGGTTAGCTGTAAACCACGGGAAAAATCTTGAGCGTTATTGTATGCCCAACCCATATAACTCAGAAGTGTAGGTTTGATCACTGGCTTGATCAAATTGGCTACATTTTTGTCCACTCTATCAAGTAAGTTAGATGCTGTGTTTAAAGCTTCTAGAGCCAATTTAGGATCGTTCTGTTCATTGTACAATTCACCAAGTAAAACTAGGAGCGGAATCTCCATCAGACGCATCCCTTTCGATTTTCTGACTAATTTAACGGCTGAAATAGCAGAATTGCAGGATTTAATAGCTTGCTGTATTTGTCCCAATTCTTGATAAATTGTAAAAGCGGACAAATGACTAAAAGTTATTAAAGTAGTATCTTTAGTTTTTTCAGCAATTCTAATAGTTTCTTCTGCTATCGGCAAAGCGTCTTTAAAGTTTTTCTTTTGTAGAAAAGATTGTAAGTCCGAAAAAGATTTAGCCCATTCCTCCTTTTCAGGCGTGTCAATATTTACATCGTCAATATTTACATCATTTATATCAGTAGATAAATCTGCCACTAGCCACTTTCGCTGATATAGAGTGTTTGATTCTACATTTGCCAAGGCAACTTGTGAACCATTTAAGCCAACAACTAGGCTTATTCCTACAGCAATTTGCCAAATCTTGAAACTCATAGCTGATTACTTAGACTATAAAATTAATTTATCAGTTAGGAATAAGAGTTAAATAACATACAATTTATGTCCCTGGTTTACCTCACCCTCAATCCCTCTCCGATATATTGGAGAGGGATCGTGAGACAGGATGAAGCTTTGTATTTTATTTAATCCATGTTCCTTAAGAGTGAGGAGTTTTGTTTATCTCCCTCATCTCCCCATGCCCAATTCCCCTTACTGCAAAAGCCCAATCATGTGCAAGAAGCCGTGACCGGTAATTAACTCTATGATTAAGGCAATAAAGCCTAGCATAGCAATCCGACCATTCCAGACTTCAGCGCTAGTGGTTAGACCCCATTCCCAACGCTCTTGGGGGTACATTTTCACCATTTTTTTCATTTGGGCAGCTTGCGAAAGCTTAAAACTGGGGTTTTTCAGCGCATCCATCACTAAGTCTGCAAGTGCATTAATAAATACTGGATGAGTATTAGGAGCAGGAACGCGGCGGAAGTTGTGAATTCCTGATTCTTCTGCTACTTCCCGATACTCAATATCAATTTCTTGCAGAGTCTCAATATGCTCTGAGACAAAACTGATAGGCACAACAACCAAATCTTTCACGCCTTGTGCGCCTAGTTCTTTGAGCGCATCTTCAGTATAGGGTTGGAGCCATTCTACCGGGCCGACACGACTTTGGTAAGCTAAGGTGTGGGCATTGGGCCGATTGAGGGTCTGCATAATCAGAGCAGTACATTCCTCAATTTCTTGCTGGTAAGGGTCGCCTGCTTCTTCAACGTAGCTTTTAGGAACGCCATGAGCGCTGAAGAATATATGAACCCCGTCTGGATTAGGAAACTGCTCAAGTTCTTGGGCTACGAGTTGCGCCATTGCTTGCAGGTAGCCTGGTTGCTTGTACCAAGAAGGAATAACGGTGTATTCAATGGGCTGAAGTTTTGGATCTTCTTGCCAAAGCTTATCTAAAAGCCGGAAGCTGGAACCACTAGTACTGATAGAAAACTGGGGATATAGTGGTAATATTACCAAGTGTTCTATATTATCTTGGGTAATCTGTGCGATCGCTTCTTCTGTATACGGATGCCAATAACGCATTCCCACGTAGATATCAGCTTCTTGCCCTAAATAAGCCAACTTTTCTTTTAAAGCTTCCCCTTGTGCTTCTGTAATCCGCCGCAATGGGGAACCACCACCAATTTGCTTATAATTCTCTTGAGACGTTCTGGTTCGCCGCGAGGCAATAAACCAGGCTAGGGGTTTTTGCAACCAGCGAAACGGTAGGCGAATGATTTCCGGATCGGAAAATAGGTTATACAAAAACGGCCCAACATCTTCTAGCTTATCAGGGCCACCGAGATTGAGTAATAAGACGCCTACACGACCCATAGCAGTTACTTTCCCCCAATCTTTTCAGATTTTTTACTAATGTTAACAATATATCTTTATTAAATAATAAAGCTTAATAGCAAGGAAATATGCAATGGCAACAATTTTAAGGGATTGGAGTTACCGCTATCAGTGGCTCTATGATGGTATCTCTCGTTTAGCAGCCTTAAGTGTAGGTGGTGAAGCCCGTTTTCGGCAACTTGCTTTGCAAGGCTTAACAATTCACTCAGATACTCAGATTTTAGATTTATGTTGCGGCAGTGGTCAAACAACGCAATTTTTGGTAAAACTTTCACAAAATGTAACAGGATTGGATGCTTCACCCAAGTCTTTGCAACGGGCACAGCTAAATGTACCTGAAGCTTCTTATATCGAAGCTTTTGCCGAGGAGATGCCATTTGCAGATAATCTGTTTGATGTGGTGCATACCAGCGTTGCATTACATGAGATGCAGCCTCAGCAATTACGAAAAATTATTAATGAAGTTTATCGAGTGCTGAAGCCAGGAGGAGTGTTTACACTGGTGGATTTTCACGCTCCGACAAATCCGATATTTTGGCCTGGGATATCACTGTTTTTGTTGTTGTTTGAGACGGAAACAGCTTGGCAATTGTTGAAAACTGATTTGGCTGGATTGTTAACTGAGACTGGATTTGATGTGAGTAAGCCAATTTTATATTCAGGTGGTAGTTTGCAAGTGATACAGGCAAAGAAGTGAGACACCAATGAAAAGGAGTCAGAAGTCAGAATCCAGGAGCGGAGCCGTAGGCATTATTCTGGCGACTGACGCATATATTATTCTTCTGAAGCGTAGTTATTGCAGCATCTGTAATGAGTTTTATTACTTAGGATGGTTTCGGGTTAAATAAAGTTGTATTTAAAATTACAGGAAATGAAAAACTAGATTTGTGGGGAATTAATTTTCCCCTGCTTTTAAGGAGTAATAATGGTTTTAAGTCAATATAAACGTGTTGTAGGCGTATTTACTCATCGTCGAGATGCAGAACAGGCACTACATGAGTTGAGAGATTCTGGCTTGTCGATGGAAAAAGTATCTGTGGTTGTACAGAATGCAGACCGCAATCATGAAATTACCGAGGATGAAATTAAAGAGCGCACTGGTGACAAAGCCGACGAAGGCGCAACAGTAGGAGGGCTTTCAGGGGGCGCTGTTGGTGGGTTGACTGGTTTATTAGTAGGTCTTGGGACTTTAGCAATTCCTGGAGTTGGGCCAATAATGCTGGCTGGTGCGGCTGCAACTGCTTTGGTTACAACCCTTGTTGGTGCAAGTATTGGTGCTGCTACTGGGACTTTTGCTGGTGCATTAGTTGGTTGGGGAATATCTGAAGAGCAAGCTAAAGCATATAACGAGCGAGTAGAGCATGGACACTATTTCATAATCGTGGATTGTACATCTTTTGAACTTGCTAAAGTAGAAGCAATTCTACACCGTTGGGGTATTGAAGAGTTTGGCATTTATGAGCCTATAAGTAGTGAGCAATTACCGACAAATTCTGCTACTACTATTTCTAATAAAAGGGGGATTTTGAGTAAGTATGCTATTAGTTGTTTTGATAGCATAGATAATGCTAAAGCCGCAATTAACGATATGTATGTAGCAGGATTTTCAGCAAATCAGATGTCTTTAATTTGCAAAGACTTTTCTCAATTGATTGGGTTAAGTGGTATTAATTTAAGTCAGCGCTTTGACGCTATGAGGCTAGGAATAGCAGATGAATGGGCACGTTTTTACAACGAGCAAATTGCTCAAGGCAATTACATACTCATCCTTAGTGGCACAGACAAAGAGCTTGAGCAGGCTAGCTTGATTGTGGGCAATTATGGGGTTCAGGAATGTCAAATTTATGACCCAATGTTAATCCGTTCTTGAAAGCTAGTACCGGAAATCTTAGCTCGACTTTATGGGAGCATCCCGTTTTGGCAGATCGCCCTCAGACTAGAAGTCTGGGGCTATACAAACTAAACCCGCCTGCGCGGGTTTCAGAGAGTCCGCGTAGGCGGACTTCGTTTGTGTCGCCGCGTAAGGACTGACAAAAAAAACATCCCAAATTTTATTGTGGGGTTGGCATCCTCTGCCGTCCCATATTCAGGGCGGGCGGGATGTTCACCCCACAAGATGGATATTTCTTGGAAGTCCCTAAATTACTTTATCTAAATTTCTGTGGAGTTTAGATGAAGTAATTAATAGCCTTCTATCGTATAACCAGCAGATTGAACTATCTGTTTAATCGACTCTTCAGAAGCTGCAGTTTCTACAGTTACGGTTTTAGTATCAACGTTCACATCTACTTTTGCATCAGATTCCATAGTCTGAATAGATTTAGTTATTTTCTTGGCGCACTCATCACCTTTAATATTCGGAACTTTCAATTTAATTGCCATTACTTACCTCAGAGAGTCAACTTTAATTTATATTTCATAAATATAATAACGGTTGAGACAATGAGGAAACATCCTACTATAGTGAGGGAATTGAGCATCCCCAAGATAGTAATCAATAATAGCTAGACTTAAATTATTTATGAAAAATTTTGTAGGTAGTGAAACGAAATAAAATGCTAAAACATATAAACTTATTTATGAAAATTTACTGAGTACCACTAACTTCTAAAAACCCGCTTTTTTAGTTTGTTATAAAGACTCCACTAGACATTGCAGATTCTCCTATAGGCGCTCTTGTTGTTTTCGCAGCACTACCTGAACATACAAGTGTCTATACGTAATTCACGAAACCTTTTTATCTGTAGTTTTTAACTTATTTCTATACTATAGATACTTCTACCCAACTTTCACAGCATATATATATTCAAAAAACAGCTATCTTAAGGTTGAAGAAGAATTCAGAAGCCAGAATGGGCTAAACGCCCCGCTATCGCTAACAGGAGCGGAGCCGGAGACGCTCCGCCTCCGGTCATAATCAAGACGAGACGCTGCGAAGCACCGCTTTTTTTGGTCAGAATACCTTTCCTGTATTCTGACTCCTGAATTCTGTTCGATAAATATCGGGCTACATATTTTTTTTGAGTTCGTGCATACTTCTCACAACCTTTGTGACTAGATTTCTGGGTGTAAATCTGACGCTTTCGGTCAATATTTTATTTCTCATTCCAGGAACAACAACAGTTTTATTTTTCATTAAGCCCCGATAACCAATCTTAGCAACGGTTTCCGTATCCATCATTCTGTTAACGCTAGCAATCTTGGAATCTTCCATTGCAGCAGTTTGTTGAAATTTCGATGCTGTTGGCCCGGGACAAAGAACAGTCACGCTAACGCCAGTACCCTCTAATTCATTAGCAATAGCTTCTGAAAATGATAAGACATAGGCTTTAGTAGCAAAATAAACTGCCATTAAAGGCCCTGGTTGAAAAGCTGCTGCTGAGGCGACATTTAATATTTTTCCATAGTCTTGCTCGACCATATCCTTGAGAAATAACTTTGTTAAATGAGTCAAAGTCACCATATTTACCTGAAGCATTTGCAGTTCAAGGCTGAGGTCTGTTTCGGTAAATGCTCCATAAGTACCAAAGCCAGCATTATTAACCAGCACATCAATTTTGATAGATTCTTGCTGGAGTTCGGTAAAAATTTCTTCTGGAGATGTTGGGATAGATAAATCCTTAGTCAAAATTTTCACAAAAATATCAAATTTTTGCGGAAATTCATTTATGATTTCTGTAAGTTTTTGTTCATTCTTATCCACTAACACCAGATTATAACCATGACGAGCAAAAATCTGGGTTAATTGATAACCTATCCCACTAGCAGATCCTGTAATTAGAGCAGTTTTTTTTTGCCGACTTTCAGATGTTTTATTCATGCTAGAAAAATGGCGAATGTGAATTAATTAATTTAAGTTTCATAAATTTAGCTACAGCAATATATAATGTTTACTGTAGCTATTTTTATGCAGACAAAAAATGATGCTATCCACCTGAAATGAGTATGCTTTAATCAAGCATAAGAGGCGTAAATATAAAAATCTGTATCTATATAAACAAGAACAAAAATATTTAAAATCGTCATCAGAATTCAGCACTCAGAAGTCAGAATTTAGAAAAAATCCAGTATACTTGGTATATTTATTCTCAAATTTTCTCCTGATTCTTTAACTATTCTGACTCCTGAATTCTTACATATCATCATTAATGTCACAACCTAATTTCGTTACTATAACTGATGTGCAAGCAGCACAAGAGCGAATTTTGGGAATTGCCCATCGCACGCCTGTGCTAACTTCTAGAATTATTAACGATCGCACCAATAGCCAAGTATTCTTTAAATGCGAAAACTTTCAACGCACGGGGGCATTTAAATTTAGAGGGGCGTACAATGCCTTAGCGCAACTATGGGTAGCACAAAAACAAACAGGCGTTCTCACCTATTCATCAGGAAATCATGCCCAAGCGATCGCTTTAGCTGGACAATTACTCAATATTCCCACCACTATTGTCATCCCTGATGATGCACCCATTGTCAAACAAACTGCTACTCGTGGCTATGGTGCAGAGATAATTTTATACGATCGCCAAGAAACAAACCGAGAAGAATTAGCCCAAAATCTAGCAGATAATCGCTCTCTCACACTTATTCCCCCTTACGATCATCCCCATGTAATCGCTGGACAGGGGACAACTGCTTTAGAACTGATTCAAGAAGTTGGTGAATTGGACTTACTATTAGTTTGTTGTGGCGGTGGCGGATTACTTTCAGGATGTGCGATCGCAGCCAAGTCACTTTTACCCAATTGTAAAGTAATCGGGGTAGAACCAGCACTTGCCGACGATGCTACCCGCTCTTTTCACACCAAAACCCTGCAAACTGTCAAGAATCCTAATACCATCGCCGATGGTGCGCGGACTCCTAGCCTTGGTAAAATTACTTTCCCCTTAGTGCTGCATTACGTCGATGATATGGTGACGGTATCTGAAGAAGCAATTCTTCGCACCATGTTTTTCTTATGGGAACGTCTGAAAATTGTCGTTGAACCTACCGGAGTACTTGCAGCAGCAGCTTTACTTGAAGGTGTGGTGACAGCACCAGAGTCGAGGATTGGTGTCATCATCAGTGGTGGAAATGTCGATTTGACGCAAGTTGGTAAATTGTTTTCTGGTGGATTGTAAGGTTTGGGCGAGTGAAGGGGAGTAGGGGGCAGGGAGCAGGGGAGCAGGGGAGCAGGGGGCAGGGGGCAGGGGAGAAAAACCACCCACAAGGGGTGGGGCAACTCTTGGAGATACTGCACGAACAACCTCTCGGCATATTTGGAGCAAGGGCGCTTTTGCCCACAAAGGGCAAGGTTTGTACCTTTTCTTCTCCCCCTGCCCCCTGCCCCCTGCCCCCTGCCTCTTATCAACATATCAATTGGGTTTCCCCGATATTTTTAATTCTTCTGGGGAATCACCTCAGCACTGGGTGTAGGTGTAGATTCAGGTGTGGGGGTTTCTGTGGGAGTAGGTGTAGGTTCAGGCGTGGATGTTTCCGTGGGTGTAGACGTTGGCGTAGGTGTTGGCAATGGGGGAGGAGTGGGATTTTCTGCTGTAATGGTGAGTTCATAGTCTACTGGTTTCGATGCTGTGGAAACCACGACAAACTCGTAAAATCCGTTTTCTGGTAATTTAGTTGATAAACTGCGCTTGGTAGAATCTTCTAAAAATTGGATTTTGCCAGAGGGTGAATAAACTGATAACAAAACTTGGGAATTTGCTTGTAGTTTCAATTCTAGAGATTGATTTTTAGCAAGTCCAGCAATGAATACTTTGCCACTACCAGGTTCAAGATTACCACTGACTGTTTTGCCAGTAGCGCCCGGATCAAAGACAAGTTTCTGGAAAGCGCTACCAGCGAGAATCGCACTGAGTTTATCGCTAACAAAACCGTACCAAACTTGTCCAATGGGCTGATCTCGGAAATTTTTACCACGTTGTTCAGGGAATACACTTAAAAATGCAGAGTCGCCCAAATCATATAAAGAACGACTACCAACGTTGATTTTATTGACTTCCACTTTCCAACGATCGCGTTCAGCAGTTGTATAAGTTCCCAGTTGTCGGCGGGTGTTAGAACTGAGGGGTGCTAGTTTTTCGAGCAATTCTGACGCTGTTTTATCCCATTCTGCCCGCAAACTCTCATCTTCAGTCCCATCGCTGAGAGTGCGTCCTCTTAAACTGGGGTTTCTGTCCCAAAAAACTTGATTCACCAAGTTCACGTAGAAGTTAGAGTTAATTCCCAACTGTTGACGGCGATCGCTTAATTTTTCTTTGCGTTGCCGTTCTGCTGGTGAATATTGCGCTAAAGGATCGGTTGGTTGGTTACTGGTTGGAATTGGGCTGGCTGTGGGATTAGGTTGAACTTCCCCGATATCGTTGCGGCTGCTATTCACTCCCCACCAAATTAATCCAACACTACCAGCTACCGCCGTTGCTACTAGGAAGGTTTTTGTTGGTGTCCACCAGGAGGGAGGAGGGGATGAGGGGGATGAGGAGTATGGGGGAGGGGGGGAGACGGCGACGGTGGCGGATGTGGGTTGTGGTGGGGTGGGATATTGAGTTGGGGGATAGTTAGGTGGGGGCGGGTTGAGGGCTTCGATTACTTGACGAACTGATTGATAGCGATCGCTTGGTCTGGCAGATAGCATTTTATCTAATACCTGTGCCAAAATCGGACTCACGTTTACTTCCCGTCGCCACTGCCAGGTAAGATTATAGGTATCAATTAATTCTTGTGGCTGTTTCCCTGTCAGTAAAACCAACATTGTTGCGGCCAAAGCATATAAGTCGCTGTGGGGAGATACTAACCCAGTTTGCATCTGTTCTGGGGGTGCAAATCCTACTTTACCTAATAGGGTTGGTGATGGGGAAGATGCAACCATACCGGGTTGGTAATATTCGGAAGCTACAGTTGCTACTACTTGTTTGACACCGCCAAAATCAATTAAAACTGGCAGTTTGTCAACAGTGCGAAGCATTAAGTTATCTGGAGAAATATCTCGATGAATTACTCCTAGTGAGTGGATGTATTCCAACACTGGCAAAATTTGCTGCAATAATTGGCGTACTTCTGCTTCTGTAAAGCGCAAACCCTGTTGTAACCGGGTATTTAACAAAGAATTGTAAGTTTCCCCTTCTACATAATCTTGCACCAAAAACAGATATTCTTTGCCCCCTAAGTTGAGCCGCAGCAGTTCCCGAAAGCGGGGAATTTGGGGATGTTGCAGTTTATAGAGAACACTCGCTTCTCTCTCAAACAGTTCTTCTGCTTTTTGAACAACGTAAGCGGTTTGAACTTGGGGGGAAAATTCTTTTAAAACACAAAGTTCGCGGAAACGGTTGACATCTTCGGCTAAATAAGTGCGTCCAAAGCCACCTTGGCCAATTTGACGCACAATTATATAGCGATCGCCTAAACTTAGTCCCGGTTGGATACTATAACTCATGGATGCACCCGACAATTTTTCACCACACTGGAGACAAAAGCGACTACTTGGGGAATTTTCATGTCCTTTATAACAATATATTTTGGTCATTTGTCATTGGTCATTTGTCATTTGTCATTAGTTAACACGATATGCAACTTATCCTTAAAACCCCTCTCCAAACCTCTCCCCCACAGGGAGAGAGGCTTTGATTCTTGCTCCCCTTCCCTTGTAGGGAAGGGGTTGGGGGTTAGGTCTGAGAGAAAGTTGCACACAGCCTTAGTTATTAGTTATTAGTAACTTTTCCCCAGTCTCCAGTCGCCAGTCTCCTTAGTTACCAGATTGTACTTTACTGACTCGATCGGCTGCGATCGCATACCAAATTTGACCAAAAGTCTTTTGATTCAGTTTCCCACGCTCCTGACCAGGAAACAACCGATCAAATTTTTCATTTGTGTCTTTGTTCAGTTGCTCAATTGTATAGTTCCCCAATTGGCCGGATCGCGCTTGTCGTCTCCATGTATCGTAATCTTTTTGACTATATTTACCTAATTTCCGACGAGCTTCTGTACTGAGATTTGCCTGTTCTATTTTATTCAATAAATCGTCAGCCATACCAGACCATTCATCTCGTAAACCAGCGTCTTCAGGTTTAGATGTCAGGCTACGTCCCTTTAATTCTGGTTTTTTAGTATAAAATAAATCATCTACGAAGGGAATAAAAAATCCTTCAGTAATTTCTAGCTGTTGGCGACGACTGATAATTTCTTGGAGATTAGGGTTTTTTCCTTTGTCGCTGTCTGGCTTACCGCTTGGGAACTGGGGAATTTGCGGTAATGAAATTGATGGGATAGTGATTGAAGATACGCTCCGAATGACTGCATTTACTACCCCCCAAGCACCTGCGCCGGTTAAGACAACTAAAGCTGTTCCTCCTAAACTCATCATAAAAGGACGAATCCAAAGAGGGAAAGATATCGGTTTCGCGATGGCTTGCGTTCTGTTCTGGAATCTACTCACAATGGCACTGGCGCGTTGTCTTCCCGGAGCAACTACCATCGTCTTAATCTTGGTGGTAATATAATTGCCAGTTGATTTAGTTGCACTTGACGATGGTAAATCTTTGAGGATTTGCTCGGCTCTTTGGTAGCGATCGCTCGGTTTATAAGCCACCATCTTTTTTAACACTGCTTCTAATTGGGGACTAACTCGGATTTTTTTTCCCCAACCCCAAATTCCCTGATAACTGTCGTATAATTTTTGCGGTTCTTGACCTGTCACCAACACCAGTGATGTCACAGCCAAAGAGTACAAATCACTACTAAAAAACGCTTTCCCCTGCCTTAGCTGTTCTTCTGGAGCGTAGCCTTTTTTACCCAGTAAAGTATTATTTCCCACCAACTTAGTCTGCCAAAAACCTTGAGAAGCTGGCAATTGCTTGACACCACCAAAATCAATCAGCACGGGTAGATTATCAGAACGCCGCCAAATTAAATTATCAGGAGAGATATCACGGTGAACAACATCTTGTGAGTGGATGTAGGCTAATACAGGTAAAATCTGTTGCAGTAGGGTGATTACTTCCTCTTCACTAAAAGTCTTTCCTTGGCTCTCGCGTTGTTCTAATAATTGGTAGTAATTGTCCCCATCCACATAATCTTGTACTAGAAAGAAAAAATCTTTAGTACCTATTTTCACTTGTAACGAGGCGTGAAAACGCGGAATCTGTGGATGCTGGAGTTTTTTTAGAACATTGGCTTCTCGCTCAAATAACTCTTTAGCTTTTTGTAAATCTTGATGTTCTTGTACTTGGGGTGCAAATTCCTTCAGCACACAGGTTCGATGGGATTGACTTATATCCTCCGCCAAATAGGTGCGTCCAAAGCCGCCCTGCCCTAAATGACGGATAATTTGATAGCGATTATCCACAACCTGTCCCACAGCAAGAGGTAATGGCTCACCACAATGGGTACAAAAGCGGTTACTACCAGTATTTGTGTGTTGTTTACTGCAATAGAGTTGCATGGTGCTGAAGGATAAATTAATGTTTTATTGAATGACTACAACGTGCATACCCTCATTTTCGGATATCCTACGAATTACGAATTACGAATTACGAATTACGAATTATTTTAACGGTGTTGGTTCTACTTGAGGATAAACAACAAGCGTTATGAACCCCAAATCAAGACAGCAGCAAGTAATTAAAGCATTTGAAGATTTTTTGTCTACCCCCCTAGAAACGATACTGCAAAGACATCTCAACCCTCAAACTTCGGCATTGAGTTTATTTCACGATGTGGCGGTTAATGTACCAGCCTACAAGGAATTTTTAGCAGAAAGGGAAATTAATCCCGCGACTATTCAAACCTTGGAGGAGTTTCAAAAACTCCCAGCGATCGCTAAACAAAATTATATACTGCGTTATCCCTTAGCTGACTTGTGCCGCAACGGACAACTAGAAGCGTGCGACATGATAGCTGCTTCATCAGGTTCTAGTGGTAAACCGACATTTTGGCCTCGTTTTTTCACAGATGAACTCCAAATCGCCACACGCTTTGAACAGATTTTTCACGATAGTTTCTATACAGATACCAGACGTACCCTAGCAGTGATTTGTTTCACTTTGGGCACTTGGGTAGGTGGAATGTTTACTACTAATTGCTGTCGTTATCTTGCTAGCAAAGGTTATCCCATCACCGTAATTACTCCTGGTAACAACAAAGAAGAAATCTTGCGAGTTGTTCAAGAACTAGGTTCAGCATTTGAACAAGTGGTGTTATTGGGATACCCGCCATTTTTAAAAGATGTGATTGATACTGGTATCGCCCGTGGTGTGGAGTGGCAGCAATATCAGATTAAATTAGTGATGGCGGGAGAAGTATTTAGTGAAGAATGGCGGAGTTTAGTTGGTGAAAGAGTTGGTTCGCGAAATTCTTGCTATGATTTTGCATCACTTTACGGCACTGCGGATGCGGGAGTTTTGGGTAATGAAACCCCGTTAAGTATCTGCATTCGCCGTTTTTTGGCAATAAATCCCGATGCCGCTAGAGCTTTATTTGGAGAATCGCGCTTACCCACGCTAGTACAATACGATCCCTTCACTCGCTTTTTTGAAGTTCACGATGGCGGATTGTTATTTTCAGGAGATAACGGTATTCCCTTAGTGCGTTATGACATTTTAGATACTGGCGGGATAATTAGTTATGATGCCATGCTGCAATTTTTAGCAGAATGGGGGTTTAATCCGCTCGAAAATCTGCGTTCTGATACTCAAGAATCACCTAGAGGTATTCATCAGCTACCTTTCGTTTATGTATTCGGCCGTTCTAACTTTACAGTTTCTTACTTTGGCGCAAATATCTATCCAGAAAATGTGACGGTGGGATTAGAACAACCAGGAATTCCCGAATGGGTGACGGGTAAATTTGTGTTGCAGGTGAAGGAAGATGCAGATAAGAACCGATTTTTATCTGTGGTTGTGGAGTTAGGAGCAGGGGTAGAGGGTAGTGAAGAGCGAAGAGAAGCGATCGCATCTTCTATTCTTTCACAACTGCTACGGCTAAATAGCGAGTTTGCTAATTATGTTCCGGCAGAATATCAAACACCACAGGTTACATTAGCGCCAATGGGTGATTTTGAATATTTCCCTATTGGGGTGAAACATCGTTATACCCGCCAAAATAATTCGTAATTGATAATTCGTAATTCGTAATTGTTAGCCCACGACTAAAGTCGTGGGCTTGAAAAAAAGAATTATATTTTTTATCTCCATCAATAAATTGAGAGGCTTGTACCATTAATTAAGAATTACGAATTACGAATTAGTATAATTCTCCATCTTTCACTTTCTCTTGTTGATGCCAAGCTTGATAAAAAGCCGGATAGGGCATACTTTGGGCGTACTTCCAGATAACTTGGTAGCAATGATCAAATTGCTCAAAGTCATTTTTGTAAGTTTCAGGTGATAAGTAATTCTTCAACACGGTGACAACGCTCGGCATCTGCTCCTCTAACAGAATTTTCTCTAAGCTTTTTGCTGCTTGCCATCGGATAGAATGATCCATCTGTAGTTTGCCGATTCAGCAATTCCAAATTCAAAAATTTAAGAGGAATCAGTCGTCGGAGAGAGTGGTGA
>NZ_JABXKH010000153.1 GCF_017115105.1 Nostoc sp. NMS2
AATTGCCATATTCTTTACCCTGTAGCTCTTTCAGGCTATTTTGTCTCCCCCCAAGGTCTTGGGGTCTCCCCAAGTAGAGGAACTGCCGAACCCGTAAGGGTCTTGGGGTACAAAGCCTGGATTATCTGGGTCTAAAGCAAAGGCGCGGAAGCGGACTGATTGCCCTTCTTGGATTTGCCAAGCGCCGAGGTTATCAAACACAGGTGCGGCGTTGACGTTGAGGACTGTAATTTTGGTAGTTTGTGTAGTAATTGATTCCCCATCACTGACGGTGAAGGGAATTTCAAACTCTCCTGCTTGGAAATAGGCTGGTATCCATTCAAACAATCCCGTGCGCGGGTCTAGCTGTGAACCACCGGGGAGGAGGGGGCTGGAGTAGGTGAGGTGTGAAGTCGCAAGCGAAGTCGCAAGTCGCAAGTGGGGAAATAGAATCGATTATGTCTGCGTCGGTTGCTTGGAGTTGGATGCGGATTTTTTCACCTTCGCGCACGATTGTGTTAGCGGGACGAATCAGGGTGGGGGCTTGATTGGTAGGTGCAATCAGGATGGTTGCAGTCTGCACTACTTTTTCTATACCGTCGCTGACGGTGAATTGCACGTTTTCATAAGTATCAGCCGCTTCATAACTGGGAGTCCAAGTCAGGATACCTGTAGCTGAATCAAAAATCGCACCATTAGGTAAATTATCAGCCCAATATGTCAGCTTGTTATGGTCTAAATCTGTTGCTTGGACTTTAATTTGTAAAGCCTTACCTTCTGCACCCTTGAGGAGGAGGGGGGGAGTGAGGGAGGGAGTGGGGGAGGAAATTGTGCCGCCACTAACAACAGGAGTATTAAATACTGGTTTATGATTCCCGCCGACCACATTTAAGGTAAAGGACTGTGTGGTGTGAGCGCCGCGCAGGTCGTATACTTGCAAGGTGACATCAGTGCTTACCGAACTTTGCTGTGTTGGCGACCAAGTAATTAAACCAGTATTTTGGTTAACACTCATGCCTTGGGGTGCATCATAGAGCAGATATCCCAGTACGGCACCATCTGGATCGTTTGCTGCCACCTGGTAATTATATGATTGACCAGAATAAGCTGTTAATACTGGGGCGGAAGTAATAATCGGTGCTTGATTCGGGTAAGGCAGTGCATAAATTCCTGGTGTAAACTCAACCCGCAGTGCATCTGGGTTGTAAACTGTAATCGTATGTGCAGTAGTAGATTGACCAGCTTTCAGGACACCTTGAGGTAAATTGTCCTTCAAATCCACCATATATCCCTCTTCTGTCACTTTCCGAGATAAGCAAGTAGTAAATAAGCTAAATCATCCAGAAGCATAAGAGGGTTTAAATTGATTCATTGCAGCAATTAAATGATTGAATCCCAGCAATAAATGTGAATTAGGGAAAATACTTAACCAGGGATAAATCAACCAAAATAGTAAAAGTGGTTGGATAATGAGACGTAGATTATTTAAAGTATTCTTCCATCCATATTCATGGTTCCATTGTGGATGATTAGAAAAATCCACATCACTATTTTCTTGTACCCCAGTTTCAAGTTGACGAGATTGATTTAAGCTTAAGAAGACTGGAGAATTTAAACTAATCATCGTGTAAACACAAAAAATAATCTCCCACCACCTCTCAATATGTTGGAAATTGGTGAAACGGTAATCTGTCCAGCCTAGTTCCTGTTTACACTGTCGAAAACCATATTCTACCCAGGTTCTTAATCCATATAAGTCGCCTAAAGTTTTCTTGAGATTACCTTGAAGATTTGTCATCACAAAAGAAGTAGAATTTTCTGGCATGGTTTCTGTATCAGTAGTAATTTCCCAGTAAGTTATGGCTCTTTTTTTACCATAAATTATTTCCCTAATGTATCTAATTTCTGATTTTTGATTGCTAAATGTTCTCTCAAATTTACACCATTTATTCGCCCTAACTCTTTCTCCTGCTGGCAAACAAACTCCATGATTACTTCTAATTGATACAACCTAAGCTAAATTATATTCAGCTATTTTTCTAATAAATTGACTACTTTCACCATATAAGCTATCAGCCAGTACTAATTCAATATTAAACCCTGATTCAATTAGCTCTGTAATAATTTCTGATGCTAACTCTATTTTCGTTTTGTATTTATCTGACTCCTTTAGTGTTCCTTTTGGTTTAAATACTTTTACAATTAATGGAAAAGTTATATTAGAGTAAACTCCATAAGCATTAACTGAAACTATCCCATTATCTATCTTCCCCACGCTTCCCAAATATTGTCTAGCCACATAATCAGTCTTTTTACCTTTTTTTCTATCTCCGGTTTCATCTATGACTACTGTAATTGCCTGACCATCTAATTCTTTCTTCAATCTATTTAATCTTCGTTGTTTTAACTTATTTACTGACCAATCTGAATTGGCTAGAAAATGATGTAATGACTGAGCTGAGTTAATACTTACGACTTTCGCTATCTCTGGTAATGATTTTCTTTGAATTTGGGACATTATTCCCAGATGTAAATATTTGAAGCACTCATAATTTCTTACTTCTTTAAACAGGTCTTTATACTCTGCACAATATTCATCTACGATCGCAACTGTTGGGTGAGCGTCTCTCGCCAAATGTTTTAGGATTTGTAATTCTACATCCATTGCCCTGCCTACCTTCCAGAGTTTTTTCTTTTGATTCTTTTATTCAGAATACCCGGAAAGTGACAGAAAAGGGATATCACCCGGCGCACAGGTCGCATCTAATATCAATTTCCCACGATTTTTTGGCGTACTATCTTCTTTTCCTTGTTCTGATGTTTTTTTTCAGTGCTAATCGAAGATGCTGTTTCTAGCATCTTCTTCACCATTTCTTGATTCACTTTGTTAACTAGGTCAGCACTGATTCTTTCACGAAAATGGACTAACATTGATGCATCAGATGGAGCTTCATTGCTATAACGTGACATCCCTATAAAGTACTGTAGATAAGGATTTTCCTTTATTTGTTCTACAGTTTCTCTATCACTTATCCCACGTTTAATTCTTTAATTATTAATGCACCTAACGCCATCCTAAATGTCTTTGCGGGTGCTCCCATTTCTCTAGAGAATCCAGAAGAATATTCCTCTTCAAATTCTGTCCAGGGTATTAAAGAAGCTAGAACTACCCAACGATTATCTAATGATAATTTCAGAGAAAACGCAAGTTCAAAGTTTTCTGGTGAGATTGCCGCCTGACCCTGTTTTCGGTACATGGTTACTAATGACATCGCCCCGGTAGAAGTGAACCACGAGTTCGGAAACGTCGCCCAAAAGCTTACCCCTTAATGACGAAACCCCGGCATGAATTACGAAAACAATTACAAACTGCTTAATTGGTAAGCGTTTCCGCTTTTCTTAGTGCCATTCGACTCACAAACCAGTCCAACATTTGGGGAGATACCGATTGTGGAAATCTTCTCTGAGTTTGTGCAACAGAGTTTGGTAGAGGGCAGGAGCACCACGTTGAGGGCGTTTCGACGGTGGACAAGAGAATGGCGCGATCGCCTAAACAATTGAGTTAATGAGGCGATCGCGCTAGCAGCGATTGCATTTAAAAACTTAGAAAAGTAGTTAGACAAAATCGGCAAAGGTAATCAGGCTAGAGTTGACACCCGTTAGCGTTGCCAAGGTTTCACTGCCATAGCCAATCAGCGTGTTGCTGCCACTAGCACTAATCGTCAGTTGTCCAAAACTCAATCCACCAATTAAACCAATCTTGTCGGTCTTGTCAGTAAAGTCAGTAATTGTGTCACTACCACCACCCTTAGCAAAGAAGAAGAAATCGATACTTGCCCCACCGATGAGGGTGTCGTTGCCTTTGCCGCCGTACAAAGCATCTGCATTGTCTCCACCGTTAAGGATGTCGTTGCCTTGCCCGCCGTCGAGCAGGTCTATGCCTTTGCCGCCGTTGAGGATATCATTACCCTTGTCGCCATAAAGCGCATCTGCGCCATCATTGCCGTTGAGCAAGTCGTCATACTCGCTGCCCCACAGCAGATCAATGCCGTTGCCACCGTTAAGGTTGAGTCCGACTGAGACGGCAACCGTAGCGGTAGAGGTCAAACTACCATCGCTGGTGGTGTATTGGAAGCTGGCATTACCCGTGTTAGCGGCAGTAAAGACGACATCGCCACTGCTGTTAAGGCTGACGCTGCCGTTGGTAGCGTTGCTGACGCTGGTAATCTTGAGAGTTGTACCAGCATCGGGGTCAGTGTCGTTAGCCAGCAGGGTTGCAGCGGCGATAGTTTTGGGGGTGTTTTTGTAAGCGCTAGTGCTGTCACCCGTAGCAGTCGGGGCTTCGTTGAGGTTGGTGATGCCAATGGCGATCGCTTCTTCGTAGGACAGTCCGCCCGCATCGGTGGTTTTGACGCGGATGCTGTAGGAGGATTTCGTCTCAAAGTCGGGGGAGGCGTTGATTTTGAGTTGGTTGCCGTTGACGATGGTAAACGCGCTATTGTCTCCATCGCCTGTGCCTGTAACTAACGCATAGGTGAAGTTGCCACCTTCAGGGTCGGTAGTGGAGAAACTGCCGACCGTTGTGTTGCCAGGCACGTTTTCGTTAACTGTCGCATTGCTCAGGGCAAGGTTAGTCGGGGCTTCGTTGACGTTGGTGATACCGATAGTGAAGGGTTTTTCGTAGGACAGTCCGCCTGCATCGGTGGTTTTGACGCGGATGCTGTAGCTCGATTTTGCCTCAAAGTTGGGGGAGGCGTTGATTTTGAGTTGGTTGCCATTGAGTGTAAAGGCGCTATTGTCTCCATCGCCTGTGCCTGTAACTAACGCATAGGAGAAACTGCCGCCTTCAGGGTCAGTGGTGGAAAATGTGCCAACGATCGTATTTGCGACCACATTCTCGTTAATTATTGTGTTATCAAGGCTCAAATCGGTTGGAGCAGTATTCCCGAAGACGCTAGTATTAAGCAACACCGAAACATTGTTAGAACCGGGGTTTGCGCTCACCAGGTCAACTTTGCCATCATTATTGAAGTCGCCAGTAGTCAACGCATAGGGACTCGGGGCGGTGGCAAAACCAACGGCTGGATCGAAGCTTCCAGTCCCATCACCCAATAGCACCAAAATCTTGCCAGTCCCGTTGCTAGCGACGGCGACATCGGTATTACCATCGCCGTTGAAATCCGCCGTTGTCAGTCTGGTAGTGTTACTGCCTGCTGCAAAGTTTGCGCCTGGGGTAAAGCTACCATCGCCGTTGCCCAACAATACCGAAACCTTGCCAGGAGAGGCATTGGTGGTAGCAATATCGGCTTTGCCATCATTATTAAAATCGGCAATTTTTACAGAATTGGGGAAAGAGTTTACCCCAAAGTTACTGGCTAGGGTAAAGCCACCTGCCCCATCACCTAAGAACGCCGAGACACGCTTGGGGCCAGCACTCGCACTGACAATATCGAGTTTGCCATCACCATTGATATCTCCAACATCTACAGTGGCAGTGTTATCATTCACTGCCAAGGTAGTAGAAGAGGGAAAGCCACCTAACCCATTGCCGAACAGAACCGTAAGGTTACTGGAAAAGTTATTTGCAATAACCATGTCGGACTTGCGATCGCCATTAAAATCTCCAATTGCGACTTCATTGGGAGCATTGCCCACATTAAAAGTACCACTTGAGGTAAAGCTGCCAGACCCATTATTTAAAAGAATGTAGACGTTGTTTGAAGAATAGTTTGTGACAGCCAGGTCATCATTACCATCACCATTAAAATCTCCAATCGCTACGCCTCTAGGCTGATCGCCCACGGCATAGTTGACGGCTGGAGCAAAGTTGCCCGTTCCATCCCCCAACAGCACAGATATATTATCGGACGTGGCGTTTGTAGCGACAATGTCTTGATTGCCATCGCCATTTAAATCCCCAACTGCCACAAAGACAGGAGCAGTGCCGACACCAAAGCTGTCAGCAGGGTCAAAGTCAAGGGCAAACACCCCGCCATAGCTGTGCATCAGTGTGGCAGTAAAGACAATCTTAGTGCTGACACTGCCCCGTTGCGCCTCTAGTTGCCAACTGCCGCCTAGCTCGGCACTGCCTACCCGTTGAGCCGAAGCCGCAATACGAGCTTTTGTTAACTGATGCAGTTGATCGAGGAATGCCGCTCCCGCATCACCTGCTGCCACGTTGCAGCCATACAGCAGCAGCGAGGGTGTAGAGTCAGTCGATTTTTGGGCGTGGGCAAACCACTGCATCAGTTGCGGCCCATAGTGATTGAGCGTATCGAGACTCAGCTGACTATTGCCTAAAGTCAGACAGCCCGGTACTCCATGAGCGACTAGGTGAATCTCGCTGATCTTGGGGTGAGTTTGCAGGGCTTGAGTGATTTGAGTTATGCCATCGCTGTTGGGGTCTAGCACTATTGCTTTAATGCCGGACTTTACACCTTTTGCTAACATCGCAGCATCGGCAACATTCGCATCAATAAACACGATTGAGCGATGCTGTTGTTCTGGCGCGGCATCAAGGTTGGCAGAGTTGCTCTTGAAGCTGTTGTTAGTGCTTGGATGATGGATTTTAGACATGGCGATTGACTTGAATAACTAGAATCAGTATTATTTAAAATTCTGCTTTGAACAACCTAAGTTTAGGATCTTAAGATCCTAACTTAAGAATTATGAGCATAAGCCAGTACTGGCAATTGTTTGAGCCATTTAAGAACTTAAGGGCAAGCTTGTGCGATCGCTTAAGTTCGGAAAAATTGGCTTATCTTCGGAAAAACTTTGAAATCTGCGATCGCTTGGATCTTACTGACAAAAACTGAAACGTTGATTATGAATGCTCAAGCAGAGTAATTAACCATTATTTAATAGTAAGTACTAACGCATATTTAGCCGTATAATCTTTTTCCTTTAAATACTCGTCTAGTTCAAACTTCTGCCCCCAAGTCCACAACTCTAATGTTGAAGAATTTTGAGAACTTTGATTTTGCGGAATGTAGACCCAGTGCGACATATAATCGTAGGGTTTAAACTCGTTATTTTTAGCCCGAACATTCTTGGCAACACCTAGAATCGTTCCCATGTGTTCTGGACTAGAGAGACTAGCCAATGTATGACGATATTTAGAGACAAAACTTGCTTTGGCGTTTTGGATCTTGTTTGCATCTTGTAAGTCAAAATCCGCATTAGAAATAATTTCCCAGTTATCAACTATCGCCTTGTCTCCATATACAAGCTTCACTAACCAAGCTAAGGCATCACGGGTAAGCGCTAAATCCCCATTTTTGTAAGAATAACCGAGGCTTACTCCCGGTGTCAGGTTTTTGAGCTTCATAGATAGAGGGTTATATTCCCAGTCTTCAAACTTAGATGAATAGGTATTACATTCATCCCAAATTGTGTTTTTGCCTGACTGCTTCAAATATTCTTTGAAAATAATCATCAGTCCAACACACATCTTTAAATCAAAAAGTTTTGTCTGACCTATCACTTCCGGTTCGTCATTCTCAAAATTATAGATTGTACCCCAAGGATTATTTAGTGAGTCTGTCATTTGGGAACGTTTTTCTAAACGTTCCGTGACCTTCTGTGAGTTATTCACTCCTTTGTAATTTTTACTATTGAAAATGGCATCAGATAGGCTATTGAATTCACTGAGATTATGTTATAAGCTGTTACGCAGCTAGATTGTATAATATTAGATTAAGTAATTAATTTAGTATCAGCCATCTATGCCAGCAAAAAATCATCTTTCCCAAGAGCAGAAGGAACGGCTACTAAAAACGCTAAAAGAGCATGAAAATCCCTACGTATAAGTGGCATATAGTTTACCTCCGATAAATTATCTTTACAAAAGTGGTCAAAACAATTCAAAATTAATACCCCAGATCTAAAACCAGGGGATTACAAAGAGCTTTAGTCTGGATTTTTCAACCAATTGCAGGTCAGCTTCCCATCGATTTTTTGCCACTTTGCAAACAGTCCTTTAGAAGTTGGCTGATTTACTCGAACTGAGTTTAAGATGATAGGCTGAGTAGATTCGGTAGCGGTAAAAGCTAGCATAATATTTCCTCCTGAGTGTTTTTGTTGCTGAAGTTAAAAGAATGTTTGATACACCGTTACTTGGGTTATGAAGAATAACAAGATTTTCATGTTGCTTGCTGAATCTGTCTTAATGTCCTGTCAGGACTGGATTGAGCAACTGAAATTAGTATGATTCACTGTTCTAGTTTGAACAACCGAAGTTTAGGAGCTTAAGCACAGAACTTAAGGATTATGGTTATAAGCTAGTACTGGTATAAATTTCAGCGATTATAGAACTTAAGGAATTGTTGGAGCGATCGCTTAAGTTCGGAAAAATCTTTCAAGCCTGCCTATTTCGACAACAGACATGTTAACTTCCATAAACTTTAAGTGCTATTACTGAGTTTGAAGCTGCTTTCTAGAGTAAACTACGTATTTAAGCGTAGATTCGTCTTCACTGCCTTCAAATCAAACGATTAGCTCAAGATTCCAAATGGCTGACCAAAAGCAAAGACGCAGGCGGGGTGTGCTTCTGACATTGCAAGGGTTAAAAAAACTCCAAGAAGCCAAATCTGAGGCAGAATTTCAGGAAAATTACGGCAACCGCTATACGCTTGAAGCTTTGAGCGATCGCACTGGCTTATCTTTAGACACTTTAATGAAAGTATTAAAGTGCGAAGCTGGAGTTGATCGACAAAGCCTCAAATCCTGCTTCAGCGCTTTCAATTTAGTTCTGGAGTCAAGCGATTATTCAGGATTAAAACCTCAAATTGCAGAGGTTTTCGAGTTAGAAGCTACGCAATCAACTCAAGAGCAACCAGAATTTCCCGAAGGCCAAGTACCGCTAGATTCAGCGTTTTATGTAGAGCGATCGCTAGTTGAAGCTGAGTGTTACAGAGCAATTACCCAGCCAGGGGCACTAATCCGTATTAAAGCTCCCAGACGCATGGGAAAAACCTCGTTGATGGCCAGAATTCTCGCTCAAGCTGCTAAAAGTGGCTATCGCGCTGTCCCCATCAACTTCCAGCTAGCCGATAAAGCAACTTTTAATGATTTAGAAAAATGCTTGCAGTGGTTCTGTGCCAGTGTCAGTTTGGGGTTGCGGCTGCCGAATAAACTAACAGAGTATTGGGATGCCCTGTTTGGTAGCAAGATTAGCTGCAAGATGTACTTTGAACAGTATCTACTCACCCAAATCAAGGCACCATTAGTACTAGCTTTGGATGATGTCGATCGCCTGTTCCAATATCCCGACTTGGCAGATGAATTTTTTGGGCTATTGCGAACCTGGCATGAGGAAGCAAAGAACCGGGATATTTGGAAAAAACTTAGATTAGTTGTCGCGCACTCAACAGAAGTTTATATTCCACTAAATGTGAATAAATCCCCATTTAATGTCGGGTTGCCCATTGAGTTGCAGCCGTTTACCAACGAGCAGGTACAGAACCTAGTCAAACAATATGGACTGGATTGGTCAGATCAAGAGATAGAGCAACTGATGGCGCTTGTAGACGGACATCCTTATCTGGTGCGATTGGCTCTGTATCACATTCAGCAGCAGCAAATGCCTTTAGAGCAGTTTTGGCGATCGCATACCTTAAATGGAATCTACAGGGATCACTTGCAACAACAATTGTGGAGTCTACAACAGCATCCAGAACTGGCAGCAGCCTTTACTAAGGTTGTGACGGAAACCGCGCCTGTGGAGTTAGATTTGGCCCAGGCGTTCCAGTTACAAAGTATGGGATTGGTGCATCTGCACGGTAAACAGGTGACACCCAGTTGCAAGTTGTACTGGGAGTATTTTCACGTTGGCGCAGGCCAACCTATGCATCGCTTCAGTAGCAGTTCCTAAAATGAAGCTACAACAAAAGACACTGCTGATTATTAATGCAACACTACTCGGTTTGATTGGGTTGTTTTACACTGCCTCTTCAGCTATCTTTATGAATAGCATCCAGCAAGCAGAAAAGCATGAAGCCCAGCAAACCGTCAAAGGTGTTCTGAGTTTACTGAGGCAAACTCAAGAAAATTTCCGCGATCGCTACATTGATTGGTCAGCGTGGGATGATACCTACAACTTCGTTGAGAACCGGAATAACAACTACTCTCAAGCAAATCTAGTGCCGGAAACCCTCAGAGCTTTGCAAGTTAATTTAATTGTATATATTAATACGTCCAATCGGATTGTCTATGGTACTGGCTTTGACTTGAATAATCAGACCTACAAACCAATTCCTGCATTGTTGAGCGATCGCCTCTCCTCCCCCAACGATTTGCTGCTACAGCGCCCTAACTTAACCACAAAGCAGACTGGCATTCTCTTGTTACCTGAAAGCCCCATTTGGATTACTTCCCAACCAATTCTTAGGAGTACAGGCAAGGGCCCCATCCGGGGTAGTTTAATTCTTGGTCGCAATCTCGATGCTAAAGCAGTTGAGCAACTATCTAGGATTGCTCGTCTGCCAATTAAAATACATCGCCTAGATAAACGCCAACAGGCTGCTAAATTCCAGACAGTCAAACCCAACTTGTCTAACGGTGCGATCTCTGTACAACCTATTAGTGAAGAAGTAATTGAAGCATATACATTACTGAATGACATCGATGGCAAGCCTGCTCTGGTTTTGCAAGTAGATATTCCCAGAACCACCTATCAGCAAGGTCGAACAAGTCTATACTATTTAATTAGCGCTTTGCTAATCAGTGGAATTGTCTTCGATGCCGTTGTCCTGCTGTTGCTCAATCGCTCCGTTTTATCTCGGTTAGCTCAGTTGAGCCGTGAAGTTGCCCATATTCGTGACCTTAGCAACCTCTCAGCCAAGCTGTCGGTGTCTAGCAATGATGAAATCTCTGAACTCACGATAACCATCAACCGGATGTTAGAAGCACTCTTCACATCTCAGGAAAAACAGCAGAACACCCTTAATCAACTGGCTCAAGCAAATCAGGAAATCGAATCTCTAAACAATTCGCTCAAATCTGAAAATCTGCGGATGAGTGCAGAACTGGCAATTACCCGTCACCTCCAACAAATGATCCTACCAAAACCAGAGGAACTACGCCAAGTTCCAGGACTGGACATTGTGGGCTTTATGCAACCTGCTGATGAAGTTGGCGGCGATTACTACGATGTGGTGCAAAGCAATGGTTTAGTCAAAATCGGCATTGGTGATGTTACCGGACATGGGCTAGAAAGCGGGGTGCTGATGCTGATGACTCAAACCGCAGTCCGCACCTTACTAGAGAATCAGGAAACTAACTCTACCAATTTCCTCAACACGCTCAATCGGGTGATCTACGACAATGCCCGACGCATGAATTTTCAAAAGAATCTGACACTGGCACTACTAGATTATCAGGGGGGACGCATCCGGTTGAGTGGGCAACATGAAGAAATGCTGGTGGTGCGTTCTGGTGGGGAAATTGAGCGAATTGATACCATCGCTCTGGGATTTCCCTTGGGAGTGATTGCAGATATCAATCAATTCATTAGCCAAACTGAAGTGCAACTGCAATCAGGGGATGGTGTAGTGCTGTATACCGACGGCATCACCGAAGCCAGAAACTCGCAGCGAGAACAATATGGACTAGAGCGATTGTGTCAGATCGTTAGCCAGAACTGGCATCAATCAGCTGAAGGTGTTAGCCAAGCAGCGATCGCACATCTGCGATCGCACATTGGAGAGCAAAAGATTCGGGATGACATTACATTACTCGTACTCAAGCAGCAATAAATCCAAGTTATGTTGAAAAACAGAGGTCAAACCAATATGACTCAGGTATTTGGGGATTTTATCGAAAATTCATCCCCCAGTACAGAGTATTTGATTATTGGGTTTTCACCCAGTTCGATTCCTTTAAAGCAGCGTTGGCAGAACAATGGCTTATCCGCTGGCTTTATTGCCGATTATCTAGTTGCCTTTTTCCCAGTTGACGAGAATGAACCGGGTGCGTTGGACAAACGGAACAAAACTATTGGGGCTGTGAAATACATTACCAATGAATTATTAGAAAATGCAATGAAGTTCAGCGATGAAATCTTGCAATTTCCAGTCAGTATTAAACTCGAATTGAGAACCGATTGTCTGATCTTTAAAACAACTAATGCTATCAATTATCAAGCAGTTCCATCTTTTCAAGCACTGATTGAGGAGCTAACCACCTCTGATCCGAGTGAATTATTCATCCGCCGCTTAGAAAAAAATACAGAGGATAATTGGAATACGTCTGGGTTAGGTTTAATCACAATCATCAATGACTACAGGGCTAAACTCGGTTGGAAGTTTGAGATAATTAAGCAGCAGCCAGAAATGATCACTGTCACCACAACTGTACAGCTACCCCTGTAATTTCTCTGAACAATCCAATTTAATCTATGGCAAGCTTTGCTAATCAAATGGAAATTAAAGATAAAGGCTACAGTGTTCATTACGATTTAGAGGCTCAAACAGTGATTTTTCAGGGAGAACTTTTGCTTAGTGACATGGACAGTTATGCTCCTATCATGTCATTGCTAGATAACATCGTGGCGCAAGAACCTCCGGTTCTAACCTTAGATTTACGCGGTTTGGAGTTCTTAAATAGTTCGGGAATTAATATGTTGTTCAGGCTTGTGATCAAAGTGCGTGAAAAAGAAAATATACAACTGGTCATTCGAGGGGCAAGCCGTGTTTCTTGGCAAAGTAAATCCTTAGTGAATTTGCAGCGATTGATGCCTACAGTACAACTAAATTTGGAATGAAAAGGGAGTAATGCATCAATTATCTTAGAGGATGTTTGAAAAGTCCTCTTCTCAGTAGCAAAACGTTCTAGATCCCCCTAAATCCCCCTTTGTAAGGGGGACTTTGATTCCGGTTTCCCCCTTTTTAAGGGGGGTTAGGGGGGGTCAATAAGTACCTAAAATCACAGACAATCACTTTTCAAACAACCTCTTAGGATAGCTACAACAATGACAGAGGCAAACTCCAAGGAACAGTTATTATTTGAGCTAAAGCGATTAAATCTCAAAATAGAGACGCTAAATCGTCAATTGGAGGCGCTACAGCGAGAAAAAACTGATTTGGAAATCATGCTAGAAGCTACAGCAGAGCATGGCGATCGCGTTTTGAAAGATTTGCTACGGCAGAAGATTGACTTGGAAATTTTATTGGAAGCCACGACAGAGCATTCCGATTCCATTACTCTAGAACTGAGACAGCAGCGAGAAGAACAGTTTCAACGAATCGCGGAAGCAATACCTGTTGGAGTTATCATTTCTAGCGTTACCGATAGTCAGATTTTATATGCAAATGAAGCGATGGAAACGCTACTAGGGGTTTCTCCTCAAGCGTTGCTCAATTATCGCTCAGTTGAATTTTGTTATAACCCCGCAGAGCGTCAAACAATTTTGTCCATTCTGACTAAAAACCAACAATTCCAAGGACAAGCCCGACTCAAACGAGCTGATGGTACACCATTTTGGGCATTGCTTTCATTAAAACCCTTCAAATTCCAAGGTACAAAATCACTCCTAACTGCACTGTACGACATTAGCGATCGCAAGCAAGCTGAAGAAGCCCTGCAAGAAAGCAAACAGCAGATCAATCGCCAAAACACAGCATTGATTGCACTGACCCGGAACAAAGCCTTGAGTCAGGGGGACTGGCAAACGGCTATCCAAGAAATTACCATAGTGGCTTCCCAGACGCTAGACATTGAACGTGCCAGTGTTTGGCTGTATGGCGAAGAAAAAGCTGGCATTTACTGTGTCGATTTATTTGAACTAACAGCAAACCGCCATTTTGAAGGGAGCGAACTAACAGCTGCCGACTATCCCGCCTACTTCCGGGTTTTGGAAGAAAGCGAGATCATTGTTGTAGACAATGCTGCGACAGATCCCAGAACAGCTGAATTTTGGGAGTCCTACCTCAAGCCCCTTAAAATTACAGCCTTGCTGGATGCCCCGATTCGGTTAGATGGGGAAACGATTGGCGTTTTGTGTCTGGAACAGGTCGGTACTCCACGCCCCTGGACGGTGGAAGAACAGGGATTTGTTCGGTCAGTGGCGGATCTAGTGACACTAGCGATGGAAGCTCATCAGCGCAACCAAGCAGAAGCAGAGCGGATGCAGTTTATCCAAGAGCTTGCCCTCAAAAATGCAGCTTTGCAGCAGGCTAGAGATGAATTAGCCCAAATCAATCGCACTCTGGAAGCGAAAGTTGAACAGCGCACCCAGGAATTATCTCAAACTTTAGAAGTTCTCAAAGCCACCCAAGCTGAACTGGTGATTGAAAACGCCCTACTCAGGAGTGCAGAACAAACCCTAACTTATGACTATCAAGTTGGTGGGAGTTTGCCAATGGATGCACCCACATACGTGGTGCGGCAAGCCGATCGCAATCTCTACAAAGCGCTGAAGCTAGGAGAGTTTTGCTATGTCCTGAATTCGCGACAAGTTGGCAAATCTAGCTTGCGAGTACAAATTATGAAACGGCTCACAGCAGAAGGCTTTGCCTGTGCTGCGATCGACCTTTCAGAAATTGGCAATCGCCAGACTACCCCAGAACAGTGGTATGCAGGTTTTAGTTATTTATTGATAACTAGCTTTGATTTGTCGAGTAAAGTTAATATTCGTACTTGGTGGCAGGAACATAATTTTTTGTCTCCAGTTCAGCGATTGAGTCTGTTTATCGATGAAGGATTACTCAAAAACATCTCTGAAAATATCATTATTTTTATCGATGAAATTGACAGCACACTCACACTTGATTTTGGCATTGATGACTTTTTTGTGTTGCTGCGGACTTGCTATAACAAACGAGCTGACAATCCAGACTATAAACGTATTTCGTTTGTCTTACTTGGGGTCGCTACGCCTTCTCAATTGATTCAAGATAAGCAGCGGACACCGTTTAATGTGGGTCAGGCGATTGAACTAGAGGGCTTTCAGTTGCATGAAGCCCAACCTTTGCTTGTGGGGTTGGCAGAGAAAGTTAGTAACCCGCAAGCCGTACTCAAAGAAGTGCTAGCCTGGACGAACGGTCAACCTTTTCTGACTCAAAAACTCTGTAAACTGATTCGCAAATCAGAAACTTCCGTTTCTACAAGTAGTGAGGCAGAGTGGGTTGAAAATTTGGTGCGATCGCAAATTATCAAAAATTGGGAATCTCAAGACGAACCGGAGCATTTAAAAACAATTCGCGATCGCTTGCTGAGAAATGAACAGCGAGTTGTGCATCTCCTAAACCTTTATCGACAAATTTTACAGCAACAAGAGGTGTTTGCTTCTGACAGTTCAGAACAAATGGAATTACTCTTGTCAGGCTTAGTAGTCAAACAACAGGGAAAACTAAGAGTTCACAACCGGATTTATGAATTAATCTTTGACAGGAGTTGGGTTGAGCGAATAATTCATAATTCGTAATTAAACAATCGTCATATCAAGGGAGGGGACAAAAGACGCAGCATTCTCTAAAGTTGCAAACTGCACCCCGCCAAATGACAAAGCACCGTTGCTAGCATTAAAGGAAAACTGGTTGGTTGAAGTTGCGCCAAAGCTGGAGCCATTAATCAAAATTTTGTCTCCCTCGCTGCGATTAAAATCTTTGATGACATCAATTCCTTCAGACCTAGAGTCGAAGGCAAATCTATCAGCACTAGTCCCGCCTGTGAGCGTGTCATTACCGCTTCCACCTTTAAGAGTATCATTACCCACCCCACCAAGGAGAATATCATTACCCAAATTGCCCAAAAGGTAATTATTAGCATTATTGCCCGTGATGATGTCGTTACCTCGACTGCCGATGGCGTTTTCGATTTCCACCAAATACTCTATCCCAGAATCGCCAATAGCAATAGCCTTACCCGTTAGCAGATTAATGTTGATTCCAACTGTACTGTAGTCATAAGTAACATAGTCACTACCTGCACCGCCGTTGAGGGTGTCATAACCCAAACCACCACTGAGGGTGTCATTGCCATCTCCACCGCTCAGAATATCATTGTTGTCACCGCCATCAAGGTAGTCATTGCCCGTTCCGCCATCAAGGTAGTCATTACCCGAATAGCCATACAATGTGTCATCCCCTTCTTCACCTCTTAAAGAGTCATTCACACTTCCGCCATTGAGCCTGTCAT
Organism: Nostoc sp. NMS2; assembly: GCF_017115105.1. Lineage (GTDB taxonomy): Bacteria > Cyanobacteriota > Cyanobacteriia > Cyanobacteriales > Nostocaceae > Nostoc. Next base: position 16,114 of record NZ_JABXKH010000153.1, read on the forward strand.
CAGGGTTATTCAGGAAGTATGTAAGTTGACCTAGACCATCTCCGACAACAGCATCACGGAAGCCATCCCTATTAATATCAACTAAGGTAGGTGTGCTAGAACCCACCACAGCAATGTTATAGAAAGGGTCGCTGGTGCCCGTTTGCAGTGTATATTGGGGGTTGGTGGCACTGCCCGTATTCTTGTAGTACGCGAATCCACCGTAGGAATCTCCAATAACGAGATCGAGGTCAGCATCTCCATCTACATCGCCTAATGAGGGTGCGGGGACATAGCCTCCAATACCATCAAAGGGATTACTAGTGCCGATTTGCTCAGTATATTGGGGGTTGGTGGCACTGCCTATATTCTTGTAGTACTTAAGGGTAAATGTTTCTGCAACAAGGAGATCGAGGTCGCCATCCCCATCTACATCGCCTAATGTCTGTGCATCAGTATAATGTTCCGCAATGCTATTAAAGGGATTGCTAGTACCGATTTGCTCAGTATATCGGGCATTGGTAGCACTGCCCGTATTCTTGTAGTACTTGAGCCTGCTGTCACCTCCAACAAGGAGATCGAGGTCGCCATCCCCATCAATATCACTTAAGGTGGGTTTGCTTGCATCATTTATAGCAATATTATTAAAGGGATTGCTAATACCGAATTGTTTAGTATATCCAACGTTGCCCTCATTCTTGTAGTAGTGGAGTCCACCATTATTGTCTCCAACAACGAGATCGAGGTCGCCATCCCCATCGATATCGCCTAAAGTGGGTGCGCTATTTCCCACAGAACCAATAATGCTGCTGAAGGGATCGTTGTAGCCAGTTTGGGGTACAAAAGCCATAATGATTAGTTTCCTTTGGTAAATAATTGGTATTCACAAATCAAGACACGATTAATTGCATCTCTATAAAAATCTAGAGCGGTAAAACTTGCTAGAGTAGATTTTTAATGATTGAAATAGGCGTAAATAGGTAAACCAAAATTTTCAATAATAACGAATTTACTAGGTTTAAGTTTTTGCTCTAGCTAGCTTTGCCACTCTAGATAAAAATGAATGGCTGCGGCTGGGTTCGCCAGCATGTCTGCATAGAGAAAGTTGCAATGTATGTTTAATGCCTAGAAATCTTGTACTTGGGCTATAACAAGTAACAAGATTTTTTAAATTCACCTGCTGAATCTGTCTTTATGTCTTGTCAGGACTAGATTGATTGAGCAACTGAAATTAGTATGATTCACAGTTCTAGTTTAAACAACCGACATTTAGGATCTTAAGCACCGAACTTAAGGATTATGGTTATAAGTCAGTATTGGTAGACATTTGAGCGATTATAGAACTTAAGGGCAAGCTTGAGCGAGCGCTTAAGTTCGGAAAAGTTGCCTTAAGTTCGGAAAAATCTCTCAAGCAGCCGTAGGTATACCAAAATAACAACGGCACTCGCAAAAGCTATAAATGCGATCGCCAAAATCACAACGGCACTCGCAAAAGCTATAAATGCGATCGCCAAAATCACAATTGCGTAGGCATCGCACTATTCATCCCTTAACTTAGGTATTGTTGGCAGCACAGAGAAGTTTGGGATATCAGCAGGATTAATTTTGAATTGAGGATTATACTTCCTCGAATCGGTTGCATAATCAGGTTCGGTTGATCGCCAACCATAAAAGCAGACGCGACAGCCATAAACCACCCAGATATCTGGAACAGGCGATTTAGTAATAATTTCCGTATTAGTTGAGTCACAACGCGGACATGACGGAGCGATTTCTTTTGTAGAATCAGGCGCGGACATTCAGCATCTCCCGAAATTTGGCTTCCCATAGGTCTGTACCCAATGGAGTATCTAACGGCTGTAAATAGTGACCGCGAACATCAGGTGCTACTGGAGTAGTGGCATCAATAATCATTTTGTGGGCGATACCTTTAGGGTTGGAGCTTGGATCGAGCGGCACAACGGACATATTCGGTAAAACTACTAAATCGTCAGCTGGGTTAAACTTGGTAGCGATCGCCCACATCACTTGATTGAGGTCGAATGGATCGACCGTTTCATCAACGACGATGACTACTTTGGCATAACCCAGACCATGAGGTGTGGAAAGAACCCTCAACCCGACAGCTTTTGCGAAACCACCTGATCGGCATTTCGTGGAAATAACAACCACAAGTCCGTGTGTATAGAAAGCGTTGACAGGTAATTTTTACTGTGTGTGGTCTAGTTAGACTAAGAATTGGTTCCCTGATTTTGCCAGTTTTATTCTAGTCCTGAAAAATAGGTATGTTATGAATTAATTATCGCAATTTTTCTGGGCTATACTATCAGTAACTATCTCTAGCCCCCATTATTCCGTTGACTCTGGCTTTCACTGAAACCATCTCTAAGCCAGACACAGACTGTTTTTTAAATTTTCGGACAAGTCTATTGAAGTGGATTTTTCATTATGGTAGACCAACGGTAGACGTTCAAATCTCCGTTCTACCATTTTTTTGTACCTAGATTATATTTAGGACTGGTCTATTAGGTTACGAGAAAACGAGAGCTTGGAGGATGCTCCAAGTGCTTCCGCACAGA
>NZ_JABXKH010000124.1 GCF_017115105.1 Nostoc sp. NMS2
GTACTAAATATACCCGTTTCTTTGGGGTGTGACAGTTGTGGGTGCGGAATGTGGGTAATATACTTGGGTTTTTTCGCACCAAATTGCTGTAGGAGAGAGATTTAGACAGAGCGGCACAAATTATTATAAAAAATGTTGATTTTAATATTTAGTCAATCGGTACTTGCTTAAGCAAAGCTATCCACATATCAGATGGATCGGAATAATAATCAACTTCTTCTACTTGATATTGATAAGATTCACAACCTTCTCGTAAAATAATGCGATCGCAAGGTTTGATGTCTTTCCCTACTCCAGTCATGTATCCTATCATTCCTTCATTGAGGCGCTCAAATACGTAGTCGCTTCCCCAAACTAGTTGGCTATAATCGTGTATTTTATTTTTTTTCTTTAATTCGTTTGCTGGAAAGCTAACTAGAGCTAACTTGCTTAAAAAACTAAAACTTAAATTCATACCTGTCCCGAGCAAAGACATAAGTGAGTTCTCCCAAAGAAGAAATCTATAACGAAGAGTTCTGGAGTATAGGTGAATATCAATCATTTGTAGTCACCAATCCAGAATCGAACAGGCGGAAAATCTAGTTAGGAATCAACCGCATTGACAGCTAGTAAAGGAATTTATCACCCAATGTCCAATTAAGTGCCTTGCACTCAATAACTAGCAACAGTAAATTACAAGCAGTTCGTGGAGAAGGTACTTAAAAACAATTTTAAAATAAGATCAATAATTTATAATTAATTTTTCTTAATTCTTAATTATTAGTGTTTAATTTTACTCCATGATATCTTTTGACCAACAATCATTTAAATTTACAATATCATCAACCGCAGATTCAACTGTAAAATCACCGAATTATTACACAAGGTTAGTCAGATATGAGATTTTTTTACTGGACTAGATAATCTAAAGTTATAAAGCTTTTATGTCTTGAGAATACGATCTGTGTATATTTTTTAATATAGATAGATTCTAGTCCATGCTTGTAGTTTTTAGAGCTACATCTATCTGCTCCAGTAGTCTTTCTAGGGTGGAAGAGTTCTCTAAAACTACATCTGCACGATCCACTTTTTCTTTGATAGATAATTGACTGTTGATCCTGGCTTGTGCCTGTTCTCTATTTAAATGGTTTCGTTGTATCAATCTTTGTAGTTGTTGCTCTTGAGAACAACACACTACCCAAATTTCTGTAACTAAATCAGTCATTCCGGCTTCAAATAACAGAGGCACTACTAACACCAGTGTTTGTAAGGGAGATTGGGCAATTGCTTTGAGGAAGCGATCGCGCACATCAGGATGAATCAAATTGTCTATCCAGTTGCGTTCATCTTGACGATTGAAGATAATTTCGCCTAGCTTTTGGCGGTTGAGGCTGCCATCTGGTAATAAAATTTGTTCGCCGTAACGCCCGGCGATCGCACCCAGAATAGGCGAATCTAAAGATACTGCCTCTCTCGCATAAATATCTGCATCCAGAATCGGCAGGTTATAAGCGCTAGCTAAATAATTGGTGACAGTGGTTTTGCCTGTGGCAATACCTCCGGTTAAGCCGATTATACGTTTTGTCATTTGTCATTTGTCATTTGTCATTGGGTATTTGATATTAAGAATTGGTTGCCCATGTTATTAGTGCTTGGGTTAAACCATCTAAAGTATATTCTTGGGCTTCTATATCTACACGCCCGAATAAAGCATGACAAGTTTTGGAGGTTTGAGGACCGATAGAGGCAATACAAACGCTGTCTAATAGTTGACTAGCATCAGAGTTGTTAGAAAATATGTTGTTAGTAAGTTGATAGAAAAATTGCACAGTTTTAGAACTGGCAAAAGTAATTACATTTATTTTACGATTTTGCAGAGCTAACTCTGCCGCAGGTGGAATACTACTAGGACAACAAGATTGATATGCAGCAACTTCAATTACTTTTGCTCCCTTGAGAGTTAATTCTTTAACTAAAATTTCTCTGCCGCCGCTTTCAACTCTGGGAAATAAAACTTTTTTACCATTCAGTTCCTCTGGAAAATTTTCTATTAAAGAATCTGCAATAAAGTTGGGGGGAATAAAATCTGGTTTGAGAGAATATTGTTTGAGACTATTAGCTGTTTTCTCGCCAACGACGGCAATTTTTACACCTGCTAAGGCACGGGTATCTTTACCTTGGGCGATTAACCTTTCAAAAAAGTAATCTATGCCATTGCTAGAAGTGAGAATTAACCAGTCGAACTGAGATAAATGAGCGATCGCATCATCCAAAGCTTCCCAACTGGAGGGCGGGCCGATTTCTAAGGTAGGCATTTCGATGACTGTTGCGCCTAATGTGATGAGGCGATCGCTAAATGTACTCGATTGCCCAACTGAACGTGTCACCAGGATTGTTTTACCTGTAAGGGGTTGGGAAGAAGCGTAGAGGTTGTTTAACATTGGAGTTTGGGCTGTAGTCGAATCCTGACAATCTATTTTCTCAGGTTGTAAGTACTTATGTAGCCCAACAACTTCGCCAACAACAATTACCGCCGGAGAAAGTGATAATTCGGTGGTTTGTTCCAAAATATTGCCCAGTTGTGCTGTCCAAATTTGTTGACGAGGAGTTCCTGCCCAACGGATGATTGCAATGGGTGTTAAGTGCGATCGCCCATGTCGCACCAGTTGATGTACAATATCTTGCAGATGTTGCCCTCCCATCAAAATTACCAGTGTCTCTAATCGTGAGAGTGCCTCCCAGTCTAAAACCTCTGGTTCATGAGCTGTAAGTACTGCAAAACAACGACTTAACACCGGATCTGTAAGGGGAATTCCTGCTAGCAACGGTGCTGCAAGGGCAGAAGAAATTCCTGGTATCAGTTCAAAATCACAACCAGATGCTTTCAAAGCTTCAATTTCGGAAGTGCAACGCCCAAAAATCAACGGATCGCCTGATTTGAGGCGTACAACTTGTTTTCCTTGCTGGCAATGCTTTACTAGTAACTCGTTAATCTCAGTTTGGGTTGTACTGGGTTTACCACCACGTTTGCCGACATCCAATTTCAAGCAATCAGGTGATACACACTGCAATAATTGAGCGTCTACCAGGGCATCGTAGACTAAAACCTGAGCAACAGCTAAGAGATTGTAAGCTTTTACCGTCAGGTATGCCACATCTCCGGGCCCAGCACCTACAAGGTAGACTTTGCCTTTTTCTTGAGTCATTTGTTATTTGTCATTTGTCATTTGTCATTTGTCATTGGTTATTACTTCCCAATCTCCATGCCCAATGCCCAATTCCCAATGCCCCATTCCCAATGCCCAATTCCCAATTCCCTTAATTCAATTCGTTCGGATATTTATTTTTTGGATTAGCTGATCGACTTGCTCAACCATTTCCTTGTTTTCTTCAGCTTGAAATAACTCTCTGGCTTTTTTGAGATTAACGATCGCTTCTTCTAGCTGTTGTTCTCTTCCTAAAGTGATTCCCAAATTATAGTAAGTGAATGCATCGTTGGGTACAAGGCTAATGGCTTTTTTGTAATGTGCGATCGCTTCTTGGGGTTTACCTTGATCGTCCATCGCATTTGCTAAACCTGTGTAGGCTTGTGCGTGTTTCGGATCGAGGCGAATCGCTTCGGTATAGTCGGCAATTGCTTCTGTAAGCTTGCCTTGAGCGTAAAAAGCGCTTGCTAAATTATAGTGAGCGTCTGCATAGTCGGGTTCAAGGCTGAGGGCTTGTTTATATTGTGCGATCGCTTCTTCTAGTTTGCCTTGAGCGTAGAGAGTATTTCCCAAGGCATTATAACCTGCTGGATTTTTTGGATCGAGGCGAATGGCTGCGGTATATTCGGCGATCGCTTCTGCTGGCTTTCCTTGAGCGTATAAAGCATTGCCTAAGTAATAGTGAGCGTCTGCATACTTAGGATCAAAGCTAATGGATTTTTTGTATTGGATAATTGCTTGTTCTAGCTCACCTTGATTGTACAGAGCATTTCCCAGACGCGTGTAAGTTGGGGCATAACTGGGTTTGAGGCGAATAGCTGCTGTATATTCGGTGACTGCTTCGGTTAGCTTGCCTTGAGTGTAGAGAGCATTTCCTAAGTTATAGTGAGCGTCTGCATAGTTGGGTTCAAGGCTGAGAGCTTTTTTATATTGGGCGATCGCAGGTTCTAACTGATTGAGCCTTGCTAAAGTCAAACCCAAATTAAAGTAGGCTCCAGAGTCTTGAGGATCGAGGCTGATGGCTTTTTTGTAATGTGCGATCGCTTCTTGGGGTTTGCCTTGATCGTCGAGAGTATTTGCCAAAGCAATATAAGCTTGTACAAAGTTGGGTTCAAGTTCAATTGCTTTCCGAAAAGCCGCCTCTGCTCCTTTGAAATCTCCTTGTTTGTATAGATTGCTGCCTTGCTCAAAGTTAGCCACTGCGTTTTTGTTGCCAGGAAGTGCTGCTCGATTTGAGTCTGGAATTTTTGTTAAAACAACGCCAACTTCTTTACCAAAAGCAGTATTGCCATTGCTCAAACACAAGCAAATAATAGCTGCTACCACTACATTCTTGTTTTTCAGCATTTTTATTACCTTATCTGCTTGGTTTATATGTAATATCAACTTGCCTAGTTTTGGCGTAGTTATAGGAGGAATTATAAGTGATTAGCCTAACTTGATACAAGTGTGAACAACTTTCCCAACGGTTAGGGCTACATCTATTTGAGTGTCAAAGAAAAGATTATCTTTCCTTCAGCATAGCCGCCCTCTGCCTTTCTTTGTAAAAGTGAATGGTTTGCTGAAGCGATCGCCAGACTCTAAATTATCCCTCTTCGCGTGTCCGTCTAACCGCTATCTCCTGGCGAGAGTTCGATATTAGACATCTCCAGAAATTAAATATGCTTTATCCAGAACTCTTGTAGAGACGTAGCGCTGCTACGTCAAAACAATTCTTTTTCGGAGATGTCTATTGCTTTCTAGCTAGTTTACAATTCTTCTGCTTGAGGAAGCGGGAAGATTTCACCAGCCAAGTAAGACTGAAAGTGCTTTTGGAAGTACAACCAGGAAGTCATATCTTCCCCATCTATCAATGCTTTTGGGGCTTGTTTATATAGAGGAATCCGGTTATTAATTTCGTCTTGCAGCAGTGGTGGCAGTTCTGTTAAACCATTGACTTTGCTGCCAACAGCACTGTAGATTAGTTGACCGGAGCGATCGCCCATTTTCATCCAGGGAAGCCATTGACCAATCCGATCCCAACTTAGTTTGAGTTGAGAAACTGAAGAGAGGGCTGGGTTGAACAAATCTGCGGTTGGCACTGTTAATTTAAATAATTCTGCTGCCTGATAAATTGGATTTGGGCTGTATTCGGCAAATTTGCGATCGTCTGCTAGGGGATTGGGGTAATAAGGAAATATATCAAAAACGAAGGTTGTGCTATCACCATCTACTTGTGCGGGGAAATTTCCCTCAAAATTCCCCTGTACTGGATTATTGGCAACGTGAATCACCGGAACTGTCTCGCCTGTCCAAGGATTCTCCCATTTATGTAAGATTTCATCTGTTTTTGGGTTGAGGTAGTAAGTTAATTCCCTAGAAGTAAAATCCCAGCTACCCTCTGCTGTGGGAATACATCTGCTAATACTCAATCCCAAGATTTTAAATAGGAGTTGTCTTTTCTCGCCGGGGATAAAGGCATAAATCTTACCTTTCCAAATCAGGAAAGTGGATTCGCTAGGGTCGAGGGAAGAACGAGTTTTAACCCAGTGCTGCGCTTCAAGTTCTTGGATTTGAGCAACCATCTAAAGCATCCTTAGTGTTTGGATAACAAAAGGATAAGCTAACCAGCATTCAAGTTGCATCTTTGTCATTTGTGATTTGTCAAAAACTAATGCCCTATAGCGATCGGGGGTAGTACGCAAGCAGCAATTTTGGCAATTAGTTCTTCAGAGATGACACCTGGTAAATAATTCGTAATTCGTAATTCGTAATTCGTAATAGAGCCTCCGGCACGCTCCGCGTTAAGCGTTCGCGTAGCGTCTCGAAGAGAAGCTATGCCGCAGGCTTTACGTAATTAAGTTTTGTGACGGAGATTTAGCACAAAGTGCGGTCTTGGGGTCTCCCCCGCCGCAGGATGCGCGAAGCGCTGTAGTGGAGCGACTGGCGTGGGCTAGGGGGGATCTAATTCTATGCAGCTTCATAAAAAATTGGTATAACCCAAGCGTATTGGACTATATGTGAAGAAATCTTACAAAAATGGATATTCTGCATAACAACAATAAGTAAGCCTGATTCATGGTTAGCAGTTTAAAACTTATAGATTTTGCCGTTTGCAGACAGACCCGAATAAACACTATTAAATATTTTATGTGAAAATTTAAAACCCAGATTTTAGAGTTTAAATTACTTGTTATTGTTCTTACCTTAAACTGGCAAAAAAATTATGAAACCATACCTTCCTCAGAATGATCCTGACCCTACGAAACGTCAAATATTGCTAGAGCGCAACTTAGGAGAGTATGAATTTGATTACGACTTTTTAGCGCCTATGGCAATGCTAAAAAATGTCCCTTATAGAGAGAACTTTTCTACTAAGTATATTGCTGAACGGACCTTAGAGACAGCAGAACTTCCGATAAATATGTTGGCCGTTAAAACCCGTTCTTTCTGGGACCCTTTAGATGAATTGCAAGACTATGAAGACTATTTTCCAGTTTTGCCTAAACCTAATGTCATCAAAACATACCAAACTGATGATTCTTTTTGTGAACAACGGCTTTGTGGGGCAAATCCTTTTGTTTTACGCCGAATTGAGAAGATGCCAGATGGCTTCGCCTTTACTATTTTAGAACTGCAAGAAGAATTTGGTGACTCTATCAACTTAGTAGAAAAACTTGCGAATGGAAATTTATATGTAGCTGATTACAGAGCGCTTGCGTTTGTTAGAGGAGGTACTTATGAAAGAGGTAAGAAGTATTTACCAACCCCTATAGCTTTCTTTTGTTGGCGCAGTTCTGGTTTTAGCGATCGCGGTCAACTAGTACCGATTGCTATCCAAATCAACCCCGCAAGTGGCAAGCAGAGCCAGCTAATCACACCTTTTGACGACCCTTTAATCTGGTTTCATGCCAAGCTTTGTGTTCAAATTGCTGATGCTAACCATCATGAAATGAGTAGCCATCTGTGTCGAACTCACTTTGTTATGGAACCCTTTGCTATTGTCACAGCCCGTCAATTAGCCGAAAACCATCCCCTCAACTTACTGCTAAAACCCCACTTCCGTTTCATGTTAGCTAATAATGAATTAGGTCGTAAACGCTTAGTTAATCGAGGTGGCCCTGTTGACGAATTGCTAGCCGGAACTCTGCAAGAGTCATTGCAAATTGTAGTCAACGCATATACAGAATGGAGCTTAGATCAGTTTTCCTTACCTACTGAACTAAAAAATCGGGGTATGGATGATCCAGACAACTTACCTCACTATCCCTATCGAGACGATGGCTTGCTATTGTGGAATGCCATTAAAAAGTTTGTGTCTGAATACTTGCAGCTATACTACAAAACTCCCCAAGACTTAGCAGGAGACTTGGAATTACAAAGTTGGGCACAGGAATTAGTTTCCCAATCAGGCGGGCGAGTCAAGGGTGTTAGCGATGCCTACGGCGGTAAACTACGCATCGACACATTAGACCAATTAGTTGACATTGCCACTGCGGTTATCTTCACCTGTGGGCCGCAACACGCTGCTGTTAACTACCCGCAATATGAATATATGACTTTTATGCCAAATATGCCCCTTGCTGCTTATAAACAAATGACAGCAGAAGGCACTATTCCTGACCGTAAAAGTCTATTATCATTTCTGCCACCGTCGAAGCAAGCTGCTGACCAATTATCTATTTTATTTATCCTGTCAGCCTACCATTATGACAGATTAGGGTACTATGATGATAATTTTGTAGACCCAGAGGCTCAGGATATTTTAGTTAAATTCCAGCAGGAGTTGAACGAAGCAGAGCGGAAAATTGAGTTGAACAATAAGAGTCGTTTAATAAATTACAACTATTTGAAACCAAGGCTTGTTACTAATAGTATTAGCGTGTAACTTAATATCATTGCAGTTGATTAGACATCTCTAAAAAGTGTGATAACTTTTGGAGATGTTTTTGTTTAGCAATATAGCGTTTCCTAATCATACAAGGTGAATTATAGTCCCCTCTCGAAGAGCGGGGAGGGGGTTGGGGGTGGGGTTTTTGTACCTCACTCAAGCGATAACCGCTATAAGCTCGCGGTTTTAGTACCAATAGGGTGATGACAAAGATAAATTGTCTACGACAAATTAGTGGTCTGTCCCATAAGTTTTGCAAGGTTTGTATTGAGCGATTTATCGCTCAGTTTTAAGCACTGAAGTGCTGACTACAAACTTTTACAACCCTTCAAATTTAATGGGACAGACCACTAGTTTTGAACGCTAGCTGAGAGAGTAAGTTTTTACTTTCATCTTACCGCCGACTGCGAAAACCCTGTCTTCCATTAACTTGGTCAAAGAGGACATCGTATTTATCAAAAAAGGCGATGCCAGTATTTACAAATGTAGGAAGTTCTGATTGTGGCGAAATACTCAAATTCCAACGATTAAATCCGTCGCGGGTTCCTGGTGTCAGGCTGTAATCAAAAATGCCATTAATCGCTACTTTCACAGCATTTGCTGAACGTAATACGCCTGGTTTTAGTTTACCTGCTGTAGAAGCTGACTTGAATTCAGTCAAACCATTAATAGTTCCAGTATCAGTAATCATTTTGCTGTTACAAAGATTTTTAGCAGAACTCCCAGCAATAGTTAAACAAACTTTGCTCAATTGAGAGTCCCATCTGTTACCAGGTACACCATTAATTTCGCTTTGTTTGTTCCAAGGAGCCATTTTGAAACCTGCTTGATTACCAGCAGTTAAGCCGAGAGTTAGGCTGCCATTATTGTTATTACCACCATTTCCCGTAATAATAAATCCGTTACTCAAATTGCCTGGTAATTTTCTCAACGGATTATAGGGAAGTGACTTTTCAAAATAGTTGACACCGATAATACCGGAAAATGGCACACCATTCTTTGCTGAACAATTAGGCTTTTGGGCAGTACATTGGCGACTGGTAACAATCTGTACTGGAACGGGTTCTGCGGCGGGAAGTAAACCAAATCGGATGTTAGCATAAACTAATTCTCCCTCAAGGATAGTCCCATCACTTAATACCTCCTTGATATTTTGTCCGGTTCTGCGGATAGGAGCATTACCTAAAAACTCTTTAGGAACTCTCAGTCCTGCTGACCCTGTATCTAATAAGATACGTTTTGGTTGACCACCTGCGATCGCCATTGACAAAAAATAGCCGCGAACACGTTGACCAAGGGAAGGTTTTGTGTATAAAGGTAAGGATATGGTATCAAAACTTGGCTGGCGGGGTGTATTTTGCGAGATGTCGCGCAACGCTGGGTTTTGGAAAAGAGCCGCAAATACTGACTGGCGTTGCTCTGCTGGTTCAGGCGCGATATCCCAAAGGCTCTCGTAGTAGAAAAAGCCGATACCTAAACCGCGTTGTTGCGCTGCTTGCACCTGGGGTTGGATTTGTGATATGGAAACTGGGCGATTTCGTAACCCCGCTAAAATACCGATACCAGTTGGGATGATTTTTTGGGTTTCTAAAATTTCTGGGCGGGTAATTTGACTGATAAAACTTGCCAAATCATTACGGTACACCTGCATAACTAACTCATCGACAATACCCAACCGTACCCAGTTGAGCCAATCTTGCAGTTGCACCTTATAGGCGTATTCAGAATCAACAGGAGAAACTGAGAAGATAGCGTTCGGTTTTCGAGCTTTCACGGTTTGGTAAAGGTCTACCATGAATGCAGTGATTTTATCTGCCCGCCATTTTTTCCATGCTTGGGCTTGGGGATTAGGTGGGGGAGGATTCCCAGTTTCTTGAGTATATAGACTAATTGTGTATTTATCGTAACCAAAATCCACAGGTAAACTCGTGTGGTCGTCAAATTGAACCCCATCAGCATCGTATTTAGTAATGACTTCCATCACGAGTTCGGTGATAAACTTTTGCACTTCAGGGTGAAAGGGATTCAACCACGCTACTTCACCCGCAGCACTAACTGAAGTTTGAGTCCCATCCCGCTTTTGTGTCAGCCAATCTGGATGCTGGGATGCAAGTTCTGAAGTTAGAGGAACCATGAAACCAAATTCAAACCAAGGTATTGCTAGTAGCCCTTCTCTGCGGGCTTGACTGATAATGTCTGCAATTACATCTTGTCCATCTATTCCCTTGAAGAAGAAGGGAATACCCATTTTTTGCATGATGGCACTGGGGTAATGTGTATAGCCATCGTTCCACACTACTGGATAAACGGTGTTAAAGTTTAACTGCCTTAGTTGGCTCATGGCTGCTTGCACCTTAGAGCGATTTCGGAAAACGCTAAAATCGTTACCACTGAGCCACACCCCCCGAATTTCTTGACGAGGTTGAGCAGGTAGTTGGGCAATAGCAGGGGCAAAGCTGTTGAGTAGCAATACCGCAACGAATGATATCAAAAATAATAATGGCAGCAGACGCTTCTTCAACAAGAGGCAGGGAGCAGGGGGAAAAGGAGCAGGGGGAAATGACCCCAGCGAAGAGCCGACAAGCGTTGCGGAACATGGGTCTAATTCCCTCACTTCTACTAAGTGGTTCTCGTACCCTACGGGAAAGTGGCGCAACAGTTGGGGTCGAATCCTCATCTGAACTATCCCCCCAGTTCCTTGCTCCCTACCCCCCTGCCTCTTCCTTAAAAGCCACCAACTTTGATGAATGAAAGGCGATGTCTGGCGACTAGCCGCAAGTCCATCAGACGCTTTACGTAACTTGCTGCGGCATAAAAGTAAGCGTCTACGCACGGGGTTAAATAGTAAGTTGGTTAGAGTCGCATTAATTTCTATGCTTTTTTTCCAAAACTGAGTTGTCATTATTTCTGGCTGGTTACTAATTGCTTAAATTTCATTCCATATAAACGTTAAATTGCTACACCAGGAAAACTGATACAGTAATTTAGCTGCAAGACGCTTGACGCAGTTATCGAGTTAGTAGTGCCAAATAGAATGGTTGTGCCGAAAGTTCAAACCTGATTTTTGAGGATAAAGCTTTTCTAACTCCTCCCTCGGATGTTCAGGGTGATAAGCTAATGAGCATTCAAGTTGCATAACCAGGGCGCTCATGTTGCCCACCCCACAAGATATTGAGAAAATTTTAATATGCAAATTAGATGTGTTTTAGCTTAACTATGGTCTTTTAACTTGGGAATACCAAAGGCCGAGATGCGAACTCGGAATGTTGCATAAGAGTCTATAACTTGTGTGTACAGAATTATCTGCTTGCAAGAAAAAGTAACGTGGATATATTTTTTATACACAGTCATACTACTTTGAAAAAGTTTGCTACAAGTAGTGTTATTTATGATTGTCATAATTAAAACAATTGACTCTCAACTATCAATGGTGAACTCTACGCTCGTTGTCACACTCTATATCAACCCTATGACAGGGAATGATACCAATACTGGTTCACGGTTGAGTCCGTTTAAAAGCCTCACCCGCGCCTTAAAAATAACCAAAATCCCGACGATAATTCATCTGGAGTCGGGAACTTACAGCACTGCTAGTGGTGAGGTGTTCCCACTGATTATCCCTGAAGAGACAACACTGCTGGGCAACGAAGCGAACAAAGGTGCAGGGATTGTAATTTTAGGGAGTGGCGAGTATGAAAGTCCCAGCTTTGGGATACAAAATATTACGCTGCTCTTGTTAGATAATGCCAGTCTTTTAGGTGTAACTGTCACCAATCCCTCAGCCAAAGGTACTGGTATCTGGATTGAATCGGCTGCACCTACTTTAGCTAATAATACTTTGAGGGACTGTGGGCGGGAAGGTGTGTTTACCACTGGCACTGCCAAACCCGAAATTTTAGATAACATATTTGTGCAAAATACTGCTAGCGGGTTGGTGATAGCAGGTCATAGCCAGGGAGAAGTACTGCGGAATTTATTTGAAAGAAACCCTTTAGGTATAGTAATTAGTGACTTTGCTACTCCGACGATCGCAAATAATAAGTTATCAGAAAATCGTACCGCGATCGCACTTTCTCGCAATGCCCAACCCGTGCTGCGTCAAAATCTCATTACTAAAAATACCCAAGGTGGTCTATTAGTCAATGGCAATGCAATTCCTGACTTAGGCAATACCCAAGATTCTGCTGATAATATTTTTAGTGATAATAGTGAATTTGATTTGTATAATGCTACTAAAGAAAAGCTAATTTCCGTAGGTAATCATTTGAATCCTTCTCTAGTCAAGGGCTTGGCAGAATTGATCCCAGCCAATCCAGTAGCGGTTAGCACTAGTTTATCTGAGGCTCCGGCACAATCCCCATCTCAAAAACTCCCCGCGCCTGTTCAACTAGATGCACATTGGGCAGAACCATTTATCCAGGCATTAGTCAGCATGGATTTAACTCATCGTTTTGCCGATGGTAGCTACCAGCCAGATCAACCTATGACTCGCGCCCAGTATGCCTCTCTGGTAGCGATCGCTTTTAACCCATTTCCCAAAATCTCAGCACCTGATTTTACCGATGTCCCCAAGGATTTTTGGGCTTATAGCGCTGTCCAAGTGGCGGCTAGCGGTGGCTTTGTGGGCGGATTTAGCGATCGCACTTTTCGCCCAGATCAACATGTCCAACGCCTACAGGTGATTGTCTCTTTAGTAAACGGACTGGGATTAGCAGCTATTGATAGCGATATTTTAGAAGTATATAGCGATCGTCATACCATTCCCGACTACGCCCGAAAAGCCGTAGCCACTGCTACACAACACAAAATCATCGTTAATTACCCAGATCCCCAACTACTTGCACCTTTACGTTTGGCAACACGCGCCGAAGTTGCAGCAATGGTTTATCAAGCATTAGTTGCCATTGGGCGAACATCTGCGATTAAATCATTCTATGTAGGGTTGCATTCCAGAAGTTGACAAGTAGAATAGGAAACACTGCTTATCGGCTTTGTACTCTTGGAAAAAAAACCATGTAGTTAAAAGCACGCTAGGCTAATATGCGATGGGTGAAGAATCTTAAGACCTATTGCCGAAAGCTAATAGCCCCATGTTAACAACACTCCCAGATACTTCTGCCAACTTGGCGATCGCTTTATTAATTAATTATAGTTTTGATCTCAGTGGGTATAGTGCCAATGAGCTAGTAGAACGTTGGCAAACGCAATACCCACTGAATTGGCTACACCTAGCAGTGATTGAGGCACTATATCAAGGACGTTATAAAGCAGTTTCGGTGCAGCAAATTTTAGTATTTTGGCAGCGCCGGGATCAAGCTACATATCATTTCAATATGGAATTTGAACGCATGATTTGTAGCAAATTTCCTCAAAGTTTAACCTCATCACCTGCTCCAAGCCTACCGTTAGCCAAGAAAAACCCCATTGTAGAGAAAGTCACGAGTCCTCAATTACCACCTGCGAAGATTCATAATGGCTATCAACACGGCAATACTGCAACTCTACAACTAAAAAGTTACGAACAAAAGACATCTTTAGATGAAGAAGAAGCCAAGGAGGAAGCTAGGGATCATAAAACTGTTCTCAAGTCTCCCCTTTCCGGGAAATTTGCTTCTTCGGCAACCCTTCAGCTATCGTCTGCTGTTAGCCAAAGGCAAACCTTACAAGAAAGTCCACCGCCTTCTCCATCACCAAGCCATCCTCAACGACAGCCAAAACTGCTGCCACCTGCTGCTATTCATGCCCCTATTGGGCGATTTACCCCAGAAAAAAGCGATCGCTCTGAGTCTTTTACATCTAAACTCAAAGCGATGTCTAGCGAACGAAATCCAAGTGTGGGGAGTGGGGAGTAGGGAGTGGGGGAAGAGGAGCAGGGAGCAGGGGGGCAGGGGAGCAGGGAGCAGGGGGGCAGGGGAGCAGGGGAGCAGGGAGCAGGGGGCAGGGAGCAGGGAGCAGGTGAGCAGGGAGCAGGGAGAGAATAACTAATGACTAATGACTAATGACAAATGACAAATAACTTTTTATTCTGCAACTAACTGCTTAAAGCCCTCATCATCAGCAATATCATCAAAATCTAGGTCAGTTGCTGCGTCTTCTTTATACCTGGGATCAAGTTCAATTGCTTGTTTCAGAGTTACCAGAGATAGTTCAACTTGTCTTTGCAGTGCGTAACAGGCTGCTTTGTTGTAATAGGCACTGGCATAATCTGGCTTAATTTCTAAAGTTTTGTTAAAACTAGCGATCGCTTCATCATCGCGTCCCAATCTTACCAAGGTATAACCGCGTTTATCCCAGATTTTGGGAGAATTGGGTTGGAATTCCAGGGCTTTATCAAAAGACGCTATTGCCTCTTCATATTGTTCTAATGCTACTAGAGAAAGACCGCAATTCAACCAAGCAACGGCATCATCAGGCTTGATTTGTGTAGCTTTCTCAAATGAAGCAAAGGCTTGCTGATGCTGTTGTAATTTCCCAAAAGCAACGCCGCGATCGCACCAAGCTTGATGGTAATCTGGTTGAATCTGAATAGCTCGCTCGTAGGATGCGATCGCATCTTTGTAGCGTTTCAACCTTCCGAGAGTTAGACCTCGTTTTAACCAAGCCACAGGTTCATCAGGTTGAATTTTAACCGCTTGGTTGTAAGCTGCGATCGCATCTTCATAGCGCTTTTGAGAAAACAGCCCATCTCCCTCTTTTACATACTCATCAGCAGTCAATTCTGGTTGTTGTGGCTGTTCCTCTATTTCTTCCTCAACTCCATGATTCACCGCCTCTAAGATAGATTCAGGTGTAATTTCAGTTAGTTCTTGAAGAATGAGATCCTTTCTTTCTTCGGCATCCAATTGTAACTCAGATAGTTCAGAAACAAACTCAGTTTCTAATCTTTCTAACTTCTCCAAAATGAGAATCTTTTGTTGTTGAGCATTCCATTGTAATTCTGAAAATTGCGAACTAAATTCAGAACCAGATTTTTCTAAATTTTCAATAATTAACTCTTTGCGCTTTTGAGCATCTAATTGTAATTCAGATAGTTGTTCAGCAAACTCTGACTGTAATGCTGCTAAACTCTCAACAATTTTATTTTTTTGTTCCTGAGCATCCGCCTGTAATTCAGATAATTGAAATTTCAATTCATTATCTAATTTTCCTAAACTCTCAAATGCAATCTCTTTTTTGTCGTGAGCGTTTATCTGTAATTCTGATAATTTATCAGCAAACTCTGACTGCAATTGAGTCAAACTTTCAAAAACTATATCCTTTTGCTTTTGAGCATCAGACTGCCATCCAGAAAGTTGAGATGTGAATTCAGACTTTGATACTTCTAAATCAGCAACGGCTAGCTCTTGCTGTTGTTTTACACCTAAATTTAACTTAGACAATTCCTGTGACAGAACAGATACTAAATTTCCTAGATTTTCCAGCGCTATATCTCTTTGTTGTTGAGCATCAAGCTCTAACTTAGATAAACCAGAAGCAAAATTTGACTCTAAAATTTCTATATTTTCTTGAGAATTTTTGAGTTGACTTTCTAATCTACTTAATACCTGTACTTTAGCTAAATCTAGTTCCGATGTCAGGGTAGATAAATTTTCTTGTTCGTTTTTAATTTTTTGTTGTAAACTAACCGTTTCCTGTTCTAATTCATAATTTATTTTTTTAGCTTCTTGAATAACATTTTCAGCCTCTTGCTTAACGCTAGTTAGCTGATTCTGTAATTTTTCCATTCCCTGTAATTGTTGCATTGCTCTCTCAACAATTTCACGGATTACCAACCGTCTGAGGAGCCAAAATAAAGCAATGATTGCAACTGGAAATAGACTTAATATAACTAGCCAGACATTGAGTAAAATAGTTGTACGGCTAAAAGCGCTATTAAAATCAGATTGGACTTGCTGTTGAATTCGCTTTTCTGCTCTTAGTCGCGCTAATTCTTCCCGTTCCTGATTCGACAACACCGAAGTCTGGGTTAGTACTGGGGAAGGTGATGGTGCAGATTGCCCACTGGCAATTCCAACGGATAATAGTAAGGGTAAAAAGACAATAGTACTTTTTACAATTAAAGCGAAAACAGCTTGATTTTTGCTCTTCATAACAACCATTTCAGTCTCTTGGTCAGTTTTTGAAGCGGCGTGCCTCTTTCCAATCTATAACAGAATTAAGTAGTGAAATGTTGTAGAGATACTGGGAAATTTTGAATAATCTTTAACTAATCTATTCCCTCATCTCTTCGTATACGTAAAACTTTAGTGCTGGGGTGCAGTCAAGTTTTTAACATTATTTTTTGTGAATTACTATTATAACATTAATTCGTAGCGAATTCTCTGCGCCCCTTTGCGTTTAAATTTCAACCCTTCAACCCTCAATTCGCCACGATTTTACGCAAAGCTGTACTAAGGTTAAACTATTGCCAAAGACGGCGAAAACCAAGCAGCACAAATAAGAATTTATTAACCTGTGGAACACAGATTGCAGAAGCATCGACGTTTTCTTAGCAATGCAGCGAAATACGTCTGGACTTTGTTGCTACAGATGCTAGGGCGTTGAAACTAGAATTTGCACCTGTAGGTGAAGTGTCAGGTGTGCGTACTTGGCACTAACATTAGATTATCTAAGGTAAACAGATTACTTGTTCTAAAAATTACTTAACAAAGGCGGTAGAAAATGGGTAGGCTAAATCCTTATACACTGCAATTGCAGATTACCCGAATGTTTGAGCAAGGGCAATCATTTTTTGCCACAACCAAAGTACAAGAATGGTTGAAAGAACGCAAACATAATCCAGAAGATTATGACATTATTTTCCATAAAAAACCAGCGCCTCCAGGTTCAAAAGAAGTGATGGTAGTGGAAATTGAATTACGCCGCAAAGATGGAGAACCTGTAGATCCTTGGTTGCAGGAACAAGCAAATCTTCATGCCTAATTTTGTCAACTAGCAATTTTCAACTTTAAATCATATTATCTTAACAGAATTTACTAAAAAAAGCGTTCCCAATTGCGGAATGCTTTTTGCTATTTTTGTATTCATAAATCAATACAGTTCAGTTAAGCATTTATTTATTTATTTTCTTCCTTCGCGCCCTTTGCGTCCTTTGCGGTTCGTTAAAAAAAATTCACTTTGACAAAGAGTAAAGCCTTAAGTGAACCGTATTGATTCATAAATTATTTATAAAAAGAAATTAACCGCAGAGGCGCAGAGAACGCAGAGAGAGGAATCGGAGATTTTGATGACTTATTCATTTAGGATTACTATATATAGGCAAATTCTACTTCTGCTTCTTTACTTTTGTTCTTTCTTTGGAATATTGCTGCAAGTCACTATATGTGTATATTAATCAAAATCACCCAATCAGGTGAATCAAATGGGTGAGGTATAAGAAACACAAATTATCGTACATTAAGACTATAAATGGTTGCTTGGCAGACTAATTTATAGCCTCAAAATTTAGGAAGTGGATGATGACTGTAAACCAAATTATTGGAGATTCACAAAATTACATTTTTGCTAATTTTGGTAAACGTTTCTTTGCCTGGATGATGGCTCAAAGTAGCAGCACGTATGATAAAGTCGTAGGCGAACGCAAACGTTCTCTTTTTGCTAATCTCCAAGGTACAGTGTTAGAAATCGGCCCAGGAACAGGCCCTAACCTACCCTACTATCCTAAAGATATCCACTGGATAGGAATCGAGCCAAACTCACACATGCATTTCTATCTCCAAAAACAAGCAGAAAAACTAGGCTTAAACATAGACCTCCGAATTGGTAGCGCTGAATGGTTAGACGCTGAAGATAACAGCATAGATACTGTTGTTAGTACTTTAGTTTTGTGTTCAGTGCCGAATATAGATTATACATTACAGGCAATTTTAAGAGTACTCAAACCAGGTGGACGCTTCTTATTTATTGAACACGTCGCAGCACCTAAAGGAAGTTTATTACGACAGCTACAAAGCAGAATTAGCCCGATTTGGAAAGTGATAGGTGATGGTTGCCATCCAGATAGAGAAACTTTGATTGCTTTAGAAAATGCTGGTTTTGCTAGTGTGAATTATGAGCGATTTGATGCAAAATTGCCGATTGTTAGTCCTCATATTATCGGTGTAGCGACAAAGTAAAATAACTTTTTTGAGGTTACTGAATAAAAGCATGAATATCTCAACCATAGAAGCGAGTGCGTCGAGATAATTCATATTTTCACTCAGCAATACCTCTTTTTTGGATAATCGCTTATCTTCGTGAAAAGTTAGATCCCCGACTTCTTTGAGAAGTCGGGGATCTGCACACCGAGAATTTTCAAAAATTAGATAGGATTGCTATATATTATAGCTTTTTTGATTCGCGGATTGTATCAGTTTGAATCTACCTTTTTTGGCTGGAAACTCGCTCTAGGACTACTTGTGTGTACACCGTAGGTGAACGGGGAGGGGGAGGGGAGATTTTGTCGTTAGACAAAAGCGGGGTGGGGTTCCGAAGACTTAA
>NZ_JABXKH010000003.1 GCF_017115105.1 Nostoc sp. NMS2
CACGACCTCTGTGAGGGCTGGCAGCTTGCAAAAGACACTTAACGGGAAAAGTCAGATTGCTCAACCGAGTGGGCTTTCAGTGACATATAATACAGATGTGCGTAACACAAAATAAGTTTTTATAATTTTAGGACAAGTAAATTTTTTATAGAATTTGATGTTTAATTTCTATCGCTCACAGCTATATTTTGTAGTAAGTCCGAAGAACAAACTCCCAAAATAACTATTATTTTGCATTACTGAATCCGGGGATGAATTGATCTCACAAGCTCCCATCATGGTACAGTCAGCAATGAATAGCGATCGCTAACCATTGCAATCAACCAGCACCCCATCCACAATCGCAATCCCCCATTGCGGAAACTTCACCAGCACCTTTTTAATCACAATCTGCAAAGCCGGGTCATCATTCCAGCATTGTTGGAGGAAGTCAAACCCCGGATTTTCCCCAACCAGAGAAGCCATCTTCAGTTTCTCCATTCGCAATAGTCTAGTCTTGGATCTGATGGCGATGTCTTCTCTACGAGACGCTCCGCGAACTGCGGTAAACAACGCCTCACTAGATTTTTGCACCTGATAATTGACTACAGATAGATTCCACTGCTTCTCAAACTTGCTGATTGTTGCCCTCATGCTGGCGTAATACTTGCTGTCTAGCAAATATTGAATTACCCACAATGGAGGGCATTCTCCAAGGTTTGCCCTATCCAACCATTCAAATATCTCACTTTGATTTAATGACACGGGCGCGGCGGAATAAGTGCCTTCATGACAGTCTCTCGCTTCAACACCACAGTCCTGCTTTTCAGTCAACAACGAAGCGGAATTACTTTGTTCTACTTGCCCCTGAGTTTGATTAGCGATCACAGAATTTAAACATTCTTCATTTTGTGCAACGGGCGTAGCGGAATAACCACCTTCATGACAGCCTTTCTGCTCAACACCACAATTCTGGTTTTCAACCAATAAAGAAGCGGATTGACTCTGTGCATCATCCACAAGCGCCAGCGATGTACAGTCATTTGCCGTAGGCAATTCTTCAAGTTCTGACGCGCTTTCGATATGTGAAGGCGACGCGCCCCTCAAGGGCGCATGAGCCGTTTCCTCAACACGCGGATTTCGAGCAAGCGCGTCAGAACCAACTACCATACCAACAACCTTAGTTGGTTGTTGGTAGGTAGTTAACGAGTAGTTAGAAACGTTGTTAGGTTTTTGAAACCCTTGCAAATCCTCACTTTTTTGACCATTCTTTTGGAATGATTCCAAATCAGGCTGGATTTGTTCCACTTTGGGGTGGTTTTCATTCCGTTCGGGCGCATTTGTTTTCTCCCCGGCGTGGACGGCTTTCTCGTCACAAAAATTGGTTTCTTCAGACGTGGACGATTCCCAGTAAAAGCGATTGTAATAACCGTGAAGATTACGGACACGGTAGCTAATCAACCCAGGTCTACCAGAGGGCAAGCGACCAAACACTTCTTCAAACTGAAACAATCCTTGAGCGCTTAATGCCGCACCTGCTTTTTGCAAAGATTTGTAGGTGAGGTTAGTATGGAGTTTGTGGGCAGAACCCCCGAATTGTTCAGCCGCAATGCTATCTAACCAAAGCTGCTGCACAGATGGAGGCTGTTGACGAACCCAGTTAATATCCTCAATTGATACTTTGCAATGTGGTCTAATCGATTTATCTGCATCTGCTTGTTTGCGATCGCTTCGCTGTTTGCTGCCACCATTGATTGCTTTTAATGCTGTAGTCATAATTCCTCCAAAATTTTTCCATGACAATGTGGGCGACATTGCAACCATGCCGCGTTTAAGTTTTTTGGCTATTCTCTTAGCGAGTCTTTGTCTACTGGTTTTCGCCCTGCCAGAATCGCAACTCTTCCCTGGAATAGCTTTGAGTCTTTTTCAACTCATTGCGCCAGTGATCCCAGGCAACAACGACTTTGCCCCCTACCTCGTCTACAACTTCGCCCCTCTCCAAATACAGAGTCCGGTACGGGTCAGCATGGGCAACAATAGAACCGATGCCAATAGTGCGCGGTTGAAGGGATGCGTTCTGGAGTGTGGAAATTAATTCTGTTTCCTGGGTGGTAAGTTCTGCCCAATAATCTGATTTAATCACCTCATACTCTTGCGCCACTGCCCAATAGTCCTGCCATGTACACCCAGGTTTAGCCAGCACTGCTCTAATATCACTAACCGCTTGGGGCAACATTTCCAGTTGCTCGGCTCGATATGCGATCGCAGTTGATGTCGGTTCGCTTCCCAGAATGATTGCCGCAGCTTCGAGGGCTTGGGTGTTATTCATAGCGTTGGCGAGATTCTTCAATGCCATGCCCATTAAACGTAAGCATTCTTGGGCATTCTCTTTTGGGGGTTCTTGTGCCAGCGATCGCAAATCAATAGTTTTCTCTAACGCCTGTTTGACCTGCTTGTTCAACGCTTTGGTCGCTTGCTGGGTCATGGTATTTCCCCACTGCTGAACCGGATGCTGTTGTACGGCGTGTTCTAATTCTTGGATACGTTGTTGGAGTTGCTGATTCTCTATCTCCAACTGCCGTAGTGATTCCATTTCGTCTAGGCGTTGCTGCAACTGGATGTTTTGCTCTTTTTGTTGCTTGAAGAGTTTTTGTAAGGATTCTACCTGCTCTTTAGCTTGTTCTTCGGCTCTGGCCGACACTTCTGCTTGTAGCCCTATTCTCAATTCCTGGGAAAGTCTCTCTAGTTCCTGTTTATGGCGTTCTTCAATAGCAGCAATCGCTTCCGTATATTCTTTTGGGTAAGTCCGCCCACTCGATTCGGACACAATTGCGTCATTTAAACCACTCAAATCAGCATTGTTTACCAACAACCTTTCACCATCGCTGAAGGTAACAATCTGTTGATAGTTATTGGGTGCGTCTGCCTCGATCACTCCCGAATCTCCATAACGAGGGTGTGAAAGGGAAGAAACAGTGACAGAATGACACAATTGCGTTTTGACTTTTTCTTGTTTTGTGCTATTGGTTCTAGTGGGTGACGTATTGTTTGGAACAACCTTCTGAACTGCTTTAGCAAAATCGGCGGCAGTGGGGAAGGGTTTTTCTTTGGCTGCGATCGCAACAGCTTCGTTCAGTTTGTCGGGAGTTTTAACCAAACGAAGTAGGGGGCGAGTTTGAGAGGGCTTAGTAATCTTTTCCCTGAGTGACTCTGGCAGAGTATCAACTACTTTCTTCGCAGACAGCAAATCTCTGACACGCCGATATCCGCCATGTTTGATTAGCTCTTTTTCACAATAGTCCTCAAAGCTGAGATATCCACCATCTTTGTAGTAGTGGTTATCTCGCATCAGCCGCAGTTCTTCTATTGCTTGCCACTCAAAACGGTCGATGGCGGTGAAGGTATCCTGGATACCGTTGTTCAATTTGGTGTAGTCGAGTGCTGATGTTTGTTCGGCTTCTAGTGTCAGCATGGCATTTTACGGTCTACTGATAAGAAGGCAAGCAAATGCTTGTCTTGTTTACCTCGCGCTTCAAGTGCGGATAGCAAGTGTGTGAGCAAATGTTATTCGCATTTGGGCGATTGCCTAAAAAATTAAGTAGCCACTAGAATATGTGGCTACTTAAAATCTAACACCGAGCTAGCTTAAAATCAAGAAAACTATCTAGAATAAATTGGCATACCTTAAAAATGCTTCACCCCCTGTCAAGAGGGGGTGAAGTTTTCATTATTTGAACCAAGTTGTCGATTTGAGATGACATGGCTTTTAACTGACTTTTAAGCTGCTCATTCTCTCTTGCCAGCCCGGTTGTAACTCCCCCAAGACTTTCTTCAAGACTTCTACATCCTCAACTAGCTTGACTATATCCACTACATTGCTGTGGACAATCATCTCGCCTATATAATTCCTCATGTGGTTTTCGATATCTTCCGTAATCGATATACCATCTTCTTTCAATTTTGTTTTGTACTTCTCGTATAACTCGGCATCTATCTTGATACCTAGCTGGGCAATTCGCCCTTGTGTCTCTGGCTTTTTGTTCGCAGGCATATTTTTCTGTTGGTCTTTATCAACAATATACTCTTGATCCAGAATAATCTCTGCAAACCTTATTGTAAGCCAACTTAATCATCTAGATTTTTATCTTGACTAAATCTATATTGTTTGCTAGATTATATCTAGAAAGCAAAAAGACGACCGCCCCAAGTCTCGCAAACCGTGCGATCGCCTTTTATCCAACTGAATGGAGATCAATATTATGCCTTATACAACACATACACAGCAAGCAATTCCTACTTCTTCCGTTGATGAGCAAGCCCAAGCCCAAGCAGAACTATACACCCACCTCGAAACCCAAGCCGAAGCTGTAGCCCCAACCAAAGACCCCCTGACTGCTCGTGATCGTCGGATTATTGGTGAGATTATCGAAGTCCAAGCCGAATCAGTTCGCACAATCTGGATCGAAGGCGGAATCACAGTATGGGTGCAATTAGTCGGTGGCGGACGGCTCCCATTTGACCGCAACTGGTTCGCTACAAGAGTTGCAGAGGTCAAAGCGACTCTGCCAGAAACACCCCTGGAGCGCAACAAACGATTAAGCGATGAACTGGAAACAGCCTGCACTGTTTTTGGTCTGTATCACGGGGAAATTGACTGGCTATCGTTCAGCACCAAACTCTACCAAGACGGGCGCTTTGTCGGCTTCGTCGGGTGCAATCACCAGGGTTGGTACGCCAGACCCAGACAGTATGGGGTGAATCGCGTCGCTCCGAGTGCGAAACAAGTGATTGCCCTGTTGGGAGTCCGAGCGGCAGTAGCGGCGTAAGTTGCTGAAGGTAGAAAAGGCGATTGCTGCCCCAAGCAACTGCAATCGCCTTCAAAGCTCAATCGCTGCTTTAGAAATAATAATCATGACACAAAGTGCAGCAAGTAACCTCTTACTTTAAGTAGGTGACTGCCACGAGAAAATTCTCCTACCTGCTACAGATGCGAATGCAGAGGTGTAAGAAATCCCTGGTACTGGAAGTGAGAAAGGCGTAGGCGCAGCCCGCCGCAGGCATCGCAGTCCAAGAGAAAAGCAATCGCCGTTCAACCGAAATTTAGACAATCCAAATCATCATGGCATATCAAATATGATTAGCTCATTTTCTCTTAAAGAAGCTCAGTTGGATAATCCTCTAGAGAAAATTCTCCTACCTCCAACCGACCCCAATGCAGAGGTGCAAGAGATTCCTCCCTACAAACTTGTATACGTGAATGGAGCTTGCCCCAGAACCTATCGAGTCTACACAGATGATTCCATGATTGGGGTGATATTTCAGCATATTACTCACTGGTCAAATGCTGTAGATAAGATTCGATACGCCCAGGCTGTAGATGCAGCAGTCGGACTAGACCAATTTATGAAGGTGGCAAGGATATCAACAACGGCAGCAGAACAACCACCCACGGAAGAAGAGTTGCTAGATAAAGAATTTGATTCGCTGACAACTGAGGAGTGGGAAAGGTTAAAGAGATACGTTCCACAAGCAAAACATTTGCTTGCAGCGTAAGGAAACGGGTGGGCAGGACAGACCCACCTGTGTGGCGAGGAGCAAAACTAAATTATTAGTTTATCCAAATAGAACACCACAATTCATTGAATATAACAATGTCACCCATAGAAATACTGAAAGAATTCAACTCGTGCTACCAGAAGATTCAGGCAATAGCCCAAGATGAAAACTGTGTTGATTGCGGATAAAAAGATTGATCCAGAGGCAGCAACACATTTGGGTGATGTTCTGCACTATTTGGATCAAGCGATGGGTTGTGTCGAAGAAATCGTCGAGGTCAAATTTAATCAAGAGGCAGAATAATGCAATCAACAATCACCATCCCACAGGGCTGGAAATACCCCCGGTTCACGTTGAGACAGCGTGCAGAACAAGGACTGATTATCGGCATCAAGTATTACCCAAACGACAGTTTTTTAGCACATGAATATGGCGAAGGCTGGCGGTACATCGTCATGCCTGATATCAATTCTATTGAAGAAGAAAATCACTTAGAGAACGAAATCGAACTACTGACACCACAGGAATTGAGAGCAGAGATTCAAGCTGAAATAGAAAAATGTCTACGCCAACTTGAACTGCTTAACTACGAGTTAAAAACAATTCCTGGCATTGTCATAAATAGCTAAGTCGAACAGTATCCAGTATCAACGCAATTTTTAACAACAACAACGCAATTATGGAAACCATCAAAATCAACAACAGCGTCTTTCTCATTCCACCCAGCAAACCGAAACTACAAGCGAATTGCGCCAAAGAATACGGTCAATTCCTTCTTGACTGTCCTCCAAAACTCACAATTCTAGAAGCACAAGCAGGAGGATATCTCAAAGGTAACAAGGCTGATTTTGCGATCGCAATCTCTCGTCCTGACCGTGCATTGACCATCAACGAAAACTTCACCAACGAACCATTTACTGAACTGTGGGTAATTCCGGTGGCTGGCGGACTAAAAGACCAGTTTAAGGGGTCAGCTTCCATGCTGCTTAGTTTTCTGATCCACCGCCGCAGTAAAGACAATTTTGCTGGATTGTACAACCACTTCGCCCATCGCGCTTTCCAGCAGTGGTGCGAGGAAGGGATGCCGGGAGA
This sequence comes from Nostoc sp. NMS2, assembly GCF_017115105.1. Taxonomy (GTDB): domain Bacteria; phylum Cyanobacteriota; class Cyanobacteriia; order Cyanobacteriales; family Nostocaceae; genus Nostoc. The sequence continues at coordinate 6,628 of NZ_JABXKH010000003.1, forward strand.
TCCCAAAGAGTTCTGTTATCAGGCGATCGCTAGCGTACTGAAAAACTACATTTTCTGTGCCGAGTTTCAGAAAGTGGAAGGGACGCTTGGAACATATTGGTTCATTCAGTGGAGCTATCGCAATCCCCAATCTGATTTTGAGCATGATGCGCTAGAGGCAGCAGAGATGATTCGTAGTGGTGCGGAATCTGGGGCAACACTCCATTGGGTAACTAATGATACTTACGAGCGTTGGGCTAGTAATACTGTCACTGCACCAGCATTACCCCCGGTTTCGGAGACTGAGGCGAGGGCATCTCTGCAAGGACAGAATCAGACAGCAATACCGCAAGGAAAACGGTAATTAAACACGAAAAAGGCGATTCACCTTTGAGTCGCCACTACATAAATTAGCAGCAAAAACAAGTCAATGAAAATCGGTACTGTTTCAATTAGTTATTCGAGAAAGTTTAATTTGGGCAACTATGAATCAATCGAACTAGGTTGTTCTTTATGGGCGCAGCTTGAAGAAGAGGAAGACGCAGACGGTGTAGTTCAATTCCTTTATCATCAAGCGAAAGCAGCAGTTAAAGAGGCTGCAATGCCTGTAATTAAAGCGAACGAATTCCAGATTACCAAAGCCAAATCTCAACGGAAAGTTGCAACTGATGAAGGTGTTGTAGAAATAGATAATTTTTGAGCCAATCAAACATGAAACAACTAACAGGTTTTATTCCCATTGCCGCATTACCTCAATCTACTGCGGCATCTGCTAAACAACAACTGCTGGAAACAATTGATTGGCTCGACAAAGAAGGTGCTGCTACTGAAACCAACCTCAAACTTTTGACTGCAATTGCCGAATCGATTCTTTGCTCGGAAGAATCATACACCAGATTTTTACAATGTGGTTTTGATGCAGCCATTGAGTTTTTCGATACCAATTCTCAAAACTGGGAATTTGAAGAATCAATCTCATCACCTCATAATCCGAGGAATTGGGATAAGTACAAGCAGCTACAACAAACACGGGCATTGTTGTCAACAACCCGCACTGTCACTGATTAAGGTAAAAAATGGGGACTTAAGGTACAGCCCTTGTTGAGTAAATTCAGTATAGGAATAGTCGCAAAATTACTCTTGGTTCTCGGATTATTCCTGCTGTAATTGTTGCACCACTTCTACTGATAAACCAGTAAGAGAAGTTGGAAAAATTCTAGTTGCATCTACTAGAAAAATCAAGGATAAAATCAACAAGCTAAATTAATTGCGAATTGCGAATTGCGAATTGGTTCGGGGTTCTCCTAATAGCCAAGTAGCAAAATCAGGAGAATACATCTCAGCGATAAATTTGCAGGTGTTATCAAACATAAACGAATTTTATCAAATATTAGCTACTTCCAACATTAAAGTCACAACTCACCAGATGTACTTCCATAATAGGCTGTTCAGCCAAGGATTAAAAATGGCTAATCTCCCACCAATTAATTCAGTTGTAAAAGTCATTAAAGCACTGACAGAAAAAGACCCCAGGTTAGGGCAAACAGGTACAGTAATTCAGTATTCAGGACACAGCATGGTTTGTGTTCATTTCCCAGATATGCCACCTGGTCAAGGAATTTTTTTCAACGCACATCATTTACAAATCATAGAGTAATAGCCAAGATTATGCCGAGAAAATCTACTTACCCCACCTCTACTGACCAGTCTTCACTGTGCCTACAATATCTCGGTCGTTGTGGTGGTAGCGCTCGATTGTGCAGTATCAGCTTTAGTCTTAGTGTCATTCAAATGTTGGTTAATCAAAGAAAAGTAAAGATTACCAATACAGGTGCGGGTTTCTATGTTCAATTGGAGGAATCTAAATGACTAACCACAAACAAGCTATTTACCAATCTCAATTAGACCACAAGAGTAAATTGGTTCTTCGCCGCCGTACTAAGAGAAGATTCAATTCCAGGATTTTTTTCGACCGCATCATAGAAACAACTGCAATTATCTCTCTGCTCTTGACTGGCTTTTCAGGGGTTGGAGCAATGGGATGCTGGGGAATGGAGATTATAGAGACGAATGCTGACTCCAACATCATCATCTCTGGTTGGGAGCAGCAAAAAAATATCTGCCTGGGTGCAATGCTGGTAAGTTTTTCCGCCTTCTTAGGCAGTTCTTTAGTCGGAGCAAGTCTCAGTATTCAACAGGATAAATTTTAGGGAGATAAACGGACAATGAAAGAGTACAAAACCAAACATGGTGGCTACAAAATTGAGACTGCCGAGTTATCAGATGGCACTGTGGATGTTCATGTGGGAAAAATAGGTCTGTTAAAAACAACTTGGGCATCACCTTCAACTCAAACTTTTGACAATCATACGCAAGCTGTTCGCCATGCAAAGAAGGCTATTGATAACGGCGAAATTGATTCAGTTTTTCAACGTTAGAACACACCAATGGAAATTAAATTAACTACTTCAGAGATTCGGGCTATCTTGCAGGGCTGTCAACATACATTGCGGCTTGTACAAAGTAGCCGAGATTATCGTAACATTCAGTCATCGCAGTATTTCTCTACTACTAATAATGTGGTGTTAAACGATGCTGTCAACGTTAAATTTTGAGTTAGTTGAAGCAATTGATGGTGTACAGCAGGCAACTCAAAAAGGAGAATTTTGATATGGAGCAAGAAATCAAAAATGCAGTTGGCTTGGGCAGTCCTGAACTCGTGATAGAGTCGAAACCAAAACCTGAACCTGAACCAAAACCAACAGTAACGATTTACGACTTCGGCGCTTTGTTATCTAAGCACGAACCATCGAAAAAACAAAGATGAACACAAAGCAATTGATTCTTAAATCTGCCATTGGAGTTTTCGCATTTTCCACTATTTTGAGTGGCTGTGTCATGCTTTTCGGGCAAAAGAAACCGAACTATTTCAACATTACAATACCTGCAAGCGCAGCGAGGCTGGCTTTCTGTTTCAGCATGATGGGAACTGGATTGACCATGTTTATCGGTAGTCGGATTGAAACAGCGCAATTTGAAGAATCGCTAAAACCCAGACCTGTTCCCACTCCCTGCCAAGGTTGCAAGCATTTTCACGGGGTTGTCTACAACGGCGTAACACTCAATTGCGCCGTTCATCCCAAAGGCTGGCAAGGTGATAAATGCCCCGATTGGCAAAGCTTTCAACTATCTAAATAAGGAGTAAAAAAAATGACATTCACTTTGGATAATCGCTCTCGAAACAAAGAATCGTCTCTGACAAAAGCATTGCGGCAGATACAACAGCTAAACTTCAAGATTCAAGAGTTGGAGCAGCAGCATCAAGATTATGTGCAGAAGCAACAGAATTTGATTGCTGCGATTGCCGAAATCTGTGTTTCTCCAATGCAGGAAATACAGGCGCTGCGGATTCTGATTTATCGGGGAGAGGCAGCTTGTCGGCAGTATTTGCGTTCACTGCTAGTCAAACAAAAGAAGGATTAATAAAGATCAAGCACTCAGTGATTCCGCTTCAGTACCAGATATTTCCAAAACCCGACGTAACCAATATGAAGTTTCAAGAGATGCAGATTGCTTTTGCTCGATATCTGACCAAATGTTCTCCCAATGGAATAGCCATCGAGTCAACAAACGACCTAAGTCAACTAACTCTGCTGCTCTATCAATGTCGTCTGCTTTCACCATATCTGGTACAGTCCACTCGATAAAGTATCGACTTTCTTTGACCAGAGTCAGCATCAATTCCTGAGATGATACCCCAGTCCACAAAGACTGAATTTGCTCAAGGTGTACAGCTAAATGATGCAAACGGGTAGGCACATCATCTTGTATAAAAATTTGTTGTCTCGGTGTCAATTCGATCATAAATTGCCCAGTGGCGAGATTACCTAATAGCAAATTCAAATCATAACCTCTATCAAGCAAAGGAATTCTAGTTATGAAACGAAATCAAGTACAAGTAATTGTTGTAAGTCTCACTGGTACATTAGCGGCCATATCTATCGGTTATTTAGGAGTGCATTTTTTTAGCAAGAATGTAATGTACATGATTGCGACAGGAATGTTAGGGCTGGGTACTGGGGGATCTATTGGTCAGGTTTTGGTGGAGAAAAGGCAGCAGCGAGTAGTACAAACACAGTTAAAACAACAATAATTGAAATCGCATGGAAACTTCAAAAGTTGTCATATCATCTTGTACAAAACTTTGTTGTTCACAAACAAAATCATTCATTTTTTTTGAAAATATAAATTATGCTGAGATTTTTTCACCAACAGCTTGATGTATAATTTGTTTCTTTAACGAATCTGCTGCAACTGCTGCAATAGTTTCCCAATCTTCTTGTTTTAACAACACCCCAAGCAGTTCACGCAGTATCTCTCGATTAGAAATGAATTCTTCACCATAAAGCTGATCATTTTCCAGAGTAGCAAGTATGTATTCTCTTACCTCTGGTGTCGGCAGTTTAAACTTTTCAAGTATTCTTTCTCTTGCAGTTTTTACAGCAATTTTTGTAGCTGTACCTAAATTCCAATTATTCAGTAGCAACCGCACTTCTTTATTTAGAGAAATACGCAACGTTGTGATGCGTCCCAAAAGTTCTAAATTGCCCATTAAGGAGACAAAAGCTGAACCCCAATCTAATCCAGCCCCAATATTACCACCAACTTTATCCTCAGCTTCAACACCTTTTCGCAACCATTCTTCATCAAAGAATAGACCAATTGCATTTACTGCATTTTCTTGGTTAAAGGTGCTTTGATTTTCACTGTGTTCCTGCTGGCTCATTACTTATCTTTCCTATCTTACTCAGGAGAACGAAAAACTCCATACTCAAAATAAACTAGTTCATCGTAATCTTCATCTTCTCCGGCATCAATCATGCCTTGGCTATCATAAAATTCTTCTACTCCCGGTAATGAATGCAATCCTACTCTACCTTCATACCCTAATTCCATACTACGGGTTCTGGCAAATGCCAAGAATGCAGTGCCAACACCTTTTAATTTTGGCGGACGTTGGATATATGCCCGATTCCAAGGTGCGGTAGCTATGCCATCAATGTATACCAAGCGTTTACCTTCTACTAGGCAAGAACCGTGCATTTGAGTTTCAATCAGCATTAAGCCTTGAGTTTCACCTTCGTACTCAATTGCATAGCCTTCGCGGTTTGGTTGTCTGCTAATGACAAACTGTAGTTTAAATTCCCAGTCCCAAAATTTGTCTGATTGGTCGTGCAGTTTCAATTGTTCTTTCCACTTGTTGGCATAATCATCGACGTGCTTTTGCAATAGCTCCACTAAATCTGCTTCCACAACCGTGTTATCTTGACCGCGAATTAGTTTTACCAAAAGAAGCATTGCACCAAAATTACCCATGAACTAATTGTATCAATACCATCAATCAGCAGCATAACCGTCTATCTAGCCCAAAAAGAACAATGGCTCTCGATCCCACTTCATAAAAAAGCCCAAAAGCAGGGCTTTTTTTCATCCCTATTTTTTTTCGTCAACCCTGCCACTTCCTTTGTGACACCTATCCTGTATAGCTTTGAGTGCTTTCAAGTGACACAAAATTCATAATTTAACCATGCCGCTTTTTGTGACATTCCTTTAATAGCAAGGGTTCTAGGGTTTTACCCAATCTTGCTGCTTTCTGTGACATCTATACATAGTAGGGCTTTCAGATGTCACGGCAGACCTTGCTGCTTTTTTATGCCGCTTTGTGATCCGATGCAACAGTAAAATATAGATGACGTTTTAACCAAAATTCAGGCGGATCAACCAAAGAAAGCTCCAGTTGCGCTCCCTAAACTCTTGGTAATTCCCCATTGTGTCTCGATTTAGATATGGTATGAATTAATGCTCATCCGTGCTGATACCCAAATTCCTTTTCTAAGCTCCCTGGTTTATGCTACCTATCGAGACAAACTAGTTGAGCTAGTTCCCTATATGCCAAATGTGCGCCACATCACACTTTTATCACGTAGGGAAGCAGGCAGTAATATTTATACTGTCAATGAATGGCACGGTGGCAGTGAAATTCCAGCAGCAGCAAGAGTTTTGCTCAGTGAAGATATGCTTTCTTGGACAGAATATAATACCTGGAATCAGGCAGATTTGACAGTTGAATGGCGTATTGAAACTCACGCTTTTACAGAAGCAGTTAAGTGTTCTGGCAAAAATCGCTTTTTACAAGATGGTAATAGTACAGTAATTGAAAGCCGTGGTGAACTAGTGATTGACGCGAAACAAATCAAGGGAGTACCATTCTTTCTCACAAGTACAATTGCTCATGTAGTCGAAGATTTTTTAGGGAAAAGTATACAACCTAACCTATTAGCAATGAGTGCTGGAGTACGCCAGTATCTAGAGAAAAATGCCAGAGATTGAAAGTCAACATCTCAAAAAGCTAACTACTGTGCCTTCGCTATATTTGCCAATTCTAGCCATCGACTCAATTCTTTTTGGTTGATAATGTGTAACTTAGAGAAAGTCATACGGCGTTTAGATGCCCAACGATACAGGGTTCGCAAAGTCACTTTGTAGCCTGTTTTTTCATAAAGATAGTCTGGTAATTCTCGCCCTAAAAGTGGAAATTCCGGGTTTTCTAAATCAATGCCAAATTTGGAAAGTCGTTCTTTCTCTTTCATCAATAATAATGAAACGTCAGACAAAGAATACTTTTTGAAAGGGTTTTGACGTTTGAGATAAAATAATCCTAGTAAATAACAGCATTCTTTGAGCTTGACTTCTCGCTTGTAAGGCTGAACACCACATATTCGCAAACAGTTACGCCAAGTTCTTTGAGAAATATTCTTACCTAAAACGTGTTCGCAAGCTGTTTTTACACAAGCAAGGGTGTACATATTTTGATCCATATATCCTCTAATAATTTAATGCCCAGGTTTTCCTGGGCGCTCTAGCTTAATCTTCTACAGGCTCAGTATTGTCCTCCAGTTTTCCACGAAGACGTTTGTTAATCATTCTCTTGTTACTGCGTTCAACATAAACGCCAAAACCGTTTTCCCAAAATACACGGTGCAGTTCTGATAATTTCCAACCCTCAAACTCGGCCAGTTCTTCTGCTTCTTCAAATAGTGCTGTTGGCACGTAAAGTTCAATTCTGGTCATTCCCTGTGCTTTTGTTCTAGGCATTGTTGCATCCATACTTAATCACCCAAATTATCAAATGATATTGGCTATGGGACAAGAACCCTACAAAATATCGAAATAATGTAGCTTTCTTATGTGATATGTAGCTTATTTATATTATATTATTAGTGTAGTAGCACATAAGAAACTAACGTATGCAAAAAGTCAAAGAAATTTTACTGGCTGAAGGTATCGAGTTCGATGAGGGCGATATTTTGTCCGCAGCATCAGCTATTGGCATGGATGTTGATAACTTGAATGATGCCGAAGCCCAAGAAGTGGCAATTCAAGTTGTACAAGCCAAGAAATCAACTGCCCTGACCACTGCTAATGGCAAGTCCAAAAATGGCAATGGCAAACTCGGTAAAAACTCACCCCGCCGTAAATCCACTCCTCCATTGCAAGGAGCTATTGCTCATGCATCTCAGGTTTCAAATCAAGAAATTCAATCCTTAGAAGATGTCCTCAACGTCGGGATTGACGCTTACACAACTGATAAAGCCGACCAGTTGTTATCAACGATTCGCAATGCTCCCAAGGACGTGGTGAGTAAGTTTGTCTCTAAGGCGATGGAGGAAGAAGCTGATGTAGATTCCTTTCGTGCAATCGGTGACGAACTCGTTGCGGGTATTTTCGGTATTAGCCCAACAAATGCAACCGAATAAATTGATTGGATTAGCAGCAATACTGAATCTGCTGCTATTAACCCTCGTCTTGGGCGTGGTAATATATGGAGCAACAAGAGCAGACTCGTCACAAACAATTAAATATTCACCTGAAGAAGGACGGAGAGTTGAGTCTGTCCGGCTTAACACTAGAAAATCTGACAACAGAAGAATTCCTGGTAGTCCAGCAAATTATTGATGAGTCGAGAACGCGATCGCAGTCCAATAGACAGATTGAGGAATTGATGCAACGGGGAATGATGGCTCAAACAGCGATCGCAGCAATAACAGTATTGATGTTTTCATTCATGGGCATATATGGCATAACCCGATATATCGGCTCACAAGTTCAACAAGTTCAGCAGACTTATACCAATTTTAAGTAGTAGGGGGGAGAAAGGAATGTTAGGAAAATGGCTTCCTGGTTTATTTGGCGGGAAAGGTGATGGAGTAGTATCAACGGATTTAAGAGTTGGGGATGCAACACAAATTGAGGGTAATTTACCTTCATCAATCCGCGATCGCTACACATTGCCAGCTTACACTACAGCACAACAGGTTCTGGATGAGGCAGAAATGGCTGGCAATTTGAAAGCACAGAAGTGGCTACATACAAAGTTCTCCCGGCACAAGCTCAAACAGTTGCAATCTTTGGCAGAGATGTATAAAAACCAATTGGCATATTCCCAAGAAGCCATGAAGATTGAGGAAGATTTGCAGCGAACTAGGTCCCTACATGGCGAGGCGGTGATCCGTCATGCCTTTGGTTCTATTGAACAACAACGTCAGTTGGGGGGATACGAGAAAGCATTTGATGAAGTGGGTGATTCCTTCAGATTTTAAAAATGAAAATCATGACAAGAATTTGTGATATGCGTCAATGCAGTCAAGGAATTTGTTACTTAAACGAAGTTGGTGTTCAAAACTATGAATGCCCTCAGTTTGGCGTTTGTGTAGTCCTTTGTTTTTCAGACAATTGTGTTCGTATTGCTCAAATATTTAAGGATGTAGATAGAGCAACTTAAATTATGCAAATTAAACTGTCCTTTGTTGGATATGCAGTTTGTGGAGTCGGGCTGTCAATGTTGATGGGGTTTCTCTCAGTTGCCAGCCCAGTCAGTCAATTCTTGGTGTGGATCATCAGCATGATTTGCATTTGCGGTATATCTGTAGGTTTGTTCAACTTTGCTGGCTTAGTCGTCAAAGGATTCGGTTTCAACCGCAAAACTTTCACCATTGGCTTGATGCCTGGAATAATATTTCTGTTTGTCTTCTTGACTTTAGTTGCAGCCGGTGTTGCGTTGGGGGTGAGATAAGTTTATGCCATTTGAATTACAACGTCTAACTGCCAGTGGGGTGATTCATGCAGAGCGAACTATTTTATGTTCTTTAGGAGCGAGTGCAGTATTATGCCTGTCTGCTCCTTTTTTCTTAAACACTGACCGAATAACAACCGGGATGCTGCTTGGTGCTGGAACGGTGAGCGCTGGCTTATTTGGAGTATCTGCCCAAATCAGCGAAGGCAAACAGAAAGTATACCGCTCTCTAGAAGAAGCTGACCTCAAATCACTTAAGCAGCATCTACAAGGTGAGGCTGTTTATGATTATGTCACCACTGCGATCGCAGCCAAACGCAGAGTTGCTGACTATGTGAATCGGCTACCAGTGCAAGAGCGCCCCCGGTGGATTGCTGAATATCAATTGCAAGGGTTGGTTACACTCCCAGAACCACCAGCGCAACAATCACCCTCACCGACTGGGATTCCTAATCCTGATATTGCTGACATTGATGAAGAATTTGTGCAGTCCGTGATTAATCCGGGTGCGATGAAAATTCTGCAAGCCCTAGCAGCAAATTATCCTGGTTACATCAGAATTGATGGTGCTTGGATTGATGAACTGTGTGATGCTGCATCTAATCAAGATATGACTCTTCGCAGTAATCATCATTTCTACCTTTCTGGTGGAACACAGTCTGGGAAGTCCACTCTTGCAGGGGTGATTATCAACAAAATTGGTGCGAAATCTCAAAGCCCGGCAATTGTGATTGGCAGCGATCCAAAGGATGATGTCACCAGATGGTTGTGCAAGTTCAGCCGTAAGTTTGACGGCATGAAAGAACTAAAAAACTGGATTACCTTTGCCACTGGCATGATTGATCAACAAAAAGCCAGAGTTGCAAAAGTTGGTGGTGAATGTCAGGGCGTTCCCGAATTATTTCTTGCTCAAGATGAGGTGGACTCTGTATTTGGTGGTGGCAAGGGACTTCCGGGAATGGTTGATGCTGATACTGCCAAAGACTTGCAAGGTTTTTGGAACTATATCATCAAATTCACTGCTGGGTTAAAAGGTCATGGTTTATTTATGGGCCAGTCCCCACTCTCTGGAGAAACCGGATTTAGCCGCCCGTCCTTGAAAAATGTTTGCTTTATTGCGATGGGGCAAACATCGAGTTATATCCTTGACCATCCCCAAGACTTTGTAAACGTTAAAAAGGAGATTCTTGAAATCTTGCGACAGGCTTGTGAAATGTTAGATAAAGCCGGAGTTCGATATGCCCTAGTGATTCCCACTCGGTCTAATCCCTTCGTTGCCCTAATCCCGGAATTTGATATCAAAGGTCTGGAACAAAAACAGGATTCCAAACCGAATGCTGACACTGTTAATAGTTCTAAAAATAATCAGCAATCCTCACAGCAGCAGGTTGACTGGTATGAAGAAATTAGAAAATGGGCAACAGAATTAGGGAGAAGACCGCATTTTCAGGAAATCAAACAGAAGTGGCACGAATTAACGGGGCAAGAATTAAATGAAAAGGGGGTAACTCTATTACTAGAAAATCTCGGCTACCCAGACAATTAAACTGGAATGCTCGATATGGTAATCCCAAACAGTACAAGAAACAAGTAGCAATCGCTCACCGAAAAACTCACAATTATTGTGTCGTTTGCTTGACTAAGAAAAGTGAAGAAATCCATCACGCTTACTACGGCAACGACATCATTGGTCAATCTACATTTCCTACGTGCTACCGTTGTCATAATGAGATTTGTCATAGTCCAATCAACTGGATAAAAAGCCGTAGTAATCCTGTTTGGGGGAATCGCAATACTGACGAATTTATTACGAGATTGAGGCTGGGATATCAGCTACTTTATGGAGGAATCAAACATTTTTAATTAGTTGAATAGTGTCGTTAATTTTCCTAAAAATTAAGTTTTAAGCTAATCGGAGAAGAATTCTCATGTATAACAGCGAATACGATGATTTAAGTTTTGAAGAGCAATTACATCTGACTGAATCCCTTATCAGACGGCGACACAATCAGCAGATGTTCTTGCGCCGAAATGCCCAACTGTTGCAGAAGGAGTTAAGCTTTGAGGCTGAATTATTAAAAGACAATCCAGAGTTAGCCCAAACTATTCACGCTCTCAATATGCAGGAGATTCAGAGTAATCAGCAAGGGTTACAGAATGTTCTAGGTTCAGAAGAATTAGCTTCAAAAGAGCAAAGTGTTTGGAGTAAGTTTTTTCCTGGTTTAGGAGGATGAATGAAAATTTTTAATATCAGAGATCGCCTCAGTTCATTAGTTAAACAAACAACTCAAGTCGGTATTGGGTTTTTAGTAATGCTATTGCTAACTGGTGGTCGCCCATCTGCATTCGTGGTCAATTCAACTGCTTGTCTGAGCATTGTATTTGTTGCCTATATTGAGGCACGAAGGCAAGCGTTGGGCAAGAAATAATCTTCAAAACCTATCAGCGTTCACTCCGTCAGCTATGTTTTATAAATGAAAGATTACAATTTACTTATATGGATACTGAAAGAGATTTCTTATTTTTCAACGAAAGAATCGCTACCAAATATAATCCCTTTTATGAAGGAGAGTATCTGGTAATCCAGTCTTATCCCCGTGAGCATAAGTTAATAGTTGAGCATCGCAGTTTTGATTACAAAAATGCCAAAAGTCATTAGACATCTCCAAAATAGTAACACTCTGTGCTAAAAGAACATCAGAGATGTTTTT
>NZ_JABXKH010000081.1 GCF_017115105.1 Nostoc sp. NMS2
AAAAACATCTCTGATGTTCTTTTAGCACAGAGTGTTACTATTTTGGAGATGTCTATTGTTCTCAACCAAAAAACTATTGTTACTGAGACACGTTGGGAAAGTGAGTCTGTTATTCAAAACTCAAGTTCGGTCAAATTAATAGTAGAAGTAGTTAGCACCAATTGGCGTGACGATTACTATGACAAGTTTGGGGACTACGAAGAAATGGGCATCCCCGAATACTGGATTGTAGATTATGCTGGTTTGGGCGGACGTGATTTTATTGGTAATCCTAAACAACCTGCTTTTTTTGTCTGCGAACTAATTGATGGGGAATATGTTAAGAGGTTATTCAGGGGTAATGATGTAATTGTCTCTCCCACCTTCCCTAAACTCAATCTAACCGCCCAACAGGTTTTTGATTTGTGAAAATTGCTTTAATTAGAACATTTCCGAGTCAATAGCAACTGCCCATTACCAAGCCGATACAAACCTTGAGGTTCAATAATCAAATCGCCTTTTTTCCAGGGACGAGATGTAGTTTCGACACCTCTTACCTCCCCAGTTGTGTAGTTAGAAACCAAAACACCAGGACGATTAGTAGTCAAAGCACCAGAACCAGTGATAGTAAAAGAGTTTTCTTGTCGCTTAGTACCGCGAGAAATGCAACTATTGGCGATGAGTGCATTGGTATCGATAACCGGGGATAATTCGGTGAAGCTGTTTAAGATGGAACTGTTATCGGGTGAATTAATATTGATCCCACCTGCAACGCCTAATTCCGAGCTGGCTGTAATATCACTTTTGTCGGTTGGTTTGGGACGTGCTTCGATACCGAAGATACCTTGAGAATTGATTTCGACGTTTCCACCGGTTCCGGTGAAGGCATTAGCTGCAATATCGCTGTTTTCTTCGCGGATGGCGATGATAAATTTTGAATTAATATCGATGTTACCACCATTGCCACCTGATTGGGCTGTACCTGCGCTGGTGGTAATTCCGCTACCGCGACGCAATAGTAAAAGATCGTTGACAGTTAAATTGATATTTCCCCCATCCCCAGAGTTGGTTATTGCTGCAATAATTCCTTTGTTATCAAGTGTTGCGGAACCAGAATTAATATTAATATCTCCAGCTTTCCCTTGCCCAAAGCTGCTGGAACTGATTTTCCCGTTATTTAAAAATAAAGAATCTGTTGTCAGGTTAATATTGCCTCCATTGCCTACAGCTGTTGCATTAACTGTACTAAAAACACCGGTAGAAGAACCTGTGGTGCCAACACTGTCAATTAAAATGCGATCGCCTACATCAATGGTAATATCACCTGCATTACCTTTAGAAGAAGTACTAGCATTAACTATTCCACCATTGGTTAAAGACAAAGAACCTGCTGTCAGGTTAATATTGCCTCCCCTACCTTCAGCTTCACGTTCTAAGGTAGTAAAAACACCGCTAGAAATTCCATTCCTACCGACACCATCAATCCCAATAGCATCGCCAGCATTAACTATAATGTCACCTGCATTACCTTTACCGAGACTGCTAGCAAGAAGTATTGCGCCGTTGCTTAGTGTTAAGGAATTGGTTGTTATTTGAATATCCCCACCTTTGCCAACACCTCCAAACAAAGAACTAATAACGCCAGTCAGGTTATTGCCAGTAGTACCATCGATAATGACAGCATCGCGGGTATCGATAAAAATATTACCACCATCACCTTGACCACTACTAAAAGCGGCGAGTTCACCACCATTTTTTAGAAATAATTCTCTGGCGTTGATGCGAATATTCCCAGCGTTACCCGTGCTACTGCTTACCGTAGGACTGCCTATGGAAGTAAATAAACCATTTTCTCCACCATCCAAAGTTACTGTATCACGGGCATTGATGGTGATATTGCCTCCATTTCCCTGTCCACCTGAGTTTCCAGCAATGGTTGCACCGTTGGTGACAGAAAGTGACCCTGTTGTAATTTCGATGTCACCTCCTTTACCTTCACCACTCGCCAATAAACTAAATAAACCACTCTTTACATCAATAATTTCACCACTATTCAAAGTTACACCCTTGACAACACCATCAATTTTGACGCTATCACGAGCATTGATGCTGATATTTCCAGCATCACCTTTCCCTCCGTCATGTGAAGAGGATATTGTACCGCCATTTGTGAAAAACAGCGATCCTGTTTCAATTTGAATATTTCCGGCGTTACCATTGTATGCTTCCATAGTGGCACGACTAGATAAACCATTACCGCCAATTCCATCAAAAGTAATAGTATTGCCAACATCAAGAAAGATATTACCTCCATTTCCTTGTCCGCCGTTACTAGCATTTAGTTGCCCACCATCTTTCAGCATTAAATTACTTGCAGTGATGCGAATATCACCACCATTACCTATCGCGTTCTCAATACCGAAACTTGATACTGTACTGCCATCTTTTTGTCTGCCTCCAAAACCCGAAAATGTCACATTATCGCGGGCATTAATAGTGATATTACCTGCATTTCCAACTCCAGCAGTAAAGCTAGATATTTCGGCACCATTAGTAACAGAAAGCGATCCAGTTGTAACTTGAATGTTTCCTGCTTTCCCGACACCTCCAATGTTTAAATTGCCTTTCAAACCACTATACGAATCATAATCCTTATTATTAAGGTCAAACTTACCCGCGTCGATGAAAACGCCATCTAGCTTGACATTATCAGAAGCTTCGACGGTAATATTTCCGGCATTACCTTGTCCTGATACATTTGTCGATACTTCACTGCCGTTAGTTAATGAAAGTGAACCTGTTTTCAGGTAAATATTTCCTCCGTTACCTACCCCTCCATTCAACACATCACTACTAACATCACTATTAGTATCGAAGACTATATTATCAAGGGCATTAATGCTGATATTTCCAGCATTTCCTTTGCCACTGATACTGCTACTAATAAAGGCTCCATTAGTAGCTTTTAGCGTACCTGTCGTGATTTGAATATTACCTGCGTTACCTTCACCAGTGAGTTGCACATCATTAATAATACGGCTAAAAATATTACCGTCATTACCATCTAACGAAATATTATTACGAGCATTAATGATGATATTACCAGAATTACCTTTTCCATAAGTGCTACCTTGAATTTCAGAACCATCGTTTATTTCCAATGAATTAGTATTGATAGTAAGGTTTGCACCATTACCTATTGCACCCTCAACTACCTTTAAACCAATTCCGTTAAATTCTCCTGGTCTTGAGTTACGAAAACTGATATCACCTTGAGCATTGATATTGACATTTCCTGCATTACCTTGTCCGTAGAGATTAGCATTTATTTGTCCAGTATTGCTTAACGTCAATGTCTCAGTCGTAATATTGATATCACCAGCTTGACCAAATGCTTTTTCTTGCACTACGTTAGCGATGAAACCTTTATTTATTAACGTTGTATCTCCTGTGGCATTAATATTAATATCTCCACCTTTACTATTTGGAGTACCTAAACCTGTATCTATTCCCGCTCTTAGTATACTTTGCCCTGCCAAATTTACATTTCGAGCTTGAATTTTGATATTCCCGCCACCCGCACCGCGAACATTCACTTCTGCACCATTATTCAACGAAACATCGGCGCGTTCCACATTCTCAGGTATAACTAAACCCAAATTATCACCTGCAATATTCAATCCCACATTTCCCGGTGCAGCCAAACCTGCTAACTCAACATTCCCGCCATAAGCGCGAATACTGCCACCATCAATATTGATATTTCCACCAACAAGCAGCAAACTTTTACCATCAGCAATTCGCAAACCCGTAACATCTTGTCCAATGAGATTAGTACCTGCGGGTGCTTGGGATTGATTGATAATTCCCCCATTTGCTTGGATTTGATTAAACAGCAATACCGAAGGATTAATAGTCAACAACGGCACTGTTTGGGGATTTGTGGCACTAAAAACACCTTGATTGCCAAACTGAATCCCGTTCGCTGTCGTTCCTACAAACGAACCCTGCACGTCTAAACTGGCATTTTTCCCAAAGACAATCCCATCGGGATTTATCAAAAATAAATTCGGACTAGAACTACCAAGTGTCCCCAGTGTTCCCAAAATCTCAGAAGGGTTATTACCTGTCACCCGTGCCAAAATATTCTGAATATTGGCGCTAGGACTGAAGAAATAAGCCCCACGTTCCTCGCTGACATTAAATTCTTGAAAGCTGTGAAAAAGATTAATTCCGCGAGTTGCACCACCTGTAATTACTTCAGTCGGTTGTCCCTGCAAGTTCAAGTTGCCTATAACTTGAGAGGACTCAGACCCTAGTGTGTTATCAGGCACGATATTACTTTGCTGTGCCTGGGTTTTGCTGGTTAAGCCACTGACAATTAGCCAACCCAGCAACCCTGCCAATCCAAACTGCAAACACCTGTGTAATCTGTAGTTTTTCATCATAGGGCGCTATTTATCCGATTTGCTTAAGTATCTAATAGAACTGCACCTTTAGATCGTAGATAAGCAAATATTTATTAATTATGCACTTTTATGCAATCAGGCGATCAGGTTCCTGCATTCTCTAGGCGTGAAAACTGCACGGAAAACTTGCAGAAAAGGTTGATGTGTGGCATGAATATGTCAGATATTGTGTAACGCATCGGCAACAGTAAAACTACTGACTGTTAATTAGTTTCTTGCTTTTTAGGCTAAGTAATTATGGAATTTCGGTTTTTTGCAATGGTGAACTCAGCAGCAAAAAAGTGTCTACACTCTCCGAAAGTATTATCTTTGTTTGGTCAAAGCCATCCTGTAGCACTAATTGCAGCTCCCTGTTCTGTTGAAAGCGAAGAGATTGTCAAATGGGTTCTATAAGAGATTAGCTAATCTCAGCAGAAAATGCCTGTTTGATTCTATGTGAACAAGGCATTAGGAATTTTGATAGATACTACAATACCTCTGCCAATTTACGAGGGTTCGTTAACATGGCTATGATTATCTGGTTCAATTGCCACATAGTTGTAGCGTTTATCTGCGGTAACAAGCATTATAACAGTGATAAGATATCCGGCATGGGCTGAAAAGTAGTTTTTGAGTTGTAGTTGTGAGAGACAATAACTCTACTACGGCAGCCCTACCTCTTCATACTCTTTTTTTAGCGATCGCTCCTTTCGTGCAAATCCTTGTAACTCTCTCCTGGTAAGCTTTCATGATTCGCAGATGAGTCTAATGTTGCACGCTCCGAGCAACAAAATTTTCGTGGTAATAAGGGTGGCTGTATTATCTCATGCTTCGATGGATTCATGACCAGTATTCTAGTAGCCCCTAGTTTGATCTTGGGCAGCTTGTTTGATATGAGAGAATTCGATTTTCGGAACTGGAATCAACTAAGAATATATATTGGTTTCACTGCATTGTTGGTATATATAGTGGGAACTGCTCTAGAGAAATTAAGCTGTTATCTTATTAGTCTTTTTATCCGCTCCAAAGCTGCAACTAATAAAGCTAGACATTGACCCCACAAAAGACAATTCCCCACAGGGATCACCGTAGGGAATTTCCACAAAGGGATATGCGATTTTTTGTTAGAAAATAACTTTCTACTTCGTAAGGTGATTTCTGATGAAAAAAATACCTATGTTGACGAGCTTCGACTTCGCTCAACTCTCGACCACTCAGTTGGTTGAGCGTACCCCTGCGGGGAAGCAAGCTACGCGTAGCGTCTCGCAGAGAAGTCGAAACCAATGGCTATGGTAAATTTATTACTAGAATTCACCTAAGTGCTACAGCACAACCAACAGACGCTGCGGCACCTCCTATAGCAGCTCCAAAAATAGCACCTGGAATCGCACCAAGTCCAACACCAAGTGCAGCACCACCTATTGCACCAAAAGCAGCGCCACCGAATACATTACTTGCAAACGTACCAACACTGCATTCGCCCGGTAATACATACATCTTACCTCCAAAGATTTGTTCACTTTCTTTATCTGACAGTTCACACATGATGGATTCTGCTTCATTTTGAGGCAGATTTATGTCACCACAATGTAAATCATAAATTGTAAATTTTGCCATTGAAAGTCTACTCTCCATTTTAGTTTTTTTACTTAGTATTTGTATTCAAAATTATTTCAGCATTATTTAAATTAGGTTGTCAACTCATTACACTGTTTATTAATAATTCATTTGGAGCAAAATTATTTTAATTTTGCTCTGAAATCACTCATGGCACGTCTACCAATGTGGGTAATGGGATGATGGTTACTTTAGTGAGGGTAAATGAGCAATCGACACTGTTGGCTAATTCCTAAAATAGCTCAAGTAAAGCAATTAGTTCAGAAATGAAATGATTGAGAGCTTTATGAACAGCTAGAAGCAGAGCAAAAAAAGACTGGCATCCTAAAATCGCTAACCCCTACAGATGGACTCTGTAGGGGTTTAATTTTAAGGGGTATACTGAGTAACCTCTAATGGTCTAGTAGAGCGTTCGTGATGGAGAATTCCGATTTCTTGACATCCCACACGTTCTAAACCATATACACATAACAGTCTATGAGAACAGCTACGCTAGAACTGTCTCATTCAAGCATGTGACGAACAAGACCTCCACCGACACCTCCACCGCCTCTGCTACCACCGCTACTACCACTACCACCATTAATGATACTCACACCACCTGCAATCAATGCAGTACCGATACCTACAGAACTCGTAAAAATACCAGTAACTATCATTGCAACGCCCAGTACGTCACTGAACCAACCTCCCCCATTAATATCTAAAAGCTCTGCATTAGTAAGTTCATACAACAGTTCAGATTTAGAGGAATTAAGATCAGTAATTTGAATGCTAGCCATTAGACAATCTCCTAATTAAAGTCCTTTGATTGACAACCATTTTATTATGAAATTCTTTGATTTATTCTATTAACTCAAGGATTTTTAATAGAAAAAAGTAGCATAAATACTACATTTTTGATACTATTCAACACTTCTGCTACTCATATATTTAGTAACTGTAGACTGCCATACAAAAGATGTAGTTATTTTGGCAGATGAAGAAACTGGAATCGTAATCTACTCGAATGGCAATTGAAGATATTTATGAGCAAACCTGATTTCATATCTCCGTTTTTCGCACGTGTATACCACACCACAAATGCACACACCTCTTCCATGAGATAGTTAATAACAAAAGAGAGCTTAAATACAGTAATTATGATCTAAAACAACTAGTAATTTATTTTAAAAGAATCAATGGAAGTATAAGAAATAAGTTAAATAAAGCAAATATACTAAAGATAAATATGAAAAAAGTGCATTAATTATGTACGTTTATCAGATCATCAAGTATTGAAATTATTCAATCAATCGTAAATTATGGGAATAGGATAATTTTATCCATCTAAAAAACTACATTTTACTTAGGAGAAACTCAAATGGCTAAAATTTATATTCTGGATCTACAGTCTGTTATTAGTTCAGATATTAATACTTTAAAAAACGATGATTTATATCAACTGACTGTGCAAGACACAACAAAAATTTCTGGTGGCCTCGGTCTTACTCCTGCGGAAGGTCTTACATTCGGAACTGCGTTACTATCTGGTGGTATTGGTGTTTTAGCTATAGCAACAGGCCCCGTCGGTTGGTTGTCGGCAGGTTTCTTGTACGGTGGTGGTCTTACTTTGGCCACTTATTCTGGCTATTTAGTAGGAGGAGGAGGTGGTGGTGGCATTAGGCACATGCTCCAATAGCTAATTATTAGTCTGAATAACAATAAATGAGTAAGGTGGGGAGTCTCACTCTACAAATACCTTAAATTTAAATTGAACTAGAAGAATTCTAGTGCGATTGTGATCGCTATCCATTCCCCCCCCCTCAACCTGAGCTACCTTAACTCACATTTTAAGTCATGCTTATATTCCATAATTGAGTTTTGTGTAGATACTTTGGTTAAGACAATAATCATCTATTGCCTTTTGCTAGACAAAGGAACCTACTATGTCTTTAAAAAATGTCCAATCTTTCTATATACGGATAGCTAATGATGAGTCTTTCCGCATTCAAATAAAAAATGTTCAAAGCAAAGAAGAATGTAGCCAAATTGTTAAAGCTGCTGGCTATGATTTTAACCAAGAAGAGTTGGAAGAATATACTAACCAGTTGTTAGAGTTAAGTTCCGCAGATAGCGAACTCAGAGATTTAAATGAAAAAGAGTTAGAAGTTGTTTTTGGCGGTATATCTAGCTTTTTTACAAATCCAGAAGACCGAATGTACACAATGTATGGAGTTCCCAGAGGGTTATGGGATCTATAGTTAAAAAACAAGTATCAGACTAATCTATGGGCTACCAATACGTTCTATAGCCATAGAAATTGAGAATTAGCCTGTAGAAACAGTCACGCTTTTTCGAGGCTTGAGGATTTGCCGTGAACAGTCAGTTCTATACAGAACAAAACATAGAAAAAAGACTTGCAATGGAGAGGGAGGGAGAAGGGGTTTCATAGAATGTCAGCATATAAAGGAAAAGGAGCCAATTATGTCACTAGAAAACGTTAAGCTTTTCTATGAAAAACTTACTAATGATGAGTCTTTCCGTACTCAACTACAAAATGTTCAAAGCAAGGATGAATGTAGCCAAACGGTAAAAGCTGCTGGCTATGATTTTACCCAAGAAGAGTTTGAAGAATATACTGGTCAGTTATTAGAGTCTATTCCTGATAATGAGATTCATGATTTAGACGAACAGGAATTAGAAGCAGTTGTTGGTGGTGCAATATCTGGATTGATTGTTGGTAGTGGAATACCTGGATTGGTAGTCAGTCTACCTCGATTACCATATATTTTAAGCTATGGACTTCCATCCCTTAAATTCTTGTAACCTGTTTTGAAAGCCCCAATTTTTAGACCTCTATTTATGCTAGCAATACCTTCTATACCCATAGAATAAAGCTTTAAAAAAAAGCTTTCGTTATTTAAGCATTAGCAAAAATGGGGGCAGATGGGTATATATTTGTCCCTTTCTAGAAAAACAAATAAGGATATTCTGATGAAATATCGCCGCATTAGTTACGCCGTTTGGGAAATTACCCTCAAATGCAATCTCGCTTGTCAACACTGCGGTTCTCGCGCAGGTCATGCAAGAACAAAAGAACTTTCTACAGAAGAAGCCCTTGATATGGTCAGACAGCTAGCAGAGGTTGGAATTACCGAAGTAACTCTAATTGGTGGTGAGGCTTTTCTACGTCCTGACTGGCTAGAAATTGCCAAAGCAATTACAGATGCGGGGATGCTTTGCGGTATGACCACTGGGGGTTATGGTATCACGCTAGAAACTGCCCACCGAATGAAAGAAGCTGGAATCGGAGTAGTTTCTGTTTCGGTTGATGGTTTAGAAGCAACTCACGACCGTTTGCGTGGGAAAAAAGGCTCTTGGCAATGGGCATTTAAAACCATGAGCCATCTCAAAGAAGTGGGGATTCCCTTTGGTTGCAACACCCAAATTAATCGCCTTTCTGCACCCGAGTTTCCCTGTATATACGAACACGTCCGGGATGCTGGAATCTTCGCTTGGCAAGTGCAATTGACTGTACCGATGGGGAATGCAGCTGATAACAGCGAAATTCTGCTGCAACCTTATGAATTATTGGATATCTACCCAATGATTGCTCGTGTTGCCCAAATAGCAGCTAAAGAAGGAGTGCAGGTGCAACCAGGGAATAATATTGGTTACTATGGCCCTTACGAGCGACTTTTCCGAGGAGGAGATGCTTGGTCATTTTGGCAAGGATGTACTGCTGGACTCTCTGCCTTGGGTATTGAAGCTGATGGTGCAATCAAAGGTTGTCCTTCCCTACCAACCTCTGCATATACAGGAGGCAATATACGTGACTATGACCTCCGCACAATTATTGAAGAGACAGAGGAACTGCGGTTTAATTTGGGGGCTGGTACTCCCAAGGGAACAGAACATCTGTGGGGTTTCTGCAAAACTTGTGAATTTGCTGAACTCTGCCGTGGTGGTTGCAGTTGGACTGCTCATGTTTTCTTTGACAAACGAGGTAATAATCCTTACTGTCACCATCGCGCCTTAACGCAAGAAAAACACGGTATTAGAGAACGAGTATTTCTCAAACGCCGTGCAGATGGCAACCCCTTTGATAATGGTGAGTTTACATTGATTGAAGAACCTATTAATGCTGTTTGGCCAGACAATGACCCTCTACATTTTACTGGCGATCGCATTCAATGGCCAAAAGCTTGGCAAGAAGAGGCTGGGTTAGAAGTTTCTCTGGTTGAAGTTAGTTAAATGCTGCAAAATATAAGTTGGGTGGAATGATATGTCTACTGATTCTATAACTACAGAAAATACAATTCTTGCTACTGCCATGATTGATAAAATCTCTTTGTCACCTCTACTACCGCGTTCATCTTGGAATAGTCAGATGGCTTTTTTGAGAGCAGTTTTTAGAGCAAAAAAGGCTTTAGATAGAATAGAGAATGAAACAAAATAAGAAGAGTCTAAAAAATTTAAACCTTAATTACAGGAAAATCACAATGAAAAATAAATACACAACAAACCAAGGTTCTTTTGAATTTAACGACCTAATTGATGATGCTGTCAAAAATGCGCTCGCACGAAGATATCAGGCTTTGAATCCAGAAGATTCATTGTTGGATTTATCTGATGAAGAGATGAAAGATGTACTTGGCGGGATATCCTCACCTCCGATTGGTGGAAGATTGTCATTTCCATTTTTAATACCAACTATAGGGTTAATATATGTAAATCCCTCTCTTCCAACATCTGAAACAAACTCTTCTCTGGAGTGAAAATTAATGGAAGAGATTACTACTAAAAAGACTCCACTTTGCCCCAGTTCTAAACCAGAATTAGATAAAGCTATTGTCTACGGTGTAGTAACTGGGACAATAGCAGAACCTCGAGTAGCTTATCTTAAGCAAGCAGAGTTTATCACTGAAGAACTGTTAGCAAAAATTAGCCCAATTACACCCACAGAAGTTTTGCGGATTGCATCGTCCTGCGTCACTTCTAATTGCCAGCATTTCGATGGCAAAGATTGTCGTTTAGCACAGCGAATTGTAGATAAATTACCTGTAGTAGTAGAGGGATTACCACCTTGTTCTATACGCCGAGATTGTCGGTGGTGGCGACAGGAAGGTAAAGCTGCTTGTATGCGTTGTCCGCAAGTGATTACGGATAACTATAATTCATCTGAATTAATACGCGACATGGCGATATCTAACAATAGTTAGTTCACTTAAGCAGCTAAAACTAGAATAATTTTGAGTATTAATAATACTTTTATCTCAACCCAACTTCAACATTGGGTTGCTTTTTATTATTGTTTAGAATAGCAGTTTGCTTATTTACAATCTCAGACTATTGACCCGAATAAGTTGTCCTCATTCAAGTATAAAGTAAAAAGTTACTGCGCTTACTTTAGTCAAGCTTAATATTAAATTCAGCTTTGTTGGTTTGTACTTTCAGCCATTGATAATACAAAGTTGCAACAATTTCTTGATAAACCTTACCATCTAGTTGTGGTTGAATAATCTCCTCTATAAAAATCAAATGCACTCCTTTAGCGGTTACAATTGGTTGTAAAAGCTGTGGTGGTTTAGCTGCAAAAACAGCAGCAGAAACTTCTGCATTTAAATCTTGACGACGCACTATCCCTAAATATCCACATCTGCGCTGTAATTCTACATCATGAATATATTTGTGAGCCACATCAAAAAAACTTGTTTCACCTGCCTTAATTGCATAAAAAAGTTCCCAAATTAAATCTTCATCATCTAACATCACCTCATAAATCGCTACACCAACATAATCCAGTTGATGTTCATAAAAATATCCTTCAACCTTATCTACAAAAAAATGAGCAGCCAACTTATCTGAAAGTAAATTTGTGTAGACAATTTCTTCAAATTCATCCAAAGATAAACTATATTTTTCTAACCACTTCCAAGTATCCTCGGCATTGAAAAGTTTATTCATTAATCGCATTTGGTCTGCTGCTTTTTGAATTTCTTCTGTTTCTATTTTTATACCTGCTTCACTAGCAGCATTGTGAATAATTTTGCGTGTGATAATCTGCTCAATTATCTGAGGTATTTTGCAGGATAGTTTGACCTGATACAGAATATCTTCGCTGGTAATATTGATAGCTTGTGACATCATATCTCTCCTAAAGCTGTTTCATTAAGTTATGTTATATCTAAAATCATGACCTCTCCTAAAGCTGTTTCATTAAGTTATGTTATATCTAAAATCATGACCTCTCCCTAACCCTCTTCTTGTATTAGAGGGAACAAGAAAAATATTTATTCTTACTAAATAAATTTCTTTCCCCCTTTTTATAAGGGAAGGAGGTCGGGGGTTAAATCAGTCTTACAACTTCAACCCACCTTCTTGCAACTGCTTAAATGGGTCAAGTAGAAAATCAATAATTCGCCGTTGACGCACAATTACCTCAGCCGTAGCTGTATCACCTGGACGTAAAGGAATACACTTATTATTACTCTGAATACAATTCTGTTTGAGAGTAATTTCTAAGTTATAAGCTGCCAGTTTACCATTAGCTGTATCTATCTGTGTAGTAGTAGGAGAAATATCAATTAACTCGCCTTCTATTATTCCATAATCTTGGAAAGGATAAGCATCAAATTTAAGCTTAACTGGTAATCCTTTCCGTAAAGAACCACTTTCATTTGTCGCCATTTGCGCCCGAATTACAAAAGGTGAACTAATAGGAGCAATTTCTGCAATCATTGTTCCTGGTTGTACTACAGCACCAGCTTTTTCAATAGGTAACTGAAATACAATACCACTCACAGGTGCTTTTAACTCCCGTTGTGCTAATTGAATGTTTAAAGATTCAATCTGTCTCTTTGTTTGAGCAATTTCTGCGCTCAAAGTTGTAATTTCTGTTTGCAAATTCTTTTGTTGTTCGTCAATTTTAAGCAAAGCTAGCTTACTAGAACGAGTTAATGTCTGATAACCGCGTTCTTGTTCACTCACTCGTAATTCTGTTTGGGTAATATCAGCCTTGCCTTGCTTAAAAATTCGCTGATAACTACTCTGTTGTTCTACTAAACGTAACTGAGATTGCTGAATATCTGATTGGCTTTGTTCATATATCTTTTGTTTGTCTTTAACTATTTCTTGCTTTTCGACAAAATTAGTTTCGGGAATCACTCCCTCTTGAAAAAGTTGATGATAACGTTTTTCTTCGCGTTGAGAACTAGTTAAACTACTCTGCACTAAAATCTTAGCAGTTTTACTATGTTCTACATTTTGTTGTGCCTGATTTACTTGAGACATTTTCTCTAATTTTTGTAATTCGTAGGTATTAGCAATCGCAATTAAATTTTGCCGTGCTTGGTCTATTTGTGATTGCTTTTCTAGCTCTTGCGATTGATTTTGTTGTTGCTGAGTTGTTAAGGCAACTACTAATTGATTTTGCGATAAATTTAATTGCGATCGCCTATTTAATTGTCCCTCTAATTTATCCTGCACCTGCTGCAATTCTTTCTTCACTAATTCTGAATCTAAAACTAATAATTTCTGCCCACTTTTAACAGCATCCCCCTCTTTGATGCGAATTTCTGTAACAGTACCAGATACGGCAGCATCTAACCTCAGTGTTTTACCTTTAGGCTCAATTCTTCCCCTAGCAGTACCAGTTTCATCGACCTTAGATAGCATTGCCCAAGGTAAAATAATGGAAACAAAGATTATTAAAAAGTAGAGTAATCCTCTTGTCCAAACTTTCGGTAAGCCATCTAGTAATTCTTTAGTATAAAAAGACCAATCATCATGAGATTTAGCTAGCGTATTATTTGATAAATCTTCATCTTTATGTTCATGGATTTGGGATATTCCCCTTCCATTCAATATATTTGTCATTATTTATCCTTGTCAAAAATTTCGATTAATTGGCTCGTAGTCAGGCCTGAAACCCTCAGTACCAATTCACTTCTTACTTTCACCCAGCAAGGCTGAATTGCTGTTGATTGAGATAAAAATAATGTCCCCGCTTTGTCATTAATTCTGTATGGGTTCCACTCTCAATCAATACGCCTCTATCTAACACCAAAATTAAATCTGCATTCTGGACAGTAGAAAGACGATGAGCAATTACTAAAGAAGTTCTTTTCTTGAGTATTGTATGCAAATTATTCTGAATAATCCTTTCTGATTCACTATCCAGATGAGAAGTTGCCTCATCTAAGATTAACAGGTGAGGATTACCTAATAATGCCCTGGCGATCGCAGTTCTTTGTCTTTGTCCCCCAGACAACAACCCCCCACCTTCACCAATCTGGGTTTCATAAGCCATTGGTAACTTTCTAATAAACTCATCAGCACCCGCCAAGCTTGCTGCTTCTATAATCTCTGCTAAAGTTGCTTCAGGATGTCCTAAACTGATATTTTCCCGAATTGTACTGCCAAATAGAAAGGTATCTTGGTCAACTACCCCAGCTTGTTGACGTAAAGACTGCAAGGAAATAGTGGTAATATCATGTCCTTCAATCAATATCTTGCCATCTGTGGGAGGATATAACCCTAACAGTAACTTAGAAATCGTAGTTTTCCCAGAACCACTGCGTCCTACTAAAGCAACCATTTGTCCTGCTTTAATCTCAAAACTAAGATTTGCTAGGATATTAATATCACTTTCTGGATGATAGCGAAATGTGACATTTTCAAAGCGAATGTTACCGGAAATTAGCGGTAAAGATTGCTTTATTTGAAGCTGTAAATCTTCTTCAGGTTTGGCATCTAAAACATCATTAATACGTTCTACTGCAATTACCACTTCTTGCACTTGATTCCACAGCACCGTTAATCTTTGGAAGGGTCTAATGATATTCCCCAACAACATATTAAATGCTACTAATTGCCCGATAGTTAATTGGTTTTGAATTACTAAATCTGCTCCATACCACAACAACGTACTAGATACAACTGCTTCAATAGTGTTGCTGAAAATTTGTAAGCGATTGCCAATAACTTGTCCAGCAAAACTAGTTTTTACTTCTTTCTGTAACAACTCCTCCCAATGCCAGCGTACTGTTTGTTCTACGGCTGTAGATTTTACAGTTCGGACACCAGTCAGTGCTTCAATAAGATAGCTACTTTCTTTAGCAACTGCATAAAATATTTCCCGGGAAATTCTTTGTAAAAATGGTGTGGCAATCAATGCCAGTAAAAAAAATGGTGGCACAATTACTAATGCCAATAATGCCATTTTCCAACTGTACCAAAACATTAATCCTAGATAAATAAAGACAGTGATTAAATCTAGAACAATTGATAATGCTTCCCCAGACAAAAAACGCTGAATCTTATTGTTTTCCTGCAAACGAGAGATAATATCTCCTACATAACGCGTTTCAAAATAACTTAAAGGTAAGCGCAAAGTATGGCGAATAAACGCAACTAGTAATGCAACATTTATTCTCTGCGCGGTGTGGTCGATTAAATATTGCCGCAAACCTGTCATCACTACACGAAAAATGCTAAAAATCATCAGCCCCAAACCCACCGCCATCAATGTCAGACCAGAACGCTGCACTACCACACGGTCTAATATTAATTGAGTAAATAAGGGAGTGACCAGTCCAAATATCTGGATAAATAGCGAAGCAATAAATACTTCTAACATTACCCAACTATGAGGCTTAATTAACTCAAAGAATTGCCAAAAGGGAGTAGTAGTTTCCTTCGCATCTTTAAACAAAGCTGTGGGTTCTAATAGTAGTGCATACCCAGTCCAATCAGCTTTAAATTCTTGGTGGCTGAGGCTACGTTGACCAATAGCAGGGTCAGCTACAATTACGTATTTTTTGGTTATTTCATAAACAACAATGTAGTGTTTCCCTTCCCAGTGGACAATAGCAGGTAATTTTTGTTTCGCCAACTGTTCAAGACTAGCTTTCACGGGACGCGTATTAAACCCCAAACTTTCTGCTGCTGCTGTTAACCCACGCAGAGATGAACCATTCCGGTCAACGTTGGCAATATCGCGTAAATGGTTAATGCTAAAGCGTTTTCCCCAATAATGTGACACCATCACCACACAAGCGGCACCGCAGTCAGATGCACTTTGTTGAGCAAAGAAAGAATAACGCCGAGTTACTCGCTGTAACAGATGACCAACTCGTTGAGTAGGGCTAGGAAAGTAAGCTTTATTAATTTTTTTCTGCCACTTCGTTTCTGTTGCAGAATTAGAAGCTACAGTGACAGACGAGGGCGTGGGTAATCCTTTCTTATTATCTTCTCCACTGGGGATATTGGACTTAACCAGCAGAAAATTCTGAGTTTTAGCGGATATCTCTAAATACTCATTGATTTGTAGATATTTAGCCATTAATAATAATAGTAATTCACCGGGAATAAAGCACAATTGCACATTTTTACCTGCCCTTGCACCATAAGGTATAAAATCAGCAGATGGGAATAAACTAAAATGTCCAAATGATTCCCCAGCTTCCATTGTGGAAATTAATTCTCCACTTTCATTCAATAGCCTTACCTTGCCTGTAAGCACAATATAAATACCAGCCTCAACGCCAGTTCCTTGCCAAAATTTTCCTACTTTAGGTTCTAAGTATTTAAATTTATGCTGACAGTATTGAAATTCTCCTTCCGGCAGAGAATAACCAAGAATGTTTTTAAGTAATTGCGGAGAAATTTTTGGAGTTATTGAATTTTGCATCATCAGTTATTAATTTATCTCTATTTTTAGGAAATGAATTGGTAGCATTTGACTCTCATCCAGCAGATTTTCACTTTTAAGATCGCCGATTAAAATTTGTGACCTATTAAGCTGCTGGGGCAAATCTGGTGGAGGATTAGTGGGTTTTGCTCTTGTAGATAAACCCATTTGTTTGAGCAATCGTTTGATGTGACAATCGCTTACCTTCACCCCTATTTCTTTTGCCAAATGCTTATTTAACCAGTTCGCTGTCCATCGTTGAAAACTATAACCGTAATCACGAGGACTATTGCCAACTAGTTCTTTCAACCGCTCTAAATATTCTTCATTGACTGCCTTGGGACGACCAATTGGAGATTGCAGCCATTGGTGTGCCATACCACTACGGGCAATATGTATCCAATGCCTTGCTGTAGCAGGACAGCACCCCAAAGTGCGACAAATTTGCGTTTGTGATTTTCCCTCATCTGCCAACAACATAATTTGAATCCGCTGGCGGTATAATTCAGGTAAATCTTCTTGCAGACTTTTTAATAGTAATTTTTGCTGAAAAGATGTCAAAACTTTACTACCAGAAATCTTGGGGCATTTGATATGATCTTGCATTTCTTTTTGATCGATAATCATAAAATTGGACTATTAAATTTTAAGTATTCATGTAGTAATAATAATTCCCAGCCACACTTTTAACTCACAAGCTAAATAGTATAAAAAATGCAGATATTATTCATTCACCTTTTATGCTGAATAAGATACAGAATTATGTATCGAGAATTGCAAAAAACTGCATTGTAATTTTTCCTCATTCGCGCAATCGACGGTAAGGAAAGCCCAGCATCGGTAAAAATCTATGTTTAGTAGATCGTTTCCCCTGACCAAGCCCTGTTGGGGCTGGATTACAGGTTCTTTCGTGCTTGGCGCGAAAAAGACACTGCTTCATCTGCACAGTTGGGATTAAAGTTGGGTCTTGTCCTTACCTAAAAAATTAACCAAACACTTTCAAGTGATGATTTTCGTAGATACCGCTTTCGGCAGTGTGGAATTTCTACATAGCGTCCGAAAGCTCAACCTGGATTTCTCACATTTCCATAAGGTAGTTAATAACAAAAGAGAGCTTAAATGTAGTAATTTTTATCTATTTCATCATACAGCGCTTTCTGCTGTTATGAGGTACAATTAGTAAGAATAAAAATATTATCTT
>NZ_JABXKH010000111.1 GCF_017115105.1 Nostoc sp. NMS2
CACGCCCAGATTTAACTGAGAGGTGCGGGGAATAATATCCCCCATCGACTCAACCAAAGGGATGTCGGATGTTTTTAGATGCCCAACCTTCTGTTGCTTCTCCAGTAGCGGAGTTGGTGCGGAGTTATCCCATCCACTCAACCCATGTCATAGCCCATATCCGTAAAGCTACTCAGGGTGAAGTTGCCCTACACAACTGCCATCCTTTCCGCAGAGAATTGTGGGGTCAATATTGGGTATTTGCTCACAACGGTAATTTGCCAAATTTTGATCCAGAAAATTTGGGCTTTTATCAAGCCGTAGGTGATACAGATAGTGAAAAAGCATTCTGTATGATGCTAGAAACATTGCGATCGCGCTTTCCTGATGGTAAACCTGACATCAAGAAACTGTATCGTGTGCTAAAACAAATTAGTGACGCAATTGCAAAAATAGGTATATTCAATTACCTATTATCCGATGGAGAACACTTTTTTGCTCATTGTTCAACTAACCTCAGCTACATTGTCCGCCAAGCGCCCTTTGCAGCTGCCCATTTGATCGATCAAGATATGACCGTAGATTTTCGGGAAGTAACTACCGAACGCGATCGCGTTGCTGTTATTGCTACTACTCCCCTCACTGACAACGAAGTTTGGACACAAATCCAACCGGGAGAATTACTAGTTTTTCAGGATGGGCTACCACTGAAAATATGTATTTAGCTAAAAATGCGAGCTTGTTGGCGAATTCAAAAATTCACCAGAAATTTTCCCATTTAGATACTTTCTAGATGGGTTTCTATACTACTCAGTTAAGCATTTTGAACTCAGAATCTGGTTTGGGAAAAAGGTTAAAGGGGAAGGGTTAAAGGTTTTTTCTTTCCCTTTTCCCCATACGAATTACGAATTACGAAAGACGCTCGCGGACTCGCTAATGCAAAACTTAATTACGAATTACGAACTTGTACTGAGCGTAGCCGAAGTATTACGAATTACGAATTATTATCTTACCAGGAGAGTCTAGTTAATTGGCTAAACAGCGACTCGACACACTATTAGTAGAGCTAAATTTATGTTCTTCTCGCGCCTTGGCACAAAGGCTAATTCAGGCGGGGGAAGTGACTGTTAATCAGCAGCTAGTTGATAAGCCTGGTACAGAAGTTGATATTGCGGCTCAAATAAATATTAAGGAGCGATCGCCTTTTGTGTCTAGAGGCGGTGAAAAACTCTCCAAAGCTTTGTCAGTATTTGCCATCCCTGTAACAGAGCGAATTTGTTTAGATGGTGGGATTTCTACTGGTGGTTTTACTGATTGTCTCTTGCAAGCTGGAGCAAAACAAGTTTACGGTATTGATGTTGGTTACGGACAAGTTGACTGGCGGTTGCGAAATGATTCGCGGGTGATTTTGCGGGAACGCACCAATTTACGCCAACTACGACCAGATGAGTTATATAGCGAAAACGATCCGATTCCTGATTTAGCGGTGGTTGATGTATCGTTTATTTCTTTAACTAAGATTCTGCCTGCTTTGTGGCAACTAACTCAAGCTAATCGAGAAGCTGTGTTGTTAGTCAAGCCACAGTTTGAAGTTGGCAGATCCCGTGTGGGTAAAAAAGGTGTTGTACGAGATCCAAACGACCAAGCTGATGCTATTTTCCAGGTGTTGCAAGCAGCCCACGGATTAGGATGGAAATACAAAGGCTTAACTTGGTCGCCGATCACTGGCCCGGCTGGGAATATCGAATATCTTTTGTGGTTGGGAATGGAAAGTGAAATACCATTACCTGATTTAGAGGCAATTAAGCAAATAACACAATCAGCAACAACTGATTTACGAAAAAGTTAAAGAAGAATGCAGAATTCAGAATAAATTAGTGGGGGACTTAGAGGATTTTTGAAAAGTATTGGGCGAATAGAATAGAGCCTCCGGCACGCTGACGCGAACGCTACTACACAAACCAAGTCCACCTCTGTGGACTAATACAAAATCAAGGTTTTTAACCCACGCAGGTGGGTTTTGTTTGTGTAGCCGCGACTTCTAGTCGCCCGGCTTTTCTGAATTCTTTCTTATTAAACGTCGTAGATTAAACATTCTACGGAAGCCGGATGGCGATCGCAATAGTTTTCTAAAGAGTTTTTCTTTGCTTTTGCTTGCTGTTGATCGGCTTTCTCAGCTTGCAATTCTTCCACAATGTCCCAGGCTACGGCACAATTAGCAGAATCACTGCCATTTAGCTCACAAGTTGTGCGAGCTTCAGTAATGGCTTCAGTAATGGCTTCTTCAAGATTTGCTGCACCAGCAGTTTCAAATGAGTTTAGGGTAGTTGTCATGATCCTTTTACCTTTAATTTATGCAGATAGATAATAGGGGATAGTTTTTTCTATAACCTTTTCCCTGTAACCTGTTTCCTCAATCTTGCATCCCAAATTCAGAATGTCAGTCAATTGTCAGAAGAGCTTGATAGAAGTTCATAAACACTTGTAAACGGTAAGAAATGCTTAACAAAATTTATTTATTCTCAATATTTTATGCCTAACTCTTGTCGCAAACGATACAGAATTGTATTGTGATCGACTTGAGAGAGAATTTCTTGAATGACACTGCTAGCGCCCAACTGTCCCCAAGTGCAGCCCTTTTCGAGATACACCTGAGCAGCTTTGCCAACGGAGTATGCACCATAACCAGCGATACCAGCTTGAGCGATCGCACTGCCAGCAAAAGCAGTAATATTGCTAGGATTATCACCACTGGTTATTGCAGCAGTACTTTTACCTAAACCTAGAACAAAACTACTACCTAATTCTCCCAGTAGCAAGCCACCAGAACTAAATAAAATCGTTTTTAAAATTTTTCCGGCTTCATAGCTAGTCATTGGCAAACCATATAATCTAGCTAGAGCGCGAATTAAAGCTAAATCGGCAACAGTTCCGCCAAGGATATCTAAGAAGGCGATGGGATTGAGCATTACTGCCAAAGCTTTGTATTTGGTAAATTGCCAAATGATATTTTCAGCTTCTTGTTCGCGTAAATCGATGGTTTTTTGAGCGATCGCGGCTTCTGCATCCCGTGCTTGGATGAGGGCATTTAAAGCCAGAAGCGATCGCCCTTCCCGATTCAGAATGTTCAGAATTGTCTCTTTGAGTTCGTCTACTTGCGGTGGTGGTGTCTCCCATTCATAACTGACACGCCCATCAGGCCACTCTACCCGCACTTCCATTGCTGCTGGTTCCGCCGCCACCATGACAATTTCATCAGGTAATAGAGGCTTTGCTTGAGGATGCCCAGCACCTAGTTGTTGTAAATTTTCATAAATCGCTCCCTGGTCTGTATCTGGGTAAAGGTCTATTTTGTTAAATACTAAAATCAGGGGTTTTTGCGATCGCCGCAATTCCAGCAGCGCCTGATACTCCGTGCGCGTGATATCACCAGACACGACAAACAAAATCAAATCCGCCTGATGCACAACTTCTCGTGCCATATCCGCCCGTGACTCACCCTCAATTTCATCTAATCCTGGGGTATCAATTAACTCTACTAGTACCTTACCTCCTGGCTGCCAACGCACCGAACGGGGCCATTGAGTGACACCGTTTAGAGGCCCAGTTTGCAGAATTTTGTCTCCCAGTAAAGCATTTAAAACTGCTGACTTACCACGACTCACCAAACCAAAAGCGGCAATTCTAATCACGTTAGAATCCAGCTTATTGAGTGTAGAGTTCAAAGCTTCCAATTCCGGTTTCAACAAACCTGCCAATTCCGGGTTAGATGACAACTGTCCTGATTTGCGGAGATATCCATACCAAGACAGCGCTTGTCTGAGACTAGCGCGGGCACGATTTAAGTGGGTTTCTTGCAGATTACGATAAACCGACATAATACCAATACTTCAGACCTTGTTGTCTCGAAAATGCTCAAACAATACTTCAAAGAGCTACTTTCAGAATTTGAGCAGAATAATTATTTTTAGTATATTTTCATACTTAGTAACTATGCTCAACTAATGCTCATTCTCTCAGGGAAAAGAGAGTATCTCTATCTTACTTATATCCCTAAAGTTCTTGGACTATGACTCTAAATCGACAATATTGCTATCTCTAATAAGACGATCGGTTAAAACTTGGTACAAATCAGAATGTCACAGAGCGGGATTGGGGAAGAGAGATTTTCATAGATCCAGCGTACTGAACTGCCAGTGTCATTAAATATCAGCTAAGTGATAAAGTGAGAAAATAGCCAAACTTTATCGAAATTACTGTATATGCCAGAAGAGTTCATAACTGAAGAACTAAAGAAACAAATGGGTAAATTTAAAGTACCCAACATAGCTGTTATTGGTAGAACAGGAGTAGGAAAAAGCACAATTATAAATTCAGTTTTTGGAGCTAATTTAGCCCCAACGGGCACTGGCTTGTCTATCACTCCAAAGTTTCATCGCTATCCTCCAAAAAAATCTCAGATCCCTGCACCTGTAGTGATATATGATTCACCTGGGTTTCAAGCAGGTAAAGAAGAAAAGTTTGTCAAAACTGTCTCAGATTTTTTAGCAGAAAAGCAGAAAAAGGCTATTAAGGAACAAAAACAACAAGAGGGATTTAATTCACAAATTCATCTTGTCTGGTATATTGTCAACGCTGCATCAGCTAGAGTAGAGCCTTTTGAGAAAGAAATCATTGACAAAATTAATTCCCAGAAGATTCCAGCGATCATTGTGCTATCTCAATGCGATCGCGCTAGTGACAACGAGATTGAAGGGGTGGAAAAAGCATTACGTGATTTTGAACTAGCGAAAGTCTACGATATCCTACAAATAGCCGCATCTCCATTAATACTTCCCAAAACTAACAAGCCTATTTGCGAGCCTTTTGGTTTGAATGAACTACTGGATAAAACTATTGAACTCTTACCAGACATTTACACAGAGGCGTTGATTGCCATGCAAATGGTTAATTTAAAAGATAAAAGAGAAATTGTTTGGAAATACATATCTACAGCCGCAATGACTTGCTTTGGCGCAGGTTTTACACCAGTACCAAATTCTGCTACTCTTTTGACTTCTCAAATTAGTTTGTGCATTGGTATTGCCTCTATCTACGGTTATAAAGAAGTTACCGAATTTATTGTAAACATCGGTACGGTGGCAACATTGAATACATTAATATCGACTGCACTTGGAGATGTATTTGGACTATTTTTTCCACCGGGTAGCGTGCTGACAGCAGCTGCATCCGCCTCCTATATTGTCGCTTTTGGACGTACTTGTACGGCTGTATTTGAAAAAATGGCAAAAGATAATCTTCAAGGCAAAGGAAAAGAAGAAATTAAACAATATTTACAAGCGAATTTCCAGCAAGAATTTGCAAAATACACCCTCTTTCGGATTAATTCTCCTGAAGAATTAAAGATTGTGGAACATAATTTTCTTAACCCTTCTTAAAATTTAATGCTTGCCTCGAATGAAAATTAGTAGAAATATATAATCCTTATAGGCATCCATCCTAAACCATTTGGGAAAAATAAAATAACCTAAATATTTGGGCATTCTGCTATTTGTAGTTCTCAATCCTTACATATTTCAGAGGATTGTAATAAATCACACTCTACTAATTCTCAATTATTTGGTAAGATTATATTAAACCATTCAAAACGTTTCACCTCACCCAACCAGCAACTCATGGCAGAAGAAACTGTTACGAAAGCTGTAGCAAGTATCATGGGAGACATCAAGTCTCCGAATATTCTCGTAATGGGAGCTATAGGGGCTGGTAAAAGTAGTCTTATTAATGCTGTATTTGGTAAAGAACCAGCTAAGGTTGGCGCGGGTTTGCCTGTAACCAAATCTTTTAATTATTATAGTAACAGTATTGTTAATATCTACGATTCAGCTGGCTATCAGTTAAGTGAAGGTAAGACTTTTGTTGAAAATATTATAGAATTTTTGCAAACAAAAGAGAAGTTAGGTATTGAAGAACAGATTCATCTAGTTTGGTATCTAATCAATGCAGCATCAGCTAGGGTTGAATTTTTTGAAATTAATATTATTAATCAACTTCGCAAACGCAAGATACCTCTAATTATTGTTATTTCTCAGTGCGATCGCGCTAGTGCGGAAGAAATTAAAAGCGTCAAAAATATATTAGCAGACTTCGGAATTACACCAGAATCAGATTTAATTGAAATAGCCGCATCTCCTCTCATCTTTAAAGGTAAACCTATTTCTGAAACATTTGGATTAGAAGAACTTGTCGCTAAAAGCATTGAGCATTTACCAGCAATTTATGCAGATGCTGTGAGAATGGCACAAATTGTGAATTTGAAGTCAAAACGAGAACTAGCCTGGAAGTTAATTGTCACAGCAGCAACAGCCAGTTTTGGTAGTGCTTGGATTCCTATCCCTGGTGCAACCACAGGAACAACTTTAGCAGTACAAGCATCTCTTAGTATTTCCATTGCATCTATCTATGGATTTGGGAAAGCTAGAGAATTTTTATCACGAATTTATCAAGGTACACCTACAGAATCAGCACTACGCTTTGCTGGAACTACATTAGGTTTAGACATTTTAAGAAGTTTGATACCTATTGTGGGTAGTTTAGTTGCTGCAGGAACATCTGCAACATACATTGTTGTTTTGGGATTAGCTTATACATCTGCTTTTGAAGCAATGGCTAAGGCTCATATAGATCCCAATGATACAGCAACTATTAATAGTTTCTTAACTACAGTTCTTAAGCAAGAATTTGAAAAATATACTGATATAGCTATTAAAACCAAAGAAGATTTAGCTAACTTTAAAAATATATTTATTAATAAATAATTATTTAATCAAGCTGTGCAAAGCGAATCTCAATTCGCCGACGCTCCACTTTATCAGTTTTGTCAGGTAAAGCAAATCCTCTATTATCTGGTAACAGCAATTGAGCAGCAGAATAAGCCCTCCATTGTAGCTTTTTGAAACGTTGATCTTTCGTTTTATTTTGAGCTTTTTGAAGTTCCTTGATTACTGCTAAAGCTCGCATTAAACCCAAATCAGCATTCGATCCTGGACAAAGAATGCTAATATTTTCTCGATTTTGCGCTACCTTTTCTAAATGTTTATCTAAATTACTCCCTTGTCTATTATTGCAATTTAATCTGCCAACCTCCCGACCATCAGTATGACCGATAACTTCGATTACTTCAACCTTTTTATTAGCGTTTACGAGTTGATTAATCTTACCTAAAATTTCATTTAATTTTTTCCCATTTTCACCATTTTCATCAAGAATATCCTTCTGCAAATTTGCTGGTAAATCTGCCTTAGCTGAAGCAAATTTATATTCTTTTCCTGAAATGGTAACTATTGCTGATTTATCGTTATTAGCCGAATTAGGGTAAGAGTTATGAGTTGCAACAGAATTGATTACTAGCAATAATAACAGTGTAATAACAAGGAAAGCATTAGACATTAAATCTGTGAAAGCGGCCCAAATATTGAATGTATCACTAACCGGATTTCTATCTTTTCTCCGCATATTATTAGAGGTTGTTTAAAAAGTGTTTCACTGTGACTTTAGGCACTTTTAGATCCCCACTAACCCAGGCCAGTCGCTCCACTTGGGAGACCCCAAGACCGCGCTGGCTCCCCTGAATAAAGGTAGGAATCGGAGTTAAAGTCCACTAATTAAGGATTTTGAGAGGATCTTAATAATTGCAATAGAGAATTAAAATCGCTTTGAATTTGGTTGATTTCTTTGACATATTTTGCTATTTGACCAGAAACATTTTGCAATTGACCGTTTTGATTTTGCACTTCTGTCGTATATCTATTTAGTGTTCCTGTTATCTGAGATGTATTGGTACTAAAAGATTGTGTTGTTCCTGCAAGAGTCTGAATATCTTTCTGAAGCTGATTAGTAATTTGAGATGTATTTTGGCTAAAAGATTGTGTTGTTCCTGAAAGCGTATTAATATTTTGCTGAAGCTGATCGGCTATCTGACTTATACTTTGTCTATTAGTGTCAATTAGTTTGTCTATCCGATTGGTAATATTCGATACAGCAGCAACGAATCGCCCATTTTCATCTGTAGAATTATTTAATGAGTTTGTAGAGAAATTTAATGAATTTGTTGTACTTTCAAGACTTTCTTTTGTATCTTGCAGAGAATTCACTATGTCCGAATAAATAGTTGTCAACCCCGCCAATTTGGTAGTTAATTGTGTTAGATTACTCGCTGCATTCTGTAAAATTGCAGTTGTATTAGTGAAAATTTTGGTATCATCTTTTATGATCTGTGAAGATTTATCGGCTATATCTTTAAAATTACTAGTAGATTGTTTTACAGTATCTTGAAATTGTTGATTAAGTTGAGGTAGGGTTATGATAAATTGGCTCAAACTTTGAGAGTAAGTATCTATAGCCTCAACTAGGTTATCAAACTTTTCATTCAAATCCAGATATTTTTGTTTTTCAATAATAGTCTTTTCAAGCTCAAATTCTAAACTGATAAAAAGTTGATCCTTAGCTATATCTAATTCATAAGATGGATATCGTCTGATCAATACTAAACTCAAAGATAGCGCAATCAAGCTACTGACAAAGGCAATTGCCATTGAGCCGATAATTTCTGGTAAAACCTTTTCTAAATTAAATTTACCAGAAATTTTTGTACTCATGGAAAATAAATTTATTGTTATTCCCAAAAATGTACCACTTAAACCAATAGATATAAGGATATTCGGGAGCGATTGATAATAACGTTTTTCTTTTTCCCATTTTTGAGCTTTATTATTTTTGCTATATAAATTTTCTATAAATAATATTTTATTAATTAAGTTATGTTTTTCTTTTTCTGGAAAAAGAAAATCAAGTTCAGTGCGAAGTTCTTTATTAATAGTCTTTTTAATTTCTCCAATATCTTCAGTTAGTTTAGATTTTAAAATGGCTCCTTCTAGAGTCCATTTCAGAGACAAAAAACCAAATAAACTTACTAAGAGTGAACTATACCAAGTTAATTTTAAAATTCCCCATAAACCAATAAATAATAAAATGCAGAAAGTTAAGCTTGTGTATAAACTATTTTTTAAAAAATTACGAAATGCGGGTTGATTGATCACCAGATAACCTCAGAATTTTGTTGGTAGATAAAAATATGTTTTTAATTTTACAACACTTACAACGTTTATCAGAACACAAGTGGCAATTCATTTGTGAAGTAAATTCCAGATAATTTATAAATATTTTTGGCTATAAGTAACACGTTGTTAAATTATATAAGAATTTATTAACTAGACTTTTGTGATTGACAATTGCTCCCAAATCACATTACTAAAAAGTATGTATTTTTTCATAACAAAACTTAATTCTGCCATTTTGGATAGTATTGCAACATCTTGTTGCAGTATAAATACGCTAAGTAGAATACTTCTATATCTTTAGCAGTCCTAAATAATTAGTAAAAAATCTTAGTATTCTTGTAGATGTGTAACCGTAACATTATATATTAGTATAATACGGGCTTAATCTTATACATTCTATCTGTATTTGTATTTGAAAAGTCAAAAAATACTCTTATCCTATATATTTACTATGTAACAGAAAAGACCTATGAATGGTATATACTAGTACCAAAAGACAAAATTATATAGCTCTTGATTTTGCCGCAGGGTGGCTGCATTATGTCAATAAAATTTTCATATTCTCAATAGAGCCAAAAATAATCTCACTAATCTCTGCTTATTAACAAAGATATTCTTCTAAGGGGTGCTAGATGAATACTGGCGATTATATTAACGGACGTTATAAAGTCATAGAAACTCTTGGTAAAGGTGGTTTTGGCTGTACTTATTTAGTCAGAGATTTGACTAACAACGGTCAATATGCTGCAAAAAATCTTACATTCGCTAGAAACAACTCAATGTTTTCTAAAGTCGAAGAGCTTTTTGAACGGGAAGTTGAGACGATGAAAGAGTTAAATCATTCCCAAATTCCCGAGTTTATTGAATATTTAAAAGTTAACCAAGAACTTTATTTAATTCAAGAATATATTCCAGGAGTGACTCTTGAGGAAGAAATAACATCAGGAAAAAAATATAATGAAGAAGAAATAATATGTTTATTAAATGAAATATTGGAAATATTAAAATATATTCATAATCTACCTAAAAAAATTATTCATCGTGATATTAAACCCGTAAATATAATCAGAAGAAAAAATGATGATAAGTTGGTATTGATAGATTATGGTGGTGTAAAGTATTTTGCTCAAACGAAGTGTATGCAATCTCAAACACCACCCACTGTCATTTCTTCAGGAGATTATACACCTCCCGAACAAAAGGGTGGTGAAGCTAAATTATGTAGCGATATATATGCACTGGGGGTAACAGCGATCGCTGCAATCACAAGTAATAATTTGCCAACAGATCGCAATGGAGAAATTACATGTGAAAATCTCGCAAATATTAGCCCTGAATTAAAAAGAATTTTGTCCAAAATGATTAAGCCATTGTATGAATATAGATATCAAAAAGTAGAAGAAGTTTTAAGTGAATTAAAAAATATCAGAAATTCATCATCTTCACAAATAACTCAAGTAATTCCCTCACTTCAAATTAATCATCCAACCTCGCAATCACAAATTACTGACAGAATTGCAGCAGCCGTAATGGTAGTTGTATCTATATATGCAATTTGTGCTGCGGCTGGTATAATACCTACTATAAAAGAAACAAAACCCTACAAAAAAGCCATATCTAGTGAACTACTAAGCTAAGTTGCGATCGCTTTCAAGAATATTTGTAAGGATTCAGGTGGTGTGGAGTGTTTTGATGTTCGATTGATCTTTTCTAACCCATTTTTGACTGTAGCGTTTCAAATCCTGTGAACGGTTTCTGCGTAGGTTAGGTTGAGCAACGAAACCTAACCTACGCAACCTACTATTGTAAATTTGTTAATGGGACTCAGTTTGATTCTTTTGACTTTGAACTTTTGACTTACTTATCTATTCAGAACATGGGATCGTGTTGATTATCCCAACACTTGCGATCGCGCCAATTTCTCCCAGTATGTTCACATTCAGAGGCATCATCTATCCAAGGAATCGATGTAGAGTAGTGCGAGGTTCCAGTGGAAGCGAATAAACTAGCAGTGAATAAGGGCAATAATAAGGATAAAGTTGTCAATGTACAAATTGGTACAATTATTAAATATCCAGTGAGTAGCACAACGTTAGTATGAGTCCAAAAAACTGTACCTATTTTATTATTTTTTTGGCGAGTTTTTAAGTTAGTTTTTGAATTCGAGAAAAGCATAATGCAACCCTATTTATGCCGGTTTATATAGCAATCTCATTTGATTTGTCAAAGCCAAGCTGACTGAGAGCAAGCCAGATCGGGTTTTAGTTCTCAATATATTTAGCAAAAATCAAATGGAATCCTATATGACTACGGATTTTTACGTAAGAACATTATTGAATTTATATACTCTGATGTCAAAGGTGCAAGTGACGACTTGTTAGAAGTTTTAATCTATGGGCACTAAAAAATATTTTTCATGAAAATATGTTGAAGTTATGGCAATCGCCCTTGAGTAAATCGTGGCAAATTTAACTCACTGGATTATTGTATTGCGATCGCATTCTAGGTAAAGTGGACATCTTACCTCTCGTCGCAGCTTTTTACCATTATTTTGGACTCGCTACTCAGGTTAGCAAAATTTTGAGTCATGCTGGCAGTATAGAAGTAGCGTTAATTCTTTTTTATGCTTGGAGGATGACTGTTAAACCAATTCAGAAAAAAATATCTTTAATCTCCAGTTGGCTGTCGCCGATGTTGTAAAAACCACTCATACAACTCTGGATTATTGTATGTCTGCGTCCATGAGTCGTGATCGGCTTCTGGATAAACTGTAAATTTCACATTTCCATCGTGGGCTTTGAGTGCAGAAACCATGATTTCAGACTCGCTTAAGGGAACAACACGATCTTTTGCTCCGTGAAATGCCCACACAGGAAGGTTTTTCAGTTTATGTACTTGGGCTGGATTACCACCGCCACAGATAGGCGCGATCGCCGCAAATCGTTCTGGCTGTGCTGCTGCTAAATGCCAGGTTCCGTAACCACCCATGCTTAAACCGGTCAGGTAAACCCGATCTAGATCAACAGAATAGGATGCAATAACCTCATCCAGAAGGGTGCTTAATCGCTCTATATTCCAATATTCACCACGCGGACATTGGGGAGAAATGACAATGAAGGGAAAATCAGGCTGTTGTTCTACAACCTTGGCGACACCGTGCTTTTTCACATGATTTAAGTAAGAGCCTCGCTCACCCGAACCGTGTAAACATAGAATTGTTGGCAGTGGCTGTTGTGTTTCGTTGCGACTTCCGTCTTGGTGCAGTCCATCGGGCAAGAATAGCAGATAGTTATAGCTGTCGGTAGAAGTAATTTGTTGTTGTACTGGCGGCATAAAATAAAAAAATTCTGTTAGTTTAACGTCTACGAATAGCTATTGTATAACTTGGACGCTGTGTTGCTTCTCGTTGACTCTTAACTAAACGAAAATCATTATCTATATATAGATGCTCTAAAAAAGAAGTAGCTAAGTAAACTTTTTCAAATTTTTTGACAGTATTTCTGTTCATATCTTTTAATATAAGTTCTGGCTGTAAATCTATATTTGGTAATGTCTTTGTAAATTTAGATTTTACTGTTGTCGTAAACCACTCGTCTGCATCGTCAATAGTCAACGGAATTTCTCTATTTTTCAATGCTTGGAATATCCCAACATTTTTAATATCCCACTGCTCATCTCTAACTGAATATTTTTGTAACAACATTAAGTCATAAGCTGGTAATTTTGATACAAATTTTTGCCAAAAACCAGACTGATGTCCTGGTGCATAACGGGCAATATTTGCATAGTAACCATCATGATGAAAAATTTGGTAAGACTGCTCGTGTATCCTACCAGGTAAAATATCTTGAAAAGGGATAGTAGACCATATTGGTATCCATACTCCCGTGACGATCGCCACTTGATCTGCAACCTTACTAAAGGGATTACGTCGGCTCAACTCTGCAAAATATGGTGCTAATTCATTTTTATAAAATTCTACTTTGGCTTTTAGCGACTCTAAATTGCGACCTTTAACAAGTTCTAAAATTTTATTTTTAATTTCTGGTGTACTCCAATATATTAATTCTTTGTTACTTGTCACATTTGCCATTAGCCTTTATCCTGGTAACATTTCCAGATTTTGATTGCGTCATTAATAGAGTAACTTGAGCAAACAATACAGATACGAGGACACAAAGAAATAACTCTCTGCGTCCCCGTATCTCTTGAATGAACGACTACCACCAAATTCGATTTCCATTTTCGTCAACTCGTGCCTGCCGAATTACGTCAGAAATCTCTTCAGCATCTTTAACGTGGTGTAGTGCCTTCTTTTCGCCGTCGGGTTCATCTACAACGAAGTAAGTCGGGACTGTAATTCTGTCACCTGTAATGTCTGGTGCATCATCAACAGCTACCTGTTGAGCCTTTTCTTCAACAGATTGAGACTCATCAGCAATTCTATCTCCCGGATTTGCAGTTAAGTTTCTTTCGTTGACATTCGGTTCTTCACTAGAATGCGAATCTTCGCTCACTGGTTGATTAATTTGATTTTCTTGATTATTCTCAGTCATGGTTTTTCAGGTCTTAAACGATGTAGTTTTACTAATAACACTTTAAAAAATTGAAGGTATAAAGAGTTCTTTCTCTGGAGAGACTTTGAGAGTTCATTTGAGCAAAACACCTCTTAAGTTAGATATTCGCTTAGATAAATTTACTTCTTTGGTTCAAATGGCGGATATTTTTCCCAATACTTTTACAAATTTAGTCGCAAACATAGAAAGTTAATGCCAAGTATGAATCAAAAATAGATTGTTGCTATTGATTATACAGACCATAGGATGACTTGACCTGCCATTGGTCGCCAGTGCTTTCCAAATACAGCAAATTCCCATAGCTACATGGAATTGCTGCACAGTAGCCAGTTATTTGAATTAATGCCTGCGAAAAATCCTGAGAAAATCCTGGACGAGTCAAGGTATATATCATAGACCACGAATAATCAGTCCCGTTTCCTAGTTTTTGCAACTCTTCCTTAGAAACCAGAGTTACTTGAGAATTTGTCATCAATGGAGTTAAAAACGAAGGTTGGTTGTTGATAGATATCCAATTATCGTAAGTCTCTTTTCGGAGATGAGGAAAACCGATAATTGTCATTCCATAAATGCTAATTTCTGGAATACGAAGATTGTCCCAGGAGAGATCGGGCATCAGAGAAGTTTTGGTTATCAGGTAATTATTAGATATTTCACACAAAATCTCTCCTGTCATTATTGAATTTTGAATTACAGCAGAAAAAACCTGTGGTTCGTGTTGCGATCGCATAATATCTTTGATCAATTAAAATCTATTATGTATAATTCCCAATCTATAAGAATAAATGTGACAAAGATGACGATCTGATTTTTGATGGGAGCGATCGCGCCGTACTATATTAGTAGACCTTTCTTGGTAAATCGGGTCATGAAAGAAAATTCTTCTACCAATGGCAAAATTCCAGCTAGGATAAAAACGCGCCGGGATTTCTTAACCTACACGCTAGGTGGTACAGCTGCATCAGTAGCGATGGGGTATCTATTCCCCAAAGTCAGCCAAGGCCGTGAGATCAGTCTAGAAACCCTTTGCTCACTGTATCCAAAGAATTCACGCTGTGAAAATTATCTTCCCGGATCTGTGGCACTGGATAAAGACGGCAAGCAAATTGAAACCAATACACTATTAACAACCGCAAAGCCTGGAATTCCGATTCTCGTAAAAGGCTTGCCAGACAAAAGCGTTGATTATCTCATCATTCAAGACGGGCCAAAGATTGCTGAATACGCTATCAATCCAACTTGTACCCATTTAGGATGTACAGTTCAGTGG
Organism: Nostoc sp. NMS2; assembly: GCF_017115105.1. GTDB lineage: Bacteria > Cyanobacteriota > Cyanobacteriia > Cyanobacteriales > Nostocaceae > Nostoc. The sequence continues at coordinate 14,946 of NZ_JABXKH010000111.1, forward strand.
GATCTTGAGAAGAATCACTTTATTTGTCCTTGTCATGGATCTCAATATGATTCTCAGGGTCGAGTCATTCATGGTCCAGCAAAGCGTTCTTTACCACTGATAACTGTAGTAGTCAAGCAAAACCAAGTTCGTTTAGTCGATCACAAACCTGCTGTAGATCCTCGTTCAGCTACCAATATCAAATTAGATTAGACAATCCCACCATACTTTTTGAGCAAGTTATAAATTCTAAAAGACTAACAAAAACTACTGCATAATTTAAATTTGTCGGGTAAGCTGACAACAGCAGTTTTAATCCTCAAAACAATGACCGCAAGTAGTCCCACGATTTTAGCCCTGGACTTTGATGGAGTGATTTGCGACGGACTAATTGAATATTTTGAGGTAGCGTGGCGTACCTACTGTGAAATTTGGTCGCCAGCTAACGACACACCAGCCGATGATTTAGCTTTGAGATTCTATCGCCTACGCCCTGTAATTGAAACAGGTTGGGAAATGCCCGTTTTAATCAAAGCGCTAGTAGATGGAATTCCTGATCAGAAAATTCTTCATGAATGGTTAAGCATCGCCCCAAAACTTTTGTTAAATGACCAGCTACAAGCAAGAGAAATTGCTGCGAAACTAGATAACCAACGGGATGAATGGATTACCACCGATTTAGATAGTTGGCTAAGTCTACATAGATTTTATCCGGGTATAGTAGAAAAACTTAAATTAACTCTTGACAATGGAGTTAAACTATACATTGTGACAACTAAAGAAGGGCGTTTTGTACAGCAGTTGTTACAACAAGAAGGATTGAATTTACCAACAGGAGCAATTTTTGGGAAAGAAGTCAAGCGTCTCAAATATGAAATTTTGCGAGAGTTAAAGCAAGAAGTAGAAAACAAGCCAGTTAGTCTCTGGTTTGTAGAAGATAGACTCAAGACATTGCAGTTAGTCCAACAGCAAACAGACCTTGAAGATGTGAAACTGTTCCTTGCAGACTGGGGCTATAATACCCAAGCAGAAAGGGAAGTGTCCCAAAATGATCCGCAAATTCAGTTGTTATCACTATCTCAGTTTGCCAGAGATTTCTCTGCTTGGCTTTAACTAATTCGTAATTCGTAATTCGTAATTCGTAATTCGTAAGTGATCTAAATCCCCAACTTACTTTTATTACGAATTACGTTAGCAAGTATTAAAGCGTAATTATCAATTACGAATTATTTTAATTTTCTAGCAAAATGGCAACGAAGCGAGATATTTATAAAGATGTAGATAAATAATAATGAATTACTAAAACTTTTAATTCATAACTCATAACTCATAACTTATCACTTACATTTATGCTTGACCTAACAAAACTGGCGCGACAAATGCAGGGCTTAAGTCAGCATCTTACCTTAGAAGCTGCTGCCAGTCGCCAGCGTTTAGAATTGGCACAACAACATCTAAAAAATGCTTATGAATCTCAACAAGATTTAATCGATCGCCAGGAAAAATGGCGCGATCGCATTCTCTTTGCTAATGCTACCCCAATTGAGCCGCTAGAAACTTGCATCGATATTCCAGTTCCCCCAAAAATTCATACTGTCATCGCTACCGATGGTTCCCAAATTGCCCCCAACCATCACGAAATTGCTTACTGTTATCTCCTAAATATTGGCAGAGTCGTCTTGCACTACGGACAAAACCGCCATCCGCTACTCGATAGTTTGCCAGAAGTATTTTACCGCCCAGAAGATTTATATATGTCTCGGCAGTGGGGAATTAGAACCGAGGAATGGATGAGTTTCCGCCGCACTGCTTCAGAAACAACGGTTTTAGCAGAACTTGCATGTTCGACAAAGGGAGAAGCACCAGCATTGGCGATGGTAGATGGTTCGTTAATTTACTGGTTTTTAGAACAGTTACCCATGGATGCACGCGATCGCATTTTACCACCCATCCTTGAAGCCTGGCAGCAGATGCGTGATGCTCAAATTCCCTTGATGGGTTATCTTAGCGCCTCTCGCAGCATCGAAACAATGAACTTTTTACGGTTGTTGGCTTGTCCCCATCCAGTGCCAGACTGTAAAAGTCATTGCCCAAATCAGCTAGAAAAAGTCCCTTGTAAAATCTTTGAACAGTTGCGAGATACTTCTGTTTGGGCTACCCGACTCAAACCAGGCCAACGCAGTACCCTTTGGCGCAGTAATTCCCCGATTCTCGAACTCTACGGCGATCAAACCATTTATTTTTGCTATGTCCACGTTGGCACCGAAATTGCCCGAATCGAAGTTCCCGCATGGGTAGCAGAGAATGCAACCATGCTAGATCAAGCGCTGGGACTAATGTTAGCACAAGTGCAAAAAGGATATGGCTACCCAGTAGCGATCGCAGAAGCCCATAATCAAGCAGTGGTAAAAGGTGGAGATAGAGCGCGTTTCTTTGCCTTGCTTGAACAACAAATGATTAAAGCTGGTTTAAAAAATGTCGGAACTTCCTACAAAGAAGCCAGAAAGCGCGGCAGTATTGCTTAAATCAGGGAATAGTAAACAGTCAAGTATTTAGTGATATTTATGAAATGGTAAATTTTCAGATGAGCGAGGACTGAAGGATTAAGTCTAGACTTCAGCGATCGCTTTTTTCTCCCTCTTCTTATTTCACATCGTAGCTTGATCAAAATGGCTCTTCAGTTCATTTTATGGAATCGAATAATAAATAAAATCTAATCATAGCCTGTGTTTCTTGCTGTTACTGGATTTTAAATTTTTGAACCTTTCTATAAAACTGCGATTTTAATGCCGTACCATAAAACCAACGCAAGAACC
>NZ_JABXKH010000010.1 GCF_017115105.1 Nostoc sp. NMS2
CACCCGTCCCATATTCAGGGCGGGCAGGATGCCCACCCCACAAGATGGAATAATTTATTTCTTGTCAGTCCCTAAGTCCTCTACTTTCGAGATCACTTCTGATGCTGCCGTAAATCGTTGCAGACGATTGATTGAATTCGACAATTTCTAGAGGTAGCAGAAATTGCATCAGGGCGATGCGGTTTTTTTCTTGCTGTTGAACGCTAGTTGCTTCAAGTCGGGCATTGCCCGCCCAACGCACTAGCTCCTTTTGGTAACTTCATATTCGAGTTCGGCAACGGTGATAGACGAGATACCAACATCAGAAATGCTAAGAGTTTGGAATTTATCCAGTACTTTTTGGGGTTTTTGCTTTATCAGGTAAATGCAGATGTTCGTATCAAGCAGGTATCGCATTTAAAAACTTTCTCTAGTGTCAATAACTGGCTGATCTCTAGAATTCATGAAGTCATCGGAGAAATTGTCTAGACTATCAATGAGGGATTCCCAAGGGTTGTCTTTGGCAATCAGTACAATGGCGTTACCAATTTTTTTGATATAAACTTCAGTCCCAGTAAGTTGAAAGTCTTCGGGTAAAATAACGATTTGGTGAGTGCCATCAGTGGTGAGTTTAGCAGTGTTCATGATGGTGTTTAAGGATTATTAATACAGAAACCAAAACATGGGTTATGTTGCTGATATTGAATATCTACAGGAATCAGAACGGCACACGCGAATTTGCTCATTCTTTTGATTAACTGTCAGCATCATCCCTCGTGTTCTACACTGAGGACATTCGGAACCAGTTATTTTTCTATCTTCCGGTAGTTTGATTGAATGATTACATTTAATTTAACGCTTAACTAAAGATAAATCCGGTGCTAGCCTCTGCAAAACTTGCTTCAACACCATTACCGTCCAATCTATATCAGCTTCAGTGGTATCACGCCCCAATGTGATGCGAATTCCCCCCAAGGCAGCTTTTTCGGAATAGCCCATTGCTAACAATATTGGGCTAGGGCTAAGTTTACCACTGTGACAGGCAGCACCAGCGCTGATGCCGATGCCAGCAAGGTTTAGCTGTCGTACCAAGGTTTTACCACTAAGTTTTTTACCATCGGCGTTTTCTAAGCACATGCTCACATGGTGAGGTAAGCGGTGATACGGATGTCCTGTGGGGATTAAACCAGGAATTTCAGCTAATTGGGCAAAGGCGCGATCGCGTAACTCAATCAATCGTGGTGTTTCTGTAGCCAATTCTTCGGCTGCTAATTCTGCTGCTACACCAAATCCGGCAATTATGGGTACTGCTTGCGTACCAGAACGCAATCCCATTTCTTGTCCACCACCACTCAGTAAGGGCATCAATTCCACACCAGGACGCACGTACAGCGCCCCCGCACCTTGTGGCCCATATATTTTATGACTAGAAAGGCTAAGTAAGTCTACTGGGAATTGTTGCACATCTATGGGTAAACGTCCCGCAGCTTGCACTGCATCTGTATGGAACAAAGCATCATGCGATCGCACTATCTTACCCAGTTCTGCGATCGGTTGCACTGTCCCAACTTCACTTTGACCGTAAATTATGGAAACCAACACTGTGTTATGTCGCAACGCCGCCTTTAAATCTAGGGGATTGACTCTACCTTTAATATCTACAGACAAGCGCGTAACTTCCCAACCCCACATTTCTAGCAATCTTACTGTTTCCGAAATTGCGGAATGCTCGACGCTGGAAATAATTAGATGTTGAGGAACAGCATACAACCGAGCCACACCCATAATCGCTAAATTATCTGCCTCAGTGCCACCAGAGGTAAAAACGATCGATTCAGGACTAGCGGCGTTAATTAAACCAGCAACTTGAACTCTAGCTTGTTCTACAACCGTTGCCGCCCGTTGTCCCCACTCATGTAAGCTGGAAGGATTGCCCCACTGTTGAGTCAGGATTGTTTGCATAACTGCGATCGCTTCTTTTCGAGTGGGTGTAGTAGCGCTGTAATCTAGATAAATTTGCATATAGCCGATAATGGTGAGAACACACGTGGTAATAGGCTGCTGATATTTTCAGAATGTGGATAAATCCTGAAAAAAATCTTTGTCATTCTGCATCTAGGAGTGGATTTTTCCCTTTGTTTGGAAAGTTGTTTTTCTAATTAATTTAGAACACAAAGTTTTGGGAATGATAAGTCTGTCCACTCCCAATCCACTTTTAACAGATTACAGTGCAACTTATCTCTAGACAAAGATATTTTTCATATATCTTTTTACTGATATTCTCCCTCGCTGGTTGTCAACGAGTCCAATCTTATAATCAGCGTCCAGCACCTTTACCACAAGACCCTTTAGTTCAAGTTTACTTTAACCATTCTGAGTCTTCAGAATACAAAGAACCTTATCGTCAGCAAACTCGTCTGGGGGATGATTTAGAAACACAAATTGTCAATGCTATTACGCACGCTAAATCTACGATCGATGTGGCGGTGCAAGAATTACGTTTACCCAAAGTTGCCCAAGCACTAGTTGATAGACAAAAAGCTGGGGTAAAAGTCAGGATAATTTTAGAAAATACCTACAGCAGACCTTGGAGTAGTTTAACATCTGCTGAAATAAGTAAGTTAGATAAAAGAGAACAAGAACGCTACAACGAATTTCGCAAATTTATCGATATTAACCAAGATAATCAACTTAGCCCAGCAGAAATCAATCAAAGGGATGCTTTGATAATTTTGCAGAATGCTAAAATTCCCTGGATAGATGATCGAGCAGATGGTTCAGCAGGTAGCAGCTTGATGCACCACAAATTTGTGATTGTAGATAATCGCATTGTAATTATCACTTCAGCCAATTTTACTTTAAGTGATACTTATGGTGATTTCACAAATTCCGATACTTTAGGCAATGCCAATAACTTATTGCAGATTGACAGCCCAGAATTAGCATCTTTATTTACAGAAGAGTTTAATATTATGTGGGGAGATGGGCCAGGAGGTAAGCCAGATAGTCGATTTGGTTTGCAAAAACCGATGCGTTCGCCTAAAAAAATTCTATTAAATCAAACCACAATTACTGTGCAATTTTCGCCAACTTCTCCAACTCAATCTTGGAGTAACAGTAGTAATGGTTTAATTGGTAAAACTTTAGATTCAGCAACTAAATCTGTTGATATGGCGTTATTTGTATTTTCCGATCAGCGACTTGCCAATATCTTAGAAAAACGTCATCAACAAAATGTGCAAATTCGCGCTTTAATTGAACCACAATTTGCATATCGTCCCTACAGTGAAGCCTTAGATATGATGGGAGTTGCTCTCAGTAATAAATGTAAATATGAAGTTGATAACCATCCTTGGCAAAATCCAATTACTACCGTAGGTGTACCTGTGTTACCCAAAGGTGATTTATTACATCACAAATTTGGTGTAATTGATAGCCAAACAGTAATTACAGGTTCTCATAATTGGTCAGATGCGGCCAATAATGGTAACGATGAGACACTTGTAGTAATTGAAAATCCCATAGTTGCGGCTCATTATGTGCGAGAATTTGCTCGTCTTTATGCTAAAGTTAAACCCGGTTTACCACCAGCAATTCAAGAAAAAGTTAAATTAGAACAAACACGCTGTCCTCAGATAAAAAGTTCTTCATCAAGTGAACTACAAGCAATTAAACAAATAAATATTAACACTGCAAGTTTGGCAGAATTAGAAACTCTCCCCGGCGTGGGTAATAAGTTAGCACAACGGATAATTCTTAGCCGTCAACAGCGAAAATTTACATCTTTCCAAGACTTAGAAAGAGTTCCAGGGGTTAAGGCGAAGACGTTGGAAAAATGGCGCGATCGCTTAACTTTGTAGCAGTCTTTGTTTAAAAAATAAGATCCCCCTAAATCCCCCGATAAATTGGGGGACTTTGATTCCGGTTCTTGGGCATAAGGTATGGGGAAAAGGGGAGTGGGCTAAATCCCTTTTAAAAAAGGGGACTTTGATTCCGGTTCCACTCTTTTTTTAAGGGGAGCCAGCCCGGTCTTGGGGTCTCCCCCGCCGCAGGATGCGCGTAAAGCCAACTCTTAGAGACGCTGCGCGAACGGCATAGCTTCGCTTAACGCAAAGCGTCTCCAAGAGTTGCGCTGTAGTGGAGCGACTGGCGTGGGTTAGGGGGGATCGAGTCTTAGGCGCACAAATTAAATGCGATCGCTACTTAAACCAATTAAGCTGCGTGAATGTCCATTTTGAGAAAATCGTTCTGCGATTATTTTTTGATAAACTGCCTCATAGCCATCGGTCATTTGCTCAACGCTGAAAAGGTCTTCGACATATTGGCGGCAAGTATAGCGGTCTAACTCTACTACCCGATCAATAGCACTGATGCACTCTTGAATGTTATTGCAGAGGAAACCCGTCTTACCGTCGGAAATTACCTCTTCAGTAGACCCCAATTTCATCGCAATCACTGGCGTACCCGAAGCCATTGACTCAACCATTACCAATCCAAAGGGTTCTCGCCAAGTGATGGGGAACAGAGTTGCAAATGCACCTCCCATGAGAGCATTTTTTTGAGTATGGTTGGCTTCACCCAGATACTGAATTTGCTCTCCGTCAATGTACGGTTTGATTTCCTTCTCAAAGTATTCTACATCAACGACATCTATCTTACCTGCCATTTTCAAACACCAACCGGCTTGTTTAGCAATTTCTATTGCTAAATGCGCTCCCTTTTCAGGAGACATCCGACCCAAAAATGCTAGATAGGGGGGATTTTCTGGTTGGGCGTGAAAATTGTAACTGTTGACATCAATTCCGTTGTAGACCGTTTCTAGATAGTTCAACCCTAACCTTGGTTCTCGTTGTGCATCGGAAATACTAACGTAAGATTGTTTTTTACCAAAACTAAACATCTTTTCGTTATCAGGTGTAAAAATACCGTGCAACGTGTGAACCGTAGGAGTTGTGACGAGATTTGCATAAGCCAGTGCCCCATGCCCGATATGGGAGTGAATAATATCAAACTCTTCTGCGCTTTCATACACCGAAGCCAGATTCAACATTTCGTAAATGCCAAAATCTTTGATAGTGCGATCAAGTCTGAGGGCGCGGGGATGAACTGACACTAGTTTTGCCAGACTGATAGAATCTCCCGATGCAAATAAAGTTACTTCGTGTCCGCGTCGGACTAATTCATCGGTCAGTAACCCCACTACTAGCTCTATGCCACCATAAGCTGGAGGTGGAACTCTTTCCCATAATGGAGCTACTTGAGCAATTCTCATCACAAACCTCCTAAAAAATAAAGATTGAATTAGAAGTTTTTTCTTTCTGTTGTTGTAGTGCTTGTAATTAATTCACTTGGCATCAGAAAATAACTTCAGATACTAAACCAATTAACAATTTCATTCATATCTTATGCTCTTTCTTCTATATTCTTTGTCTATCCTAGTACGGAAATTACCCACTCCTAAAGAGGTAAATATATTCTGGATTCTTAAAATTTAGTGCTTTAGTACAATTTTAAATATAATATTTTTGACAAATATAGTTTTGATAAAACTGTCTAAATACTAGCTATATGTTGATATTTGGCTAAAAAGCTCTGTTATTAGCTGTAAATTATCGAATTTTAAAATATTAATTAAAGGATAGAGTGTGTAGACCACTTCTGACGGCTTTCCGTACTATAAAAGATAACTAGTTGCACCTAAAGAATAAATTTTTGTGAAGTAGGTAGTTTTAAATTAGAAGCTGCAAAGTTTTATGAGAAGTTTTTAGGGATAACAATTAACTCCTTCTTGCCTACCTTAAAAGACAATAAGGAGATTACCAAAATTAAACTATCGCTACTCATTCCACGAATTGGATTTCCCAGTAGTGATGAAAAAGGGAGAGAAGAGAGTAACCCTTTCAAGGCGGATAAAAATTTTGATCAATAAATTTCTTTTTTCTCTGCGGTTTAAAAGTGATTTATTGAACCACAGAGGCGCAGAGAACGCAGAGAAGAGAGTTAAATCATTGACTGATTGCATGAAATATGATATTTTGTGTTGCTATCAATAAAAATCATAATATATAAACGTGAATATCTCTCCATCTCTCAAAAAACCGCGTGTCTCATGGCAGGCGGTTTTGTCACTAATGATATTTGTGTTCATGTACCTGCCCATACTGGTACTTGGCTTTTATAGCTTCAATCAGTCGCCCTATAGCGCAACTTGGCAAGGATTCACTCTCGATTGGTATCGCAAGTTGTTCAGCGACGATCGCATCTTATCAGCTTTGCAAAATAGTATGATCGTTGCGGGTTGTGCAGTTGGAGTTTCAGCCGTGCTGGGAACCTTAATGGCGGTTGGGTCAGCGCGTTACGAATTTCCTGGTAAGAAATTGTATCGGGGTATTGCTTACTTACCATTGATTATTCCTGATATTGCGATCGCAGTGGCTACCCTAGTTTGTTTAGCCGCCTTTGCCATACCCCTGAGTTTGTGGACAATAGTTGCAGCGCATATCGTGTTTTGTCTGGCTTATGTCGGACTTGTAGTTGCTTCTCGACTTACCAATTTAGATCCCCACTTAGAAGAAGCAGCACTAGATTTAGGCGCTACACCAATGCAAGCATTCATCCAAGTATTGTTACCTCAATTGATGCCTGGGATTTTAGCTGGTTGTCTTTTAGCCTTTGTCCTCAGCTTAGATGACTTTCTCATTTCTAGTTTTACAGCTGGTAGCGGTTCTAACACCCTACCAATGGAAATTTTTAGCCGGATTAGAACAGGAGTCAAGCCTGATATTAACGCTTTGAGCGTCATGTTAATTTCAGTATCTGCGATCGTTGCTTTTATAGCTGAATTAATTCGCGCTTCTGGAGAAAATAAAAGCTGAAAATAAGACATATAATTAATAATCAAACTTATGGATAACTTGGTTCTCCGTGAACTTTTTCTCATGGCAAAAAAAGCTATATTCAAAGAGACGTTGCAATGTAAACATCTCTACATTCGTTATACCCATGTATTTGTATTTACCAATATTTAGAAACGTCCCAACATAGATAAATATATAAAATTTATTCATCTTCTTGTTCTCGTGTTGAAAGAAGTTTAAGTAAGTTGGCGTGAAAAAAACCAAGCATATTACAAAACGTAAATAAGCTTAAAGCCCTTACAAATGACAAATGACCAATGACCAATACTTCGACTACGCGGTTCCTGAGCGTAGTCGAAGGGCAGTACAAGTGACAAATGACAGCCTTTGCCAGTTAGCTTTAATTGCGGGGACCTATTTAAGCACATGAATAAACTTCCGTGTTCGCTTCTGTACATAACTGTTTTCAATTAGATAATATTGGGGCTAACTTTGGAGAAGATGCTATTTCCCCCTCATTATGCAAATCTGCCAAAATCCCAATTGCTCAAATCCATTCAACTCTGATAGCAATAGATTTTGTGTGAGTTGCGGACAAAGCAACTTTGGCAAACTTCTAAGAAGCCGTTACCGCGTATTAAGACTCTTAGGTGAAGGTGGATTTAGTAGAACCTATGCTACAGAAGATGTAGACAGACTAAACGCGCCTTGCGTCATCAAGCAATTTTTCCCACAATTTCAGGGAACCGGACAACGCACCAAAGCAGCAGAATTTTTTAAAGAAGAGGCTTTTCGGTTGTATGAACTGGGAGAGAATCATACCCAAATTCCCAGATTGCTAGCTTATTTTGAACAAGGTACTAGTTTGTATCTTGTCCAAGAATTTATTCAAGGAAAAACTCTCTTACAAGAAGTTCAGCAAAAAATTTATGGTGAAAAACAGATTTGGGAACTTTTAGCTGATTTATTACCAGTTCTAGAATTCATTCATGCCCATAACGTCATCCATCGGGATATCAAACCAGAAAATATTATCCGCCGTGCAAGTGATGAAAAACCCGTATTAATTGACTTTGGCGGTGCTAAACAGGTAACACAAACCAGTTTAGGAAGACAAGCTACAGTAATTTATACCCTTGGTTATGCCCCAACTGAACAAATGGCTGGATTTGCTTGTCATGGTAGTGATTTGTATGCTTTGGGTGTAACTTGCGTGCGTCTTTTAACTCGATGTTTGCCTTTGCAAGATGCTTCTGGACAGGTTAATGACCCTATTTATGATGCCATGAATGCTAAATGGTTATGGCGCGAACGATTACAAGAAAAAAGTATTACTATTAGCGACGACTTAGGGAAAATTTTAGAGAAATTACTAAAACATCTAGCCAGTGAAAGATATCAAACAGCAGTAGAAGTTATCAACGATTTGAAATTTGCAACATCGAACATTGAACCTGTTGCCCTGAAAATTGTTTCGATGTCTCAACCCATATTTCCGCCGCTACCACAAAAAGTAATAGTACCATTACCTCCCTTAGAAACCTTTGAATTTGACGTAGTGACAGTAGACACAGGTGGTAGAGAAGTAAACCGCATGTGTGGTAATGCCAATTTCTTTGCCGAAGAATTGGGTAAATCTGTCACCTTAGAAATGGTATCGATTCCTGGTGGTACTTACATGATGGGTTCACCAGAGTGTGAAGGAGATGCTGATGAACGTCCTCGACATAAAGTTACCGTCGAACCATTTTTTATCGGGAAATTTCCCGTAACTCAAGCACAGTGGAGAGTAGTAGCAGCTTTACCCAAAGTCAAACAAGCTTTAAATCCTAATCCGTCGAAATTTAAGGGTTTAGATAGACCAGTAGAAAATGTATCTTGGTATGAGGCTGTAGAATTTTGTCTCAGACTATCAGAAAAAACTGGACGCGACTATCGTTTACCAAGTGAGGCTGAATGGGAATACGCTTGTCGGGCTGGAACTACAACATCCTTTCACTTTGGCGAAACCATTACCTCTGAGTTAGTCAGTTGTACTATCGAACCAAAAAGCAAATTCCGTAAAGAAACAACAAACGTCGGTAGTTTTGAAGTCGCCAACGCCTTTGGATTGTACGATATGCACGGGCTAGTTTGGGAATGGTGCGCTGATTCGTGGCACAACAATTACAGCGATGCACCCTCAGATGGAACAGCCTGGGAAGTTGGCGGTGATATTAATCGCCGAGTGCTACGTGGTGGTTCTTGGAGTTTCAATGCCGAACTGTGTCGCAGCGCTAGCCGTAGCTGGAATGAGTCAGACGGTGGGCTGAGGGTTTGTGGCTTTAGAGTAGTATTTTCTGTAGAGGAGATTATTTAGTAATTTAATTCAAAGGCTGTATAAATTATGAAAGACAAAATTGATAAAGGTGACATAGTACTTATTAATAAAAGTGGAAAATATTATAATCAAGTCGGTGAAGTTAGTGAGATTGATTACAATATTTTCTTTGTCAAAATAGTGATAGTAAAGTTAGTTAATCAAGAAGAAGCCTTTGAAGAAAAAGATTTACAATTACAAATTAAAAAACCGAGTATTGAAGAAGTCGTTACATCAATAGATAAAATTTTAGAACAAGTTGAACAGATTATCGATTTGCCAACAAAAGAAAAAGTAGAGTTACCCAACCGCTTGAAATATCTTAAATTAGATATTCCTAAATTAGATAAGCAGTTGATTCAAAAAAACTTTGACGTTATAGATAAAATATTTGCAGTAACAAGAGAAGTAGACTCATCAGCAAACTTTTGGCAGGAAATAGATTCTAATTTAGAGAAAATAAGCTGGTGGATTAGAACAAGTCTGTAAACCAACATTGATCTTTATTCATGTTGGGTTTCACTGCCGTTCAACCCGGGAGCATCCCAAATGTGCAAGTTTATTATTATACGGTGTTTGGACTTAGACCGAGAATGAAATGACGAACCGCCAAGGACGCCAAGAACGCAAAGGGAAGAGGTTTGTACAGGTTTTTTGCCCCAGTCCTGTGTCTTTTGGCAAAATTGGGATGCTCCCTTCAACCCAACCTACATTGATAGATTTTATACTCAAAAAATTAAATACATTTGATATCTTGAAGCATTGCTAAATGCTTATTAACAGGTGCAAGAGTATTGGCAGCAATCAGCCCACTGGCGGCGACTGCTGGTAAACCAATACCGGGGAATGTTGAGTCGCCACAGCACATCAGCCCTGGTAGGGGTGTACTGGGGCCAGGAAACATACCACTTCCAGCTTGAATCGCCGGGCCGTAAGAACCTTGGTGACGGCGGAGATAACGCTCGTGAGTTAGAGGTGTACCAACAAGTGTGACTTCGCAACGAGAGCGAATATCTGGAATTATCCGCTGTAGCGCTTGCCACATTATTTCTGCACGCGATCGCTTTTGTTCGGCATATTCCTGACTCCTTCTATCCATTCCCTGCCAGATAGAATATGGTTCATTACCAGGTGTATACACATGAATCACGTGCTTACCTGCTGGCGCTAAAGATGGATCGAGAACTGAAGGGATGGAGATCACCACCACATTTTGAGGTGCTGTTACGCCCAATTCCCAGTTATTAACCACAATGTAATGACACCGCAAATTTGACTGCAATCCTTGAGCATCAATGCCGAGATGCAGATGCATAAAGCTATCACATTCTGGCGTAGCTTGTCGTTTGCTGCGGTATTGTTTTGGTATTGCCTTTTCTGGTAGTAACTTCAGTGTGTCCCAAACCGAGGCATTAGAAATCACTGCCCGACGCGATCGGATTTCGGAGCGATCGCGCAGACGCACACCCACTGCACGATTACCTTCTACAAGCACTTCCTCCACATGAGCGCCTAATATCAGCTTCCCACCGTGACGCTCCAATCCTTGTACAAGGGTATCAACTAAAGCACCACTACCACCAATGGGATATTCAAGAACTGCATCTGGGCGATACCAATCCGCAAACATAAATGCCACCTCTGCGGCACTAGTGCCATCTGCGGGCAATCCAGAAAGGAGAAAGCACAGCAAATTCAGCCAGTTTCGGGTAAAGGAGTCTTTAACAACCCCATCCATAATCCCGCTAAAAGGGCCCGTCAGCTTGATTATATTCGCCACATTTTTTGTCAGAGATGGGATAAACGGGCCCACAGTTCTAGCTGCACCCAAATCAAAACGTAATGCAGCTGGTGGTATAGAAGTTGCAGCCCTAGCAAATGGTTCCATAACGCGCTGGAGTTCTTGCCATTCGGCTACAGCATCATCACCACAAAATTTCATCAGCACTTCACAAAATTGCTCCGCACCAACCGCCGTATCAAAATCACCTTCTGGTACACAACAACCCCAAGTATCGTAAGTAACGCATGGTAAATCAGAACCAATTGCATCTAACACTTGTCGCAAAGGGTTAGCAGAGGGGCTATAAGATAGTCCAGAGTAGAGAGACGGGCCCGAGTCAAACTTGAAACCATTGCGCTCAAAACCATGAGCAGCGCCTCCAGCAATAGAGTGGCTTTCGCAGACTATGACATCAAAGCCATATCGTGCCAAAAGAGCCGCACAACTCAAACCGCCGATACCGCTACCAATAACAATTATATCTGTGTTTTGCATATCCCTGATGTTTGCAACATTGAAGAAGAATTCAGAAATCAGAAGTCAGTAGTCAGAATTCAGGAGTCAGAATACCTTTCCTGTATTCTGACTCCTGTTAGAGACTTCCAAATAAAAAAATACTCAACTATTCCTTGTGGGATGGGCAACATGAGCGCCCGTAGCCCAAGGCGCTCATGTTGCCCACCCCACAAGATTGGATAATTTATTTGTTGGAAGTCCCTTAGCGGATAGCTAGGGTTTAGCCCGTCCTGAATTCTGTTCGATAAATTAAAACAGTAGTGGAAACTTGGATAATATCATTCGCTCCCCCATCCATAAACCGCTCTAATTGGTTAATATCATCACTAAGGATAGACATCAAGCCGCCAGTGCTGCGTTATTTAGATTAAAGATTTTATTCAGACAGACTAATGAGAAGCTTAAACTAGTAACTGAGTTTACTCAAGTCAAAGTAAAACTTCTTACTCAGCACTAGGGACTGGGGACTGGAGACAAGGGGATAAGGTGAATAACCATACCCAATGCCTAATAACAAATGACAAATGACCAATGACAAATGACAAATGACAAATGCATATTGGAGAGAGGAATTTGAAAAATCAGCAATTAGGAAATTGGCAAACCACAGTTTTAGGAATTGTGTTAGCAACACTAGTGATTCTGGGACTAAATTCCTTTATCATTATTAATCCAGGACAAGCAGGAGTGATCAGCATCTTGGGTAAAGCTAGAGATGGCGCTTTATTGGAAGGGATTCATGTGAAACCGCCTTTTATCTCAGTGATAGATGTGTATGATTTGACTGTTCAAAAATTTGAAGTGCCAGCCGAGAGTTCTACTAAAGATTTGCAAAATTTATCTGCAAGATTTGCGATCAACTTTCGCCTTGATCCCATCAAGGTAGTTGAAGTTAGAAGGAAACAAGGAACCTTAGCAAATATTGTATCGAAAATCATTGCACCTCAGACACAAGAAGCATTTAAAATAGCAGCTGCCAGAAGAACAGTAGAAGAGGCAATTACTAAAAGAAGTGAATTAAAAGAAGACTTTGATCAAGCGTTAGGCGATCGCTTAGACAAATATGGGATAATTGTGTTAGATACTAGCGTAGTTGATTTAGCATTCTCACCAGAATTTGCCAGAGCAGTGGAAGAAAAACAAATTGCTGAACAACGGGCGCAAAGAGCCGTTTATGTAGCACGGGAAGCAGAACAAGAAGCACAAGCAGATGTAAATCGCGCCAAAGGTAGGGCAGAAGCTCAAAGACTTTTAGCAGAGACACTCAAAGCCCAAGGAGGACAGTTAGTTTTACAAAAAGAAGCAATTGAAGCTTGGAAGAGTGGCGGCGCTCAAATGCCCAAAGTCCTCGTTATGGGTGGTGACTCAAAAAGCGGTGTACCCTTCATATTCAACCTGGGAAATGTCCAAAATCAACCGTAAGGAGTGGGCAGTAGATAACAAGCTCCATTGCTCTGAACCAAAACAAATTTTATAACACTTGGACGATTCCCAATCTAAAATCCAAAATCGCTCGACTGAGCGGCTTGCCTTGAGCGAAGTCGAAAGGAGCCGAAGTCTAAAATCCAAAATAGTATAAGTTGGGCTAGTCCCAACTCAAACACAACAGAAAAACCAACAAGATCATCATCGAAGTTTATGTCAACTCCCAATCCTCACAATCTCACCGCCGAAGAAGCGAAAAAATTACTGAATAAATTTAACTGCCTAGACATTGCGCCTATTCTCAAGCCATCAGAAAAAGCAGTAACTCGTGATGCCCTAATTTTGATAACTAAACTTGCTGATTATCAAATTTTAGGAATTTGTGCCGATACAGCAGAAGAAGGAATAATGGCTATGAAGACCTACTCTTTAGCTTTGGGTTATGAACCACCAGACAATTTGCTGACACCTGAAGGCCCAGTTTATATCAAATTAAATGGTAAAAATGGCTTGTGCTATCTTGATTCTTATGCTGGACATCATCGTGGAGTATTAGTATCTTGTCAGTCTTACCACGAAGACGGAATCAACGAAATGTATGGACATCTACCATTGGATTTATTTGTATAAAGAATTCGGCGAATGTAGGTAGGGTATGTGCTTTACCTACTAACTAACGATCAATGAAAAATTACTAGATTTTATGAGTATTATTACACTCCAGTCGGTAAAAAAAGACTTTGGCATCAAAGAAGTTTTAAAAGATGCCAGCTTTAGCCTCGATGCTACCGATAAAGTTGGCTTAATTGGTACTAACGGTTCAGGAAAATCAACCCTATTAAAAATGATTGCCGGGTTAGAATCCATTGATAGCGGTCAAATTATAATTAACTCCGGTTCTAAAATCATCTACTTACCCCAGCAGCCAGATTTAGATGAAAATCACACAGTTTTAGAGCAAGTTTTTGCTGACAGTGGCGAACATACGGCTTTGGTGCGTGAGTATGAAGAACTCTCAGATAAATTAGCTCACTATCCAGATGATAGCCAACTGATGTCTCGCCTTTCTGCGGTGATGCAAAAGATGGATACAAATGATGCTTGGGAACTAGAAACTAATGCTAAAATCATCCTCACAAAATTAGGAATTTCTGACTTTGATGCCAAGATAGGCACTTTATCTGGAGGCTATCGCAAGCGCATTGCTTTAGCTTCAGCATTGCTAGCAGAACCCGATGTTTTGCTTATGGATGAGCCGACAAACCATCTTGATGCTCTTTCTGTAGAATGGTTACAAAGTTATTTAAATCGCTATCGCGGCGCACTTTTTCTGATTACCCACGATCGCTATTTTTTGGATCGTGTCACCAATCGGATCGTGGAAATTGACCGAGGTGACATTTACACCTATACAGGTAACTATTCATATTACCTCGAAAAGAAAGCCTTAGCTGAAGAATCTGCCGTCAGTAGTCAACGGAAACATCAAGGCTTATTGCGGCGCGAGTTGGAATGGCTCAAAAAAGGGCCAAAAGCTAGAAGTACTAAGCAAAAAGCTAGAATTGACCGCGCTCATGCTTTGCGGGATACTGAGTTTAAAGAGGTTCAGGGTAAAGTTGATATTTCTACAGTTGGTCGTCGCATTGGCAAAAAGGTTATTGAATTAAATAACATTTCTAAAGCCTATAATGGACGGACTCTAATTAATAACTTTACCTACGAATTTAGTCCAGAAGACCGCATCGGCATCATCGGTGCTAACGGTGCTGGTAAATCCACTTTAATGGATATTATTACTGGTCAGATTCAGCCAGATTCAGGTATTGCGGAAATTGGGACTACAATTCACATCGGTTATTTTGACCAGCATTCTGAAGAATTGCTCACTGCCTTAAACGAAAATCAGCGCGTGATTGACTACATCAAAGAAGAAGGTGAATTTATCAAAATTACTGATGGAACTCAAATTACTGCTTCGCAAATGTTAGAGCGGTTTTTGTTTCCTGGTAATCAACAGTATGCGCCAATTAATAAACTTTCTGGTGGTGAAAAACGCCGTTTATTTCTGTTGCGGGTGCTGATGAGTGCGCCCAATGTCTTGATTTTAGATGAACCGACAAATGATTTAGATGTTCAGACATTGGCAGTACTGGAGGATTATTTAGAAGATTTTGTCGGATGTGTAATTGTAGTTTCTCACGATCGCTACTTTCTCGATCGCACCATCGACACAGTATTTTCCTTTGAGGAAGGGGGTAATCTCCGGCAATATCCAGGTAATTACTCGATTTATCTGGACTACAAAAAGGCTGAAGAAGCACAGCAACAGGCTGCAAACACTAAGGAGAAGCCCAAAAATGCCGAAACCCAAAATGGTGCGGCTTCACCCAAGGATGGAGAGAATACAAAGCGGCGAAGATTATCCAATTGGGAAAAGAAAGAATTTGAGCAGTTGGAAGGTAAAATTGCCCAGTTAGAGGCTGAGAAGGTAGAAACCGAGAAAACACTAGCGAATGTCTCACCAGGGAGTTATAGCGAAGTGCAGAAACTGTACGATCGTGTCGAAAAGCTCAAGCACGCGATCGATGTGGCGACTGAACGCTGGTTAGAATTAGCAGAGATGGAGTCTTAATGGTGAGCATCTCACGTTTGCAAATATACCGGGCGATTAGAAGTTGCCCAGTACTTCCATTCGCCCGGTGCAAGATATGAAATCTAATTGCTCAATATACCAACTAAAATCTGAGTTAATTCAGTTAATTCTTCAGGAACCCGATATAATTTGAGGTCTTCCGTTATCTGTCTATCCTGACGATTGTATATTGCAAATCGCCAATCTTCACCAGTGGTTACTGCCCCATAAAGAAGTGGCAGTTCTGATTGTATCCATTGATCCAGTGCAATCAATTCAACTGTTAATTGTGTAAATCCTCTACTTAAATCTGCTTGTTTTGCTTCAATTACTAACAATCCCTTACCTTTATCAATGTAGTAATCTAAGTTGCCTTTTAGTTGATCGCTAACATTAATGGGATACTCAATATTCAATTGGGTTTGGGCAATTTCGCAAACTTCTAGTAATATCGGTGCAATAATTGCTTGCTTGCGTGCATCTTCACTAAGTAGCTTGACACGTCGGAGGTTACGCTCAATGACTCGGTATAATTCTGCAATTATCTCAGGAAGAAATTCTGTTTTTGGTAATTGCAACCGTTCGCGTTTGTAAGAACAGCCAAGTTCAGCAAAAATATCTTCTGGGGAAAACGGCAGTTCAAAATATTTGCTGAATGTATAACTTTGACCAGGTTGAATGATTCGGGGACGACTCATACAGAAGTTTTCGTGTCGATGGCATACACTACTCTACGATTATTCTTAACAGAACTGTAACAATAAGAGATTTAAATTAAAAAATACCCAAAGTAGTAGCCTGTGTTAGGCGGAACCTCGTAGGGCACTGAGATAGTGCATTGTGCTGCCCTTTAACGTACTCTAATGGCTTGTTAATATGGTATTTTAGATTCCAGCATTTATTTTAGGAACATATGTTTTAATATTTACAGTTTTAAATAATAACTCATACATTTACGGAGATAAAGTTTCAATGTCTAACGAAAATCCTAATCCTATAGGACTTACGGAACTAATTCAAAAAGTCAAGCAAGAACTGCTTGCTACCTCCATCCCTGCCTCTTCAAATGAAGAAACCGACATTCCTCTTTTTAGCGTAGATTCTGTAGAGTTGGAGCTACAAGTAACAGTAAAGAAAGACGTAAAGGGAGGAGTGAAAGTCTATGTTCTTGAAGCTGGAGGAGGAGCTAGTCGAGATGATGTACAGAAAGTCAAAGTTACCTTATCTCCTCTGTTGAAAAAAGAACAGTTATTAGGAATTTACAAAAAACTTTATCCTGAACGTTGGCAGGAATTTATAAAAACCAGTGTAGATAGCCTCACAAAAGGGGATGATAATCCGAATTTTTAAGTTTGAAGTGAGTTGTTTTCAGTAGAACTAAGGAAGCAGTCAAGTGGAAACTTTTGAACTATATCTCACGCCCATAAATGCTAAAGAATTTAAGGCAATAGTGACAAAATCTCCTGTAGGTGAGGGAGAAACTGAATCATTACTGCCTTTCTTTGAAGGCGAGATTGACTGGCGGATGACTCTGCTGAGAACCCAGGGTTAGCGCGTCTCAAAGCCTATTGACAAGAGGACTTGCCTGATCAGCAATCTTTGTTGGAAACAAAGTGACACCATCCGAGGTAGGGTAAGATTTAATTC
>NZ_JABXKH010000085.1 GCF_017115105.1 Nostoc sp. NMS2
CTCAACACTGACAGCCGTACAGGTACAGTGTGAGCCTTCTTGCTGTTTAAGGTAATAATCTCTCCAACCTGAAGGTATTGAAGAATTTCTTTGTTGGAAGTCCCTTAGCAATCGCTGTATCTCTGCCCAATTGAGCGCACTTCATATCTAGCAAGCTTTTAGGCTTTTCATAATCATAGCTTTCAGCTTGGACTGAATCGTCATACACTGATTTTGAACTAATGAAAGCGGTTGCCCTCAAAGAAACGATGAGCGAAAGTAAGATATCAGAGATATTAGAAACCTTCGAGGCAGACTTGCTGTCGGAGTGGACTCAGGAACTAGCCATTGTCAATATTCGCAGAGGCTTGATTAAAGAAGCCCAGCTAAAGGAGGAGTGCCGAGAATTCCTTAGTTTGTTTCGGATTGCCGTTGGGCGAGGCAATACCAATATTCAGACAGAGGCGTGGCAGGAGATGCGGGAGATGCTCAATAGCATTTCTCGATCGCGATCGCAAAATGGCTTCACACCGTCAGAAACGGCTACATTCGTCTTTTCGTTCAAGCAACCCCTGTTCAAACGAATGCGTCAGCAATTGCAAGACCCCATTGAGTTGGGTGAAAATATCTGGCTAGCCACAAACTTACTCGATCAGCTAGGATTGCTGACAATTGAAGTGTATCAAAAGGTGCGGGAAGAGGTGATTTTGCGGCAGCAGGAAGAGTTGATGGAACTGTCTACCCCAGTAGTTAAACTCTGGGAGGGAATTTTGGCATTGCCGATTATCGGCACCCTGGACAGTGCCCGCACTCAAATGATGATGGAGTCATTATTACAGAAGATTGTCGAAACCGAGTCAGAAGTTGCCATCATTGACATTACCGGGGTTCCCACTGTCGATACCCTGACTGCTCAACATCTGCTTAAGACCGTTACTGCTGCCCGGCTCATGGGAGCCGATTGTATGATCAGTGGCATTCGTCCGCAAATTGCCCAAACGATCGTTTATCTCGGCATTGATTTGACAAATGTAGTTACGAAAGCAACGTTAGCCGATGCCTTTCTTACGGCGTTAAAACGGTTGGGAACGACTATTACCCGCTCTCAATCCAAATAGCTGGAAGGAAAATGGAACGTATTCCGATACTCAAAATAGGTAATTTCCTGCTTGTGACGATCCAGGTAGATATGCACGATCGCCTCGCGATGACACTACAGGAAGACCTGACTAACTACATCACTCAAACTCACCCTTACGGTGTCCTAATTGATATTTCTGCATTAGAGATTGTTGATTCCTTCATTGGGAGGATTTTAGGTAACATTGCCAGAATGTCACGGGTGCTGAATGCTGAGACAGTTGTTGTCGGGATGCAGCCTGCCGTGGCAATCACCTTAGTGGAATTGGGGCTGTCGCTGACGGGCATTCGCACAGCCCTAAACCTAGAAAAGGGTATGGCATTGTTGCGATCGCTTCCAGCGGGCGGGACGCCATCGTCACTCAATGAAACCACAAATCAAATCACTGCCACTCAATGGCGTGCAGATGATGATACAGAAGACTGAAACAATCGACATTCAATCTTCTGGTGATGTAGTTTCAGTTCGGCAAGCCGTGCGCCAGTTGGCCGTGGAAATAGGCTTTGGTTTAGTAGACCAAACTAAAATTGTCACCGCCGCCAGTGAGTTAGCCCGCAATACCCTAGACTATGGGGGAGGCGGCACAGTAAAGCTAGAAACGCTTCAGGAAGGGCGAAGACGAGGAATCCGGCTGACCTTTGAAGATCGGGGCCCGGGAATTTCCGATATCGAACTGGCGCTAAAGGATGGGTTCACCACGGGCAGTGGGTTAGGTATGGGGCTGGGTGGTGCCAAACGACTTGCCAACGAGTTTGAGATTCAGTCTACGGTGGGAGAAGGGACACGGATAACAATTGTACGATGGAAATAAAATGCGAGAATCTGTCGCCGTCACAATTACTGAATCTAGCCAGACTGGGGAAGCCAGACGGGTAGCGATGGCTTTGGCAACTCGGCTCGGTTTTCAGGAAACGGAACGGGGCAAGGTTGGCATTGTGGTGACAGAAGTTGCCAACAATCTGGTGCAGCACGCCCAGGGCGGAGTGGTGTTGCTACGATCGCTCAAGCAAGATTCCAGAATTGGCATTGAAGTCTTATCGCTAGATAAAGGACGGGGAATGGTCGATGTGGATGAGTGTTTGCAAGATGGCTTTTCCACAGCCGGAACCTTAGGTAATGGCATGGGTGCAATTCGTCGCCTTTCTGGTTTATTGGAAATTTACTCCATTCCCAACCAAGGGACAGCGCTCCTCGCTCACCTCTGGCCAGACCCAGCACCCCATCAACCTGAGAAGATTTTAGAAATTGGAGCGATCTGTTTGCCCAAACGAGGAGAAGAGGTTTCAGGAGATACTTGGGCATCTGAAGTTGATCGTCATCGTAGCCTGTTGCTAGTAGCCGATGGTTTAGGGCATGGGCCTGCGGCTGCCAGTGCTGCTTCCGAAGCCGTGAGAATGTTTCAAGAACATCTTCATTATTCTCCTGGTGCGATCGTCGAAGCTGCCCACGCCGCCTTGCGAAGTACAAGAGGAGCAGCACTGGCCATTGCCGAAATCGACTTTGAACAACAGTCTGTCCGCTTTGCTGGAATTGGCAACATCGCTGCCAGCATTTTCTCCTTTACTGAACACCGCAATCTGCTATCTCACAATGGCACGGTCGGACATGAAATCCACAAAATTCAAGAGTTTAGCTATCCCTGGTATGCCAACGGACTTTTAATTATGCATTCTGACGGATTAGGCGCTAAGTGGCAGATCGATCGCTATCCAGGCTTAATTCAAAAACATCCCAGCCTGATTGCAGGTGTGTTATACCGAGACTTTAAGCGAGAGCGGGACGATGTGACAGTGTTAGTGGCTAAAGGAATGGGAAATAATTCGTAATTCGTAATACTTCGGCTACGCTCAGTACAAGTTCGTAATTCGTAATTAGAGATAGAAGCCTCAAAGAAAGTGTAATTTTGAATTGGAGCGAAGCGACTTGACAATTCTTTTGGCGATCGCCATCCAGTACGAACAAGATGTTGTGCAAGCTCGGCAACGAACTCGTGAGATCGCCGAGCAGTTGGGTTTTGATGCTCAAGAACGGGCGCGATTGGCAACGGCAGTTTCCGAAATTGCCCGCAATGCTTTTCAATATGCCAAACATGGAACGGTTGAATTTTCTGTGGCGGGAGAGCCGCAAGCGTTTCTGATTCGGATTCAGGATCGGGGTGGGGGTATTCCTGATTTGGCAGACGTTTTGGCAGGACGCTACACCTCTGACACGGGAATGGGGCTAGGCATCGTCGGCACGCGCAGGTTGATGGATTTCTTTGAGATTGAATCGCTGCTGGGGCAGGGAACAACGGTAACAATCGGCAAAAAGTTGTCGAAGCGCACACCTACTTTCAGCGATTCGCAATTGCAGCAGATTCGAGAAACTGTGATGAGGCGATCGCCCGAAAATCCCTATCAAGAAATCCAGCAGCAAAACCAGGAATTACTCCGGGCAATGGCAGAGCTACGGAAGCGCGAGGAAGAACTGAGCCAACTCAATCAGGAACTGGAAGATACCAATCGCGGTGTGGTTGCCCTCTATGCGGAACTGGATGAGAAGGCAAGCTCCCTGCAACAAGTAAACGAGCTAAAAACCCGCTTTCTCTCGAATATGAGCCACGAGTTTCGCACGCCGCTTAACTCGATTCTGTCGCTCTCTCGGATGCTGCTGGCCCGGATGGATGGCGATTTGACTCTTGAGCAAGAAAAGCAGGTAACATTCATCCAAAAAGCGGCAAGCGGATTATCAGAACTGGTCAACGACTTGCTGGATTTGGCAAAGGTGGAAGCTGGAAAAATTGAAGTGCGTCCCAGTTCCTTTGAAGTCAGTGACTTGTTTGGCACGCTGCGGGGGATGCTGCGCCCATTATTGGTTCAAGGCTCCTCTGTAGCGCTGATTGTCGAGGAACCTGAAGGTATTCCGCCGCTCTATAACGATGAGGGCAAAATCGCTCAAATTCTCAGAAACTTTGTCTCGAATGCGCTCAAATTTACTGAGCAGGGAGAGGTGCGCGTCACTGCTGTGCAAACTGGTCATACCATCACCTTTTCTGTATCTGATACGGGCATCGGCATTGCTCCAGCCGATCGAGAGCGGATTTTTGAGGATTTTATGCAAATTGAGTCGCCTCTGCAAAAGCAGGTGAAGGGAACCGGGTTAGGATTGCCGTTATCGCGCAAGCTAGCGGAGCTAATTGGCGGCAGCATTTCGGTGAAAAGTCAGCTGGGTGAAGGCTCTACCTTTACAGCATTGATTCCGATCGTCTACCCAAATGCCATCGAATTGACCACCATACTGCAACCAATTGCATCAGTTGAGCCAACTCGCCTGCCCATTCTGGTCGTTGAAGATCATCCAGAAACGCTATTTATTTACGAAAAGCACCTTCAGGAATCAATCTATCAATTGATTGCTACCCGCACCTTGGCTCAGGCAAGGCAAGCCTTACAAAAATTTCGACCGGCGGCGATTATGCTAGATATTTTGCTGGAGGGGCAAAATGGCTGGACGTTCTTGCGAGAAATCAAAGGGGATGAAACGACTCGCACTATCCCTATACTCGTTATTACTATCATTGATAACGAGAAGCAAGCACTGGCGCTAGGAGCAGAGGGTTTTCTAATTAAGCCAGTAGACAGATTGCCCCTGTTGAACAAACTCAATAGGCTAATTACTGGGAACAAGCCTCAAAAAATCTTGTTAATTGACGATGACCCCGCCTATCGGTATCTTGTGAAACAATTGTTAATAAATACACCGTTGAGTATTTTAGAAGCCGCGAACGGACAGGAAGGATTAAATTTGGCACAACACGAACAGCCAACTGCGATCGTGCTTGACTTGGAGATGCCAGAGATCGGCGGGTTTGATGTACTCAAGCAGCTTAAGAACAATTATGTCACTCAGTCGATTCCTGTGATCATTCACTCATCTGCCCAACTGGATGCAGAAGCGCACAGCCGATTAGCGAAACAAACCATAGCCATTGTTTCCAAAGAAACAGGCTTTCAAACCACGGCGATCGCTCAACTTCAAGATGCGCTCGTCAAAGCCGGACTTGTTCTAGAGGTTTAAAGTATAAAGTCATGTCTGAGCCACGGGTTACGATCCTGCATATTGACGATAATGAAGCCAATCGTTACGTTGTTAACCGTATTTTGCAAAATGCAGGCTTTAGTGTCCTGGAAGCGGCAACCGGAGCAACAGGATTAGAAGCTGTTGCTAGCCTTCAGCCTGACTTAGTGATTTTAGATGTCCAACTACCAGATATCAGCGGCTTTGAAGTCTGTCGCCAAATTAAGGCAAACCCGGAAACGACTTTTATTCCTGTGTTACACCTTTCTGCAAGTTTTGTCCAAAGCCAGGATAAAGCAGAAGGCTTGGACAGTGGTGCTGATGCCTATTTAGTGCAACCAGTTGAACCCATTGAACTGCTGGCCACCATGCGATCGCTGCTGCGAATTCGTCGGGCGGAGGAAGCTGCTTTGTCTTCAGCGCGGGAGTGGCAAACTACCTTTGACTCTATGAACGACGGTGTGTGTTTGGTAGACCAGGAAGGTATAATTCTGCGCTGTAATCGAGCGATGATGCAGCTTTTTTGCAAGCCCTGCCACGAAATCTTAGGTTGTGCCCATCATGAGTTGATGGGCGCAGAATTAGGAATCGGCGATGGCACTTGTTTTCGCCGTGCGAAAGAAACTCACCAACGGCAGATTTTAGAATTTCAGTCCCAAAAACGGTGGTTTGCCAAAACCATTGACCCGGTATTTGATGGGTATGGGAATCTCACAGGCGCTGTTTTCATCCTGTCTGATATCACCGAACGGAAGCGAGCCGAAGCCTTGCTGCAAGAGCAAAACGATCGCCTCAATCAACTGATGATTTCTTTGCAGCAACAAACTGAACAAGCGCAGCAAGCCAATCGAATCAAAGATGAGTTTCTGGCAGTGCTATCTCATGAATTGCGATCGCCCCTGAATCCGATTCTGGGTTGGGCAAGAATTCTGCAAACGAGTCGCCAGGACGCAGCCAAAACTCAGTACGCCCTCGAAACCATCGAGCGCAACGCGAAACTGCAAGCACAACTAATCGAAGATTTACTTGATGTGTCGCGCATTCTCCAAGGTAAGTTGAGTTTGAAGACAGTTCCAGTTGGTCTAACTTTTACCATCAAAGCTGCCCTTGAAACCGTGCGGCTTGCTGCTGAAGCTAAATCCATTCAGATTCAAACAATATTTGAACCGAACGTTGGACAAGTGTTGGGTGATTCTGGTCGCCTGCAACAGGTTGTTTGGAATCTACTTTCTAACGCAATTAAATTTACCTCACAGGGTGGTCGAGTAGAGGTGCAATTGTCCAACATAGCAGGGGGAGCAGGGGGCAGGGAGCAGGGAGCAGGGGAGGCAGGGGAGGCAGGGGAGGCAGGGGAAGAAATAACTCTAATCCCCAATGACCAACGCCCACTTGCCCTGAGCGTTCGCGTAGCGTCTCGTAGAGAAGCCGAAGGGATGCCCGATGCCCAATCCCCAGTCCCCACCTATGCTCAAATCACTGTCAGCGATACTGGCAGGGGGATCTCTGGTGACTTTTTACCTTACGTCTTTGACTACTTCCGCCAAGCCGATGGGACAACGACTCGAAAATTTGGCGGGTTGGGGTTAGGGTTAGCGATCGTGCGTCATTTGGTTGAATTACACGGCGGAACCGTTCAGGCAGCAAGTCCTGGAGAAGGTCAAGGAGCAGTGTTTACAGTCAAACTTCCACTCATGGCTGCTTCAAAATTGAATCAAGATAATACTTTTGATCGCGATCGCTCTGACTTCAATCTCAATGGATTGCAAGCGCTGCTTGTAGACGATGACAGAGATTCACGGGAGTTCATCGCCTTCGTACTAGAACAGTACGGGGCCCAAGTGACTGAAGCGGACTCAGCACATGATGCTCTGAGCAGTTTGGGGCAAGCAAAATTTGATTTGTTAATCAGTGATATTGGTATGCCCGATATGGATGGCTACGCACTAATTCGTCAAATTAGAAAGCAGTCACCCGATCGAGGCGGAGAAATCCCAGCGATCGCCCTGACTGCTTATGCGGGAGAAATTAATCAACAACAAGCGCTAGCTGCCGGATTTCAACAGCATATTTCTAAACCAATTGAGCTAGAAGTATTAATACAGGCTATTTTGACTATAGTAGATATCTAGCAATCTGATTCCCGTTATTTTTTGAGGGGATGCGTAGACGCTTCTTCGGCTTGTTGTTAGACATCGCTTTTTAAGCCCTATCCCAAAGTCCTAAACTATAAAGCAATATGCTTGGGTTAAGGCTAGCACTCTTTGTCAAAGTCATTTTTTTTACGAACCGCCAAGACGCAGAGAAGCCAGTGCGCCCTTGCGGTTCCCCGACTTGAAGCAACTGGCGCGACACAGAGAGAAGAAAGAGAAGGAAAAAATTGCTTAACTCAACCACTCATTTAACATTAGTCTCAGAAATAACTGTTACACAAGCATTCACTAAGGGTAATAACGGCCCTAGTTGCTCTTGTCCATTTACGGCTAAATCGCTGTGACACAAATAAACTCTCTCGGATACACGAGAGAGTAAATCTGTTAAAATCCTCCGCAGTCGTTCTTCTTCTGCCAATTTCTCATCTTCTGCTGTCCAAGGTTCGCCTAACCTGTCTTGCAGGAAAAACGGCGCACCAAATAACGTTGCTGCGCCACCTTTGGCCCAAAGAGGTGAACCAGCATCCAGCCAAAAATGCCAACGGTGCGATCGCCTACTAGACCGATATTGAAATATAGTTGCTAAGGTAACAGCCTTTCTCGCTCCACCGATGGGGCGCACGGGGTAAGGATTGGCAGTAATCGTACCACGTCGCAGTAATTGAATAAATTCGATAATAGTTGTGTAAGGCGTTGTCTCAACTGGGGAAATTTGTCGTAACCTGGTGTCAATTTCCCAGTAGTGTTGAGCGGTTTCTAATAATTCCCGCAATGCTGCTAGCTGTTCGTAGGGAAGATTGCTACCATTCCACAAAAAACGCTGAATTGCTCTATCTAAAAGGGAAATGGGGCTGGGAATTAACCGCAATTCTTGTTGCGATCGCTGTTGTTCTAACCACTCCAATATTTCATTATAAGCTGTAGTAGCCGCATAGCCGATTCTATCCCAGCGCTCGAAGGCGGACACTGGTAGCAAGTTAGGGCGATCGGGATGGGGTACAAAGCAATAATCTGCAATTAAACCAGCGCGTACCGGATCAATATCTGTAGAGACGCGATTAATCGCGTCTTCTCTCAGATTAATCGCGTCTGTAGTGTTTTCTGGGAGTTGTTGTTTCTTACTCAATACAACCAGCATTTCAGCCACGGCATCCCGATCTACGAGGCGACCCAAGCCGGGATAAACTAATGCCAGCATGGTGAGTAATGCACGAATGATAGGTGAACTAATTAGGGGACGCTGATCGTTGAGCGATTCTACCTGGATGTTTTGCTTAACGAGGATTTCTACTAGAGTATAACGAGCGATCGCATCTAAACCTGGTGCAATAATCGCTACTTCTTCGGCTTGTACTTGCTGCGATTGGATCGCATCAGCAATTACCTCTGCTGTTTGTCGCAATAGTTGAGCGCGGGAGGTAGTTTGAATGGAATGCACAATCTCTGGTAGACTAACCAGCACCATTGGTTCTGTGACTAATTCCACCATCTGTTTAGCTTGCTCTCCCAGAGACTCTGGAGGCGGCTCGGTTAAGATTTCTACCCGACAACGCTTTGCTAACCCTTCTAGATATTTGGGATCTGCTCCCAATCCCAATCGCACTGCACCGTCAGGATTGTAGCTAAACGCGCCGATCGCACCTTGGTCTAATAGCAATTCAAACAAAAGACGCGCTACGCTAGGATAATCGTCAACATCATCCGCCAATACTGCTTGATAGCGTTTAGTTAGATGCTGTTGGTAGTTGCGATCGCTTAATAAATATTGACTATAGAGTTCGGTAATAATGCCATAAGTTAGTAACCCCCTCTCTAAACACCAGTTACGCCAATCAATGAGCAAAGATGCCAAAAATTCCGGCTCTAAAGTTGTAGTGTTTTCCCCCAGACCCCTTGCCAAAATCTGGGCAATATCTTCGCAATGTACACCACTGTAAGCAGCTAATTGCAACAAGTCTAAAATGCGACGCACCAAGCGAGACTCATTCACTCCCGCAATTCGTAAAATTTCTTCGTCTAATTGGGGACGCCAAAGTTTGGTTGCTAACTCTTGTTCCGTTTCTGGTCGCAATCTTACCGGAAACTGGGCCTTCAAATTCAACGAGTTAATTAGCAACGGCCAAAATAAAATAACTTCATCCTGGAAAAAACCTAACGGTGTCTTGGCACGTACCGGATATTTCCCTAATGTGGATGTAACAATGATATCTCCCAACTCTCGGCGATTATCATCATTAGCAGCTAAGACTAAAACTCCTGGCTCTGTTTGTTTAAGATATAAAAATTCGGGTATGCGTTCGCCTTTTTTACGTGCTTGTTTATTAGTATAAAATAATTCAGTATGCTGCTTCTCAGGTTGTACCCAACTACCAAATTGCTCTACCAAGCGAGCCGTCTTACCAGTGCGACTAGTGCCAACAATCCAGACCGAATGAGAAACCACAAACTTTCTCCTTGTAGATTTGCTAGTATACCTCGTGCGTTAACTTAAGGTTAAGAATCACCAAATAATGCTGGATGATTGTTTCCAATGAAAAATTCTGTTTTTAGCCAAAAAATCTATTCTTTTTTACTTGCTGCTTATCGATGGTACTTACAGACTCCTGAACGTTCTTTACATGAAGCTTACGATGCAGCATTAAAGATTAAGGAAATAGAAGACAAGCATTTTAGTGGTAATAAAATAGACATTGACTCAGCCACGTACAGTAACAGCGTGATGGATTATTTTGAGTCAGACCTCAACAAGCTCTTAAAAATTGCTAAAATGCGGCTGACAGAGTTTAGAGCAAGCCGTTGGTTTCTAAATGAAGAGAATCAAAATGCTCAGAAAGCAGGTATAGAACATCCAAGTCCTGCTTTGGTTTTGCAAAAGCTAAACTTTATCGATCAAGTTATATCCAAATACATAACGAGTTCCGATCAAATAACTTCTAACGCTTTAGTTGTAAAACCTCCAAATCTACCAATTAACTCTGCGATATCTGATGACAAATTGTTGCTCGTCAATACTCCAACGTTACCACCAAAAATACCAACTCAAGACTCGGAGAAAAAACAAAAGCCAAAGGGTAAAGTAGATACAACAGGCGTTTTACCCCGTTCTATTTTAAGTACTATCACTCGTCTGCAAGTTGAATTAGACCCAAATTCTGAAAAAGAAGTAATTCAGAATTTTCGTCAGACTCAAAGAAGAACAATAATATCTATCAGGTTTATTTTACTATTAATTATCGTACCACTTTTGACGCATCAGATAGCAAAAGCTTTCGTAGTCGGCCCATCTGTTGAGCATTTTAGAAGCAGCGATCAGATGCAGATATTCATCAACTCAGAAATGGAAGAGGAAGCCCTACAAGAATTAGAAAGATTTGAAGAAAAGCTCAAGTTTGAAAATTTCATTAGAAATGCTCCTCCCCTGTCGTCTGAACAGATGGAAATTCAAATGACAAACAAGGCTGTAGAGCTTGCTGAAGAATTTCGTCAAGAAAGCTCTAATGCTATCAAAAATGTTTTTGCAGATATGTTCTCGGTTGGTGCTTTTATCTGGCTTTTGCTTGTTAGCAAGTCTTCTATTGCTGTAGTCAAAGATTTCTTTGATAATATTGTCTATGGACTTAGTGATAGTGCCAAGGCATTTATCATCATTTTGTTTACTGATATATTTGTAGGTTTCCACTCTCCGCATGGCTGGGAAGTACTCTTAGAAGGTGTATCACGTCATTGGGGATTACCAGCAAATCGAGATTTTATCTTCTTATTTATTGCTACATTCCCAGTGATTTTAGATACCATTTTCAAATATTGGATATTCCGATATTTGAACCGGATATCGCCTTCGGCAGTTGCGACTTATCGTAATATGAATGAATAGGGAATTGGGAATTGGGAATTGGGCATGGGGCGGTAAATTATTTTTTGTTTTTGAGTTTTGAATTTGTGGGAAGTGCAATACTGCGTAGGTAAGGATTTGCCCTCATCCCCCAACCCCTTCTCCCAAATATGGGATTCGGGGAGCTAGAATTTCAAAGTTCCTCTCCCAGATTTGGGAGAGGGATTTAGGGTGAGGGCGAAAACTACGGTTCTCAACTTAGATGAGGTTTATGTATTTTTCTTTCTTCGGATGAAACCATCCTGCTTTTTAAGGGGAGCCACTGCGGGAACAGGGGTTTCCCCCGCCGCAGGATGCGCGTAGTTCGCAAAGCGTCTCCAAGAGTTGCGCTGTAGTGAAGCAAGTGGCGTGGACTAAGGGTATCTCTAATGACTATGCACCAAAACCTACGCAAGATTTGGGCGAAGTGGGATAATCTCAAAAATTTTGAATTTTGATGAAAAAGACACTTGCTGAGTTAGGAAAGTTTAACAAATTTATCGTTATCAGCTTACCTGTGTTTTTGTCGATTTTTCTGGTGCGGATGCAATCTTTGGCGCATCAGGAACTCAGTCCGCCAGAATGCCGGTTGAAAAAGTGGGATATACCAGTTTCCTTGACTGGTGAAAACCAAAATGTAGTTCCACAAAAGCAAAAAGCACCATTAATTCAAAGGCTACCAGTTACTTGTTGTCAAGGTGATACCTCTTGTTTGGATGAACTTCTATATGGAGAAATACCAGACAAAAAAGCGCTATTGAGTGCGATCGCTCGGAGTCTCCAATACCTGCAAACAGCTAATGCTGCCACTGCTTATCAAAACTATCAGGTGGTTGGGATTACGCGCGATCGCGTCTTCAAAAGCTTGAAAAGATTCCGCGAACTCGTCTTGACAACTAATTCTGCAACAGAATTACATCAAGCCATCGAGCGGGAATTTATTCTTTACCAGTCAGTCGGTAAAGACACCAAAGGTTCTGTTTTATTCACCGCCTATTATGAACCGCTTTACGCAGCCAGTCGCGTCCCCACACCAGAATATCGTTATCCTGTTTATCGATTACCTCCTGATTTAAACTCCTGGGCTAAACCGCATCCGACACGAGAGGAGTTAGAAGGAGCAGATGGTTTACAAGCTGCAAAAGGGAAATTACGAGGATTAGAATTGTTTTGGTTGCGCGATCGCCTCGAACCATATCTAGCTCAAATTGAAGGTTCAGCGCGACTTCAGCTTCCCGACGGGACTCAGACAGCGATCGGCTATGCCGGGAATAACGCTTATAACTACAAAAGTCTAGGGCGAGAATTAGCGAATGATGGCAAATTACCGCTACAAGGAATGACTATGCCAATTATTCTTGACTATTTCCAAAAGCATCCTCAAGAATTAAATATTTATATTCCGCGCGATCGCAGTTTTGTTTTTTTTCAAGAAAATCACGGTGAACCAGCCCAAGGTTCAATCAACGTCCCCCTAACAGCAGAGCGTTCCATCGCTACAGATAAATCTCTCATGCCTCCTGGTGCTTTAGCATTGATTCGTGCTTCCATTCCCTTTGCTAATCCTACCGGAAAACTGGAGGAGCGCATCGTTAGCCGCTATGTTCTTGACCAAGATACCGGCGGTGCAATCAAAGGTGCAGGTAGGGTAGATTATTTTTTAGGGACTGGGAAATTAGCAGGCGATCGCGCTGGTGTCACAGTCAGCAATGGACAATTATTTTATCTACTACTCAAGTCCAAGAATTAAATAATTCGTAATTCGTAATTCGTAATTCGTAATTCAGTTTTGTGACGGGGATTTAGCGCAAAGTGCGGTCTTGGGGTCTCCCCAAGAGGAGCAACTTTGCAAGACAGACCCCGACCCAAAACTTTCTGCCTGTAGAGGCAGGGGAATTAAACCCCTAAACTTTGTTAAACCAACTCCCATTTTAATACTAAGAATCCCGACTTCTCTAAAAAGTCGGGATTCTTAGCCCTTCAGCGTAAATAAATTTCACATTCCAAATTAATGAAACGCTTGAGATAATTACGAATTACGAATTACGAATTACGAATTACGAATTACGCCTCTATTTCCATCTCAGAATCGTCATCATCATGATCGTAAGGGATATCATCAAGGTCAATCATTTCTGAAATTTCTTCTACTTCATTTAGATACTCAGATTCTTGGTGTTCACGCTCGATTAGACGACCAGTTGACTTTAGCCATTCCAAAAGAATAAATTCATTACTTGTACGAATTACAGGCGCTCGTTGGTTACGAGGTTCTTCACGCAAAGGACTTATAGGCATAAAAAAGACTCACTTTGAATTATGGATTGCTGTACAAAAACAGAAAAATTGTACACTTAAGGTTAAAAGGCTTGTTATGCAAGACTTTTATGAACAAATGAAATATGAACTATTGAGTTTTTTATTCTCTTGTCCGTTTACTTACTTACCATTAAAATGTCTTTGCGTCAGCCTTAATCATAAATCTTAAAGCGGACACAATCTCACAAAGCATTTGGTAGCTTGGCGAGAGTTTCATACATATCAGAGGGTAATGCAGACAATCTGTTCGCTACAGCGACGGCATCAGCTAAATTGCTAAATTGACACCGGACAATTTCTTGCCCATTTCCTGAAGGAAATCGCTTTCTAGCTTTGTTAGATACAGCACAAATAATCGCTAAAGCTTTGGCGAACCCATCTTTTGTCAAGATTGTTTCCTGAGCGAACCCTTCAACAGGGATAAGGCAAACCTCAAATCGATAACCCGGTCTGGGAGAAACGGCTATGTCAATATAAGGTTTATCTTCTTTTCTGATTCTGCGTAAATATTTAGCTGTGGAATTAGTATCGTGTAAATCAGTCCCAAGGGCGTAAGTAAAGAAACAATCTTCTGTGAGGGACTCAGGACGGGTAATTATATCCGTTGGCATAAGTTCAAGTACTATCCTTATGTTGTCTGGGTTTGTGACACACTAAACTTGTCCGTTCTTTTTAGCACATTTTTTGAAAGTGAGAGGTATTAGTTTCACGCAAGGTATAGCAATACAGTTTTACTCACTAAAAATTTCAATTTTTGCAATCCTCAAAGACTCTCATCTTTAAACGATAGATTTGCAATATAAACTGACACAAAACACCTCCAGAAGCAAAGTTTGTAGAGATTTAGATTCGGAGAGGTGTTTACACAGTCAGTTACATGACCGAAAATATTTCTCAACTATTCCATCATAACATAGTTGACGGTTGAACTTTTTTAAACTATGTCTGACCCGTAGATGTAAGGTCAACAACAGCAGTAAGGTTATATTCAATTCCGACTTTTAGATAATTAAAGACACAGAGGATGAATAGTTAGTGCGATCGCATCATCTTATAAAGTAATACCATTTCTGTATAAAGATGCGCTTATAAGACTGATGTAAAACTACAGACTGTAGGGGCAATTCATGAATTGCCCCTACGTTAATAAAGCGCAACCCTGCATAGAATTGGTATAAGGTGGGTAGTGCTTTTGGTTTGCTTAAATCCTTGTTTTTAGCTTGTAGTCAGTACCTAATACCAATTTAATGTGAAGTTGCACATATCTCGATCCCCCTAAATCCACGCCACTTGCTTCATTTGGGGTCTCCCCCGCCGCAGGATGCGCGTTCGCAAAGCGTCTCGCAGAGAAGCGCTGTAGTGGAGCGACTGGCGTGGGCTAGGGGGGATCTAATTCTATGCAGCTTCATAAAAAATTGGTATAACCCCAAATTTTACCATGCAAAAACGCCAAAGGCGAACAAAGCGACGGCAGTTGTGAGATTTTATCCATTGGCTATTCCAAGACTGCCTTGTTCACCTTTTGTGGCGCTTATAAACTCCTAAAATTACTAGACAACACTCAATTTAACTCGCACAATAACATCGTTAAAATCGTTGTCACCTCCACCAGCTAAATCCTCAAAACCAAAGGTATTATTCCCTAACAAACGAATATGATCTACCTTGTCACTATTAGCACCCAAGAATGGGAAGTAAACTGCTGGATTATTATTAGGATTGCTATCTAAAACAGCATCTGGTCTGCCATCCACGATAATGAATGGTGCAAAGATAGAACCAGGCTCGAAAGTGCCACTATAACTTGCCGTACCTTGGTTGTTCACCGTCAGGTCAATTCCGGCAACGCGCTGACGCAGTGCAGCTTCGGTATAACCAGCTTGGCCAACAAGAATATCTCCCTTACCATCGCCGTTGGTATCAATACCACCATTTTCATCAGCTACTTTATAGAATCCGACGAAATTATTGAATGTAGCTTCTCGGTTAACAGCAAAATTAGCTGTTACCCGTTGTTCAACATCTCTTAAGTCAATCAATTCTCCTTGTGGTTTACCTTGTAGACTTGTACCCAAAGGTAACGGCTCACTTGTAGGCTGAATTCTTACAACCAGATTCTGAAAATCATTAGTGATATTACCAGAACCATCTTTCCAAGCCAAGGAGAACGCATTGTTATCTAAACTCGTAATTTTTTGATTTGAAGGATCAGAAAACAGTACGTTAGTGATTGGTGTGATATTAGTCAGCACATTTTCCGTTGTACTATTTTTGACTAAATAAAATCTCAGGTTAGTATCAGATGGGAACTCTAATGAACCATTGAGAGGACTGTTGCTAAACCCATTTGGTGGATTGGCAATAGCTGAAAGAATCACCTGTCCTCGTTCTAAAGCTTTGCGGGCATAACCTGCCGCGCCCGGAGCAATACCGTCAATTTTGCCTGTAGCATCATCAACACTATATACACCGAATTCATTCACTAACTCAGAATTGCTGCCTGCGATCGCAACTTTAAGAGTTACCTTATCATTATCACCTTTGATGTTAAAGACATCATTACCACTATTTGTCAGTTCTGGAGGTTGTGGTTCCGGTTGTGGTTCCGGTTGTGGTTCTGGTTGTGGTTGTGGTTTTGGAGTCCCAAAGACGACATAGCTCTGCCCTGCACCAGGTGCGCCCACAAGTAAGTCGTCAGCACCATCATTGTTGATATCGCCAGCAGCGCTAACTGAAGTAGCTGAGGAATCAGTAGCATTAATACCGTTGATGGCAAAGCCCTGACTGGGGTCGAGGTTGGAGAGGTCAAGACTTTCGCTAAAGCCGTTACTGCTACCAAACACTACGTAGCTCTGCCCAGCACCAGATAAGGCAAAAGGTGCGCCGATAATTAGGTCAGCAATGTCGTCATCGTTGACATCCCCAGCCGCGCTGACTGAAAAACCTGAGACATCATTGCCATTAATGCCGTTGATGACAAAGCCGTTGCTGCCGTTAAGGTCTGAGAGGTCGAGACTTTCACTAAAGCCGCTACTCTTACCAAACACCACATAGCTCTGTCCAGCACCCGAAGCGGCATTGTATGCACCGATGATTAGGTCGTCAATTTGATCATTATTAACGTCTCCAGCATTACTGACTGAGGTACCAAAAAAGTCACTTGCATTGCCATTAATGGCAAAACCGTTGCTGCCATTGAGACTAGACAGGTCGAAGTTAGGACTAAAGGCACTAGTGCTGCCAAACACCACGTAGCTTTTTCCAGTCCCCTGTGCGCCAATAATTAGGTCGTCGATGTTGTCGCCGTTGATATCCCCAGCACTACTAACTGAGTTGCCTGATGAGTCAGTGCCATTGCCATTGATGGCAAAGCCATTGCTTCCATCCAAGGATGAGAGGTCGAGGTTAGCACTAAATGCGCTACTGCGACCAAATACTATATAGCTCTGCCCTGCACCCGAAACGGCACTGGGTGCGCCAATAATTAGGTCGTCGATGTTGTCACCGTTGATGTCCCCGGCATTACTAACTGACGTGCCTGATGAGTCTGAGATGCCATCTGAGTTTCGCCCATTAATGCCGTTAATGGCAAAGCCATTGCTGCCATCCAGGGATGAGAGGTCGA
>NZ_JABXKH010000089.1 GCF_017115105.1 Nostoc sp. NMS2
TTTACGGACTATAGCCTAGCCACATAAAGCCTTTGATCGTTTTCGGAGATGTCTAGTAGGCATCTGTGCGCCTGTTGGAGCAGTTGATTTCAAACCTGCCCAAAAATTAGCAGATGTAACTCGATTTAATCAAGCAAATCAATATACTTTTACTGATCCAATCAGAACTACACAAATTGTTTTCTTTCCTCAAGCGCCAGGCCCAGTGCGAGTAGACGACCCACCAGGAGCTTCACAACTAACTTATCAAGGCCCAGAGGGTGAATTTACTTTTCGAGGCAAGGCAATCAGGAAACAAAATACCCCTCTAGGTTTACTGATTACTGTCACCTTAAAACCAAATGCAGATCAGGGTCAGTTGCAGTTAACTTTGGTGCTACCACCTGTAAATCTCCAAAATGGTCAAAAACAAGAGTTTGATACCGTGGCGATTAAGACCAGAGGCTTAGGCTTTGTAGTAAACCGAGCGGGAGCAGAACTAACTTATTTGACTCTACCATTTAAGGGAGCCGCAGAAAGCGTTATTCTTCCTCTTTAAATTAAATATTAGAGCAAGTTACTGTTTCACTTGCTCATAATAAATGGTTTCAGCAACTTTGACAAAATTAGCTCTTCTGAGGGCATCTTCTAGCCCATAGATGCACTGCCTTCAAGGTAACCGTTCACGGGGGGGGAGAGAATTTACTACAAAGCCTCAAAACTTTGTTCAGCAAGCTTTTTAGCCGATTTAGTGTCATTGACAAACTATGCCTAAAGTAGTTAAAGACGATTTGCAAGGCAGTATAGAACTTTGGGTTATTAAGAATAATCAGTAAAAAATCTAATCTAGGCTAGTTTTTGTGCTGATTTCATTGAATTTAATATCGGGCATTTTTTTGTACACCCCGTGAACGGTTACCATTTTTTATGGTCAATTTGTCTCATTATCTTCTAGCTCAGTTCCGTCAAGATAATCCTGGCTCTGGCATTGTTGATCTTCAGGCTTATTGTCGTGGTTTTCGATATGTTCGTGAAATGTTAAAAATGCTTCCAGAACCACCAGAGCCTATTTTATTATCCCAGATTTTTGCCAAGCTTACCTCTTTTGGTCGTATTCACAATGCTTCTACAGCCGTTTAACCCTCGTAATTTGGCTACAGTATTGTTGTATTACACTTTATTTAATCCACGCTCCTAAGATTTTTCCGCAATGTTTCCATGTAAATGTAAAACACTGGAGTTAGATAGAGAGTCAATATCTGAGAAAACAGCAATCCACCAACGATCGCAATCCCTAAAGGGCGACGCGCTTCTGAACCTACTCCTGTACCCAGAGCAATGGGGAGCGTGCCAATTAAAGCTGCCATCGTCGTCATCATAATTGGGCGGAAGCGAGTCAAGCAAGCGGTATAGATGGCATCAAAGGAATTTTTTCCTTCCTTTCGCTGCGCTTCAATGGCAAAATTCACTAGCATAATGCCGTTTTTCTTGACGATGCCCACTAGCAGAATGATGCCGATGAAAGAGTAAAGATTTAAATCAACCTGGAAAATCAGCAGCGTCAGTAATGCGCCAAAACCCGCCGAAGGCAGACCGGAAAGAATGGTGATTGGGTGAATGAAATCTTCATAGAGGATACCGAGAATCAGATAAATTACTAAAATAGACACCAGCAACAATACACCTAAATCGTTGAAGGATTGTTGGAAGGTTTGGGCTGAACCTTGAAAGCTGGGGGTAATTGTTGAGGGTAATAGCTCACTGGCTGCTTGCTTGATAGCATCTGTAGCTTGACTTAGAGATGTTCCTGGGAGCGTGTCAAAAGAGATAGTTGCAGAGGGGAGTTGAGCAACGTGAGTAACGGTGAGAGGGCCGACATTTTGAGTGATATTAGCGATCGCACTTAGGGGAACAAATTTCCCAGTACTAGATTGCACATAGAGCATCGATAAGGCGCTAGGATCTCGTTGAAACTCCGGTTTCACTTCTAAGATTACATAAAATTGGTCATTTGGGGTATATATAGTGGAAACCTGGCTAGAACCATAAGCAGCGCTGAGGGTTTGTTCAACTTGTTGGGCGGTAATGCCAAGGGTTGCAGCTTTGTTGTGGTCAAATTTGACTTGGATTTGGGGAGTGCTGAGTTGTAAATCGGTGTCAACATTCTGGAGTCCTGGTAGGGTTTTGACTTTATCTACAAGTTTAGGAACGTATTGGCGCAAGTCTTGCAGATTTAAACTCTGCAACGTGAACTGATAAGTAGAATTGGTTTGTTGTCCACCAATAGGAATAGCTGGAGGAGAGCGGAGGAATGTCTTAATCCCAGTTGTCCGCCTTAACTTGGGGGTTAGCTCTTGAATGATTTCGTCGGCACTCAGTTTCCGTTGAGAACGTGGCTTGAGCATAATTGTAATTCGCCCAGAGTTGACCGATGGATTAGGGCCACTTGCACCCACAATCGAATCAACTGCTTCAATGTTGGGGTCTTGACGAATGATATCAACAACCTTTTGCTGGTGACGCAGCATATCATCAAAAGAAATATCTTGCGCTGCTTTAGTGTTCCCCATCAGTTGCCCGGTGTCTTCGGTGGGAATAAAGCCTTTGGGAACGATGACGAATAGATAGACAGTCATTACCAGCAGAATACCAGAACCGATCAGGGTCATCAAGCGGTATTTTAAGATCGGCTTGAGCGTCCAATCATATCCTTGCAGTAGTAAATCAAATGCTCGTTCTGAGACGCGATATACCAGATTTGGTCTTTGCTGATGAGATGAACTTAAGAAACGACTGCATAACATTGGGGTGAGACTGAGGGAAATAAAACCCGAAATCAAAATTGCCACAGCGATCGTCACGGCAAATTCATGAAATAATTTACCGATTATTCCACTCATAAACATGATGGGGATGAACACCGCCACCAAAGAGAGAGTCATTGACAAAATGGTGAAGCTGATTTCCCTCGATCCCTTCAATGCCGCGTCTAAGGGAGATTCGCCCATTTCCCGATAACGCACGATATTTTCCAACACTACGATCGCATCATCCACCACAAAGCCCACAGAAAGGGTCAACGCCATGAGGGAGAGGTTGTCTAGGGAGAAGCCCGACAGATACATCGCCGCAAAAGTGCCAATGATCGCTACAGGAAGCGCCAAACTGGGTATCAGCGTCGCAGTTGTATCACGTAAGAATAAGAAAATTACTAAGACAACTAGACAAACCGAGAGAACCAAAGTAAATTTTACATCGCTGACAGAGGCTCGAATTGTTTGGGAGCGATCGTACATAATCCCCATCTCAATAGATTTGGGAACTTGTTCGCGGAGTGTAGGTAAAAGTTTTTGGATGGCATCAACGATATTTACAGTATTAGCTCCCGGCTGCGGCTGTACAGCGAGAACAACCGAATGGCGGTTTGTCACCTTGCGATCGCTATACAAATTTGAGACTTTGACATTTTGTTCGCTGTCAATCACCTGTCCCACATCCTGGAGTCGCACGTTAGCACCATTTTTGTAGCTTACAATCAACTGGCGATAGCTGGCAGCGTCGGTAAGTTGACCATTTGCCTGAATTGTATAACTTTTGTAAGTGCCAGACAGACTACCTGTTGGTAAATTGACATTTCCTTGTTGAATGGCAGTTTTTACCTGATTTAGACCAATTCCCCTTGATGCCAACTCTCGTGGATCAACCTGAACGCGGACTGCATATTGCTGTTGACCAAAAACCTGTACCTGAGCAACGCCATCAATCATCGAGATTGGCTGACCAACTGTTACCTCCGCGTATTCATCTACTGTTGAGATCGGCTGTGTCTCAGAATACATATAAAGGAAGAGAACTGGTGAGACAGAGGGGTTGACTTTGCGGTAAGTGGGCGGGTGAGGCATTCCGGCGGGTAGTTGTCCGGCGGCGGCTGAGATGGCTGCCTGCACATCTTTGGCGGCATCCTCAACTCTGCGGCTAAAGTCAAATTGTAGGGAGATGTTGGTGCTGCCAGTTGAACTAGTGGAATTAAATGAATTGAGTCCGGCAATTTCGGTAAACTGTCTTTCTAGGGGTGCGGCGACTGAAGATGCCATTGTTTCTGGGGTGGCACCTGGGAGACTAGCAGAGACAGAAATAAAAGGATATTCAACGTTGGGTAGGGCACTGATGGGTAATAGTAGATAACTCATCAGACCGAAGATGAGGATACCGATCATCACCAAGGTGGTCATGACTGGACGACGGATGAAGGGTTCTGAAAGGTTCATGGGTTTTGTTATCCCAGAAATGTGATGAAGATGCGATCGCTCAGTCTGTATTGTTTTGGGTTTATATTTCATAAGGGCAAATATAAAACAATCCCCTTCCATTCAGACTGATCGCTGTAATTAACCAGCAGCAGCAATTCGTCAATTGCCTGTCTAATGGGCATCCGATCGTTGACTACGAACAAACCCAACATTTGCTCTTCCTTTAATAATCGCTCGTAAGCGAAATCTGGCATCGTTGCCCGATCATGAGTGAGGATTATGCGATCGCTCGCTGCTGCCCAATTTAAGATTGCTGGGTCATCTACTTCCTGCAAACCAACATCCTGAACACGAAGTAAGTCAAGATTTGGCTGACGCAGAAATAGTCCTCGCACAATATCGCCATTGAAATTCTCATCACTCAATAACTTCAGCATTGACATTTTTTCAAATTATTGCTGGGCTAATAAGCGAGAACGAATTAAGCTCAAATCAGGTTGAACATTTGAAAGACGTTGATGAACAGATTCAGCTAATTGTTCGCGTTGAGCGAGGTATATTTCCACAGCATCTTGATGTCGAAGGTAGTAGCCAATTGTCAGGTATACATCAGATAATGACAAGGATGAGTAACGCCCAACAATAGATTCAGGAGATGCACCATCTTGAAAGCTACGAATTACCAGTTCTAGCAAAACCCTTGTATTACCTACCCGAATTGCACCTGTTGCATCTTCACTTAAGGGAGGAATTTCTTGTTCTAGTGCTAAAGTCATAGTGTAATTATTCCCAAAACGCTAATATCTAAATTTTAGTGGAGTGCTATTTCGTAATTCGTAATTCCAAATTATTTTCATCTCTAGCCTTCCTTTACAGAATTGATGTTAAATCGAGTATATGTGAAAGACTGATATTGCTTGTTGACGGATTTCCAACAAATAAATTATCCAATCTTGTGGGGTGGGCATCTTGCCCGCCTTGGACTAGGGGCACTCGTGTCGCCCACCCCACAAGAGTTAGTTGAGTATTTTTTTATTTTGAATTGTTGAATATCACGATCGCCCACCTGAAAATGAAAATACCCGACGGAATTTAACTTGACTGAGCTTTTTCCGCCATGATTCCATGTAAATATAGAACACGGGCGTTAAATACAAGGTCAATATTTGAGAAAATACCAGTCCGCCCACAACTGCAATCCCTAGAGGACGGCGGGATTCTGAGCCAGCCCCAAATCCGATCGCAATAGGCAAGGTTCCCATTAATGCTGCCATTGTCGTCATCATAATCGGGCGGAAGCGCACTAGGCAGGCTTGATAAATTGCCTCAGACGGCTTTTTCAATTCATTTCGCTGCGCTTCAATTGCAAAGTCCACCATCATAATCCCGTTTTTCTTGACGATGCCCACCAACAGAATTATGCCGATGAAGGAGTAAACGTTGAGTTCCACATGGAATATCATCAGCGTTAACAATGCGCCAAAACCTGCTGATGGCAAACCGGAAAGAATCGTAATCGGGTGAATGAAATCTTCATAGAGAACACCCAAAATCAGATAAATTACGAGGATGGCGATCGCTAACAGTAAACCCAAACTCGGCAATGAACTTTGAAATACCTGGCTTGCACCCTGAAAGCTGGTGCTAATGTTGGCAGGAATTACCCGATCGATCAGTTTTTCAATCTCTTCGTTGGCATTTCCCAAGGACACACCGGGAGCGAGGTTGAAGGAAATAGTGGCGGCGTTCATCCGACCGTTATGATTAACCATTAACGGGCTGACTCCCTGAGATAGTTTGGCGAATGTCTTCAGAGGAACTGCCACTCCTGTGCTGGAGTTAATATACAATGTCAACAAAGCATTGATATCCTCCTGATATTGGGGTGCTAATTCCAAAATTACCTGATACTCATTGGTCGCTGCATAGATGGTTGAAACTTGGTAAGAACCGTAGGCACTTCTCAGGGTATTTTCGATTGCCTCGGCAGTAATCCCATAAGTTGAGGCTTTATCGCGGTCAATGTCAATTTGAATCTGGGAAGCAAACTGTAAATTGCTGTTGACATCCTGGAGTTCTGTCATCTCTTTCATCTTGACAACAAGTTGAGGAACATATTCCTGTAAGGGCTTGACATCCGAACTCTGGAGTGCAACTTGATAAAGTCCTGTGCTTTGTTGAGCGCCAATAGGTATTGCCGGGGGATTTTGTAAGAATACTTGGATGCCTGGAACAGTGGCGAGTTTAGTTCGCAAATTTTGCACGATTTCGTCAGCACTAAGTTGGCGCTGCGCTCGCGGTTTTAACCGAATAAACAAACTGCCAGAATTGGCTGCAACTGCTGCCCCACCGCCACTAGCACTGGCTCCCGCCCCAATATTGGAGTTGACTGCATCTACATTTGGGTCTTGGCGGATCAGGTTAGCAACTGTCTGCTGATGCTGGACAAGATTATCGAAGGATGCATCCTCGGCTGCTTGGGTAATGCCTGTAATTTGTCCGGTATCTTCGCTAGGAATAAAACCTTTGGGAACTATCACCAACAACCCAACTGTCACCGCCAATAGAAATATAGATAAAATCATCGTGGTGCGGTGATATTTTAAAACTTTTTTCAGACTCCAATCGTACAGACCGAGGAAGCGATCGAAGACATATTCTGAAGCTTGGTATAACTTACTTTGATTAGCATGATTTACAGGACGCAGAAAACGGCTGCACAACATGGGAGTCAAAGTCAAAGATACAAAACCAGAGACGAGAATTGCAACTGCGATCGTTACAGCAAATTCATGAAATAATCGTCCCAGTACTTCACTCATGAACAACATAGGGATGAAGACTGCAACCAAAGAAAGGGTCATCGACAGAATTGTAAAACCAATTTCTCTCGAACCATTCAACGCCGCTTCTAAGGGACGTTCCCCCATTTCTATATGACGGACGATATTTTCTAGCATGACGATCGCATCATCTACTACGAAACCTACAGAAAGGGTCAACGCCATCAGTGACAGGTTATCTAGTGAGTAGTGCAGCAAATACATCACCGCAAAAGTGCCAATCAGCGAAACGGGTAATGCCAAACTGGGAATCACCGTCGCCGAGAGGTTCCGCAAAAATATGAAAATTACTAAGATAACTAGAGCGATCGTCAAAATCAATGTAAATCTGACATCATCTACTGAATCTCGAATTGACTGAGACGCATCATAAAGAACCCCAATTTCCACGGATGCCGGAATTTGCTCTCGTAACTTTGGCAGCAAATTCTTAATCGT
The DNA here is from genome assembly GCF_017115105.1 of Nostoc sp. NMS2. Classification (GTDB taxonomy): domain Bacteria; phylum Cyanobacteriota; class Cyanobacteriia; order Cyanobacteriales; family Nostocaceae; genus Nostoc. The sequence goes on from NZ_JABXKH010000089.1 coordinate 7,511, forward strand.
GTCTACGACTTGTACCGTATTGGTTCCGGGCTGTCTTTGAATGGTGAGAATAATGGCGCGGGTATTGTTGTACCAGCTTGCTACTTTGTCATTTTCTACACTGTCAATAATTCTACCCAGTTGATTGAGATAGATGGGCATTCCATCTTTATAAGACACAATCAACTGGCGATAAGCAGCCGCATCCTCAAGTTGCCCGTTAGTTTGGACTGTAAAATTCTTATGATTTCCCGAAAGACTGCCAGTAGGTAAATTAACGTTACCCTGTTGAATCGCCGTCGCCACCTGATCTAGCCCAATTTGCCGCGCTGCCAATTGCTGAGGATCGAGTTGAATTCGAGCCGCATACTTTTGGGAACCGTAGACGGCTACCTGTGCCACCCCATTAATTGTAGATAGCTTTTGCGCCAAATAAGTCTCGGCATAATTGTCTACCTGCGAAAGGGGCAGAGTTGGAGAATCTAGATAAAGGTAAAGAATCGGTTGATCTGCGGGGTTAACTTTACTGTAAGTGGGAGGATTGGGTAAATCAGTTGCAATTTGCCCCGATGCTCCTGATATGGCTGCTTCCACATCCTGCGCCGCATCATCAATGTTGCGACTCAAGTTGAATTGCAGTGTAATTTGAGTCTGTCCCAGAGTGCTAGTTGAGTTGAGCGAATCGAGTCCAGCAATGCTGGAAAATTGCTTCTCTAAAGGACGGGCAACCGATGCTGCCATTGTTTCGGGGCTAGCTCCCGGTCGGGAGGCGCTTACCTGAATTGTGGGATAATCCACACTGGGTAAATCGCTGATTGGCAGCAAGCGATAACTCATGAAACCGAAAATCAAAATCGCCGTCATCACCAGAGTTGTCATGATCGGGCGGCGGATAAATGGTTCTGAAAGGTTCATGAATCACCTCCGCCTGACTTTTGGGATTCTCCCCCCTGCCCCCTGCCCCCTGCCCCCCTTCCTCTTGAATTTCCATTTGAGTCATTACCGCCTGTTTTGATGCGGATTTTGCTCCCCGAAACGAGATTCGCTTGACCATCGGTGACGATTTTATCGCCTGGTTGCGGCCCTTTTTGAACCACATCTAGTCCATTAATGGTGCTGCTAATTGTAACTGGGACATTTTCCACTGTCATGTCTGGCTTAACTACAAACACAAACTGGCCATCCGGGCCATTCTGCACGGCTTGGCTGGGGACAACCGTTGCATTCGGTTGTTCGGTCAACGTTAGCGTTGCATTCACAAATTGACCGGGAAACAAGTGTCCCTGAGTATTATCAAAGTCGCCAATCAGTTGAATTGTCCCCGTGGTGTTATCGACCGTATTATTGACAAATGTCAAAGTACCTGGTATGGAATGAGCTTGATTATCGGGGAACGTCACATCTACCTTCAGCTTGCCATTCTGCATATATTTTTGTACCTGGGGCAGATTTGTTTCGGGAATGGAAAAAGCAACTTGAATCGGGCGAATTTGGGTCAGGGTAACAAGTGGAGTCGTGCTGTTAGCTTGCACCACATTGCCCTGAGTCACGAGAATATTGCCAGCGCGGCCATCAATCGGCGCATAAATTTTGGCGTAGGATAATTGCACTTTGGTATTGTCTAATGCTCCCTGGTCGGAACGGACAACGGCTTGAGCATTAGCGATCGCAGATTGATCGCCCTTGACAACTGCGCCGGCATTAGTCAACGCCACTCGATCGCTTTTCAAAACGGCTTGGGCATTAGTGATCGCTTCTCGATCTGCTTGTAGAGTTGCTGTAGCCGATTTGCTATTGGAAACGTATTGCTGTGCTTGATCTAAACTAATCGCGCCCTTCTTATACAATGCACCATAGCGATCGCTTTGTCCCTGAGCAAATTCTGCTTGGGCTTGATCCTTGGCCAAATTCGCTTGGGCTTGTCGCACCAAGGCTTGGTCTTTAATTAAAGTCGCCCTAGCTTGGTCTACCTGACCCAAGTCTCTAGTTAATGTATCTCTAGCCTGTTGTACCGAGGCTTGGTCTTTGGCGACAGTTCCTTGAGCTTGCTGAATTGCAGCAGTTTGTGATCGGTCATCTAGGGTAAACAAAAGTTGTCCCTTTTTCACATCTTGACCTTTCTTAAAATAAACTCCAATAATCCGTCCGCTAGCTTCGGGCGTAATCGATACCGTAGAACCCGATTGCACATTCCCGATCGCCTGCAATTGCACCGGAACCGTTTTTTGTGTCACCATTGCCACGGTTACAGGTGTCACTTGCTGTTTATTACGGCCAGATTTTTCAGTTTTATCTGTCTTGGCTGCACCCGCATGAATAGCAAATAAACCCAGCCCAGCCAGCAACAGCACGCCCAAAATTACCCAAGTAATCTTTTTTGGCGATCGCTTTTTTGGCGATCGCGGTAGCTCCGGTTTTATAATGTTCTCAGTCAAAGTCTCGTTAGAAATTTCATGGTTCATCAGAACCTCCAGAGGATTTTAATGTAAGTAATTAGGCGTAAATAAATTAAAGTTTGTAGTCAGGACTTTAGTTCTAATAATCATTATTATGAGCGATGAATCGCTCACTACGAACTAGAATTTTATTTGAACTTGCGCTTATACAAATTTAATTTGAACCAGCACAAAAATCTTAGCCCTAAAACTTTGACAAAACAATGAACTTTAGACACAGAATCCCTGATATTAAAGAGGAAATCACAGCATAATCACAACAGCTACTACTACCAGAAATAATCCGATATTAATGATTAGTTTTTTCTGGTTTGTTCGATGCGCCTTGTAATTTAAATCAAACCCATAATATTGCTCAATATCACTTAGAGAATCATAGTCTAAAGGTTTCATTATTTTAAATCCTTTAATATTGACTGGGCTTTTTGCTGATTTATTACTTACTTAGCTGCCGATGTAGAAGTTTTAGAGCTTGTTTTTCTATCTGCCGGACTCGTTCACGACTAATACCCATACGCTGACCAATCTGTTCTAAAGAAAGTTCGTTCCCGTCTGTCAAACCAAAGTGCAAATTTAATACTTCTTGTTGTTGGCGAGTCAGATTTGACAATAAAATTTCCACATCTTCATTGAGAGATTCCTCGGTGCTATAGGCATTGCCAGAACTGGAATCTTCTATTAAATCTTGTAATTGTATATCTTTATCTGCTCCAATCCGAATATCGAGAGAGATAGTTTGACGAGCCAAAAGCAGAAATTCTCGAATTTGACTAGGTTTTAAAGAAAGTGCATTAGCAATTTCCGTACTGGTGGGAATACGACCCAGTGTTTGAGATAGCTCTCGCTGAACACGCTTAATTCTGTTTAATTTTTCATTGATGTGAATGGGTAATCGAATCGCCCTTCCTTGCTGGGCGATCGCTCTGGTAATTCCTTGACGAATCCACCAATAAGCGTAGGTTGAAAATCTGTATCCCAGAGCCGGATTGAATTTCTCAACCCCTCTTTCCAAACCTAATGTACCTTCTTGAATTAAGTCCATCAGTTCTAAATTACGTCTCTGATATTGCTTGGCAATTGATACCACCAGCCGGAGATTAGCCGTCATCATTTTCTGCTTGGCTTTTTTCCCTTGATTTAGCTGCTGAAGTAGTTCCTGTTCACTTGACTGCATCTGGTTAGCCCATTCTGACAGCGTGGGTGTACGCTTTAATTCAACAGCCAGTTTTTTTGATCCAGCAAGTATTGTCATCATCTGCTGAATTTCTTGGGCAAAAATAATTTCTTGCTCCTGGGTTAACAGAGGTATCCTGCCAATTTCTTTAAGATAAGCACGGACTGTATCAGTTGTAGCTTTGTTTGTGTTACTAGCTTTAGTATCTGAGAATGTTAAGTTACTCATAGTGAGTTAGTCTCTGCCTATTAATTAGGGTATTTTGGATTAGGAAAAAATCGTAGATAGTGACTCGAAGAACCATAAATATTTTTATAAAAAAACCAGGTATCAAGCACTAGCTCCAAAAGAGCAATTAACACCAAAATTGTTAGATAAACAATTACAGGTAGACTGAGATCGGGAAACTTACTTTGCAAATCGATAATGCCAAATAACAGCAAAAACAGGAGCGAAACTCCTAGAAGAAATGACAACTTAACGATCGCGAGAATAAAACGGCTGATCTCCAGGATGCGATTGTAAAGTCTGGAAAATCCCTCCAGTATTTCTTCCATATTCTTGATGACAAGTAAAATTTGCTGTCGGTGCAAATGGGTAATACTTATTTCCCACCCTGCAAGCTCATACGATTTACCCCCGATTGAATCAATTTGCTCAAGTCAGCAACGGCGCTAGCATACTGAGGATCGGCTAATGTTCCCAAGGTTCGGTTTTCTACTAATGCTTTCTGTTGTGCCTCGCTTAACTCCACGTTAATATCTGGTGCAATGCCGACATGATTGATATCTCGACCTTTGGGTGTGTAGTATTTGGCGATCGTTAGTTTCAGCCCCGAACCATCGTCCAGTGGCTCTACGGCTTGAACTAAACCTTTGCCGAAGGTGCGAGTCCCTACTAACGTGGCGCGATTATCATCTTGCAGCGCTCCCGACAGAATTTCGCTGGCGCTGGCAGATCCCTTATCGACTAGTATTACTAAGGGTTTGTTGGTGAGAGGATGTCCCGACGCATTGTAGCTATCTTTAACTCGATCTCGATTTACCAAAGACACGATCGCTCCTTGCTTTAACCACATACTGGCAATTTGCAAACTCGCATCCAGCAGTCCACCTGGATCGGAACGCAGATCCAAAACGTAGCCCTGCACCTGTTGTTTTTCTAGTGCTTCAATTGCCCGATGCATCTGGGCGGGTGCAGTTTGCGTAAACTCTGGTAAAAGAATGTAACCAATCTTACCGACCGCCGTTGTTTGGGTGTTGTAAGTTACAGGATGGATGGCAATATTGGCGCGGGTAAGTTTGAAAGTTTGGGATTGGCTACCCCGTTTAATCGTAAGTACTACTTTAGTTCCCACCGGGCCCACAATCCGCTTAACGGCATCCTCTATTTTCATTCCCTGAGTGATTTGACCGTTAATCTGGACAATTAAATCACCCGGCAAAATACCCGCTTTAAAAGCAGGCGTTGCTTCAATGGGGGCAACGACAGTTAAAGCTTTAGTCTTTTCATTCTCTGCCAGTTCCAGCCCTACACCACTGAGGTTGCCAGAAATATCGCTATTTAGGGCTTTAAATTCCTGGGGGTCGTAAAACTCCGTGTAGCGATCGCCCAATTTAGCCACCATTTCTTGAATTGCGCCATAAGCCTCTTTCTTAGAACTATAGGAGCGGCTAAGATATTGCTGTCGAATTGCTTTCCAATCTTGATGGTTAAAGTTGGCATCAACATAATTTTTATCTAAGATTTGCCACACCTCATCCACCAGTTTTTGAGGGCTAGGTTGGGTTTTACCTAGAACCTTAGAAGCGTAGAGACTAGTTCCTGCCAAGATTGCTGCAATAACAGCGAGTTCTATCCTGACAATCAATTTTTGCTTGAACATACTTTAACTATTAAAGAATAATACAGATAAAATTCATTCGGTAGCTTGCTTCCCTGAAAGGGTATTCTGACTCCTGTTAGCGATAGCGGGGCGTTTAGCCCGTCCTGAATTCTATTTGATAAAACTACTAGGAATTATCTTGAGATTACCCTTTACGCCGGGGATAGGCAGTCTTAAAAATATCCTGAATTTTAGTCTTTTGTTCAGCCGTGAGATTCAGACTGAACACTGCTTTACGCATTTTTTCACCTTGTTGCAATTTCGCTGACAATTCCTTTACTTGATCTGGGGTCAGAACTGCCTCAACTTGTTGGCGAATTGCTTCGCGCTTCTGGGCGCGTTCCGGCGTATTCGCGCCAGGAGAGCTTGGCGCAGAAGTGTTGGTATCAGACACCTTTGTCCCAGAGTTGTCTCCTTGAGACACGTCAGGAGACTTAGAACTGGTGCAACCAGTCATTCCTCCAATGAGGATAGTTGCAAATAAAAGAGTTGGTAAAATTATCTGTTTTTTAATCATTCACTTCTCTGGTTTTTGTTTGAAAAGTTGCTGCTTGACTTACACCAGCTAATCTTAAAAGTTGGGATAGATTTGTGCATGAGCTAGAATTCCTAACCTGACCAGTAAAAAAGTACTCAAGTTATTGTGACTTTTTTCCTAATTTAGGAATGCTTAATCAGTCGGAACGGCTCTATTCATACTAGAGACAGATTCGTTATATAGGAAGAAGAGTTTCATTCTAAAATTGTGAAAATACCTATGGTTTTGTTACAAAGGCCATTGAGTTGGAACAGTTCTATGGTTTTCTTGACCTACCCATCGTTTCGTCTGTTGCTTTATCTAGAGTGGCTGTTATTAGCCACGGCAATGTTCATGGAAGTTGTGCTGCCGTTTGAGTTGTCCTGGTCGTTGCTGTTACGAGTTGTCGCGATCGCAACTTTCAGCTTGATGGGTTTGAGACTACCGATGGTTAAGCTGGAAACAAAATTATTTTATACAGCCCTCGAATTAGGTCTAATTTTGCTGCCAACAACTCAACATAGCTTATCTAGTCGCTCCGTTTTCCTACTGTGTCTAGTACTGGTGATGCGGAGTTGTCTAATATTTAAGCGATCGGGACAGTTGATTGTCTTGGGTTTATCTCTGCTTACTTATGGAACATTGGTTTTATCAAGACCGATTGTACCTGATAAGTTTATGAGAGAAAAGCTAATCGCCATGTCTTTGGATTGGCGATTAAGTAATATATTATTGTTTAGCTTAACGTTAGTATTCGCTTTATTATTAATCAATGCTCTACTTGCAGAGCGCCAAAGTCGAGAGCAGTTAGAAATTGCCCACCTGCAATTAGAAATCACCAATCAACAACTGTGTCAGTATGCGCTACGAATTGAAGATCAGGCAACCTTACAGGAACGTAACCGAATTGCCCGCGAAATTCATGATGGGTTAGGACACACTCTAGTTGCCCAAACTATTCAGATTAACAACACCCTGTTGTTCTGGGAATCAAATAATGACAAAGCATTAACATTTCTCAAACAGGCAAAGGAATTGGGGGCTGAGGCGCTGCTAGAAATTCGGCGATCGCTTTCTCTTTTACGTTCAAATCCTTTGCAAGGGCAATCTCTCAAATCAGCTATTGAAAAGCTGCTGACAGATTTTCACCAAACCACAGGTATTGAACCATCCTGTAAAATTGACGTGCCGCACACTTTACCAACAGAAGTAAATACAGCTTTATACCGTATTGTGCAAGAATCGCTGACAAATATTTGTAAACACGCTCAGGCGACAAGTGTCACTGTTGGACTACTGGCTGACGCTGGGATGATTCATCTGTCAATCGAAGATAATGGAAAAGGATTTAACCCCACCCAAAATACAACCGGATTTGGGCTACAAGGGATGCGAGAACGGGCGGTTGCACTGGGCGCTCAGTTGAATCTCCAGAGTCAACTAGGAACAGGTTGCTGTATTTCTGTTTCTTTGCCACTATCAAAGCTGTTGGTATTTTAGTATGATTCAGATTTTATTAGTTGACGATCAGCATCTTATTCGCCAGGGACTTAAGAGTATGCTTGAGTCGAATGCAGAGATTCAGGTAATCGGTGAAGCGGAGAATGGGCAACGGGCACTCGAACAAATTCCCATACTACAACCTGATATCGTGCTTATGGATGTTCGGATGCCTGTAATGGATGGAGTTGCTACAACAAAAGCGATCGCTCAACAATATCCTGACATTAAGGTTCTCGTCCTAACAACCTTTGATGATGACGAGTATGTTTTCCAGGCGATGCGGGTGGGTGCAAAGGGCTATTTGCTCAAGGATACCGAACCTGATGAACTTATGTTGGCAATTCGAGCCGTCTATAAGGGACAAACTCTACTCGGCCCAGGATTGTTTGAGAAAGCACTCATACCGATTGCCGTACCTGTGCCATCCGTGGAACCCCCTCCAGAATTAGCGCAACTTACACCCAGAGAATTAGATGTGTTGCGGTTAATTGCTTCTGGAGCTAATAACCGTGAAATTGCGGAATCGCTGTTTCTTTCAGAAAACACTGTTAAAAATTATGTTACCAATATTCTGAGTCGGTTAAGTTTGCGCGATCGCACTCAAGCGGCTTTGTTTGCCCATTCGCTGTTTAGTGGACTTAAATAAATAAGTTGGCTTGCTCATAAATGACTGGTATCAGCAAAAAGGCTAAGTAAGCTGATGTAAAAATTCTCGTTGGGATAAGGCAGGAGGCAGATCGCTTTTAGCGTCTCCCCTTCGGAGAAGGCAGGAGATATAAGGGTTTTAATTTACTTTATCTTTGTTCACATAGTTTGGTTTTATTGTGCCAACTTACTTATTGACTGAATAATTTATAGATAGGTTTTAATTTATACACTTAGTATTACTTACTTAAAGCTTGCTTGCAATTGCAATTTTTGTATTCTCCTAAACCATGCTAAATTGAGAGAATTTTAACTCTCAATTTAACGTAGTTTAATATATTGAAAACATACCCTACTATTAAGAACATCAAAATATAAAAATGACCATTCATTCAAGGTTAAAAATATCTAGTGTGGTAAAACTTACTAGAGAAGAGTAAAAATCCTGTAATCTTGACCTTGTAGCGAAATAATGGTACGAAAACTTGGCAAGAAAAAGTCTAAAACCAGAGGCAACATCGTTTGAAGTACTCGATTGTGTTCAAAAAAAATGCCC
>NZ_JABXKH010000028.1 GCF_017115105.1 Nostoc sp. NMS2
GAATTAAATCTTACCCTACCTCGGATGGTGTCACTTTGTTTCCAACAAAGATTGCTGATCAGGCAAGTCCTCTTGTCAATAGGCTTTGAGACGCGCTAACCCTGATAAAAATAGTAGGTTGGGTTGAGCAATAGCGAAACCCAACAAATGGTTAATAATGTTGGGTTTCGTTCCTCAACCCAACCTACACAACTTTTAGTTTTTACCCTTAACTGAACCGTATTGGGTTATGTGTAGAATCCAAAAATTAGTCCATGTAACCTAGAAAGGCAGAGCGCTAAATCGAATTGTTAGTACTACAGCATTGCATTATATAATAAGCTCTGCGGCGTGGAACTTGGTCTGACTCAAACATTAGTAAGAGAAATGGCTCATGATTTGCGTCCTGTCACAACCAAAGGGAGCTTGCGGTTTTAGTCCGTCACTTACTTACCTCTGGCGGTAAGTGGAGGTAGTTCACCTTGAGTTGTATGCCTTACCTAAAGTTGTTGAGAGGTGAATTGCAATGTCTAATATTCGAGAAGAAATGCCCGTACTAGTCCGTCATGAGGGAGATTGGGTAGGAACTTATACATTAGTTGATACAACAGGAAAAATCCTCGATAGTTATGAGTCTCACTTAACCTGTCAATTTCCAGAAAATGGCCCTCATCCCTACTATCAAATCAATCGCTACAAGTGGTCTGATGGGAAAGAAGAAAAGCATGAATTTCCAGGAATCTATAAAGATAATAAACTTTGGTTTGACACCGAGCGCATCCAAGGGAAAGCCTGGGAAATTGATGATTCTGTTGTAATTTTGTGGTTTAGTTATAAAACAAACCCAGAAATGAGTTTATACGAAATGATCTACATTAGTCCCGATAATAACAATCGTGCCCGCACTTGGCATTGGTTTAAGAACAATAAAATCTTTCAACGCACCTTAATTCAAGAAGAACGGCTAAAATAGTAATTTCTGTTCTCAGAAATCATCAATCATTATTCTCTAGTCCGCGCAGGCGGACTTTGTTTGTGTAGCCACGGCTTCCAGTGGTTAGGCTTTCATCTCAAATTTCAACTTAGTAAGGTACACGCATGGCAAAAGGTGACAAAATAAACTTTTCTACTCCTAGTGGTTTTCCAGAATTTCTTCCTAATGAAAAGCGTCTAGAATTATATTTGTTAGATATCATCCGTAGAGTTTTTGAAAGCTATGGATTTACGCCCATCGAAACACCTGCTGTAGAACGTTTAGAAGTACTGCAAGCTAAAGGAAATCAAGGCGACAATATCATCTATGGCATTGACCCCATCCTGCCACCAAATCGACAAGCCGAGAGAGATAAATCAGGCGAAACCGGTTCAGAAGCAAGAGCTTTAAAGTTTGATCAAACAGTTCCTTTAGCAGCTTATATCGCCCGTCACCTAAATGAGTTAACCTTTCCCTTTGCCCGCTACCAAACCGATATGGTTTTTCGGGGAGAACGAGCGAAAGATGGGCGTTTTCGTCAGTTCCGCCAGTGTGATATTGATGTAGTTGCTCGTCGTGAACTCAGCTTGCTCTATGATGCTCAAATGCCGGCAATTATCACTGAAATATTTGAAGCAATTAATATCGGTGATTTTTTGATTCGTATCAATAATCGCAAAGTTCTTATAGGTTTTTTTAAGTCAGTAGGAATTACCGAAGATAAAATTAAATCGTGTATTAGTATTGTTGATAATTTAGAAAAAATTGGTGAAAGTAAAGTAAAACAAGAATTAGAAAAAGAGGGAGTTTCAGAAGAACAGACTCAAAAAATTATTGATTTTATTAAAATTGATGGTTCTATTGATGAAGTATTAGATAAGCTTAAGCATCTCACCCAAAACCTGCCAGAAACCGAGCAATTAAGCCTGGGAATTAGCGAATTAGAAACGGTAATTACAGGCGTGCGTAATCTCGGAGTTGCCGAAAATCGTTTCTGTATTGATTTATCAATTGCCCGTGGTCTTGATTACTATACTGGTACAGTTTACGAAACAACCTTATTAGGACATGAAGCTTTAGGTAGTATCTGTTCTGGCGGCAGATATGAAGAACTAGTTGGGGTATTTTTGGGTGAAAAGATGCCTGGTGTAGGCATTTCTATCGGCTTAACTCGCTTAATTAGTCGGTTGTTAAAAGCTGGTATTCTTAGTACCTTAGCTGCTACACCAGCCCAGGTGATGGTAGTGAATATGCAAGAAGATTTAATGCCAACTTATTTAAAAGTTTCGCAACATCTGCGTCAGGCTGGAATTAATGTTATTACTAACTTTGATAAGCGTCCTTTGGGTAAACAATTTCAGCTAGCCGATAAGCAAGGAATTCAATTTTGTGTAATTATTGGTTCTGAGGAAGCAGCAGCGCAAAAGTCTTCGCTGAAAGATTTGAAATCAGGTGAGCAAGTAGAAGTGCTACTGGTAGATTTGGCTGAAGAAGTTAAAAGAAGGCTTGCCTCATAAGCTACAAAAATTCTATGGGTAGGTTGGGTTGAGGAACGAAACCCAACACCAAGAATTATTGATTTTGTTGGGTAACACTAAAGTTCAACCCAACCTACAAATATTTTATTTTTTCAGAGTAATAAAAAAGCGCTAAAGAAGTTGGTTAGTCAACTAGGAGTTAAGATAGGTTTTATGTAGGGAATTTGGATTGGGTTTTACCTTAATCAAGCAAAAATATATGACAATTCTTGACCCTCGTAATTTATCCTTAGAAGAAATTCATCGTCTGTTTGGCTTTCAAGAACAATACAGTGATTCATATTCTAACTACTTATTTCTGGAACCTCTCACGGAAGCAGAACAGCAGGAACTCAAACAAATTCAGCATGACTTTGATAGATACCTTACAGCAGGCAAAGTTTCTGAAGGTCAGGTAAAATTTCTTGCCGTTGCCCCTTTATTAAGATTGGCTGGTTTTTATCGCTATCCTATCGAGATTGTTTTGGAAGAAAATATTGCTGATATTGAAGTTGAAGATGAAGATATCAAAATTAAAGGAAGATTTGATATTTTAGCTATTAGTAAAGCTAAACATACAAAACCTCAAACATATTTTTGGGTGCTGTTAATTGAATCTAAAAATAGTCAGATTGATATATCAACAGGTTTACCTCAGTTACTCACATACTCTTATAAAAATTTAGATAATCAAAAATCAGTTTGGGGATTAACTACTAATGGTAGAAGTTATCAGTTTGTCTATATTGAACAAGGAAATCCGCCTATTTATTATCTGTTACCAGAATTAAATTTAATGGAAAGAGAGCGTTCAAGTCAGTTGCTACAAGTTTTAAAAGCAATTTGTCAGCTTTAAAAGGGAATTTATGCCCAGTACCAGGTAACAGAAACGTATAAACCGTAATACTTCGTGCGAAATGACTTGTTTGTGAATCTTCACTGTTTCCTGTAAGCCTTATATGCTAAACTTTACAAGCCTTGAGGCATCGCCAGCCAACCAAAACACATAAAAATAAATCTGAACTGATGAGCAACAGAATAATGTCGGCGGTGTTTAGATTATCGTTAATCTGGTGATCTCACTCCTCTCCAGGTAGTATTTTGCGATCGCGCCAGCTTGAAATCACGCCCTGCCATTCTAATATAGTCAGGTGTTTAGAATTTTTCCGCAGATTTGGTCAGTGTATGCCCCACGTCTTAGGTCTATCTTTGTAGTATGTAAAGAAGCACTTCAACCTGAGATTATGCCCTCATCTAAAAAACCCCTCACCTACCCATCCAGCCAGAAAAGCAATCAAGTCGATAACTACCACGGTACTTTAGTCGCAGATTCTTATCGTTGGTTAGAAGATCCTGACTCTGAAGAAACAAGGGCTTGGATTGAGGCACAAAATCAAATTACCTTTGGCTACTTGAGCGAAATTCCTGCCAGGGAAAAAATTAAACAGCGCCTCACCAAACTTTGGGATTATGAAAAATATGGTATCCCTTTTAAAGAAGGCGAATCTCTGCGAGACGGTTCTACAGTTCGCTACTTTTATTTTAAAAATGACGGACTGCAAAACCAAAGTGTCCTCTACACTCTAAAAAACCTCGACGATCAACCCAAAGTTTTACTCGATCCCAATCAACTCTCAGAAGATGGCACTGTTGCTCTTTCAGGATTGTCTATTAGCGAGGATGGTAAACTTTTAGCTTATGGTCTATCCACCTCTGGTTCTGATTGGCAAGAGTGGAAAGTACGCGATGTTGAAACTGGTGAAGACCTACAAGACCATCTGAAGTGGATTAAATTTTCTGGTGCATCCTGGACACATAATAATCAAGGTTTCTTCTATAGTCGCTACGATGAGCCGAATGAAAAAACTCAATTAGAAGATGTTAACTATTATCAAAAGCTCTACTATCATCAACTAGGCAAACCTCAATCAGAAGATGTACTAATTTATCATCGTCCTGACCAAAAAGAATGGGGTTTTGGTGGTGGTGTTTCTGAAGATGGACACTATCTAATAATTTCTATTTGGCTGGGTAGCGACTCCAAAAACTTGGTTTTCTTCAAAGATTTAACTAACCCTAATGCTGAAGTTGTAGAATTAATTAACCAGTTTAAGGCAGATTACAGCTTTATCGACAATGATGATAGCGTCTTCTATTTCCGCACGAATTTAAATGCACCACGGGGAAGAGTTATTGCAATTGACACTAAAAACCCTGTGCCAGAAAATTGGCGAGAAATTATTCCCCAATCAGCAGAAACCTTAGAAAGTGTAGGCATACTCAATAACCAATTTGTTGCTGATTACCTCAAAGATGCTCATAGCCAAATTAAAATCTTTGACCTCAAAGGCGGGTTTATTCGTGAGGTAGAACTACCCGGACTCGGTTCAGCCGGAGGTTTTGGAGGAAAGCGTCATGATACCGAAACTTTTTATAGTTACACCAGCTTTACCATACCAGGAACTATCTATCAGTACGATATGATAACTGGTAAAAGTACTATTTTTCGCCAGCCACAGGTAGACTTTAATCCTGATGATTATGAGACAAAACAGGTTTTTTACCAGAGCAAAGATGGTACTAGAGTACCCATGTTTATTACGCACAAAAAGGGCATTAAATTAGATGGAAATAACCCCACTTATCTCTATGCTTATGGTGGTTTTAATGCCTCAATGACACCTGGCTTTTCGGTGAGTCTGTTGGTGTGGATGGAGATGGGTGGTGTCTATGCGATGTCTAATATCCGTGGCGGTGGAGAATACGGCGAAGAATGGCATCAAGCAGGAATGAAGGATAAAAAGCAGAATGTCTTTGATGACTTTATTGGCGCAGCTGAGTGGTTGATTGCTAATAAGTATACTAAGACTGAGAAGCTAGCGATCGCAGGTGGTAGTAACGGTGGCTTATTAGTTGGTGCTTGCATAACACAGCGCCCCGATTTATTTGGTGCAGCAATACCCGCCGTCGGCGTGATGGATATGTTGCGGTTCCACAAATTTACCATCGGTTGGGCTTGGACTTCCGAATATGGTTCAGCAGATAATTCAGAAGAGTTTCCAGCGCTGTATGCTTATTCGCCACTCCATAACATCAAACCAGATACAGCTTACCCAGCCACCTTAATTACCACAGCCGATCATGACGATCGCGTTGTCCCTGCTCATAGTTTCAAATTTGCCGCCGCTTTGCAAGAAGCTCACGCAGGTGATGCGCCAGTCTTAATTAGAATTGAGACTAAGGCAGGACATGGTGCAGGTAAACCCACTGCTAAAATTATCGAGGAAGCCGCAGATAAATGGGCTTTTTTGGTGCGGACTTTAGATGTAGAAGTTTAAGAGTTGATTTATTTGTAGAGTGCGTTACACTGCGTTGACGCACTACATTATTTCCATAAGCTCAATTATTTCAGTGTATCTAAATTCAGAATAATTGAGGGAGCATTAGCACCGATCAAGTTGCCACCCTTGAATAAAAAGTCGCCAATTACATTTTTTGTCTGTGGCGCATATTCCCAAGGGTCTTGTGCAACCCAAACTACCTGAACTTCACGTGTCCATATCTCATCTTTATTTTCAGCAATGGGACTAACTGTTTCCACCACATGAGTTACGCGATGACCATGATTTTTATGGTTTTGGCACAAGAGAATGCGATCGCCCTGAACTGCTTTGTTTGCATCTTTTTCTTTTAGTGCCAATATCTTATTAATTTCCTCTTCGCTCAATCTTTTCTTCAAGTCTTCATTCATTGCCCAATGCAAATAGAAGGGAACATCAATTTTGCAATATTCTTTGTAAGACCAATCTTTTCTTTGACTAGCAGTATGATTAACAAGCTTAAGGTATTTGATATTTAGGTGATTATCAGTTGTTTCTAAAGAAGCTTCTTTGTTTTGCATTGGGAGTTGGGTGTTTGAAGGATCACTTTTAACCATAAAAGAATTACCTGCGAAAACAGAAGTGAAAACTACAGTTATATGGTTCCCTGAAATTCTCCCCACATTGCAGTAATAGGTATTAAAAGTCAAACTTCCCTATACTGCTATATTTCTCCTATTTCTCGGAGATAAGCCGGTCGGGGTGTGAGTTGTCTAACCAGTGCAGTATCAGCCGTCCAAAACTCCGCAGATGTACTTTCAGCACAAGCAAGAAATGCTGCATCATAAAGGGTAGATAAACCGTATTTATCGGCAATTTTCCAGGTCATTGACCTAATTGCCTCTTCTTCAATGTAATCAATAGGCAGTTCGCAGAAGTCTTCAAAAAAACCTAGCGCTTCTTCTGTTGTAATTACTCCCATGCGGGTTTTCTTTCTTAGCACAGATCCTACTTCTGCCCAAGCAAAAGCTGGAGCCACTAAGGGTATACTCAAACTTAAGGCTTCTGCTACTAGTTTTCTGGACTGGGGTTGATAAAATTCTGGTACAAGATAGGGAATCCAAACGCTAGTATCTAAACACAAAACTCTAGTCACGTCGCCCTTCATTCTCTCTGAGGCTGCGAATCAAATCTGTAGAAGCTGGTTGTACCCCAGTTTTAGCTTTAACGGTTTCGCTGCGGGCAATTATGCGTTGATGGGCAGCCCATCCCCTGCGGCGGCTTACCTCACGTTCCAAAGCCTCAACTACTAAATCATTCAAGGATTCGCTACTTTCCTTAATTTTTTTAGCTTTGAGGAGTAAATCAGCCGGAAACCGAATTGTTAGGGCTTCGCGTTCCATAGCAATAATTGCAACCAAATATTGATACCACTTATTATAACTGCTCTATATCCAGGGGGCTTCAGTTGATAAAGGTGGAGAAAAACAGAAGCAATTATTTGCCTTCACCCTTACCGCTTTTCTTCATTTGAGCAAGAAGTTTAATTTCTGATGACTTACGTAAAACTTTAGCCAAAACCCTTATTTTCAGGTAGGGGACGGAGCGCGTATAGCTTTGCGTAAGTCCTATTTATTTATCCGTTTTGTACTTAAAAATTGACAGCTTGGGCTGTCCCCTTGAGATGGATTATTGTATAAGTTTGTTTCTGCCCTTGGTTGAATTGAGGAATCGTAGAAAACCGATTTAATGTTGTGATTCCGTTAGTTACAATTTTTACTTCGTTGCTGTATCCCAGGTTTATATGGGGTATGAGCAAGCTAAATGTGGTGGAACCAGTATCTACTGTCTTTTTAATAGTCACAGTCACTAGTGTACCAATTTCCGTTTCGACTGTACGGATCTCATCTCCCTGAAAGTTTAATGTCTGTTTCTGATCTTGATAGTTGAAAAGGGGCTTGCCAGTAAAGCTTGATGTCGAGTAATTAATACTGACTTTATCGCCTTTAGAATTATATCCTGTGAAATTATATAAGTTCGGTGTTTTTTCTTCTAAGGCATGAGACTGTAATACAGGTATTGCTGTTAAAGCTATACCTAATGCGAATGATGCAATTAAGTTTCTTGTTTGCATATCTCAAAAAGTTGTTGCTAGTTTGACAGAGATACCTACCCTGATGGGATGACAATTAGGAATCAAATCAATCGTAGAAGTAGATATACCAAAAAACTTGTCAAATGGAACACATTGCAATAGTTGTTAATATAATTACAATAATTAGTAACAGTACGTAAAGTTGCATCTGTCTTGAAAAGAAGAATTCAGGAGCGGAGCCGGAGACGCTCCGCCTCCGGTCAGAATCAAGATGCGAAGCTCTCTACGAGATGCTGTGCTATCCACCATTGATGTACTGAGCTATTCGTTGTGTCGTACAGAATTCATTCTGTTAGCGGTAGCGGGGCGACTTGAAAACCAACTCAACTATTACGGCATGGGAAAAATAAAGCTACCATTGAAAATGGTAAAAAAGCCCAGAATGTAAGTCTTTTGACTTCCACGAAGTGGTACTAAAGTTTTGTTTTATCAAAACAGAATTCAGAATGAATGCTGTAAGAGGTTGTTTAAAAAGTGGTTAGCTGTGATTTTAGGCACTTATTGATCCCCCCTAGCCCCCCTTAAAAAGCAGGGCTGATTCATTCCCTAAAAGGCTTTAAAAATCAAGAGTTCTAGCAATTTAAATTTGATTATTTTGCTAAGAGCGTGTCGAGAGAACAGATAATTACACTGTTGTTTATGTGCTTAAAAGTCTATTCAGTCGCTACTCATACTTATGATTTTTATCGCTAACTATCTTGACAAATCCTGTTTAAGAGGGAACGAAACAGCCCTGCCCTTAAAAAGGGGGGAAAACTTCTTAAAGTCCCCCAATTTATCGGGGAGCCACTGCGGTCTTGGGGTCTCCCCAAGTGAAGCAAGTGGCGTGGATTTAGGGGGATCTAAAACGTTTTGTTACCGAGAAGAGGACTTTTCAAACATCCTCTAAGACTAGCGGACAGTACAGAGGTAGCGAGTCCCCTACTAAATAAGTTGGCAGAAATAAACCAAATTATGTTACGAAACGTAAAGAGGCTTGAAGTCATGACCAATACTTCGGCTTACCTCGACTTCGCTCGGCACAAGTCGCTCAGTACAAGTGACAAAGGACAAATGACAGCCCTTGCCAGTTAGCTTTAAATTGCGCCAACCTACTTAATTGATTCTGACCGAAGTTTCGGAATCCCCGGCTCCGCTTCTGAATTCTTCTTCAAAATTAGAAATTTTGCATTTGGCATTGCTTATGAAGTTACGTTCATATATGTTTATAGGTTTTTTTCTCAGTCTGCTCCTAAGTCTTTTGCCTTTTTCGAGCAATTTCATAAATGCTGCAACACCGACAGCAGTCGCACCTGTATCTGCTGCCTCATTCACCCAAGGGGTAAAAAAAACGGTGTTGGACAACGGCTTAACAGTGCTAACTAAGGAAGTCCATACTGCTCCAGTGGTGAGTGTGCAAGTTTGGTATAAAGTTGGTTCTCGTAACGAGGTTAAGGGAGAAAATGGCATTTCTCACCAGCTAGAACATTTGATGTTCAAGGGTACAACTGCCCGCCCAGTGCAGTTTGGCAGATTGTTTAGTGCCTTGGGTAGCCAGTTCAATGCCTTTACTAGTTATGACCAAACAGCTTACTTTGGCACAGTGCAACGAGACAGACTCGAAGCATTGTTGACACTGGAAGCCGATCGCATGGAAAATTCTTTAGTTGGGTCTGAACAACTCACCAGTGAAAAGCGGGTGGTGATTTCCGAGTTACAGGGGTACGAAAATTCACCAGGCTATCGTCTGAGTCGGGCAGTGATGCGAGA
Source organism: Nostoc sp. NMS2 (assembly GCF_017115105.1). GTDB lineage: Bacteria > Cyanobacteriota > Cyanobacteriia > Cyanobacteriales > Nostocaceae > Nostoc. Next base: position 9,694 of record NZ_JABXKH010000028.1, read on the forward strand.
TGCTTTCCCTAACAGAGCTTATGGCTTACCAGTAGGAGGCACAAAAGCTGATGTAGAGAAATTCACGGTGGAGCAGGTGCGGAATTATTACCAAACCTACTACAGCCCAGAAAATGCCACGTTAGTAATTACAGGGGATTTTGCCACAGAACCTGTACTCAAAGTTGTTCAAGAAACTTATGGGAAGTTGGCAAAACGATCGCAAGAGGGCACGGTAAAGGGAAATGTCGCTCCATCTTCTCCGGTTGCCCCTACTACTAAAAAAGCACCGATTGTTTTGAAGCAACCTGGAAGCGCGGCACTACTACAAGCAGTGTATCCTTTACCAGATATCAAGCATCCTGATGTCCCAGCAATTGATGTGATGGATGCCATTCTCACAGGTGGACGTAGCTCTAGACTTTATCAGGCTTTGGTAGAATCTGGACTTGCCAGTTCAGTAAGTGGCGGTGCTGCCGAACTCATCGAACCAGGTTGGTATGAAATTAATGCTACGGCGGCTCCTGGTCAAGAGTTAAGTAAAATTGCCCAGGTGCTTCAGGAATCTTTAGGAAAGTTGCAACAGCAGCCTGTCACCACAGAAGAATTGAACCGGGCGAAAACGCAACTGCAAGCTTCGTATATCTTGGGTAATCAAGATATTACTAGTCAGGCTAGCCAACTGGGATATAACCAAACGATCGCAGGTGATTATCGTTTTATTGAACAGTATCTCGCTGCGATCGCAAAAGTCACCCCAGCCCAAGTCCAGAAAGTAGCCAAAACCTACCTAAATCCAGCTAAACAAACCATCGGCTTCTTTGAGCCAACTCAACCAGATGGCAAACCAGGGACTTCTAGCGCTGGTTCTGGGCGCACAGTGGAAAATTTCAGCCCCGGTAAACCTGTAGATCCGGCAGAACTAGCTAAATATCTCCCACCCGCCACATCAGCTACAGATTCGGCCAAACCATCGCTACCAGAAGAGTTTACCTTAAATAATGGCTTGCGGGTTTTGTTGTTACGCGATCGCAGCCTCCCCACCATTAACCTGAGTGGACAAATTGACGCTGGTAGTGAATTTGACGGTAATCAAAAAGCTGGATTAGCAAATCTGACTGCGACCAACTTAATGAATGGGACGCAGACTAAAAATGCTCTTACCCTAGCAAAAACCTTAGAAGACCTGGGAGCCGATTTGAGCTTCAGTGCCAGCCGCGAGGGAGTTAACGTTAGCGGTGAAGGACTTTCAAAGAACCTGCCGATATTGATTCAAACTCTGGCAGATGTCTTAGAAAATGCCACTTTCCCAGCCGACCAGTTAGAATTGAGCCGTCAACGGGCACTGACAAGTCTTAAAGTCCAACTAGACGATCCTAGAGGACTAGGACGACAAGTATTCCAGCAGGCAATTTATCCTGAAAATCATCCATTCCATAGCTTTCCCACATTCGAGAGCTTAAAGACCATTACTCGTGACAATTTGCTTGGCTTCTATCAGACACACTACCGACCAGATAGCACAACGATCGCAATAGTAGGAGACTTTGATCCAGTTAAGGTAAAAACTTTGCTGAATCAGGCGTTTGGCAAATGGCAAGCCACAGGTAAGCCACCTGTGCTGAAAATATCATCCGTGCCATTCCCGCAAACTTCGACACGTTTAAACAAAATAATTCCTGGTAAAGCTGAGGCTGTTACCTACATCGGCTACAACGGCATCTCTCGGAAAGACCCGCGTTATTATGCGGCACTGATACTGAATCAAATTTTGGGTGGTGATACCTTATCTAGCCGCTTGGGTACGGAAGTGCGCGATCGCCTGGGTCTAACCTACGGTATCTATAGTGGTTTTGCCGCCGGCATCAATCCTGGCCCGTTCTTGATTCAAATGCAAACTGCTCCTGGAGACACCCAAAAAGCGATCGCCAGTACTCTCGCTTTACTTAAACAGTTGCGCCAACAAGGAGTAACTGAGGCTGAATTCAACACGGCAAAACGCTCAATTACTAATAGCTACCCCGTGGATTTAGCTAATCCCAGTAATGTATCAAGCATCATTTTAGATAATGCTGTCTTGGGACTTTCACGAGCAGAAATCCGAGACTTTCCTCAACGGATTCAATCAGTCACTATGACTCAGATGCAACAGGCAATTGAGGATTTAATTAAGCCGGAAAATCTGGTAATCGTCACCGCCGGGCCTGGAGATACTGTACCTAAAGGCGGTTAAATAATTCGTAATTCGTAATTCGTAATTCGTAATTTGTAATTCGTAATTTGTAATTACGTTTTGTGACGGGGATTTAGCGCTGCATTGCGGTGTTGGGGAGCCAGTCTAGTCTTGGGGTTTCCCCAAGTGGAGGAACTGGCGTGTTTCCCCCGCCGCAGGATGCGCGTAAAGCCAACTCTTAGAGACGCTGCGCGAATGGCATAGCTTCGCTTAGCGCAAAGCGTCTCCAAGAGTTGCGCTGTAGAGGAGCAACTTTGCAAGACAGACTCCGCTTAACATACTTGCGGCTACTCTTGAGCCGGGGATTTAAACCTCCCGAAGTTAGTTAATTAACTCACTGAATTTTAAATTTTGGATAATCGAATTGAAAGATTCAAAATTCCAAATTTCACCTGATAGTGCTAAGAGACACATACCTGAATATTTTGAGAGAGTATTTCTCTATCTAACGGAGGAATTGAGAAAGATATTATCAGGACAAAATAAACAGATATTCCGATCACCTGACGAACTTTAACTCCTATTTCCCCATTCCTATCTAGAAATGGGGAATTTTTTTCAAAAGCTACCAACATGGAATTCCAATGAAATATTTATCTGTCTTTAGGAGGAATAAGATAAAGTCTAAAAATAATAAAAACTTAAGTAGCCCGATTACCCTACCTGACTTTGTTCTAGCTCTCCCCATGTTTTTATCTAACGGGGGAGAGTTTATTTAAATAATTCGTAATTCGTAATTCGTAATTCGTAATTCGTAAAAGAAGAGGTAAATCAGGGAAAATTTAACTTCAAGCCCTTGCCTCTTGTCGTATATGGTTTTCCCGATTTTATTTTTGAATTTTGAATTGTTAACAAACTTCGGCGGGTTTAAGAGGATGTTTGAAAAGTCCTCTTGTCGGTATCAAAAGTTTTAGATCCCTCTAAATCCACGCCACCTGCTCATGGGGGAGACCCCCAAGTGGAGCGACTGACGTGGGTTAGGGGGGATCTAAAAGTGCCTAAAGTCACAGCGAAAAACTTTTCAAACAACCTCTAAGTCCCCGGCTATAAAAGAAGCCGTAAGTTTTGTGGCTCTTGTCTTTATCCCCGTTACAAAACTGTACTTGCGACTTGCGACTTCCTACTTCTTTAATCTTCCTCTTTCTTTTCTTCCAAATTGGTTATCTTTGCATTTGGCATCAGGATATAATTTTCCTGACTCTTTTGTTGTTCTTTCTTTTCTTGTATAACTTGAGTGGAGTATATTTCAACATCTCGTTGAATAATATCTTCTACATTACCTGCAAAAAGATTAAACGCCTGTTCGTGGTTTGTATAATCACGATAAGGGCCTGTCAACTGTGAAAATTGCCACCCTTGGGTTTTCAAAGATTCGACTGTACGACGATAGTGTCGCCAACGTTCTCCATAATGAAAAAACTCTTCAATGGCAGCACTAACAGCAACTATTTGACTCAAACCAAAAGTTGACCAGATAATAACATTCTTGACTTTATTGTTAACTTGTAGAGTAGCGTTAATGTTTAAACTTACCAATGCCGGGAGAATTACACCGCCAACAATAGTTGTTATCCGCAACAAATAATGGCGATCGCGTGATAAATTCGCTTTACCTTCCATCCAGAGTACTTGGTCTAACCAGCGCGATCGCAAAAAATGTCTTTGCCCATCGCCTAAGTTCATACCTTCAAATAACTTGTTAAAATCTTGCTTTAAAAATTCTTGATAACTATCTTTTTTTGCCATTATTCACTCCTAATTAGAAAGCAAATCTGTAATTATTTTGCCTAAGTTTTTAACTCCCTCCTCTATATCTATTAGGTTTATGTATTGTAATCTACCAGATTTAGCCAAATTTTTAGCCCGTTCATCGGTAGCTTCTCCACGCAAAGCATCTGCAAGGATATCTGCGGTTCTACCACTACCAGCAATCACAACAACTAACCTTCCGGTATTAACGCTAGAAAATGCATCTTCAAAGGTAATCTCACCACCGTTTAAAAGTACAGTCAGCGAAGGTGAATTATTAGCTAGTACAGTTGCAACGCGAGATATCCAAGGTGACTCGTCGCCCCAATTATCGCCAGGAACCAGTACAAAATGAGTATGGTTTGGCTCTAGCGGTGTCAAATCAGCAGCAGGTTCTTGTTGATTAGGTAAAGCCACTTTGTTTTCGGGTGTAACACCAATCAAAGCAAACTTAGCACCTATTTGGGTACGAGCCTCACCCATTAATTGCATAACTCCCGCATCTGTACCTCCATCGACAACATAAGCCCCCAAACTTTCGACGATGGGGGCTAAAACTTCTGTAAACAACCGTTTAATGCGGAGAAAGTCGGCTGCACTGATGTTACTTGCACCCCCTACCACTACTAAAATAGAATGCGAACCGCCAAGCCCTATTTGCTTAAGTGCATCTGGTAATTCGGCTTGTCGATCAACTCGAATAGCTAATGCTGTTTGTCCATTGTCAAAGGTAAGTTTCAAAGAACTTTTCATTTTTCACAATTCTGACTGCTTAAGTTTTCCAGGGTAGAACTTCATAGCCATGTTCCGCAAGGGCTGTATTACCGACAGTTAATTGCCTAAGAGTTCAGTTTTTTATCCACAGAGCAGCGATGTCTTTGACGTACGCCTACGCAAGCAACTTCAAAAAGCAACATTATGATAATTAATGCATTAATCAAGCTTACGCCTAATAATAAATAAGTTGGCACAAATAAACCTCCAGGTACGGAGACAATTAATCGCCTCCGTAGAACTGTTAGGTGCTGTGCCTAAGCCAAATCCACGTTGTACAAATTTTCATAAGGATAATTGAAGTGACTAGGACTAATTCAGACTTTCTTTCCTCCACCGATCCAGCGATCGCGGAGTTAATCAACGACGAACTACAGCGTCAGCGAGATCACTTAGAGTTGATTGCTAGCGAGAACTTTACCTCTGCTGCGGTACTAGCGGCTCAAGGTTCAGTACTGACAAATAAATACGCCGAGGGATTACCTGGTAAACGCTACTATGGCGGTTGTGAGTTTATCGACAAAATCGAGAAACTAGCGATCAATCGCGCTAAACAGATATTTGGTGCTGCTCATGCAAATGTGCAACCCCATTCTGGCGCACAAGCCAATTTTGCAGTGTTCCTGTCGCTGCTGGAACCAGGGGACAAAATTATGGGGATGGATTTGTCTCATGGGGGACATCTCACCCACGGTTCACCTGTAAATGTCTCAGGTAAGTGGTTCCAAGTTAGCCACTATGGTGTCAGCCAACAAACAGAACAACTTGACTATGACCAAATTCGAGAGCTGGCGCTGAGGGAGCGTCCCAAGCTCTTGATTTGTGGTTATTCAGCTTATCCCCGTGTAATTGATTTTGAAAAATTCCGTAGTATTGCTGATGAAATCGGCGCTTACTTACTTGCCGATATTGCTCATATCGCTGGTTTAGTTGCTAGTGGTCTTCATCCCGATCCCATTCCTCATTGTCATGTAGTAACAACAACTACACATAAGACTCTCCGCGGCCCTAGAGGTGGTTTAATTTTGACCGGTGACGCAGAACTAGGTAAAAAGCTAGATAAATCTGTTTTTCCTGGCAGTCAGGGCGGGCCATTAGAACACGTCATTGCTGGTAAAGCAGTGGCTTTTGGAGAAGCCCTAAAGCCTGAGTTTAAAACTTATTCTGCCCAAGTAATTGAAAATGCTCGTGCTTTGGCAGAACAACTACAAAGTCGGGGTTTAAAACTAGTGTCAAATGGCACTGATAACCATTTACTCCTCGTAGATTTACGCTCTGTAAATCTAACTGGTAAGCAGGCGGATCAGCTAGTCAGTACTGTAAATATTACTGCTAACAAGAATACCATTCCCTTTGATCCGCAATCGCCATTTGTTACCAGTGGTCTGAGGTTAGGTTCGCCCGCAATGACCACGCGGGGCTTAGGAGTAGCAGAATTTACCGAGATTGCAAATATTATTAGCGATCGCCTGCTTTCTCCAGATTCCGACATAGTAACCCAAGATTGTAGACAAAGGGTAGCAGCATTGTGCGATCGCTTCCCCTTATATCCTCACCTGGAAATTCCTGTACCAGCCCTAGCATAATTTGGCATGGGGCATTGGGCATGGAAAAGAGAAAAGGGAGACAAGGAAGAGGGGGGAGACAAGGGAGAGACTTAATTTTAATAATTCCCCCTTGTCCTCCTTGTCCCCCTGCTCCCC
>NZ_JABXKH010000097.1 GCF_017115105.1 Nostoc sp. NMS2
GATAGTTTAGGGGTCGCCCTACGCAAAAATAGCTCGATGCCAGGGATAATTTTTTTAATGAAACCCGCTAGCTTATATAACAGCTAGCGGGTTTTTGATTTTTCTGATTAGGGCTATCAAAAAATAAATCAATAACCGTGTCACTATAGAAAATAGAGCTGCAATATTGAGCAATAGGAAGACTAAAGAATACTGTGCAGATAACATTCTTAGGGACGAGTTCCGGTGTACCAACGCGATCGCGCAATGTTTCTAGTGTAGCCCTGAGATTACCCCAAAGGGCAGAACTGTGGTTATTCGACTGTGGTGAAGGCACCCAGCATCAAATTATGCGGAGTGAACTGAAAATCAGTCAACTCTCCCGAATTTTTATCACCCATATGCACGGCGACCACATCTTTGGCTTAATGGGACTTCTTGCTACTTGCGGCTTGGCTGGCAATGTGGAACGAATTGATATCTACGGACCACCTGGATTAAATGATTACATTCAATCCGCCTCACGTTACTCTTACACACACTTTTCTTACCCAATTAAAGTTCATGCCATCCGTCCAGGGGTAATTTATGAAGACGATAACTTCACCGTTAGCTGCGGTAATTTGCATCACAGAATTACAGCTTTCGGCTACCGCGTAGCCGAAAAAGACCGGACAGGACGCTTTGATGTGGAAAAAGCTAAAGCGTTGGAAATTCCTTCTGGTCGTATTTACGGTCAACTCAAGCGCGGTGAAACTGTTACCTTAGACGACGGACGGGTGATTGATGGCATCCAATTATGCGGACCTACAGAAATTGGTCGGAAAATTGCCTATTGTACAGACACAATTTATTGTGATGGTGCAGTGGAATTAGCTCATGATGCAGATGTATTAATTCACGAAGCAACCTTTGCCCATCAAGATGCAGATATGGCTTTTCAGCGCTTGCATTCCACAACCACAATGGCAGCGCAAACAGCTTTAGCTGCTGGGGCACATCGACTGATTATGAGTCATTTCAGCCCCCGCTATGCTCCTGGCAATACCCTAGAGTTGAGGGATCTCCTCAAAGAAGCCCGTGCTATTTTTCCCCGCACTGACATGGCTTATGATTTCATGATTCATGAAGTACCTAGACGACGAGAGGTAGAGTTAACTAAGGTAGGCGTTTAATTTTGGATTTTAGATTTTCTATTGAACTCTTCTAATCTACAATCTAAAATTAACCAGGCTCTATCTTGGAGTTTAGTACTCTAACTTATAACACCCAGCAAATAAACAGCAGTTTGATTTTACAAGTAAGTCAACTAGTTAACCAACAATTTACGGTTAGCTAAGTGGATCAAAAATCCTCAAATAGTATGGGTTAAATATTTTTCTCAATGTGTTTTCTATATTACAAGTTATCAAAATAACTTTAATCTCTATAGTAGTGTTGTAAATTAGATGACTTTCTACTTCAATACTTAGGAAAAATAATTAATTTTTCGTCAAGATTTTTATTCTTTCAATAAAATATTTATTAAAAATTTATTCCTCCAACACTGATTAAGAATTTATATGGATGAATTGATGAACATGAAAGCGCCATTTGGCATAATATTGTGCCAAGGGAGCTTGTCATTGTTGGAAGAATAATTAAGTATGCTATTTCGCCTATAGGTGTAAAAAACATTTCAGATTTCTCATAAATCTTCCAAATAAATATAGTGTTTCGATATTAGAGGAGTTTGATAGTGGCTAAGATTAGTCTGAATCAAGAGCAACAAGTTACTACTACTTCAGCGCAAGGCGCAGTTGACATCAGACAACTATCTACTATTTTGGTTCGCCGACGCTTTCTGATCTTGGGGGTTTCCTGTGTAGTCATGTCAGCTGCTAGCCTCTTGGCTGTGATTGCCAAACCCACTTACCAGAGCAATATGCAGATATTGGTGAATTCCAATTTATCTCAAGGGGCACAGTCAAATAATATTCCAGCCGGGGCAGATACTCAGGTTACTAATTCTCAGGTTGTTGATTCCACTACTCAGATGAAACTCATGCTGAGTTCTAAGCTTCTCCAGAAAGCCGTAGATTTAGTTCATTCTGATTATCCTGATATTACCATAGCGGATATCGATGGTCAAACAAAACAGAACAAAAAAGCACCTCTAGAAGTAACTCCAGAAGAGGGAGGTATAGGAGCTAATAAAGTTTTTAGTCAAGTATTTAAAGTTTCTTTCGAGGATGAAGACCCAGTTAAAGCACAAAAATTACTTCAAGCTCTACAAAAAGTTTATCAAAACTACAATAAAGAACAACAAAAGGAACGCCTGAATCATGGACTGGCTTTTGTAAATGCTCGCCTACCGGAGATAAAAAAAGAGGTCAGTAAAGCTGATAAAAATTTGGAGCAATTTCGCAAAAAACATAAATTACTCGATCCTGAAGTCCAAAGTAAAATCTTGCTAGAATCTCTAGCCGATATTCAAACCCAGCTACAAACCGCTCGTGCCAACCTTCAGGATGCAAACGCTCGCTACGATAACCTAGAACAACAAATAGCGTCTTCATCGCAGCAGAATGAACTAATTTCTTCTCGTTTAAATCAGTCAAGCCGTTATCAAACATTATTGAGTGAAATTCAAAAGACTGAACTAGCATTGGCTAAAGAACGACTGCGCTATACAGATGATTATCCATCGGTACAAAAGCTAAAGCAACAACGCCAGAGTCAATTGTTGCTATTACGACAAGAGGTGAAATCTATTACTACTAGCAGTAAGGGAGGACCGCTTTCAAAAGGGCAAATGGTAGGGATTGATCCAACGCTAATAGACGAGTTTATTCTGGTGCAGACAACTGTTTTGGGACTAACTGCCAATGAAAAGAATCTAGCTGAGTCAGAACAGCGACTCCGTTCTGAAGTAAACAAATACCCAAGCTTAATAGCAGAGTACAATCGTCTACTGCCAAAGGTAGAAACTAGTCATAAAACCCTTGAACAGCTCCTTCAAGTGCAACAGTCTTTAGGGCTAAAAATTGCTCAGGAAGGATATAATTGGCAAGTTTTGACAGAACCTGCTCTAGGGACTTATATGGGGAATAACAGATTATTCCTTTTGGTTGGAGGAACTTTAATTGGTCCGATTTTAGGTATTTTAGTAGCCTTGATTTTGGAAAAGTTTAATGACGCTATTTATTGTGCGGGAGATTTAAAGAAACTAACGAATCTACGTATATTGGGAACAGTCCCAAAATTGCCGTCGCATGGTGTCAAAAAGCGGTGGCTGGGACTGCCTTGGAATAGGCGGCGGAGATCAAATGACTCTGTAATAGAAGCTACTACTAAATTGCCCGTCCATGAGAACCTGGATATGATCTACCAAAATATTCAGATATTAAAATATCCCTTACCCTTCAAGTCACTGATGTTTACTTCAGCACTACCAGGGGAAGGGAAGACAACCTTAGTATTAGGGCTTGCAGCTAGCGCTACTCGGATGCACCGACGGGTATTAGTTATTGATGCTAATTTGCATAATCCTAGCTTGCACAAAATCCTGGGACTATCTAATGATTGGGGACTATCTCTGTTATTGGTTGATGAGACAACTACTCATTTTCAAGATTACATCCAGCCTATTCATCCTTCAATTGATATTTTGACTGCTGGGCCGGAACCAGAAGACACGGTGAAGTTGCTCAGTTCTCAACGAATGAAAGAACTGATAGAGTTATTTGAACAAAGTTATGATTTAGTACTGATAGATGCTCCGCCTATTTTAGGCACGGTTGATGCCAGGATTGTGGCATCTTTTTGCAATGGTATTGTGATGGTAGAGCGGATGGGCAAAGTGACGCGAACTGAACTGACTCAAGCTACAGAAATTTTGAGTAAATTGAATTTAATTGGAATTATCGCTAATGAAGTGAGCAATTCTCAAAAGGTATTGGCATCGTAGAGTGAAGAAGACGCGGAGACTAATTTCCCCGCGTCCTATTTTGAACGGTTTTTAAATGCGATCGCACTGACATTTGTCGGATGAAGCAAAATACTCTGAGCTTGTCGGCAAATCGTATTATTTATTGTCAAGCTGACGCATAGCTAACCGGCGATAGTCACCCATGCGGTGATCGCCAACACTGTCAGACTCCAACTCTAAATTGACAGTACTCTTATAGTAGCCTCTCAAGCGTTCCCACCAGGCTGTTCGATTCAACCAGGAAAGTAGCATATTCTCACGCAAATTGCCATCAGAATCAAAATACAATAGCTTTCCGACATGACTAAACTTCATTCTGGGAATACGAGGAACCACATCATTATTGTTCACCGCTCTAAAGAAACGCTCTTTCATCCCTTTGTCCAAGGATTGAGCAAAAATTTGATCGCCTACCCTGGGTTGCCCAAAAGTATAAATCCCGGCTATTTCATATTCCGGCATCTGTTGATCGAGAGTTGCACCCGCCAAGGTCGCCAATGCTCCACCTAAGCTATGCCCCGTTATCCAGATGGGCTGGTTATTGTTACGCAGACTGTTGAGACGACCGATCGCATCCGGCCAGAGAGACTCAAGGGATTGGTAGAAGCCTGCATGAACCGTTCCCACTTTCCAGGCGGCTTTGAGCAGTTTCATGTTGGTCATCCAATCCGTCAAATTTTCAGTCCCCCGGAAAGCAATAATGATTTTTTCATCATCACCAACCATGAGACCTTCGGTGTCAGTGTCGGGAAATTCAAGATAATGTTCATGACCATTGATCTGGAAACCCAGTTTTTCTAGTTTAGCCTTACTCTCATCTGGGGTGCTGTAAGCTGCTTCGGCAAAATAAGCCAAATAAGCTAAATTTCCCTTACTAAAGGTGCGAGTGTTCGGCTCAAACACGCTTTCTAGAAAAGTACCTTCGGAAGTAATTTTAGTGTTTTCTTGTTCAACTTCTGGTTTTAACTGCCACCACTCATTAGCATAGGGAGCCGTAGAAATATAGCCATTGTAGCGAGTACATCGAGCTAGTCGTTGATTTTTGTAGTGGAGGTTAGTCAGATAAACATCGTCTCCGTGGCGAATTTTGTTGTCACCACTGCGATCGCGTTTGTTGATTTGCCAGCTCTGCTTTTTAGTGTGGAAATTATCGCTCCAATAGTAACAATCATGGCTATCTACCCAGGAACCCAAGACATTGTGCTGGTTCGGCAACGATTCTGTGGATTTCAGTCGGATCACTGCACCATCAGTTAGCTCACCGGTTGAATCTCCCAGAATTTGCAACTTTATATTGTTAGACTCGCCCAGCTTTTTATTCTTGCCGAGCTTTTTATTCTTGCCGAGCTTGGGCCAATGATACCGATTGGTTTTGCCCTTACTAAATTGAGTCACATAGTCGCCGTTCATGTGCTGTAAATAGATGGTGTCGCCATACTTCAGGACATCGCCAATTGTCGCGGTAGTAGACTCGGATTGTAAATTGCTTACCATATTGTGTCCTATTTTGTCAAGAATGAGTTTGACGCTTGCACGAGTAGAATTTGTGTTTTTTTGAACTGAATTAGGACTTACGCAAAAATTGCCAAAAAGCTTAATTTATCCTTCACGTAGCGTGCCGGAGGCATACCGCCATCTCTACGAGATACGCATAGCTTGCTTCTTTGCAAGATTACGTGCATCTCGCATAGAAGACACCAAGAACGCCAACAATCGTAGAGTGTGCGTAAGTCCTATAAATGAAAGGGAAATCAGTGTATTTTCAGACTGACACTAAATACTGATACTCATCAGAATTGTGTCGATCGCAATTCCTGGTTCGATTTCTTCCCGATTTTCCCAGAGTGCTTCTTTGAGCTTGTTAGCAACAGGCTGATCCACGCCCATGATCGGGTTATGGCGAACTGAGGTAAGATTCAAGGTGGTTGATAGCTGTCTGCCATTTCTAGCAGCCGTCATCGGGTCATTCTCTTTCCACATACCCAAGGTTGCATACTCAATGTCCCCGCCATCTTCATACTGCTTGTGATTCACCCAAGAATGCTGGAAGGTGCTGATATAGATTACATAAACGCACATTTGGCGCAGGTCTTGTAGGATTTTAATGTCTAATGTTCCTAACTCTGGTTTGAGAATGGAGTGAGCAGCTAAATCCTTAGACATGGCTTCAATTTCAGACCAGTATTGTTGAATACCAGCTTGATTTTGATCAAAAAAGTCTTTAACATACTTATTGATAATCTGCCAGAAGGCGATCGCTGCTCGGTCATAATGATTATTGACGACATAATCGGGCAGTGTGTGCGATCGCGGACTCCAATTGCGATAGGTAAGGGTTTTCAATCCTTCTACCAGAATTTTTTGAGTATCCTGATAATTTAGGACGGTTAATTGGGGAACAACACCCTCTTTAGCTTCTGAACCGACTAATTCGCTTAAACCCTGCTGATTAATTGACAGCAAGCCTTCAAAATGTGGCTCTAACAATTCAATAATCGGGTTATTGACCACATTCCGGTAGTAGGCCATTGCATATTGATCGATGTTTAGGTGAGTACCACCTAAATGAGCTACGGTTTCGTGCAGCACAAACTCGGCAGAACGGAAAAGTTTTTTTGCCCATTCCCAATTTTGATCGCGGGGACTAAGATTCTGGATCTTCGTCTCTCCGTGGAGAATAAATTCAATGGAGTGGACATGAAGTTGTTGTCCATCTAGACAGAAACGGGCTTCAATGAATTGGGGTAAAATCCCGTTGGCATCAACGCTCACGCCACTAAAGTCGTAACGAATAACATACTGCCAGGGTCGATTTTCCACTCGCTTCAGCTTACCCGGGCTGAAACCATTCAAACGACGCTCCACAAAAAATTCATCACTAAATTTATCGGGACGCAAACGGGTGAGATTGGGTGTCAGGTAGGAGACAGTATTAAGCTCAGTTCCCCCACTTTTGAGGTTAGGGGCAGTGAGGATCTGACGAACCCCACCTAGACCGTACAAGCTGACCTTAAAGTTGTACTGCCATTTGGTGCTTGGTAGCACAGTCGGGGGAAGGGGTTTTGTGACATCAAAGATGGGTATGTTTGATGCGTAGATGAATTTTTCTTGATTTGCCTTTCTTTGCTCATAAACAGTCATGTTTAATACCTCTAAAATCTGGATAGAAAATGGCTTCGATGCGATCGCCTAAATCGGGTTTTTTCCCCGGATAATTCCTCTGAAAAAAGTGAGACTTTTGGAATTACGCAATAAATCTGCTAAATGCTGATACTCATCGTCAGCTTCTCCAGGGGAAGTCCTGGTTCAATTTGAGCGCGTTGTTTCCAGATTGCCTCCTTGAGTTCAGCAGGTCCCACATCCATAATCAAGTTGCAACGAACTGCCGTCAGGTTTTGCATGGACAATATCTGTTTAGCGTGTCTGGTAGCCAGTAGGGGGTCAGTGTCTTTCCACGCACTCATGGTTACATAATCAACGTCGCCAGCATCTTCAAATTGCTTGTTATTGACCCAGGAGTGGTAGAAAGTGCTGTTATAGATCACATAAACACACAAATCCTGGAGGTCTTGCATGGTTTTGATATCGAGAGTTCCCAATTCTTTTTTCAGAATGCTGTTGGCGCTAAGGTCTTCAGACATACCGACAATTTCTGACCAGTAACTTTGAATGCCTGCACGGTTGTTGGCAAAGAAACGACTCACATAGTCAGTAATGATCCGCCACATCGTGGATGCACTGCGATCAAAGTGGTTGTTGGTAACGTAATCGGCGAGAAATTGCGATCGCGGGTTACCATTCCGATAGGTCATATTACTCAATTCCTGGCGAATCAGGACATACATATTGTCAACATCCACACAGGAGAGAAAGGTAACAGCACCATCCACATCCTTGCCGTCCTTGTCTTTGTATCCCAGAATGGCAAACACACCCCGTGTATTCATATTCAGGACAATTTCCAGATGGGGTTCGAGTAACTTTTGAATCGGATTGTTGATGACGTTACGGTAAAACGCCATTGCATACTGATCGATATTCAGGTGGAGACGACCCAGATGTATTCCCGTTTCGTGGTAGAGAAATTCGGTGCAACGGAAGAGTTTTTTAGCCCATTCCCAGTCTTGATCGCTGGGGCGTTGGGTTTGGATTTGGGTTTCGCCGAAGAGGGTGTATTCGATGGAATGGGGGGTTAGTTGTTGCCCTTCTAAACAGAAGCGAGCTTCAATCAATTTCGGCAAAATGCCGTGGGGGTCAATTTTTTGAATGCCACCCATGTCATAGCGAATGACATATTGCCAGGGCTGGTTTTGCACTCGCTTAAGTTGACCGGGGTTGAAGCCATTGAGACGGCGTTCTACAAAAAATTCATCACTGTATTTATCGGGACGCAGACGTGTCAGATTTTCCGGGGCAGTCGCAATTTGTTTGGCTGGGAGTTTGGCGGGAATTTTAGTCAGGTCGCCGCCATTTTCCATCAAGACTTGCGGTACTAAGACATCCTTGGTTGCTCCTCCCAAACCATAGGCTGATTGATAAAAATTAGCCAGCCAGCGTGCTGATGGGTGTACTTCAGATGGAAGCGGTTTAAAAGCGTCTAAGGCACGAATATCACCAATTTTACCAGCATAGCTAAATTTCTCTTTGCGGCTGAGAATCTGCATCGGCAACTTAGATTTGCTCCAAGTCGCGCCAGCAATAACGCCAAAGCTGTCAGAAAAACAAGAATCGTAGGCTATTTCCCCTGAACCCTTTTCCAGTAACCAATAGCCAACCAATCCTGGTTCAATGGACTCTAAACGGCGAGAAATATTGGCTTTGATTTCGGCGGCAGTGCGAGGGATGTTCCAGATACGGAGTTCTGCTAGTTGACCTGCAAAATAGGAATTATCGACATGACGTTTGCCAATCAATAAGTCTGCGTCGGAGTTGTCGGCAATCGCCCCTTCGATTTTAACCGCACCTTGAGACTCTCCATTGACAAACATTTCGACTTGCTGATTACTGACAACCACAGCCAGGTGATACCACTTTTCAAGGGCAATCTCTGTCTTGGTAGTTCCCCCGAAAACCAGATTGCGTTTATCTTTCGTGGAGTAGATAAACATCGGCAGTTTTGTACTTTCCTCAATGAAGAGGCCATAGAAAATGGCCGCCTTATCCAAAGGAGGTTGACCTGGTTTGTCTGGTTCTGCGGGATTATATTGCTTGGTAAAAATCGCACCACCTTGGTAGGAGCCTAAATTGACCCAGGCTTCCAAAGTCAATGTTTGAGTCAGATTGAGAAACCTCGGCCCCTTGTCAGAGCTTTGCCCCTTACCACAGGAAATATAGTCGTCTTTGCCATCAAAGGAGAGAACAGATTGTTGCTGAGTTTCCAGCTTGACAGGGAGTTCTGCTTCCGTCCAAGTTGTTTTGTAGAGTTTGCCATTGTTGCCAGCAATAGTGCGATCGTTGGCATCTCCATTTAGGGGAAAATAACCAACTAATCCTCGTTCACTACCTACTAGACGGCGATTCATCTGCTGTTCAATTTCTAATTGAGTGCGGGCCTGATTCCAAATCCGAAATTCTGCAAGAGAGCCTTTCCAATAGTTAGTAGCATTGGCCGCAGCACCAATAACAAATTTTTGAATTCCGGCTAACGATCTCTTTTGTCCACTGCCTTGATGCCAAATTTTCCCATTTTGATAAACGTACATTTCTCCGGTGACAGCATCTTTGACAAAAGCCCAATGAGTCCAGACATTGTAATCAGTGAGTTGGACTGGTTTTTCAATGCGATCGTAGCCATTCTGATTACCCGCATCCCAAAAAACCCGGGTATCTGCGTTGTGTTTCCAAGGCAGATGTATATTCAAAACGCGGGTATTTTGAGCGTTACAAGCCTCCAAAATACTGGTTTGTTGTGCGAGACTATTTTCTCCTTTAGCCCAAAATTCGATGGTGATTGCCTTTTCAATAGAGGAAAACCCTTTAGACAATTCAACACGATCGTTCACACCATCAAAAGTGAGAACAAATTTTTGCTCAGACATGAATTACTTCCTTCCTAAATGCCTAGTTTAGTGCTGCGAATAATCAATTTTAGACAATCATAAAAAGAGTTTAGGAATAGCAATGCTAAACCTCAAACCAAAATCTCAGCTTCCAAAACTGGAACTATACTTGATACTAAATTACAGTTTAAAAGTCCAGTATGTTGTCCGAAAAAGTTATTAGCACTTAGCCTTCTTCTAACTACTTTAAATCTAGCAACTTGCTTAATAGCTGAGTATTTTTACTGAAAAATAACTAATTACACATTTACCTTATAAATTCCGGTATATATTTTTTGTTGAAAGGTGAGAAAACTAAGGATAAACTAGTAGTCCACGAACCAAATATTGACAGATTGACAAGTGTAAGTTCGAGAAAAAAAAGTTAAAGATTATCAGTAACATTACTGCTTAGAACAGTTGCTAAAGGGTAAAATTACTGACTCCTTCACCGAATTTTAAATTTTGGATTAAAGATTTCTAGCTGATAGCTAAAGCAAAATGCATAATTAGTAGGAGGTGGCAACCTCCTGCGTTGGAGAAGTGTCTCATCTTAAAGTAGTAGACGTGATAATCCAGAGCGTCAATTAAATACTAGTGTGATTAGATGACCAGCATGAAATTCCAACTTTACTTAGGCTTTTTATTTTCCCAGATTAAAGTACGTCATTGGTGGGTAAGTGTCCTCTTATGGATTGCTTTGGTTGCCCCAGCCCAAGCGTCTGTAATTCTGCGCGTGGCAATTGAGAGGGGGGTTAATCAGGTAAAAGTGGGTAGTTCTACCACTGGGATCGTCAAGGATAGTACCGGACGGACTCTCGGACAGTTGCCAGCGATGAGTGCATATTATGCCCAAGCCATACCTGGTGGAGTCGCTTTAGATAAATGGCAGTCAGGTTTATTTTGGATTGAGCCAACAGGTAAAGGATTCGTTTATATTGGCGATCGCTGGTATCGTGGTAGAACTCTGGTTGTCCCCACAGAAAAAGGCTTAACGGCTGTCAATTGGGTTGATGACCAAGAATATCTCTATAGCGTTCTCGGTGGCGAAATGGATGCTAGCTGGCCCCAAGAAGCTTTAAAAGCCCAAGCGATCGCAGCCCGCACTTACGCTCTCTACGAACGTGAAAAACAACGGAATAATCCCGTCTACGATTTAGGTAATACCCCAGATCGTTGGCAAATTTACAAAGGTGTCATCAGTGAGGCTCCTGCTACTTACGCCGCAGTGGATTCCACACTAGGGCAGGTACTAACTTACAAAAACCGGATTATTCTCTCAGTATTCCACGCTTGTTCTGGGGGACACACCGAAAACGTAGAAGATGTTTGGGGAAGCAGCGAGCCTTACTTACGTGCTGTTCAAGACTACGATCAAAATATCCGCGAGTGTAATTGGGTGAAAACCTTCTCGCCCAGTGAAATTAGCGCTAAATTTCCTGGAGTGGGCAGTGTGACGGCGATGACTCCAGGGACATACTCGCCTTTTGGCAGTGTTAAAGTCTTGAAAATTGTTGGCAACAAGGGTACGAAGGTGCTACAGGGCGAGGAAGTGCGAACAGCCCTCAAGCTAAAAAGTACCCGCTTTACAGTTACTAAGGGAGCCAATGGTAGTTTTGTACTCCAAGGACTTGGCTACGGTCATGCTTTAGGTATGAGTCAGTGGGGGGCGTATAATCTGGCTCGGCAAGGAGTAAACCACCTGCAAATTTTGGGACATTATTATCAAGGTGTAGCCCTAACACCAATTCAGGCGAAGTAATCAAAGATTGGGAAGGGGGCATGGGGCATTGGGCATGGGGAATTGGGCATTGGGCATTAGTTATTTTTTCTTCCCTCACTCCCTCATCTCCCTCATCCTCCCCTGCTCCCCTGCCCCCCTGCTCCCCTCCTCCCTATTCCCCTGCCCCCCTGCTCCCCTCCTCCCTATTCCCCACTCCCACGTTCCAAGCGCCGTTGCCATTCAGCATCAATTTGTGCAGAACGCTCAACTTCCTGGTCTAGTAAATCGGTTTCGCTTGAATAGACTAAATCTTCCTTGCTAATGACTTTTTCTTGGGCAAATTGTTGAGCATAGTCGATTTTTTGTTGCAAAGGTGCATCAGGACTTGCCAATAGCCTTGAGCGGGAAAGCCTTGAGCGGTTGCGATCGCCTATTTTGCCATTACGCCACCGAATCCAGAAATAACGCAATAACGGTATGCTTATGAAACCTGCTCCATAAGCCAATAGCAGCCAATAAATTCCTTGCACAAAAGCTACCAGTCCACCTAATTGGGCAGCAACAGTGCCATCTCTCAACAAACTTCCCAGTATTAAAGCACCAACAAAATTTAGTGCCCCCAACCCCGCACTCAACATAATTTGCCCGGAACTTGCGGCACTAAAACGCCAAGGAAATTCTTCCAAGTAAGGTGATATTGCATGACGGCGCTTTTTAACTGCACTTACCTGTAACTCTGGAAAGTGATAAACAATTTGCCCTTCTGGACTTACAGCTGGTTGCCCATTAAATCGCGTCAGAACGGGCAGCATGTAATCTTCATACTCTCTTGCATATCCCTCGCCAATATCATCCAAATATGGGGCAATTTGTTCTGCTACCACTGCGCCACGATTGCTCCGAATCACCGTAGCAATTTCTTGCCAGCGACGTTCGTCTAAGTTGGCGTTAGGATTTCCATCACCAAACAAAAACGAAAACACAGCTTCAAAGAAATTCAGATTGCTTTCTTCTCTGCTTTCACGTCGCCGTTCCTGGTAGTGATTATCATAATTTGGGCTAAGATACCAGAATAAATTTGGAAAATAAAAGAAACCCCCACCGCCAGAATAACTGCCCCGATTGTTGCCGTTGCGATCGGAATTGGCAGAGGTAGTAATAATGTAGATGGCAATAATTATCAGGGTGATGGAAACAATTAAGAAAATTAAAAAAGAAGTGCGAATCAGGTAAAACAGAACACTCCAGACCTTTTTCCACCATTCCTGCAATCGTAACCGGAAGTATTTATTACGCAAAATTGATCGAAAATTGTGTGGAAAAAGGTAAACTATATCACCTGAATCCGCTACCTGCAAATGTCCTCCAGCATCAGATGCTAGGGCTAACAAGCTTTGATTAGCTTCAGCAACGTTCAATCCTGCCTGGGTTGCCACATCACCAACGGTGACACGGTAGCCCAGTTTTTCCACAGCTTGCATGATGGTGGGATTGGGAGCCATTGCTCTCCCCTCCTGTTGAAACTTATTCCCCTTTTATATAAGTATAAAGTTTTATTTTGCTCGACTTAGCAGGGGTAGGAATGAAGCATGAAATTACATCAATTTGGCAGCCCAAAACCGAAATAGATAAACCAACAAACAACCTGACACGGAACATGTTATAATAGTTTGCCTCAGCTTGGTTAACCAGCAAATTTTCTGCTCAAATATGGTTCAATATACTCTCGCTCAAAGTCCAGAAATTATCCTTACTGTTTCTGGAAAAGATTCAGCCAAAGCCCGTGATAAAGCAATGGATCAGTTGATGGAACTGATGGATGCAGGTAAGCTACCCACGGAACTGGAAGAAGGATTTGGCCCTCAACAATTAATTGAGGTCAAAGAGTCAACTATTGATATTGCTAGCGGCGAGGATACTATTACACAAGCTGTCCAGGTTCTAAGCAACCTGGCCACACTCAAGCTGAAAGTTCAAGAGTCACGAGATGAAGCGTTAGAGATTCGCAAAGCGGTTGATGTTCTGTTCACCGACGATTCGGTGACTGAAGAGGAAATTACTCGACTCAAGGAAGGTTTTAAAGTCCTCAAAAATTTCGCCCAAGCTAATGTGCGTTATCAAGAAGCGCGTTCTAAAGCAGAACAGGCTCGGCAAACTCTAGATCAAGCTCTTAAATCGCCTGATAAGTAACCTCTATAATAATCGGATAGATTGAGTTGCATTTTTAACTAATCTAATAAAAACTCTAAAAGACAGGCATAACAACCTGTCTTTAGATATACTGGGGCGCTAGGATTCGAACCTAGGGATGGCGGGACCAAAACCCGCTGCCTTACCACTTGGCTACGCCCCATCGACTTTACTCTAGTTAATATAGCAGTTAATCCTGGGTTTGTGTCAAGTACTTTAATAGTTTATTTCAGATAATGGATTTTTACGGCAAAACATTGATTGGTCGGAATCCTTACACTTAGACTATTTCATGGCTTTGTGGTGAACCCTTAAATCAACACTTGGCTGTATTGTCGAACTCACTTTAAGGGCAAAGGAATTGCGATCGTAATTCCTTTTCCTTAATCCCCAGTTTCGTGAAGAAAAACTGCTGCAATCCGACTTGATGATAGTAGTTGCTTGGTAGCCAGCCATATAAATAGTGGAATGGTCTTAGCATAGCGGCCGCAAAGTCGGCGTGGTTCTTGAATCCATCGATACAGCCATTCAAGTCCTAAGTCTCTAACTATGCGGGGTGCCCGCTTGTGAATTCCTGCATAAACTGGGAAAACTCCACCCAGTCCAATCATTACAGCTTGTATCTTCCCCTTATGTTGAGCTATCCAATTTTCTTGCTTAGGACATCCCAGAGACACAAGGACGGCGCTAGCACCACTAGAATTAATTTTTTGAACCAAGGCTTCGTCTTCAGTTTCAGTCAGGGGACGAAAAGGTAAAGGTTCCATCGCTGCAATCTTCATTTGAGGAAATTCCTGCTCTAACCTGTTTCGCATCCTAGAAAGAATTTCTGTTTGGGAACCTAAAAAGAAAATACTGAGATTTTGTGTTTGAGTTCGCTGACACAATGCTAAAAAAATATCCATCCCTGCCACACGGTCTTGGTAAATAGCCCCCATTTTTCGCATCATCCATACAAGAGGCATACCATCAGGAGTAACTATATCTGCATTTCGTAATACGGTGGAAAACTGTGGATGCCAATGAGCTTCAATGAGCATGTGTACATTAGCTACGTATACAGTTTTACTCTCACGCCTATTCGCCCACTTCAGTATTGTTTCTACCTGGTCGTCAAAACGTAAAGCAGTAATAGGGAAATCAAGCACTTTTTTAGTAGGTAGAAGCACTCTTGCCACCATCAATAACTCCTGTGTCCAAGAAAAAAATCCATATTGCTTAGACCATTCCGAATATTGAATAATTCAGATTGGATGACTCCTGACTTTTTATAGGCTTGTGTCATCGTTGGAAGTTAACACATGGAGGTGCAATTGCCTTTTTAATATGCTTTTAGTTTAATCGGTAATACTATAATTATTTGCCGTTGTGTCTTAGCTTACTGTTTTAAGCTAGAAACTTTAGATGCTGTTTGACAAAATTCATACTTTCTTCATAATTAATTTTTGATTGGTTCATGCAAGCATTACAATTACGATAAATTCCTAGTATAAACTTTATTTGCAAGTACTATTTTTTACGTGGTTAATTTACGTAGGTAACCTAGATACCAGACACTCAGTTTGCCGATTTTTGATACGTAAGTATTTGCTTAAGAGATAAAAGCCCAAAAAATAAAGGGAAGATAAGCTTATCTTCCCCTGTTCGATTATTTTTGTTATTGTCTGGCTTGTTAGCTTCTTTAAGTTTTTGACGTAACATTTGGCGTTGCTTTTTGAGTTGCCGCTTCCTGGCAGAACCGCCTCTACCTTTGTCATTCCTACCTTCTTTACGGGGGGATTCCCATCTTTTCAGGCGCATGAATTTTTCACCTCTCTATTTTATTTACTTATTTAGTAGTGGGCAGGAGGAGAATCGAACTCCTATGACCGCAAGGCCGCCACATTTTGAGTGTGGTGCGTCTACCAATTTCGCCACCCGCCCTTACATCCAACCTAATTATTATACTCTACATGAGGGATTTTGTAACAAGTTTGAAAATTAATTATCAAAGTTTTTCTGGAATATATTTACGTTTAACTATTATAAACCTCATCTAAGTTTAGAACCGTAGTTTTCGCCCTCACCCTAAATCCCTCTCCCAGATATGGGAGAGGGA
>NZ_JABXKH010000073.1 GCF_017115105.1 Nostoc sp. NMS2
GATAGTTTAGGGGTCGCCCTACGCAAAAATAGCTCGATGCCAGGGATAATTTTTTAAATGAACAAAAGCCTTCTCAAACAATTTTGAGAAGGCTTTTGTTCTTTCCCCTCAACCTCAACTTTCCTGAGATGGGGTTGGCTTTGTCTATTGATTTGAAAACTGCTGTAAATCAAATGATGACATACAGCCTCCAATGAGGTCATGGTGTACATATCACATTTGATTCATGACTTATTATGAATATCTTAATGCTATCTTCTACCTTTCCTTACCCACCAACGCGCGGGGGAACCCAAGTCAGGACATTTCATTTACTTAAATACCTGAGTCAACGCCATACTGTTACCCTAGCTACTCAACGCGAGGGTGATGTGACAGACGCAGAAGTAGCAGAATTACGCAATTGTGTGGATCATCTAGCCATTTTTGAACGTCCTTCAGATTCTGGAACCACTGGAATATTGAAGAAAATACAGCGATTTGGTCGATTTTTGCAACAAGGGACACCGCCAAGCGTACTTAACCGCTACTCAGTTGAGATGCAAACATGGGTTGATAACTGGGTGGAAGCGGGGAAATGTGATGTAATTACCTGCGAACATAGCGTCAATGAAATTTATGTGCGATGTCTACGACGGGCTACGCCTACGCATTTTCAAAAACAACTAAAAACCATAGTGAATGTTCATAGTTCTGTTTATGCTACCTGTCGAAACCAACTAACAACAGGCATTTCAGAAAATTCCCTGAGAGACAAAATTAATCTACCGCTTCTGCGGCGTTATGAGCAAAGCTACTGTGGTAAGTTTTCGGCAATTGTAGCGACAACAGAAGAAGATAAAATTCAACTACAAAAATTTAACCCCAATAGTGAAATTACAGTTATTCCCAATGGCGTAGATTTAGTTTCTTTCCCCAACCGTAGCACCGATCCAGGAGGACATCGCTTAATTTTTATTGGTGCAATGGATAATTTGGCAAACATTGATGCTGTCTGCTTCTTCAGCAACAAAGTCTTGCCAGAAATCCAAAAACTTTATCCTGATACAATTTTCGATATCGTTGGTTCTCATCCAGTGCCAGAAGTTTTGGCACTCGATAAAAAACCAGGAATTAATGTAATTGGGCGTGTGCCTTCAATGGTAGAATATTTGCATAAATCTACCATCTGTGTTGTACCCATGCGAACTGGGTTTGGCATTAAAAATAAAACTTTAGAAGCAATGGCAGCTGGTGTACCCATAGTAGCTAGCGATCGCGGCTTAGAAGGATTAGCCGTAGATGGCGCTAGTCATCCATTACGGGCATTACGAGCGAATACACCAACGGAGTACATCACCGCTATTAGTCAACTCTTCGATCAGCCACATCTGCGTGCAGAATTGTCTCATAAAGGTAGACAGCTGGTAGAAACAGATTTTACTTGGGATATCGCTGGTAAAAGCTATGAACAAGTTTGTCTAGGGGAAAGCTCATCTGCCTCTAGATAAATTCTAATTGTTTTTTCTTATCAGTATGTAACAAATGTGTGTAGAGACGTTGCATTGCAACGTCTCTGCATCGTTGGGCAAATTATGTTATCTAAATCGTATTGGTTGTTAGCTAGCTTGTAAAGAAGCACATCAATTATTATCAAACCTAGTGGAAGCACCTAACACAAGTAATTTTTTATGCTTACGCTTATTCTTATTCTTGAGAGTATTCAAATAACTATCAACGTAGCGGAAAGCAGCTGCACCGTCATAATCAGCAATGGCTATAGCTTGTAGGAAAACCTTGGAAGGAATTTCAAACGCTAAAAATCTTTCTGTTAAAATCAACAAATCTTTATCTGTGGCAGGAAAAGTAGTCTCTTCTGTTTCTTCTGGATCATAGAAGATGTCTTCAATTAATGCTTTGTACACTTTGTACCTCCCCAAAAGCATAAGATGCAAAGCCTGTGATAAAGTTTAGCTGCTGATCGCGAGTTTGTAAGTTAACTGGGAGTTCAGTACCAGGACATCCTATTTCCCGTAAAATTTCCAAACAATAAGCACCGAGTTGAGTGTATGGAGCTTGCTCCAATTCTTGAGCTACTTCTAGAGCCATCTCCAGATTGACTTGGATAACCGTCGTTACAGGGTTGGTCATATAACACGCCCTAATAAACTGGATGTTCTAAGTTTTGATCACAAGTACAAATAGCGTAACGGTGTTTTTGCGGAATTTATGAAGAGGGGAAAATAAAGTATCAGCGCATTTGCGGTAATGTACCCAAAATTATGCAAACAAGACTGAAAGGTAACCGCTCAATAATCCGGGGTAAATCGCTCAGTGACAAGGCTCAAATGACGTAAACTCGTTCCTGAACTGGTAGTTCGCCCCGATTTATTGAGCGGATACACTGAAAGCCTGACAATTCCGATCTGGGTGCGATCGCTACACTAAAATACATTGGCATTCGCTTAATGTCAAAGACAAGCCAATGCTTGCTTTAACACGTATAAATATTTATTAGTAGATTGTGGCGGGTTTAACTACCCTTAACTAGACAAGTAGGGGCAATGCATGAATTGCCCCTACTTGTCTATAGCAGTCCGCTTTGATTTTTGTTCGCGTCGCGTGGCGTAGCCATATTTATTTGTGTAGGGCAAGCGCGATAGACAGGGAAGAAAAACAGACAATGGCTGTTCAAGTTGTACCTAGCTTCGTAAAAATTAAATAGGATTCCTATAGTTAATTGAGATGGTAGCTGAATTTATGCTGTACTGTACTAGTACTAATAAATCCTAGTAGTAATAAATCGTATAACATAATTGTCAATATATTCGAGCAATGGTGATTTTCTCGTCGGTTCTTAACCATAGTTACGAACAAGACTATTTTATGTACCTTTGTTTTTATATTAAAAATAATTTTGTTCATAAATCAAGTTACCTTTAATGTGCAATATATCTTGATTAAGAAAACATATTTTAGGAATTACCCATTTACAAGATATACCAAATATGGAAAATTTGAAAAACGACATTTTTCATAGATATACAGTATTGCTCACCCCTAGAGAAGGTCTATTCGCTATTCTAAGGATAATTAATAAAAGCCTGGAACAGCCTATTTTGGTTATGCATATCATGATAAAGTTGTACAGATCATAATTTGATAAGTTTTGTATCTAATTGGTTCTCAAAAATGTCGGCACAAGAGTGTCGCAATTTTTGAGAACCTTAAAGAGGTCTTAATAATTTCAGAGTAAATAGTATTTTTATTTCGCCAGAGATATAAAACAGGATTAATTATATTTAGGCTTATTTCATCAGAAATTTATAATTGCGATCATTGTAATATGCGAGTATTACAACGATCAAATAAATTTGATCTGCAAAACTATAAAGGTTATACATTATGTCCATTATTGTTGGTACTCCTAACAATGACTTTTTGCTGGGTACTAGTAATGACGATCAGATTTCTGGTCGTGGAGGCAATGACAACATCTCCTCGGGTCTTGGAAATGACATCATTGATGGTGGAGATGGCAACGATACGTTGGCTGGTAATGGCGGCAATGATACATTCAAGGGGGGTCGAGGTGACGACAGCATTGATGGTGGTGATGGCTTTGATACCGCAGACTACAGCAGCTTAGGCAAAAAAATCACCCTCTCAGGCGTAGGGACAATTACTAAAGCTGGCGGTTTCGGAACAGATACAGTCTTTAAAGTAGATAGGGTAATTGCTGATGCAACTGTTGCTAACAACACTATAGATGCCTCTCAATCTTTGTCTGGGGTAGCTGCTGTTGCTGACTTAGAAGCCCAAACCATATCTGCTCTTAACGTTCCTGGTCTGGGAACTTTGACATTTAATGTAGTCAACTTTGACAACGTTATCGGCACAATTAACAATGACACCCTTAAGGGCGACGGTCAAAAGAACGAATTAACTGGTCTTGCTGGTAATGACCTGATTGATGGTAGAGGTGGCAATGACCTGATTGATGGTGGAGAAGGCAATGACAACTTAATAGGTGGTGATGGCGATGACACCTTTAAGGGTGGTCAGGGTAACGACAACATTAATGGTGGGGATGGCTTTGATATTGCAGACTACAGCAAATTAGGTCAAACTATTACCCTCTCAGGAGTAGGGACAGTTATCAAAGCTGGTGGATTGGGGCAAGACCAACTCTTGAAAGTAGATAAGGTAATTGCTGATGCTAGTGTTGCCAACAACACTATAGATGCATCTCAATCTTTGTCTGGAGTACCTGCTGTTGCTGACTTAGAAGCCCAAACCATCTCTGCTCTTAACGTTCCTGGTTTAGGAACATTGACATTTAATGTAGTCAACTTTGACAACGTTATCGGCACAATTAACAATGACACCCTTAAGGGCGACGGTCAAAAGAACGAATTAACTGGTCTTGCTGGTAATGACCTGATTGATGGTAGAGGTGGCAATGACCTAATTGATGGTGGTGAAGGCAGTGACACGTTGTTCGGTGGTAATGGTAATGACACCTTTAAGGGTAGTCAGGGTGATGACAGGATTGATGGTGGAGTTGGTACAGATACCGCAGACTACAGCAAATTAGGTCAAACTATTACCCTGTCAGGAGTAGGGACAGTTACTAAAGCTGGTGGATTGGGACAAGATCAACTTTTGAATGTAGAAAAGATTATTGCTGATGATACTGTTGCCAATAACACTATAGATGCCTCCGCATCTTTAGCTGGTGTATCGATCACCGTTAACCTACAAAGCCAAACTTTGACAGCTAATAACGTTCCTGGTTTAGGGACGTTACCATTTACTGTAGTTAACTTTGACGATGTAATCGGCACAAATGCAGATGACTTCATTGCTGGCGATCGCCAAAATAATAAATTAACAGGCAATGGCGGCAATGACACATTCAGGGCCAGTCGAGGTAATGACAGTATTGATGGTGGTGATGGCTTTGATACCGCAGACTACAGTAGCTTAGGCAAAAAAATCACCCTTTCAGGTGTAGGGACAATTACTAAAGCTGGCGGTTTTGGAACAGATACAGTCTTTAAAGTAGATAGGGTAATTGCTGATGCCAGCGTTGCTAACAACACTATAGATGCATCTCAATCTTTGTCTGGAGTAGCTGCCGTTGCTGACTTAGAAGCCGAAACTATCTCTGCTCTTAATGTTCCTGGTTTAGGAACATTGACATTTAATGTAGTTAACTTTGCCAATGTCATCGGCACAATTAACAATGACACCCTTCAGGGCGACGGCCAAAATAACCAGTTATCTGGTCTAGCTGGGAATGACCTAATTGATGGTAGAGATGGCAACGACCTGATTGATGGTGGAGATGGCAATGACACATTGACAGGTGGTGCAGGCGATGATAAATTCAAAGGCAGTCAGGGTAACGACAGCATTAATGGTGGAGATGGCTTTGATACAGCAGATTACAGCAAACTAGGTAAAGCCATCACTCTATCAGGTGTAGGACAAATCACCAAAGCTGGCGGCTTCGGCACAGACACAGTATTTAAAGTAGAAACGGTTATTGCTGATGCTACTGTTGCTAATAACACCATAGATTCCTCCCTATCTGTTGCTGGCGTATCTGTCAACGCTAACTTAAAGGAGCAAACTATCTCTGCCCTTAACGTTCCTACTCTGGGGACAATAACATTTAATGTACTCAACTTTGATAATCTCATCGGTACAAATGCAGGTGACAGCCTTACTGGTGATAGCCAAAATAACCGATTAGAAGGTAGAGATGGTAATGACACTATCTCCGGTGACTTCGGTAATGACACCATTATCGGTGGAAAAGGTAATGATATTCTTACCGGTGGCTTTGGTGCTGATAAGTTTGTTTTCAATAATGTTAATGATGGTATTGACACCATTACAGATTACAACTTTGGTCAAAGCGACGTAATCCAAGTTTCTAAAGCAGGGTTTGGTACTACTAATCTTAGTGACTTTACCTACGATTCCTCTAGTGGTAACTTGTCTTTCTTAGGAAATCAACTCGCCTTGATTCAAAATTCTTCATCCAATCTAGCCATTCAGTTGGTCTAAAATTACTACGAGTCATATCTCCATGACAAGTTAAAGCTTTTTGCCCTTTATTGTAGATTTGTTGTGGAAATACTAACTATTAGTTTACCCATAACAGATTGAGAGTAGTACAGACACGAATAATCGTATTTGTACTCAAGAGTAAAAGTTGTGTTGCAAAAATAGAATGAGGTTGGCTGGTAAAAGGATGAATTACGTCAACTCTCACCAGCTAGCCCTCAAAAAGTTTGGATTTTCAGAACTTTATATGCTAAATCAATCCCCTAGAAACCTAAAAATATTGCTGTAGGACAAAAACAGGCGTTATATTTTAAAATTTTAGGCTTTTCCCGGATTTAGATATTATAAGCTTGACTTTAAAGCCAAATTTTGATGTTTAACTAATAGTTTGGCATCAAAGGTAATGAAGAATCAAAAATTTTTGCAACACGATCGTTGAACACGGAGGTTGCTTCAACTCTATCGACCCAACACACTAGGGCAAACGCATCTAAAGTCTAAGAATCCTTTAACAGTAAGGGGCTTTACATTTAATAGTTTAGGCTATTTTTTAATCAAAAGCCTTATGCAATAAGGATTTAAGAAATATTGTGCGATCGCCCTGAGCAACAGACTGCTTAGTTTTTGATTTTGAATTATTCCATTTTAATGATATTATTCTACAAAATTAAGGAGTGAGCTTTGTGCAATTTACAATCAATCCGTTATTCAACAAGTTGTCTGTAAAATATTTAACCGTACTTACAGCTATATTAACTATTCTCCCGTTGCCAGTTAAGGCAGCTACGTTTTTAGTAACGGAACGCGCTGGTTTAGGAGGCAACGATCAAGTTAATTGGGAAAGTTTAGGTAAAGTATTCAATCCCTCGGCTCCTGACTTTTCTGTTTTTTTACCTAACTCTTTCTCAATAACATCCCAAGGTGGTTTAGGGTTAGATATAAATATAGCTCCAACTAATAATCCTCGGGTTACTCCACCGTTTGTTTTTCAAACTTTACCTTCCCCCGGAATTCGGAGTAACTTCGCGTCAGGTGATTTTATTCTCTTTGGAGGTATAGATCCAGCAGGTTTTATCCCTCTTCCTCCTGGCACTCCCGATCCTGGTACTAAGGGGAACGGTGAACCTTTAACAATTAGTTTTGACCAGCCTGTTTTTGGCGCTGGGGCTCAGATAGCTATAGACAGTAGTAAATTGAAAATTGAAAATTTTCTCAACGCTTTTGATAGCACCAATAACCTGTTGGCTAGTTTCTCAGTTCCAAATATTTCGTCCTTAGCATTAGATAATTCGGCAGTGTTCTTGGGGGTTCGTAGTGACACTCCAAACATCTCACGACTAGTTTTTAGTAGTTCTGCTCCCCAATTCGGTTTGGCCATCAATCAGGTAAGCATTCTTGCAGTTCCCGAATCAACTTATACCTTGGCGGTATTAGCTTTTGGTGTTTCCGGTGCTGTTTTGAAGCTACGCCAACGGAACTTAGCCAAATAAATAATTAATCCTAATTCGTAATTCAAAAGGGTAGAGTAGCTCACACCAAAATCTCTGATTGGGTGGTCTGCAATATGCTCTTGCCGAGACACTTTGGGTAGTAAGATCCCCGTAGATATGGGTACGCGGACTCGCTTTCTCGTGTCGCTATCAGTGATTAGTCCAGAGTTAAGGATATTTCTGAATAAGAAATTACCAGATCAGTTAAAAAAGTCCTTTTCTCACTAGGGAATCAGAACTAACTCAATCGGTCTATCGGGTAATTTATTTTCCAGAAATCACTTAACACTGATTGTAATTACAAATGACGTTAGCAGGACTCGTTAACATCATTATCAATTACGAATTATTTTGATGCTCACACAGCGTCGGAATAGCTTGTGATTGAATAAGTTTGAAGTTCCAGACATACTCCAACTTCTATCAGACGTAAGTTCCCCACCATTTTGATCTTTAGCCAAATTAAAGTCAATGTCATACAAAGAAGTAGAACACATCATAGAAGCTAAGATACAAAAAGCTATACGGAAGCACGAGATCGTAGTTGCTTTTATTAGTAGTATTACTGGCTTAATTTTCATAATGGGTTTATTCCACGCTATTTCGCTCAACCATGCTCAAATTCACGCATTTTGCTTGAACTGATTACTGATTGTATTTAATGGGTCTTTACGATCAAGCATTCCCTGCTGTGCATATAACCAATCCAAGTTACACATATTTTTTAGAAAAGGGAATTGCACTATGGAGAGCAAAAATAATAGCAGGTCTATATTCGTTTTATTTTTGACTGTATTTATAGACTTGCTAGGCTTCGGAATTATTCTGCCGATACTGCCTTTGTATGCTGAACAATTCGGCGCAAAACCTAATGAAGCCACTCTACTTGTAGCTGTTTATTCTTTAATGCAGTTCTTATTTGCACCATTATGGGGCAGATTTAGCGATCGCTACGGTCGCCGTCCGATTTTACTACTGACCTTATTCGGTTCTGTAATAGCATACGCAGGCTTGGGCCTTGCTAACTCATTATGGATGTTGTTTGTTGCTCGTAGTCTTGCAGGGATTATGGCAGGGAATATTAGTACCGCTCAGGCGTACATCGCAGATATTACCACACCAACTAATCGCGCTCGTGGTATGGGCATAATCGGAGCAGCTTTTGGTCTTGGCTTCATTCTCGGCCCAGCTATTGGAGGTCTTCTCATCGGGTCAGATCCAGACAACGCTAACTTTCATTTACCGTCGTTGTTCGCAGGCGGATTATCTTTATTGGCATTGCTTTGTGCTTTGATGTTACTTCCTGAATCTCTAAATTCTGAAACTAAAGCCAAAATGCAAGCTAATCGCCACCGTCAGCGACGGATCAATTGGTTACAACTGTCACAGCGTCCACAGTTTTGTGTGCTTGTAGGCATCTACTTTTTTGTTACCTTTGCAGTTGCAGCTATGGACTCTACATTAGCTTTATGGTCTAAGCAGCAATTAAACTGGGGACCTCAACAAACTAGTTATCTTTTTGCTTTCATGGGGATTGTTAGCACAATCGTTCAAGGAGGACTAATCGGATTCTTCAAGAAACACTTTGGTGAAATCAAATTACTTACCTTGGGAATATTAGGGTTAGGTTTAGGATTACTGCTAATTGGATTCTCACAAAGCTTAACTTTATTGTTGGTTGCCACCACACTTGTGGCATGGGGAATTAGTGTCAGTCAACCAATATTAAATAGCCTAATTTCCCAGATGACAGCCGCAGAAGAGCAAGGACAAATATTAGGAATTGCCAGTTCTTGCTCTGCCTTAGCACGCATCGTTGGGCCAACGTGGGCAGGGGTTAGTTTTATGAAATTTGGGAGTTCTTCTCCTTTTTGGAGTGGATTTTTAGTAATGATAGTAGCTTTGACTCTTAGTTTACGAGTTACTAAAAACGTATATGAAGTAAAGACAGAACGTGTCGCCTGACAATCTAGGTCTTAGAGGATCTAAAGTTATGGGTGATGTATCCAAAACTTTAGATCCTCCTAAATCCTCCGATAAATTGGAGGACTTTGAGAAGGTTATTCCACCCTTGTTATTAAGAATTACGAATTACGAATTACGAATTAATAATATGACAGGTCGCCGAGTATTATTTTTAGGCATCTTTGTAAGCATTCTCCTTACCTACGCAATTTGGGTCGGTGGGAGCATTCCTGCAAGCATCATTAAACTTCCTGATCAAGGATTAAACTGGTATTATTGGAAGCTTCCCCAACCAACCTTTTGGAGTCGAGCGACGGCTTGGGGTATGTACATTGGGCATCAGTTTAGCATCTGGGCGTGTATCTTGTGGGCGCAGCGATCGCAGCTGAAATACAAATCAGCCCTGCACCCGATAAATTACCTCATGCTTGCCATCAATGGTGTATTCATCGCTTTACACTTCCTCCAGACTTATATTTGGTACGATGCTCTTGCTCAAGATACTTCAATTTGGACTTCTCAAGGTGCAGTTGTCCTCCTACTGGTGTTCGTACTGATTTTAGAAACGCCTCGACGCGGTTTGTTTTTTGGCAATTCTGTTCCATTCCATCAACAGTTTTTGCAAATTATCAAGCTGTACCACGGCTACTTTTTCTCCTTCGCCGCTATCTACACCTTCTGGTATCATCCAATGGAAGCGACTGTAGGGCACTTAATTGGTTTTCTCTATATGTTCTTGCTTCTCCTCCAATCGTCGTTGATCTTTAACCGCGCCCATGTCAATCGATGGTGGACATTCACTTTAGAAATTACAGTGCTTTTACATAGTGTCATTGTGTCGTTGATGCTAGGACAAAGCAAGTGGCCAACATTTCTCTTTGGTTTTCTTGGCATTTTAGTACTTACTCAGCTTCACGGTTTACCTCTGGGTATCTGGACTAAACGCACTATTTACGCAGCCTTTTTAGTGAGTGTAATGATCGTTTATGGACTTACTGAACGCGGCTTGGGCAGAATTTACGAAGTAACCTATATTCCTCTAATTGAGTTTGGTCTAGTTGGCGCAATTTACTTAATTTTTCTGCTCATCTTATGGACAATTTCTCGTGTACCTATCAAGACGTAATATGATAGCCGTTAAAATACTCATCGGTTTGTAGTAAGGACTTTAGTCCTTTCTAGGAGATGTTATGCAAACAGAATCAGGACTGAAGCCCTGACTACAAACATTTTTTACTCAGGTTGATTAGCTGGATATGCTATAAATACACATTAAAAAACTCACAATTTTACTCACCACTACTAATGTTTTTTTGTTGTTGATAACGCAGTTTAAACTGGTTTTGTTGTATTTTATGATCCACAATTGGGTCGGGATAGCCAACAGCATGACGTTCTAAAGGTGGAATTTTACCAGTAACTAAATATTCTGTATCTACAGACCTTAATTCTGATACCCATTGCCGAATATATTCCCCATCTGGATCAAATTTTTGTGTTTGACTGGCTGGGTTGAAAATTCGCACAGGTTTAGGGTCCATACCGCTAGAAGCACTCCATTGCCAACCGCCATTATTAGCGGATAAATCACCATCAATTAGGTGCTGCATAAAGTATTTTTCTCCCAATTGGGGATTAATTAGCAAGTCTTTGGTTAGGAAACTAGCAACAATCATTCGACAACGGTTGTGCATCCAGCCGCTTTCATTCAATTGGCGCATTGCTGCATCTACAATGGGGTAGCCAGTTCTCCCTTCACACCAAGCTTGGAAATGTTCTTCATTAGTTTCCCAAGGAAAGTTCTTAAAGGTATCGCGGAAAGCACCATCAGCTAATTCAGGAAAGTTATACATTGCATGTTGATAAAATTCCCGCCAAGCTAATTCTTGTTGCCACGTGCGAATATTAACTGCTGTTTCCTCACTGCGGCTGTTTTCTAGTGCTTCTATGGTGGCTTGCCAAACGGTGCGAATGCCAATTACGCCAAATTTTAATGCTGCACTTAGTTGTGATGTTCCGTCAACTGCGGGAAAATTTCTCTGTTCTTGGTATTCAGTAATAGCTTTATTAGTAAATTCTTCTAATCGTTCTTGTGCCGCCGCCTCTCCTGGTGAAATAATTAATTGTTCATCCCAAATAAACCCTAAATCTTTCGCTGAAGGTAATGTCAAAGATCCCACAAGTTTAGCAATTTCTTGTTCAGCTTCTGTTAATCCCTCAACATTTTGCAGTGTTTCTACTGGGTTCGCTTTCGGTTTGATAATCCAATTTTTCCAGAAGGGGGTATAAACTGTGTAAGGACTATTACCACCCGTGCGGATCTCATCTGGAGAATTGAGGATTTGATCCCAGTTTTGATCGAGAAACTCAATACCTTTTTCTTTGAGGGCATTTATAATGGTGCGATCGCGTTCTTGTGAATAAGGTTCTACATCCCAATTCCAAAAAACAGCTTTGGCATTTATTGCCTCCGCTAAAGCTGGTATCGCTTGTACAGGATCGGCGTGGAGTATTAATAACTGACTACCAACTTGAGCATATCGCTCTTGGAGTTTCTGCAAACATCCAATCATATAAGTTACTCTCACAGGAGCAATATCATCCCGTTCCAAAATATTCGGATCGAGGCAAAATACACCCACCACCTTTGGACTCCGCCGTTTTGCCGCAGCCAGTCCCGTATTGTCAGAAATGCGTAAATCGCGCCGATGCCAAAACAGAATTAAGTCAGACATTCTATACTGCATATAGTTCACCCGTACTAGCTTAGATGCTAGTGGTACCAATGAACATCATTCTGGCGATAAATTTTTTAATGTGGATTGGGCATGGAAAAGAAGCAGAGGGGCGGGGGGCAGGGGGCAGAGGAACCAAAGGTCGACCCGATGTCTGGCGTAGTTACATGGAAAAGAAGCAGAGGGGCGGGGGGCAGGGGGCAGGGGGAAAACTCTTCTCCCTTGCTTCCTGCTCCCTGCTCCCTGCTTCCTGCTTCCTGCTCCCTGCTCCCTATTCCCCGGTTTGTCAATCGGGAATAGTGGCTTATTATCTCAAAGAAGAGTATACTCTTCTTAACAGTTAATTAGTCTTTTTGGTCATGGCTAACCTACTACTTGACGACGGTACGATTGAGAGTGATTTAGGCGAAATAGTTCGTGAACTTGCACCTCTTGACATTCAACTCAGACACTATGACCCAGGAACATCGCTACTCTTCCCCCATCTGTTAGACCAGGACGTTTTAACTGAGTCTGAGAAACGTTATTGTGTAGAACTCCATAACAGCGTTTTTGAATTTCTTCAGCAAGAAAATGGCGCTATCTGGTGTGACTTGCTAAATGTGCATCCAGGTTCCTTTAATCTTCACCATCTGATAGCAACCTACGGCCGTTACCATACTCATCCTGCGCCTGAACCTCTCTACGTGTTTGCAGGAGAAATGATCTATGGCTTTGTGCGACCTGATGGCAGTCAGGTACAGCTTTTAGTTCAGGCACAAGACTATCTTTACATCCCCGCAGGAGTTGAGCATTGGTGCAGCCCAACTGCATCGTTGAATTGCAAAGCAGTACGCTATTTTGCAATAGCAGAGGGTTGGGTTCCCAATTATACAGGTACTCAAGTTAGTGATTCACTCAACTTCCTCACAGAGAATTAACAGCGTTTCCATCGCCTCTGCTAGAGAAATCAACTCTGTCCAAGAGGAGCCACTAACTAAATTTTGAGCGTGAGCTAATCGATTTCGCAACTGTTCAGCAGACTTGAGGAAGCGTTCACCAAAGCGTTTGGACTTTAATCCCAGTTGCTGAAGAAGTTCTGGCTGATTTAAAATCAATTCTCGCTTATCACAAAATTGCAGATAATCTAACAAATCCGTAGCTTCGTTTCTTTCTTGGCTCTCTCGCCATAGCCGTTGAGCAACTTCTAAGCGCTCAGGTTTGAGGACTTTTTGCCAAGAATCTTGAGGATAGTAAATCCGCACTAGCCGCAGCAAATTCATTTCTAGCAGCGTTACCAAGCCAAACAGCAGCATTCGTGCGGGTGCTTTCTGTAAGTCACCACAGGTAATAATACCACTTACCTGATTGCAATCCAAGACAAACAATCGCGGAGTTTGTTGCAAAATCGGTAACAACTTTATCAGTGGGGTAGAAATGGCTATTAGTTCTTTGGGATGAAACACCCTTTGATAGTCGCCACACTTGCCTTCTTTGCCTTGAATCAAACTAGAGCGTTCTACATAACCGCTTATAATATCTCCCGTCTCAACGCCGATAACATCAAAATTTTGTGCCTGCATCCAATGCAGCACTTCTGTCACCTCCGCATTAGCTGGCATAGCTTTGAGGGGTTCTGCCACGTATTCAATGGTGATATTGTTCTCAAATAAACTCCGCAGGTCTTGAGAACGCGATTTTAGGTGTTTCATCCCCCGGCTGTGAACTCACGTTAGATCATCCTACGGCATTCACGCGATCGCCAGTGAAACTTTCTGCCAGATTACCCCTGCAATCGCTATCTCGACAAATACCGTAGACCAATATCATACTATCCTAGTTAGTATAAAGATAGTGACGGTTAGACATTTTCAAGGAACAAAATATTTTGCAACTACAAAAAAATAAATATTTATGTAGTTATTTGGATCAGATTAGTTGATTAATTTTGCTAAAAATGCCGAAAATCCTCGCAAAAAAATGTTATTACTAAAACGACATATCGAATTGATACTTGGTAGAATTTTACCAAGATAACCAAAATTGATAATTAATATTATTTATGCCAAGAAAAGAACAAGGATGGGTTACATTTCAAACCTCAGAAGACGAGCGGAAGATTCTAGAGGAGTTCTGCGAACAGTCTCAACGCACCAAGACTGAGATTTTGCGAGAACTCGTGCGTAGTCTCCCTCAGCACTCGTCAGCAACAGTATTACCACCAACTCAGCAGGAAAAACAAGAAGATATCTACTATACTCAAAAGCCTGAAATAGAAAGTACTATTCCAAAGAAATCACTAAAAGTTAGCTCTCGCAATATTCTTAAAGGTGTTGTTAAACGAGTTGTTTGTGGAGCGGTTAATAGTGAGATAACTTTGGAAATTATTCATAAAGTAGAATTAACCTCTATTATCACCAGAGCTTCGGCAGAAGAGTTAGAACTATCTGAGGGAAAAGAAGCTTATGCAGTCATTAAGTCAAACGATATTGTCATTGCTAGAGAATAGAAATACTTGATAGAGTGATGCTTTGTCAACCGCTCTCATCTCCATGTCGTCCCAGGTATCGCTCCCCCAATCGCTCCATCCACACCTACCTCTCACCGCTCTTGCGCCCATGCAGGATGTGACAAACCTCTGGTTTATGAAGATCATTGCCCACTACGGCAGCTCTGACTACTTCTTCACCGAGTATTTCCGCGTCAATGATACTTCACGACTCAATCGTAGCATTCTGGCAGCAATCACCGAAAACGACACGGGTCGCCCCGTTTTTGCTCAAATGATTGGCGAAAGCATTCCAGACTTAGTAAGAACAGCAATTGATCTCTGCCGTTATAATATCGCTGGAGTTGACTTGAACATGGGCTGTCCAGCACCTAGAATCTATCGCAAAAATGTTGGGGGTGGATTGTTACTCTCACCAGAAAAAGTAGATCGGATTTTGGCAGAATTGCGGCAGGCAGTGAACGATCGCCCTTTGACCGTCAAGATGCGCTTAGGCTTTGAAAATACAGATAACTTTTATAAAATTCTAGATATAATCAATCGCCACAGCATTGATTTGTTGAGTTTGCATGGTCGCACTGTGAAAGATATGTACCACGGGACAGTGAGATATGATTTGATTGCTGAAGCGGTTAGACGAGTTCATTGTCCAGTGCTTGCCAATGGCAATATCAACTCTGCAACAACTGCTATTGAAGTGCTTTCTCAAACAGGCGCGGCGGGTGTGATGGTGGGACGCTGGGCGATTGGCAATCCTTGGATTTTTAATCAAATTCGGCAGGCTTTGCGCTTCGAGCCGATCGCACCCGTTCCTTTAGTAGAAGTACGCAACTATATCGATCGTTTATGGCAAACCCCCACAGCCGCAACCATGCCAGAGCGATCGCGTGTAGGCTATTTAAAAATGTTCCTCAACTATATTGCCCTGAGTGTTGATACTGAAGGTCATTTCCTGCGATCGATGCGACAGACACAGACCGAGCTAGAATTGTTTAACCTCTGCGATCGCGTTCTCCTTGCTGATTTAACGAAAACTTTAGCCCTAACACCCTCCTTGAGCGTGTAAGTAACTATGGCAACTATTTTATTGGCGTTGCATATTTGCGGGATGGGCCGAAAAGCCATTGGTGTCAACTTAAAGTGAAACCCTTGCAATGGCGTTATATCAAGCCTACTCAATTACCAATTAAGTCTTCGGAACCCCACCCCGCTTTTGTCTAACGACAAAATCTCCCCTCCCC
>NZ_JABXKH010000149.1 GCF_017115105.1 Nostoc sp. NMS2
GCCTTCTGCCTTAAAGCGCGTAACCTTTCATCATCACCAAAAGCTGACAAGAACCTATCTTACTTGCAAGGATTGGGGGTTAATTTGCTGGAATTAGCGATCGCTAACCACATTCAACCCAACCAACACTTTTTACCTTTCCCAAATCTAGCTAGCAAACTGAATCCCAAAGACTCTGCATTACTGACAAATCAATGGCAAGAACAATTCCAGCAATGGATTTCTCTGGGTCAAACTAATCGATTGCGCTTACAACTGTGCATCTTAAAATCTTATTACAAAGAGCCGGTAATTTCTGAGTTAGTTTCTCGTTATGGATTAACAGTAAATATTACTAGTGCTACACTTCAACCCGATACAGAAGATGACGGCTGGTTTGACTTGGATTTGTGGGGGAGAACCAAGCAACTTTACTCTAGCCTGAATTATTTAGAAAAACTGGGGCTACCAATTTGGCTGGATTTATCTAGCGTTTATAGCGATCGCTAAGTTAATAATTCGTAATTCGTAATACTTCGGCTACGCTCAGTACAAGTTCGTAATTCGTAATTGAAGGACAATTTGGCTGAATTTGTCTCGGTAGCGATCGCTAAGTAATAAAATCGTCACTATCCAATGGCAGTATTAAATAAACGTCAAACCAATTACCCAACCAGATTATCACTGGTTTCTTCAGGCTATAAAAAAAGCCAAGTCACTCAGATTCGTCTGCGGATATATATCCCCAAATGCTATCTGCAAGCGCCTGTGATTTCACAGTTAATTTCTGCTTACGGCTTAGTAGTTAATATTACCAGGGCTATGTTACAACCAAATACAGATGGAGAAGGGTGCTTTGATATTGAACTACGGGGAACAGTGCCGCAAATCTCTAGCGGTTTGGCTTATCTGGAATCACTGAATCTTAGAATTATGGGCAAGCCGAATGCAGACGGCGATCACTGGTTTTGTTGAAACAATCTAAATTTCGTAGTACCAAATCTCTTCTTCTCGCACCACAATTCGATGCAGAGAAAGACGATTAATCAAGCCCTCTTGCTCAAATTGCCCAAGAACACGAGTGATAGTCACACGAGTTGAACCTAGCATTTCCGCCAAGTCTTCGTGAGTCAGACGCATATCTATTAAACGTCCCTTCTCAACTTCCGAACCAAACTTTTTAGATAACCATGCCAACAGCTTGATCAGCATGGTATCAACTTTTTTATGGCTACGAATAACCATCAATTCTTGAGCTTGTTGGATATGGGCAAGTAGAGTTTCTGTTAGTTGAGTCCATTCCTCTACAGGTAAGACTGTCGCGTCTACTTTAGTTAGGCATTCCATCTGATAAGGTTCTAATTTTGACAAAGACTTACCAACGATATCCCCAGGGCCCCACAATCCCAGAGCGACTGTTGTACCATCTTCCAAATAGGTGAAAGTCCTGACAAAACCCGTTTCAATCTTCCAAAGTCCGTTTTGATGCTCTGGCAGAAATGACCTACGAGCAAAAATTTCTTTAGTATTATTACTGTTTAAGCTAGTTAAATTTGCATATAAAGATACCATAATTATATAACTATTCCCCGATAAATTAACCGTAGTATTATATTTATATCAGGTTCTAAGAGCATCTGGGCATTTTAAAGAAGGGAGTGGGAAAAGAGGCAGGGGGCAGGGAGCAGGGGGGATGAGGGAGACAAGGAGGACAAGGGGGACAAGGGGGAATTATTGAATAGTCTCTTCCTTGTCTCCCCCCTCTTCCTTGTCTCCCTTGTCTCCTATGCCCCCCTGCCTCTTTTCCATGCCCCATGCCCAAAATTAAATTCCCGCACCATCAAGAAAATCTTCAATCATCCCATCAGACTTATTGCTCTTAGGGTTGTATGTTTGTTCGTCGCAAAGCTCGGTTGGGGACAAACTTGATTGATCTTGCAACTCCTCGAACTGTTTTTCTAGTGCCTTGACACGTTCAAATAAAGCGCGGATGACTTCGGCTTCTACGTCGCGGACTTTATCATGATCCAGAACATTGGTAGACAAGTTGTTCTGACGAGTCACGCGCCCTGGAATCCCGACTACGGTTGTGTTACTGGGTACATCTCGCAGCACCACAGAACCAGCTCCAATCCGAACGCGATCGCCAATTTGAATATTTCCCAATACCTTTGCACCCGCTCCCACAACTACATGAGAGCCTAAAGTTGGATGGCGTTTGCCACTTTCTTTCCCAGTCCCGCCAAGGGTGACACCTTGGTAAATCAGGGCATAGTCCCCCACGATCGCAGTTTCACCAATCACAACTCCCATACCGTGGTCAATAAATACTCCCTGGCCAATTAATGCCCCAGGATGGATTTCAATCCCGGTTAAAAACCTACTAATATGAGAGATGAATCGAGGTATAAAGGGAATTCCCATTTTATGGAGCCAGTGTGCTAATCGATGACACACTAAAGCTTGAAGTCCAGGGTAACAGAACAATACTTCTAGCCAGTTACGCGCTGCTGGGTCACGCTCAAAAATGGTTCGCAAATCAGTTAGTAGCATACTCTGTTGAGGTTTTCGTTGGTAAGTGAGGCTCTGAAAACAGAAACTCAGGATAATTCCCACAAAAAGATCAAGTAATTTATGGGAATTGTGTAAGATAATAATCTACGGTAAGTCGATAGAATATAGTGTTTTTGTGGGTAGTAAATGGGATGCTATCACATTCCACACTTTGAAAAAATTAATTTCGGATAAACTGCGATAAGTCCCCCAATTCACCGTAGTATGTTGAGTACAGTCTTGAATAGCCAAAACTACGCTCTCTTGGATCTGTCTTCAAAAGTGGAATATGCACTGCTGGCACTCTTAGAACTGGCAAGCCACCACGGAAAAAAACTTCCTCTAACCATGAGCGAGATCACTACCAAACAACCTATACCTGAACGCTATCTGGAACAAATTTTGACCAACCTCCGGCGTGCTGGTGTGGTGCAGAGTCAACGCGGCTCTAAAGGAGGTTTTGTTTTAGCTCGTGAACCTTGGCAGATTACACTGCTGGAAATTGTGACTTTAGTCGAAGGTGAGCGGAAAGAGAAAGATACATCTGACTCTCCGACTCTAGAAAAGACTCTGGTTTATGAAGTTTGGGAGCAAGCTAACGCTGCTTCAATTGAAGTTTTAGGTCGCTATACACTCCAAGACTTGTGCGAGGAAAGAGAGACTCGCGCCCAGCAAAGCCCGATGTATTATATTTAGACACGATGGAGTAGTAACATGCAGATAGCGAAAGATATCACAGAGTTAATCGGACGGACTCCTTTAGTTCAATTAAACAAGATTCCCCAAGCTTCAGGAGCGGTTGCTCGGATAGTGGTGAAGCTAGAAAGCATGAATCCAGCATCTTCTGTGAAAGATCGGATTGGCGCGAGTATGGTGGAAGCGGCGGAAGCAGCAGGCTTGATTCACCCCGGAAAAACTGTTTTAGTAGAACCAACTTCTGGAAATACAGGAATTGCGCTAGCGATGGTGGCGGCCGCTAAGGGTTATCATCTCATTCTAACGATGCCTGACACAATGAGCCACGAAAGACGATCTATGCTCAAAGCTTATGGCGCTCAATTAGAGTTAACGCCAGGGGTAGAAGGGATGCGAGGAGCGATCGCTCATGCAGAGGAGGTTGTAGCTAAAACGCCCAATGCTTATATGTTGCAGCAGTTCCGCAACCCTGCTAACCCGAAAGTTCACGCCGAAACCACCGCAGAAGAAATCTGGAATGATACCGATGGAGAGGTGGATATTCTAGTGGCGGGAGTGGGTACTGGTGGGACGATTACGGGAGTTTCAGAAGTTATTAAAGGACGGAAGCCGAGTTTTCAAGCGATCGCAGTTGAACCAAGCAGCAGTCCGGTATTAACAGGTGGGAAATCAGGGCCTCACAAAATTCAGGGTATCGGCGCGGGATTTGTCCCAGCAATTTATCGTTCAGAATTGGTGGATGAGGTGATTCAGGTAGCAGACGAGCAAGCGATCGCTTACAGCCG
Source organism: Nostoc sp. NMS2 (assembly GCF_017115105.1). Lineage (GTDB taxonomy): Bacteria > Cyanobacteriota > Cyanobacteriia > Cyanobacteriales > Nostocaceae > Nostoc. Next base: position 4,014 of record NZ_JABXKH010000149.1, read on the forward strand.
TCGCCTAGCAAAAGAAGAAGGATTGTTATCTGGCATTTCTACTGGCGCTGCTTTATATGCGGCTATTCAAGTAGCACAACGACCAGAAAATGCCGGTCGTTTAATCGTCATGATCCAGCCTAGCTTCGGCGAACGCTACCTCAGCACCTCACTCTTCAAAGACCCAGAGGAAAATGAGTGGTTGAGTAAAGTTTGATTCTGCATATAGCGTTTCCTAATCATACAAGATACATCATAGTCCCCTCTCGAAGAGCGGGGAGGCAGGGTGGTTTCATACGAAAAAAGAAAAATACATAAGTATTGATTTCTCATTTTGTAGCATGGCTTTTTACCCCGCTTCCATTCCTCTCCCCGAAAGGTCAAGAGGCTTTGAAACCCAGTTTTAGTTTTTCTCTGGTTGTATGAAACCACCCTGCTTTTTAAGGGGGGTTGGGGGGATCAATTAAGTGCCTAAAATCACAGCTAACCACTTTTCAAACAACCTCTAACTCTAAAGAAATAGTTTTGCTGGATAAAGCAATGTCTACAACAGACGATGCCTAACACTTGTTGATTTGTTCACAATTATTCATTTTTAGATTTGAATTTCAGGATATAAAGAGTTTTATTAAGCAGTAATACTCACCGACTTATTTACAATTCTTGACTTACAACTTTCCAAGTAAAGTTTATTGTCTTTTAAATTAAACAGCCCTCATCAACTGCTAATCTTTTAATTAGTGAAAGCAAGGTTTGAGCGCTAATTATAAGCGTTTCCAGTGCTTAACAAAGCTTAAAAATCGGATAATTAGCGTTAATTTTATAGCGATTAGTTAGTTCTTCAGGAATCTCTAAGAGTTTACATTCACCAAGTACACAACTTCCACAAACCGAACTCCCAAACCCGATGATGAATCATTACTCACTTCAATGGATTGAGGCATGGTGCCAAGAAAATGGCTGGACAGATTTATTTGTTGAGCGACGTAACAACTTCTGGGCTTTCCCTCCGGGTGGGGTAATGCCAGAACCAATCCCAGTTAATGTTCTCAGAGGGATTAAAGCTGAGAAGGGATTGACCTTTGAAGAAAGATTGTGGTCGATGTCCGCAGTAATTGGCACAATCATAGCTGTTCTTTTTACCTTTTGGTTTCAGTCGCCAATGCCATTAGTTTTGGCATTCGCTTTTAACGCTGTTACGGTAGCTCAATTTGAACTTGAAGATGCCTAAATTCTTGTTTTGGGCTTTACTATTAAAAACTGCTCTTGTTTACTTTCAGCAAGAGCAGTTTTTAATTGCAGAAAAAGAGATGAAATCAGCACAGTTTCAGCTAAACATTATTAGTTACTCATTAACGATCGCACTCGAAGTAAGCTTCGTTGTTCAGTTGCGATCGCTTCACAGCGTTGCCTAAATTCCGGCGATAGACTTTGAATTAATGGCATATCTTTAGGGATCTTGCTTCAATTCGCCATCATTTTGAGACAAATCGCGATACGCTGCTTTAACTAAAGATGCTAGAGCATTCGCGATCGCCGGATCAAGGTTTTTGTCAGCGCGTAGTTGAATAGCGATCGCTTCAGGCGTATCCAGTTGATCCTCATCTGAGGTTCTAAACAACTTTGCAGGTGGCACTTCTAGCCAGTTACAAAGTGCCAGAAAAGTTTCCAGATCCGGCATTTTGCCACTTTCCACTCGTGAAAGAGTGGATGGACAATACTTCAAGAAATCTTCTGGCTTCGCTCAATACCTTTATTTTTAAGGATTGGCATTACCTCTGACCTCACCACTTTGTTGCAAAGTATTGTCTTTAACAAGAATAGATTCTAACTTATTGAAAATATAAAAAATATTTTCAATGCTATGTATTGGGAGAAAGAATTTGTTTAAAGGAGCGCTCGGTACGTGAAAAAGAACGTTATTTCGCTATTGGTTGTGTCGGGAGGGGTTCTAAGTGCATATATTGGTTTGTTTACGCCCGCCAATGTTTATTTTCTCAACTATCGTGAAATGAGCATTAACGGGTGGTTTGACTTGGGAACAAATATAGGTCTATCGCTATATCTTCTTGGTATCTGTGCAACGACTGTAATGTTCCAACGGATGTCTTCCCAAGCATCAGAAATTGAGCCATCGTTTTTGGTGCTAGGTGGCACGATTGGTTTGCTAGTTGGTAGCTCACCCCTCCTCTTCAATTTACTAACCCAGGCATCATACTATCCCATTTCACCCTTGATAATCTTGCCTGTTTCGTTTTTGCTATCTATTTTAGGGATTCGTATTGCTTGTGAATTCCCACGCAGGAAATCTAATTCCCATCGGAGAGTTTTATTATTGAGAACCATTACTGGATGGCTAGTTGCTTTACTTGCCTTAACTGTTATCTGGATTAACAATAGCAGTTTTCCTGGAGTCACTGCTGCGTCTGTGGTTCGGCAGCAATGGGCAGATAAAGAATTTAACGGATACAAAGCAGTTGTGGATACAATCAAAACCTGCCAGCCTATTACAAAGCAAGTAGGCAGAGTGAAGTATGTTGCACCGACCTCTGGTAGAAACTATGTTATATCTGATCCTGGTAGTTCGGGTCATAGCGGGGAATTTACTTTAGAAGTCGTTGGTGAACAAGGTGTAGGTGTGGCGGACTTTAGTTTTCATATTGATACTGTAGTTTCGCATGGCCAACTGACTTACCAGGGTAGGACACAAGAAATAGTCTGTCGAAGTTAGGGAAATAATTTGAACAAGTAAAAATTTCCTTGTATACCTTCAGAAATCAGTACTTTGAACTCAGTTTTAATAACTTCAAGGTACATTTAGCCGACATACTGAGTATTTTAGGTATAAAACTTACATTTAAATATATTTACTCTGATAAACTTGTGATGAACATTTCCTGGATGCTACCTTCTACAAGGTGACACAGGATTTGGAGCGGTTTTTTAACCATGAAGCACAGACACAAAGTAGCTTATAGCTTGACATCGCTAATCGGTTTCAATTTAATATCTACCTTAATTGCATTTGATTCCACAAACGCTACACTACCAAGAACCCCAGATAAAAGTGTGAACTGCGAGATTTTAGTTGTGGGTGGTGGACTATCTGGTGTTGCCACAGCTTACGAGGGGTTGCTAGCAGGACGAACGGTTTGTCTGACGGAAATTACTGACTGGCTGGGAGGACAAATTTCTTCTCAAGGGACATCTGCGTTAGACGAACGCCCAACTCAGCGAGCTCTGAAATTCTATTCTCGCGGCTACCTGGAATTGCGAAATCGGATTGGGCGCAAATACGGTAAACTTAATCCCGGTGACTGTTGGGTAAGTGAATCCTGCTTTCTTCCCCGCGATGCTCACGCCATTTTGGCCGGTATGCTCAAAGATGCCGAAAAGCAGGGCAAAGGGAAGTTGCAATGGTTTCCAAATACGGTAATTAAGGATTTGGAAATTGCTGATGATGGCAAAATAATTAATAGTGCGATCGCTATCCAACATCAACCACCAAAGGGCGCACCACCTCTTAATACCTTTACTTTATCTCAAAGTATTGAAGATTCATATCGTTACGAAAACTCATCTCTATTTACCAAAACTATTCTCCGTTTCCTCCCCAAGGCAGCGAAAGGGGATGCTCCGAAATGGTACGTCGTAGATGCCAGCGAAACTGGAGAAATTATTGCTCTTGCTGATGTTCCCTATCGATTAGGTATTGATGCGCGTTCTTACCTAGAACCTTCTGCTTCCAGCACCAATAACGACCCTTATTGCCCTCAAGGTTTTACCTACACCTTTGCAATGGAGGCAACCAAGGAACCGCAACCCCAGACAATGCCCCCATTTTATTTACAATACGCGCCATATTTTAGCTATGAATTAACCCGACTGGCTAACTTTGATTTAGTCTTCACTTATCGTCGCATTTGGAGTCCCAACAAAGGGAAACCAGCAAAATTCGGAGGTGTAAGTTTTACTGCTGCTACACCAGGGGATATCTCTATGCAAAACTGGACTTGGGGTAACGACTACCGCCCCGGAACAGCCAAAGATAACTTAGTTTACAGTCGCCAACAGTTACAAGGGACTGGGCAGTTAAAACCAGGAGGCTGGATGGGGGGACTGCGGACAGAAACCCTCCGCAAAGCTGAGGAAAATGCCCTCTCATTCTATTACTGGTTGGTAGCTGGGACTACAGATTCTCAACTGGGGGAGGGCATAAAGCAGCAGCAAAGCAATAACCGCTTATTGTCAGGGCTAAATTCCCCGATGGGAACAGTGCATGGCTTATCGAAATATCCCTATATGCGCGAAGGACGGCGCATCATTGGCCGCCCTAGTTGGGGACAATCTGGTGGCTTTGGGATTTGGGAAATTGATATTTCTCGCCGAGATTACAATGATCAGTATTACTCTAAGACTCTGCCAGCAGATATGTATCGGAGGCTACGAGCAGCAGTTGCAGGTTTGGAAGCAATATCAGTCATTGATGGTAAAGTCCCACCAGACAAAGCAATGCGACGGACTCGTTCTACTATCTTCCCCGATGCTGTGGGTATTGGTCACTATGCTATAGATTTCCATCCTTGTATGGTAAATAGTCCCCCAGAAGCCCCTGGTAATACAGAACGTCCAGGTGAAAGGCGTGGGGCAGGCCAAGCTTATCCCTTCCAAATTGCTCTAAGAGCGATGATTCCCCAGAAAATTGATAATTTGCTAGTAGGAGGCAAAAGCATCGCTACTAGTCATATTGCTGCTGCTGCCTATCGAGTCCATTCCTTTGAATGGTCGTCTGGCGCAGCTGCGGGAACTGTTGCTAGTTTTGCCATCAAAAATGCGATCGCACCCTACCAACTAGTCGATAACTTACCCAAACAAGAGCCACAACTGGAAGCACTCAAACGGCTTTTGCAACAAAATGGCAACCCCACCGCCTTCCCCGATACATCCATTTTTAACGAAAACTGGGATAATTGGCGGTAGATAGTCATTGGTCATTTGTCATTTGTCATTTGTTAGGGACGAAGGACAAATGACAATGGACTAAACTAGTTACTTGTAGTTTTGTAAAATCTTATTGACTAATTGTTATATGGTTACGAAACTTTCAGCAGATGTTTACGGGATGACCACAGCACCAACTATAACTCCTGAACGGTCTAGTCAAGTTACCCGTAAGACTTATCCGAATTACAAAGTGATTGTATTAAATGATGATTTTAATACATTCCAACATGTGGCTGAATGTTTGATGAAATATATTCCGGGAATGAGTGGCGATCGCGCGTGGGATCTAACTAATCAGGTACACTATGAAGGTCAAGCGATCGTTTGGGTCGGCCCTCAAGAACCTGCGGAACTCTATCACCAGCAGCTGCGCCGAGCAGGTTTGACAATGGCACCTCTAGAAGCAGCTTAATTATTATGGGCAAACCCACCGCAGATTCCCTCCGCGCGGCTTCACAAAAAGCTGCCAGACTGGTTTGGAATCACTCGACACACCTTTCTGGTCTTATCCCAATTTTAGAACGTCTTTGTCAGCAGGATGGCATCCAAACCGTAACGCCGGGAGTGATTGGGCGGGCAAGAGGTCATTGTCCAAAAATGCAACTGCGTATCTCAGTACCGATTCGCGGTGGCTATAAAGTAATTGCCCGGCAAGGGAAGACGGTACAAGAGGTGTTTATTTTGACTCCTTTGGCGCAGTCAGAATTAGAAGCGGCATTAGCGATCGCCATGAAATCTTGATCGTTCCCCATGCTCAATGTCTATTCTTCAACACGGTGGACTGCAAATTTGTGTAGTGGCAGACTAACAATGCACGAAAAAGTTAAGAAATATGACAGAGCGGTAGTTATTTTCAAAGTCATAACTACAGATTCCCATTCGGGTAAAATTATTTTCTCTATGCCAAAAGCTACACAGTAAACTAGCCAATAAGTAAAGCTCATTCTAAACAGAATCACTTCTGTTTCTTCCACGTCACTTTTTTGTTGCTTACTGTCCCACAGTAACACCAGTCCAACAATGCAAGCTACAAAGGAAACAGCAACTACAAATTCGTGACAAAATATATTTAACGAATGCATTTGTGTTTATTCCCACATTTTTCAGTTAAAGATCAGTCTAAAGGAATATTCCTTGCGGAAATACAAATTATTTACAAACCTCAATAGAGCAATGTAGTTTATGTAAACAAATGCAACAAAAATTGTTGTTTTGCGAATATAAATATTGATGTAAAAGTACAGACTGTAGAGGCAATTCATGAATTGCCCCTACGTGAATAAAGCGCAGCCTTACATAGAATTGGTCTAAGAACAATTTTCTGCTAACTGTTCGCAAGCACCAATACTTACCCAGCGACTAGAACCATCTTGCCAATGTTCTTTCTTCCATATAGGTGCATTGTGTTTGAGGGTATCAATAGCATACTGGCAAGCATCAAACGCCTCACTCCGATGAGGACAACCCACTGCTACTAAAACGCTAATTTCTCCAACTTGCAAACGTCCGGTGCGATGATGAATCACTACCCGATTGACATCAGACGTAGATAAGCGAATATCAGCAGCAATTTGATAAAATATCTGCAATGCCATAGGTTCGTAGGCTTGATACTCTAGAGCAATTACAGGTTTACCATCAGTTTGATTGCGAACTACGCCACTCATCAGAACCACAGCACCGTTAGCTGGATCGTCAGACTTGGCATAGATTTCTTCAAGAGCCAATGGTGCAAAGCTAATGGCAAAACTATCTTCGGCTCTTGGTTTAACAGCAGAAACAAGTGTAGTCGTCATAACTGCGTTTGATTATGTGGGCTTTTTCTATTGTCTCTGAACAAAACACCACTGGTGTATATCTTATTGCTCTTGCTAATTCTTTGAGGCACAACAAGGGACTTCCAAATAAAAAAATATTCAATTATTGATTGTGGGGCGCTCATGTTGCCATTGGGAGCATCTCACCTTTGCAAATATACCAGGCGATTAGAAATCGCGGCTACACAAACGAAGTCCGCCCGGAAATACAAGGGACGCTCATGTTGCCCATCCCACAAATATGCAACGCCCAAAATTAGTTGCGCTTAGTGATAATCCCTGAGTTGCGCGAATTGTACCTGAGTAAAAACACCACCGTTACCATCTTGGTCAAAAGCCGCACCTGAACTGATGGTAAGTTATCAATATCCTATTATTTATAGCGGTTCCCAGTTGAGTGAGGTACAAAAACCCCACCCCCAACCCCCTCTCCGCTCTTCGATAGGGGGCTATGACGTACCTCATCTGATTAGGAAAAGCTATAGCACATCTGTTTCAGCAAGTAGGTACAGCTAATTTTGCGTGTTTGTTAACGTAGTCCACAAATAATTGCTTCAGTCGGGGACTAACGCCAGCGTGTTCAAAGAATCCAAAACCCAGATTATTAGCTTTTGCTAAGGTTTCTTCTGGTGTTAATCCTTCCTGGATAGCGATACTTAAGAGGGCAATTCCAGTCGATCGCATCCCGGCTGCACAATGCACAACTGCTGGTTTAGGAATCTCTTCGAGTGTCGTGAGGATTTTGGTAATGGCCTCTTCATTCAAGTTTTTTAAATCCACCTTGAGTGGAACATTCTTATAGTGCAGCCCCAATGCTTCCGCTACTTTTTGCTCATCTTTAGAAAATCCTAGCTCATCAGGCGATCGCAAATTTAGAACGGACTTAAAACCTTCTTGGATAGCTTGCTCAAGCTGTTTTGGGATAACTTGTCCTGTTGTCGTCAAGTTTTCGTTAATCTGTATGGCGTTGATCACATTCACTCCTTTTAACTTTCTAATGGCTTCCAGCTTGGTAAATAGTCGAATCAGCAAGCTTTGAGAAGTTATTCAAATAAGCACTGCAAAATTAGCTAAATATCAAAAGATATTGCTTGATTACTTCAAAATATTTCTTTTGAAGTTGGTTATTTTATTGCTTTATCCATAATATACGGTTTGTCGATAGATTTAGTGTTAATTAGAGCTTGTTATAGTTTTTGCAGATAAAATTACCAGAGCTTATAGTTCAGAAGTTATACTATTGGGCAAGTTGGGGGAGCAATTAGATCGAGATTTTCGTGAACAAGGACATAAATAATGATTGATACAGAACAAGTTTCTTCTCTATCCATTGGGATGTCATCGATCGCAATCGAATTACAGGCGGTGGTGTGACAGCAGGCATTGATTTTGGGCTGGCGATCGCTGCTGAGTTATTCGGGGAAGCTACCGCCCAAGCAATTCAACTAGCGATCGAATACAATCCCCAACCTCCTTTTAACAGTGGTTCTCCCCAAACTGCCCCTGTGGATGTACTTGCTCGCGTTACTGATGCGAGTCACAATATTCAGGAAATTAGACGACAAATTGTGCAGCGAGTTGTGACTCAATTGCAAACTGCTAATATCAGTAAAGCAGTTGAGAATTTGGCTAGTTGATGTGTTGCGATGTCTACGACGGTCACTGAGCGAAGTCGAAGTGCGGGCTACGCCTACGCAGCTAAAATTTCTTTCTCATAACACGCCAAAAAGTCAAACAGACATTTAATCTGAATGTCAGCCATGAACCTATGAGCGCTAACGAAATATCTCTTCGACCTGCCCAAGAAACAGATGCGTGGGTGCTGAGTGCTATTCATATTGCTGCTATCAAAGCTCTGCCTGCAACTTTCTACACCCAAAAAGAACTTTTAGCTTGGCGTAATTACCGTGACAAACCGGATGGTTCAAATATCTTGAAGATCATGAAAGTAGAAACTTGCAAAGTTGCAATTAAGGGAGATGTTGTTATAGGTTTTGCTAGTTTTATTGTTGATGAACTCATCGGGCTGTATGTCCATCCTAAATATCAAGGTAAAGGAATTGGGCGTGCTTTAGTTCAACATTTTTGTGATGAAGCAACCGAGAAAGGTATAGATAAGGTAATTACAACTGCTAGTCTTTATGCTGAAGGATTTTATTTACAACTGGGATTTACTGCCATCCAAAAAGCACCTCATTATTTAAGAAATGGGATAGTTGTCCCAGTTACCAAAATGAGTAAAACATTAGCTACAACACCGAAATAAATTTGAGTCGATATAAGATTTTTAATAACTTTAAAAGTGCTGGTATCAATATTATTTTTCTTTCAAGCTGCGACAGCTTTTTCCACATAACATATCATGGAAGTAAGTACTTGCCAGCATAAATGAATAAAACCATCCGTTCATCAACTCTCACCCGTACACGTTTGATAGAAGCCGCCTCGCAGGTATTTGCTAGTTTAGGTGTTCAAGGAGCAACTACCCGTGAAATAGCTCGTGTTGCTGGTGTAAATGAGGTGACTTTATTTCGCCACTTTGCTAGCAAAGAACAACTTTTGGGAGCAGTAATCAAAAATGCCTTGGCACTCCAGACAGAAGCCCTTGCATACCCTCAAGCGTGGACGCAGGATCTAAAAATTGATTTAATACAGTATGCCCATCTTTATAATACTATGCTAGAGGCACAGGAAGACTTAATTCGTACCTTCATTGGAGAAGCTAAACGTCATCCTGAGGCAGCGAAACAAGTGATTCAAGAAGCTGCCAAGCCCTTAGGAGAAAAACTGGTAGCGTACCTGCAATCGAATCAAAAACGAGGAACTGTCAGAGCAGACCTTGATCTATTTCCAGCAGTTGATATGTTTAAAGGAATGCTATTAGCTGGAATGCTATGCCGTAGTGCAAATTTCAATCAAGGCAGCTATAGCTGTGAGGACTATATCGAAACTTGTGTAGATATTTTTGTGTGCGGTATTAGTGCCACTCCCCTCTCACTTGTCAATACAGATGTAAGCCATGATTTTTAAAGGTAAGTTATTTCTACCTGACTCCCTACCAAAACTAGTCAAGAGGCAACAGCTTTAGCGATCGCTACTGAATACAATTTATGTTCAATCGATATTAATAGTAATTAAAATTCACCAACCTATTTACAAAAATCAATATAATATATGAGAATATTGAAAGGGAAAGTTGTCAGTGGTTTAGGAAACTTTTCTTACTGGATTGAAAAACTCCAGGAATATTACTTGAGAAAAACGGGAATGAAATTCTTCCCTGGAACTTTAAATATTCAGCTAGAACAACCTTACGATCTCCCGAAAAATGTCATGCGTTTGGAAAAGGAAGAATACGGAGGAACTGTTTCTGTTAGCATTGTTTCCTGTCAGATATTTGGCAGAGATGCTTTTATTTTAAGAACAGACAAAAACAATACTGAAAATGGGGATCATCCGAAAACAATTATTGAGATAGCTTGCGATGTTAAACTTCGGGAGGTATATAACCTTAAAGATAATGATTTGATTGAAGTTGAGATTCACGATGTCAGATTTATCTGAATTAAACAATCTGCTTGCAGATTACTACAAAACTTTCAGTAACACTGGAATGAGGTAGGTCGGCGCGATCGCCTTTTAGAAGCGATTCGTTGGTTAGAAACCGAACCCTCTATATTGGGGATGAGTGCTCAGATCATGGCTGTTGCCCGGAAATAGGCACTAAAGATCGCCACTAACTAAAAGCGCTTGTTGTTTTGCCAACACGTGTTTGCGTAACAAGAGTAATTGTCTATCTTTAATGCCTTCTGCCATCAATCCCTCAACAGTTTTCATCAGATAATCAGCGCAAGACCCCAATTTTCCAGATGCGGTGGCAATGCTATTTACAGTGGTTGTTAATGGTATTTGATGAGCGTACCTGGGATGCTGGCGATTAGCAACAAAGGCGATCGCTTTAAATTCTTGCGTACCATCAAAAACCCTTACCCAACGAGCAACGTAGACACCAGCTAACATTTCCCGTCGCCAAATCAGCAATAATTCGGTTGGTACATCAGCAGCAGCAATCCGATAAATAATACCACGACAACTACCGCCGCGATCGAGTCCTAAGAGTAATCCGGGATTCTCTGGAGTACCGCGACCGAGGATCATCCATGTACAGAAGCTCCGATGCCAACCATAAACGATCCCAGCACGGCGTTCGACGTATGTGATTAAAGGATTCCAAATCAGGGAACCGTAGGCAAATATCCAGATATCAGAATTTGGTAGTTCATGTTGTAGTATTTCATGGAGCGATCGCTGTAACTCATCTTCGCTCAGGGTAGTTAACTTGATTCCAGAGTGTGATGCTTCTAACAGTCTCGTGTGTGGGTTTCCGGCTTCGAGGTCGCTACGACTGAGTGACGACATAATGTAGATTATTTCCTTTTCTGTAAATATTCAGTAATTTCACTATAACTTTAAGATAAATTAATCATAGTACCACTTCCTTTTCCGTAGTATTAAGAGTAAGCCTAACTACAGGCAGCAGTATCTTGATGATGCTAATCCACGAAATAAGGAGTAAGCTTTGTGGCATTTGCGACAAATCAATTATTAAAGTTATCAATCCAATATTTACCAACAATTGCCACTAAATTAGCAATTACAACTCTAATAGCAATTCTACCGTTACCAGTTAAAGCAATTACATTAGTAACTAGTCGTGCTGCTTTTGGAAGTAATGACGGAATTGATTGGTCAAGTTTGGGTAAAGTGTTCAATCCCTTTGCTCCCGATCCTTCGGTCTTTTTGCCTAACTCCTTTTCAGCAGTATCCGAAGGCGGTTTAGCTCTAGGTGTAACTGTACCTCAAGTTAATGATTCTGGTATTACCCCACCTTTTGTTTTTCAAACCTCTTTTATACCTAAAGGTATTCCGACTAACTTCACTGATGGCGATTTTCTTCTCTTAACAGGCTTGAATCCACAAAGTGGTTTTCCCGCCATTGGCAACCCAGGCCCTTTGACCATTAACTTTGATCGGCCTGTTTTCAGCAATTCCAAATTCAAAAATTTAAGAGGAATCAGTCGTCGGAGAGAGTGGTGA
>NZ_JABXKH010000047.1 GCF_017115105.1 Nostoc sp. NMS2
CTTCGCTCGGCACAAGTCGCTCAGTACAAGTGCCCAATGCCCAATACTTCGACTTCGCTCAGTACAAGTGCCCAATGACTAATTCGCCATGCGTTTAAAAAACCGCCTTTTCTGGATTGCTGCCTTCATAGCTTTTTTCCTAGACCAAATAACAAAATACTGGGTGGTGCAAACCTTCGGTTTGGGGCAAACACTACCACTCTTAACTGGAATATTTCACTTCACTTATGTTACTAACACTGGTGCTGCTTTTAGTCTGTTAAGTGGGAAAGTAGAGTGGTTGCGCTGGTTATCTTTAGGAGTGAGTTTGGTATTGATAGCGTTGGCCTTGTTTGGCCCAACATTAAATTTATGGGATCAGTTGGGCTATGGCTTGATTTTAGGTGGAGCTATGGGTAACGGGATCGATCGCTTTGTTTTAGGTCATGTGGTTGATTTTCTTGATTTTCGCCTGATTAGCTTTCCCGTATTTAATGTGGCAGATTCCTTTATTAGTATTGGTATTGTTTTCCTATTAATTGCTTCCTTCCAAAAAACACCAACTTCAACTGGCAGGTTGGACTAAACTATTAAGCCTGGGATGATTAATCCCAGGCTATTAATTACTGAAACCATTGCTTAGTCCTATATGCGAAGACTTGATTTTTGGGTTCCAGAGATTTGAATTTGTATCCTACACCAGTTTTCATAACTGGTGCAGAAAGTCAAGATGCACAGGCGATCGCTGATATCAAATTAGTATTCAGATCCTATCCCAGCTTTTAATTTATTTACCTGTAGCAGGAGGGGTAGATGGAGTACTGGGAGAGTTAGCACCTGGTTCTGTAGGATTGCCAGGTTCAGATGGGGTAACGGTTCCTGGTGCGGGAGTTAAGTTGCTAGGAGTACCAGGTTCAGTTGGGGTAACGCTTCCTGGTGCTGGAGTTAAGTTGCTAGGAGCGCCAGGTTCAGGTGGAGTAACGCTTCCTGGTGCTGGAGTTAATTTGCTAGGAGGAGCGCCAGGTTCAGATGGGGTAACGCTTCCTGGTGCTGGAGTTAAGTTACCAGGAGTGCCAGGTTCAGGTGGAGTAACGCTTCCTGGTGCTGGGGTGGTTTCGGGAGTTCCAGTTTCAGGTGGAGTAACGCTTCCTGGTGCTGGGGTGGTTTCGGGAGTAGTGATGTTACTAGGTGTGGTTTCTGCTGGTACTGTAGTACTACCAGGAGTAGCACTAGGTGTGGTTTCTGGTGGTACTGTGGTGCTACCAGGAGCAGCACTAGGGGTAAGTGCTGTGCCGCCGGGACAGCGAGAGTTTAGCGGAAAATACTCGCACAGAATTTTCATGCCTTCTGGAGACATCTTGATTTCCGTTGGTGCGCTAGTAGATTCGCTACTGGATTGAGCTATGGGGGATTTACTGGATTCGGCTACGGCAATATTAGTGGTGAGAGCCAAAGATAGAGCTGTACCAATCAGGGTCAGAGATTTTCCCATCATTCTGAAATTTACCTCAACGGAACACTCGGCCCATTAAAACAGACAATAAGGTTTAGAAAATCTTCCTAAATGAATATATCTAAGTTTGTTGCAGAATATGTGGATATGTAAAATTGGTAAAAATTAAATCTGTTGTTTGTTGGCAACTAGTGTTTATAAATACAATTTTAAAATCTATGCTTGTAGTCATTGAAGTAGAATTAGTAGATAAAATAGGTCTTTAAGAATGGGAGAAATTTTTATGCTTCTGTAAATAAGTAACAAAAATAACAAGTGAATTTAGATTAAAAGGTAAGTTTTAGTATAAATTAGAGCAAAAAATTCCGTATAGCTAATTTATGCTTTGGCTTATGAGTAAAATGATGAAAGACTAACATCTAAATTGTAATTCGCCCCATTCTTCACTAAAAAGTGTGATGTGAATAGCCGATGAGTTCTCCCCAACCCCCTCACAAGCCACAAACGTTAATTGGTCAACTGACTCAAGCAGTCCATACTATCCAAGCTAGGGTTGATTTTTCCAAACTGGCGCTCAAGCCTAATGCCAAAGTACCAGAACTCTGGGTGCAGGATGCGGGGGCGGATAAAGCAGAAGTATATCCACTGTTGGGCGATCGCTATATTCTAGGTCGTAGCTCCAAATCCAGCGATATCGTCGTCCGCAACCCTGTTGTCAGCCAAATTCATCTGTCGCTATCGCGGAATTCTACTCATAGCACACCAGTTTTCATCATCAAAGACGAAAACTCCACCAATGGGATTTATCGTGGCAAGCGTCGTGTTAATTCCCTAGAACTACGTCACGGCGATATTCTGACCCTGGGTCCCCCAGAACTCGCCGCTTCTGTGCGCTTGCAATATGTCAATCCACCAGCCTGGTATGTCAAAGCTGCAAGTTGGACAGCTTATGGTGTTGGTGGTGTCAGCGCCTTGTTCGCCTTAGTAATTGGCGTAGAATGGCTGAAATTTTCAGTTAAACCCCTACCTACAGCTACACGCGCTCCAGTAGTTGTTTACGCTCGTGATGGAGCCACCCCATTGAGAGAGCCTCGAACTATCTCTCATGTAGATATGAAGCGTTTAGAGGAATTTGGCCCTTATTTGCCATCTGCGGTAGTAGCTTCAGAAGATAGTCGTTATTACTGGCACTTTGGAGTTGATCCTCTGGGGATTTTACGAGCCGTGTTGATCAATAGCCGTAGCGGAGATGTACAACAAGGAGCCAGCACTGTTACGCAGCAAGTTGCCCGCAGTTTGTTTCGGGAGTATGTAGGCAGACAGGATACCCTTGGACGCAAATTACGAGAAGCAGTTGTTGCCCTGAAGCTAGAAACCTTTTACAGCAAAGATGAAATTTTGCTGATGTACTTAAATCGGGTTTTTTTGGGGGGAGATACCTCTGGCTTTGAGGATGCAGCCCGATATTACTTTGAGAAGCCTGCTAAAGAATTAACTTTGGCAGAAGCAGCTACCTTGGTAGGAATTTTACCTGCTCCCAACGCCTTCGATTTTTGTGGGGATGGCCCAAACAAGCTAGAAGCAGCTGAATACCGGAATCGCGTAATTAAGCGCTTGCTGGAGATGGGCAAAATTAAACCTGAAGATGCGAACCGAGCTAGACGTTCCACTGTTCAAGTTAGTCCTAAAGTTTGTGAACAGCAAGCTAAGACGATCGCTCCTTATTTTTACAGTTACGTCTTCTCTGAACTTGAATCAATCTTGGGCGAGGGAGCCGCAAACGAAGGGAATTATATCATTGAAACCCAGCTTGATCCTGCGACCCAGAGCCAAGCTGAATCGGCGTTGCGGAATTCAGTCAACAATAGTGGTGGAAATTTTGATTTTTCTCAAGGGGCTGTGGTAACTCTTGACTCCAGTACAGGTAGCATCCTGGCAATGGTAGGCGGAACTGATTACAAAAAAAGTCAGTTCAATCGTGCTGTTCAAGCCAAAAGACAACCAGGTTCCACCTTCAAAATCTTTGCTTACACCGCCGCTATTCAACAGGGAATTTCACCATCCAAAAGTTATTCCTGCGCTCCTTTAACTTGGCAAGGCTTCACTTACAAACCCTGTCGTTCAAGTGCTGGCAGTTTAGATATTGCCACCGGGCTGGCTCTTTCAGAAAATCCCATTGCCTTGGGAGTTGCCAAAGAAATCGGGTTGAATAAAGTAGTGGCGATGGCTCAGAATTTGGGAATCAAGTCAAACCTCGATCCGGTTCCTGGCTTGGTACTGGGTCAAAGTGTAGTCAATGTTTTGGAAATGACTGGTGCTTTTGGGTCTATTGGCAATCGTGGAGTGTGGAATCCTCCCCATGCGATTAACCGAATTTTAGACAGTGGTGATTGCAGCGATCGCAATGATATCAAAACTTGCCGTGTAATCTACTCCTTCAACCAAGATCCAGATGCTAACAAACGAGTTCTGCCAAGTGGTGTAGCCGATGAAATGACTAGTTTGATGCGTGGTGTCATCACCAGAGGTACTGGTCGTAGTGCTGCCATTGGACTGGGAGAAGCCGGTAAAACAGGCACGACTAATAAAAACGTTGACTTATGGTTCATAGGTTTTATCCCAAGCCGGCGACTTGTAACCGGTGTTTGGTTGGGAAACGACAATAATTCCCCAACATCTGGTAGCAGCGCTCAAGCCGCTCAGTTATGGGGAAATTATATGCGGAGAATTACAAGATAAATTCGTAATTTGTAATTTCATACTTAAAAATTACGAATTACGAATTACGAATTATTATTGATATCCCTTCCAAGGTGTAACTTCCAGGGTGTTGTTAGGCTTGAATATCACTTGGAAGTGGGCGAGAGGTTCTTTATCGTTGGGGGCTGCTACATTGGAGCCGTAGATAGCGTTGAACATCTTCGGAAGGGGTGTTTCCCGAAAATAGTCAAAGGCAACTTGGTTGAGTGGTTCATAGTCAGCAATTACACCGTCTTTGTTGACTGCTACCCGATATTTCAAATCTCGCGTAAAGGTGTGAGTACCACTCCAAGTTTGCCGAACTGTACTATAAAGCTTTTGGTTTAAATTTTTGACTATATTAGAGTCAGTAATTTTTGCACCCACTACCTCTGGCGTTCTAGCATATCCCCGCCAAGGGCTAACTTGTAGGACACCTTGTGTAGTAAATACTACTCGAAATTGGGCGATCGGCTCCTTGGAAATTGGAGGACGGCTAGCTGGATTGTAAAGTACGTTCGGCAGAGGAGTTTTACCTACTTCTAGATTCGCCTCTTTATTCACCGCTTTATAACCAACGATCGCTCCATCCGCAGCTACACCCAGACGATAGATCAAATCTTGTTGCAATCCTGAGCGATTAGCCCAAGCTGGATGAACTTGATTGTAAACTTGACGATTTAATGCACGCAACTGGGATGGATCGGTAATTTCTGGAACTGTATTTAAAAGTGCTTCTAAATCTTTAACTGCCGGCTTTTTATTAGCTGTAGGCGTTAGTGTGGGTGTTTCAGCAGCTATGGGTGTTGCAGCAGCTGATGCTGGAGGAGTGATATTGTTTATTGTAGAGCTACTTTGCTCATCTGTTTTGGGCTGCGGTGGACGCAGTTGCGGAGGTGGAATCAAGTTAAAAGCGATCGCAGCTACTGCTAAACTTGACACACCCACAGCAGCAGGTACAGCCTGCCTAACTAAAGCTTGACTAGCACCACCATAGCGTCTGGTAACTGGTTGTAGTTCTAGAGAAAGTTCAGGTAAAGTTTGGGTATCAGCAAAAAACTGATCCACTGCTTCCACTAAATCAAACAACTGCACCGTATTCAAATCTATTTCAATCGGCGGACGTTTAGAATTGTTAGAGCGATCGAATCCCTCTGGAGTTCCTTCGGAATGTATGATTAATCTGTGTCGGTTGCCGTCAACTTTCCGAAACTCTACTAGCTCCGATTCCTGATTGTGTGCTTGGGGATTAGGTACACTAC
Organism: Nostoc sp. NMS2; assembly: GCF_017115105.1. Lineage (GTDB taxonomy): Bacteria > Cyanobacteriota > Cyanobacteriia > Cyanobacteriales > Nostocaceae > Nostoc. Next base: position 5,434 of record NZ_JABXKH010000047.1, read on the forward strand.
TTAAAAATTCTTGGGCATACCCACTAACAGCCCTCACCAAACTTTCAAAAAATTCCCGCCCTCCCGTTAGTGGCTGATTATAACCAGATAAATAGCATTCTGCATTTACCAATATTGATAATTCCGGGCGCATTTCCTGGAAGTGTGCAGCCCTAGTGACATCACTTAACCCTTCTAAAAGCAGTGTACAATTAGGAAGACTGTACTTACGTTGAATATTCATTCCACTTCACCGTCAAAAAGACTAATCCAGAATCGCTGCATTCCAGCTGTACCGGTACAAAATAGTAATTGTCCTAACAAATTTATCGCTAGCTCATCTAATTTTTCATCAGAAGTTAATGCTAGTACACCAGAACGTCGGGCATTCATCCGGCTCTTAAAATGCGCTCTAAACCGCTCTAGGTAATTAGATAGACGCAAATTCTGTTCCAATGGAATCTGCTTTTCTTCCATTTGTTGACATATCATTAGTAACTGGCGGATGACAACAGTTAAACGCCGCGCTATGTAGCAAGCAATGACTACCAGAGCTTTTGCTTCCATGATAGTTAAGGGACGGCGGATATGCGCTCTCCGTAGCGGGTTAGAGCTACGCATCCGCCATAAATTCACCCTATCTTTAACAATTCCTTTGAGATCCAACTCTTGAGCAAAAGTCAAGATTGCTTCCGAACCACCAAGCTCTAAAGCTTCAATTGCCAATAAAATCAGGTCAATTTGCAACCGCGTTCTCCGAGGACAAGTCTTAGAAGCGATCGCAGGATCTGGTAAAGTGTCCAGAATCATCGGCAATGAATCTTGAGTTGGACTGTTGAACGGCGTTAAACTTGCTGAGACATTCATTCTATAAAATACCTTGTGCGGTTCCAACAGACTAGATAAAACAAATTTAAGATTGGTAGCCAGACAATAACGTTACGCCGTGTGCAACTTTCTCTCAAACCTAACCCCCAACCCCTTCCCTGCAAGGGAAGGGGAGTAAGAATCAAAGCCTCTCAGGAGTGGGGGAGAGGAATGGAAGCGGGGTTTCAATCCTAAGTTGCACATCGCGTTAACGTTAGACTTGTAGTAATAACATGACTACCTGATATATACATTACTTAACTCTTTCTACTCACAGTTTTCCCTATATTGAAATCAAAGTTTTAAAACATAAGTTAATTCACCTCATTTCTGAATGTAATACCTTTTCTAGGTTGGTTTAGATTCTAATTATCGTCAATAAAGGACGAAGCTTCAGCCCCGACCCCCAGCGTATGACATTATAGTGTACGATTTTTCAGGTATCTGAAATTTGGGGACTGGGAATTGGGAATTGGGCATGGAGAAGACACAGGGAAGAGGGGAGAGACAAGGGAGAGGTTTATTCAATAATTCCCCCTCATCTCCCTCATCTCCCTCATCTCCCTCAACTCCCCCACTCCCTGCTCCCCTGCCTCTTCCCCATTCCCCATCCCCCATCTTATGGATTTAAAGTCTCTCGTTCGTGACATCCCAGATTTTCCCAAACCCGGAATTTTATTTCGGGATATTACTACATTACTGCGCGATCCAGAGGGACTGCGCTATACTATTGACTTTTTAACACAAAAATGCAACGAAGCTGGAATCAAGCCAGATTATGTAATTGGTATAGAGTCAAGGGGATTCATTTTTGGCTCACCTCTGGCATATCAATTAGGGGCTGGTTTTATTCCCATCCGCAAAAGAGGTAAGTTACCAGCCGCAGTTCACTCAATTGAATACGATCTAGAGTATGGTACTGACTGCCTGGAACTGCATCAAGACGCTTTACATCACAGTAGCCGAGTTTTGATTGTGGACGATTTGATTGCCACAGGTGGAACTGCGAGTGCAACAGCAAAGTTAGTACAGAAGATTGGCTCCGAATTAGTAGGATTTGGGTTTATTATCGAGCTACGGGATTTAGAAGGGCGTAAATATCTGCCGGACGTGCCGATTATCTCTCTAATTGAATATTAGTTATTTGTCATTGGTCATTAGTCATTGGTCATTAGCAAAGGACAAATAACAAATAACAAAGGACAAAGGACAAATGACATCTACGAGAATTTCCTTGGAGACAGGTCGGGATTGGCTAATTAGGCTAGTCACGAGCGAAACTTTTATTTATGTGGCAAAGCGGGTATTGCAGGCACTACTGACTCTGTTTTTGGCATCAGCATTGTCGTTTTTCATTATTCAACTCGCTCCAGGGGATTATGTAGATACGCTGCGGCAAAACCCGAAGATATCTCCAGAAAGAATTGAGGAAATTAAGCGGCAGTTTGGTCTTGATAAGTCTTGGCCAGAGCAGTTTTGGCTATGGCTATGGCGAATCTTGACAAAAGGAGATTTTGGCACGAGTTTTATTTATCAACGCTCAGTGGCATCGCTGTTGTGGGAAAGAGTACCAGCGACTTTGTTATTAGCGATCGCATCTTTAATTGTCACATGGGCGATCGCCATCCCACTAGGGATTTTTGCTGCTGTTAACCAAAATAAGCTATCAGACCGGGTTTTACAGGTAATTAGCTACGCCGGACAAGGCTTTCCTAGTTTCATCACTGCCTTAGCCCTGCTGGTTTTAGCCCAAATTACCTCGCCGTTATTCCCAGTGGGTAGCATGACTAGCATCAATCACTCAGAACTGACGTGGTTTGGCAAAATCTTAGATGTCGGCTGGCACATGATTTTACCCACAATCGCTCTCTCAATTACTAGTTTTGCTGGTTTACAACGCATCACTCGCGGCGAATTATTGGATGTTTTGCGTCAAGATTACATCCAAACGGCTCGTGCCAAAGGTCTGCCAGAAAACCGCGTCATCTACGTTCATGCACTCCGTAACGCCGTAAATCCCTTGATTACCTTATTGGGTTTTGAATTAGCTGGTTTATTAAATGGTGCCTTCATTGCCGAATTTTTCTTCAACTGGCCCGGTTTAGGGAGGTTGACTTTACAGGCTTTACAAGCTCAAGATTTATATTTGTTAATGGCAAGCTTGGTAATGGGCGCAGTGTTGCTGATTGCTGGTAATTTAATCGCCGATTTAATGTTAAAAGCTGCTGACCCTCGTATTCGCCTAGAAAGTCTCAATTAGTCATTTGTCATTGGTCATTGGTCATTGGTTTAACCCTTTCTTCCTCATCTCCCTCATCTCCCTCACTCCCCATGCTGTCTGAAGTCTATTACTTGGTGCGTTCAAAAACTGACGGTAATTATCTCATAGCTCGTCCTGACACCGAAACATCGGGTTATTTATTACTGTTCCAGGAAAACTTTGATGCCCTTAGCTATCTCAATACCCATGCAGCAGAACTAGCAAATCGCTTTACTGTAGAATCTATTGCGCGTACACAGTTGGGAAACTTGCTCAAACGCTGGGGTTTTAGTGGTGTGGGTATTGTAACTGACCCGTTATTGCCCAAGATTGAGTTTTTGCAGCACAGTTAAATTTATAGATTAGCGTAGATGCTTCTTCGGCTTGTCGTCAGACATCGCTTGCTAATTTGTTTAAGAGGATGTTTGGAAAGTCCTCTTGTCTATGGCAAGTATCCGTAATTACACAACTGATTAAACCAAAAATTTTGTGTTGACGTTGTATACACAATATTCTATATTAGATATTAAGCATTGCTGAATAAAGCTTGAAACTTAATTCAGCAATGCTAAATGAGATACACACATGGAAGATACCTAATGCCTGCCCGTTCTAAAATGGATAACCTTGGTCGTAACCAAGTAATTAATATTAGAGTTCAAGAACAACAACGGGATTTAATTGATAATGCTGCATCGATTCTTGGCAAGAACCGTTCTGACTTTATGTTAGAAGTTGCCTGTCGAGAAGCAGAGAAAGTCATCTGTGACAAGACCTTCTTTGCGTTAGACGAGGAAAGATATCAAAAATTCCTTGCTATTTTGGACTCACCACCTAAAGCAAACGAAGAAATTCGTAAATTATTAACGACTAAATCGCCTTGGGATTAATGACGAAACAAACAAAAATTATTAATCCTCCTCAGCCACTTACTCTTAAGCATGATGTATTAGAATTTGAATCTAAATCAGAAGCTTTGAATAATTGGCTGAAGGAAAAATCTTTGAAAAATGAGGGGGATACGGCTAGAACTTTTGTAGTAACTATTGAAAATCAAGTAATAGGCTATTACTGTTTAGCAACTGCTTCTGTAACTCATTTAATAGCTGTTAGTAAAGCTAAACGGAACGCACCAGACCCTATACCATGTATGCTTATCGGGAGACTTGCTGTAGACACCAAATGGGAAGGGCGGGGTATAGGGTCTGGTTTATTGAAAGATGCTATTATTCGTACTTTAACAGTATCCCAAATGGTGGGTATTAGATGTGTTTTGGTTCACGCTAAGGATGAAGAAGCCAAAAGATTTTATTTAAAATACGGGTTTCAACCATCGCCAATAGAACCATTAACCCTAATGATGACTTTAAAAGATATTCGAGCAAACCTTATAGATTAATTACTCCTCCAAATTCTGCACAAGTGAATTAGGAGGATTTGAAATTTAAACAACTGTTGCAACTTTTGGATAACTGCTGGATTCGGTTGTGGCCTTAATGGCTCAGAAATAACGTTAGTATCAAGTAAAAAGCGACTCACAATATTATCTCTCGTCCCGGAGACTTGTCGCGTACATCTTTCCAAACCTCATCAGGATCAATCTCGGTTCCTTCTTCCATGATTTCTTGACGAAATCGCTCCACAGATTCCCAAAAAGCTGGCTTTCCATGCAATAGACGCTGATATTCAGCCGCAGGTAGAATCACAGCAAGTTGCTGTCCCTGTTGCGTAATTTGTACCGATTCGCCTTGTTCAATTTCCTGAAAAATTTTATCCAGATTCTTAGGGACTTGCTCAATTGAATACTGCTGAGACATTGTGCTTTCTCTATTAAAAATTGCGAATAGTAAGCAATTACGGCAATTCTGCAAACTTTTGTTAAGTAAATAAGGATGCGATCGCACAAGTAAAATCAGGCAATATCGGTGACTTCAACTCATCACCATTGAACAACGTAGCAACTAACTTTAAACTCGCTTGTTCGCGTCGATAAACTTCCACCTGTTGGTTGCGCCAATCCACAATCCAATATTCCCTAACACCTCTTGCTGAGTAAAGCTTTAGTTTAAATTCTCTATCCCGCTTTTCGTTTTCAATACCAGCAGACAGCACCTCTACTACCAGTTCTGGCGCACCAGTCAAATGCCCCGCCGCGTCTAAAAGCAGGGGCAATCTCTCGTTGCTAGCCCAGACAACATCAGGAATAACATTATCATTATCGCCAAAAATGATGCCTGGAGCAGGTACGACTTGTCCCAACGAAGTAGCTTGTGACCAGATATCTAATGGAGCAATAATCCTGACACAAGTTTTTTGATGATTCCAGTGAGGCGCTCTGGTCACAAACAATTCTCCGTCAATAATTTCATAGCGGTTCCCGTTATCTGGAAACAACTCTAAATCGGCGGTAGTCCAGCGCACTCTTTCAGATATCGGCTGGTTCATAAACCATCTTTATTTAGGGGATTTAGCTATTTTAGCCTGAGATAATATCGCAATCGCAATCCTATTTAATTTACAAACACCTAGAGGCTCAGATCCCCGACTTCTTGAAGAAGTCGGGGATCTTTTTGTTCAGTGATAGGGAATAACTGTACCCTGTAACCTGTACCCTATTCCCTTCTTCAATTCCTACACCACTACCTTTTCTAAACTCAATTTAGAACGCTTCACTGGCTCAGGAATCGCTACAGGATAATCTCCAGTAAAGCAGGCAGAGCAGAAACTATTGGTGTCTTCTCGTGTTGCTTCTAGCATCCCTTCCCAACTGAGATAGGCGAGGCTGTCTACTTCCAGTTGCTTGGCAATTTCGGCTACTGACTTGGTAGCAGCAATCAGCTGATCCTGAGAATCGGTGTCGATGCCATAGAAGCAAGGATGAGTTACTGGCGGGGAGGAGATTCGCATGTGTACTTCCACTGCACCCGCTTCACGCAAAGTTTTGACTAGTTTACGGCTAGTAGTACCGCGAACAATAGAGTCATCAACAATAATTACTCGTTTACCCGCTAGCACATCTTTAAGCGGGTTAAGTTTCATGCGGATACCTGACTCGCGCATGGTTTGTGTCGGCTGAATAAAGGTTCGTCCAACATAGCGATTTTTAATCAGCCCTTCAGCGTAAGCTACACCAGAAGCTTGGGAAAATCCGATCGCAGCAGGGATACCAGAATCAGGAACACCAAAGACTATATCGGCATCTACACAAGATTCTTTAGCTAGTTGATGTCCTAACCGCATCCGATAGCTGTACAAACTCTCGTTGTGCATGATGCTATCAGGGCGGGCAAAGTAAATCATCTCAAAGATACACAATTTCCTCTGGGGCTGTTGACTCCAATGATAGGAAGCCAAACCTTCTTCAGTAATCCAAACTAATTCGCCTGGTTCTACATCTCGCAGGTATTCGGCTCCAATGATGTCTAAACCACAAGTCTCGGATGCCAAAACGTAACGGACTGGATTACCAGCTAAAGTCCCAATTACTAGGGGGCGAATACCATTGGTGTCACGGACACCCATAATGCCGTCAGGAGTGCCAATAACTAAACTAAAGGCTCCTTGGCAACGATGAAATGCCTGAATTGAACCTTCTAGCCAATCTGCACCAGCATTAATGGCTTCTGCGATCGCAAAAGCAATCATTTCTGAGTCTGTTGTGGTGACTAAGTTATATTTTTTCTCAAGCAACTCTTGACGCAGTTGCACTGTATTGACTAAATTACCATTGTGTGCTAGAGCTAATGAACCTAAGCGAGTTTCCAGAACTGCGGGTTGGGCATTAACTTTGCGGCTAGAACCTGTGGTGGAATAACGAGTGTGACCAACAGCAAGGCTACCAGGCAATTGATCCAAGATGGATTCATTAAAAACTTGAGACACCAAGCCCATGTCTTTGTGGAGATGGACTTGTGTACCTTCAAAGGTGGCAATCCCAGCTGATTCTTGACCCCGATGCTGGAGGGCGTACAATCCAAAGTAGGTCAGTTTAGCAACGTTTTCTCCTGGTGCGTAGATGCCAAAAACACCACAAGCTTCTTCTGGCTTGTCAGGCTGATTTTCATGACTATTGATTGGGTTGTTGGTAGGGTCGGGGTATTCATCCGAAGTGACAGAATGAATAGAGGTCATGCTAGCTTTGCTCCTGGTGGGGGGGTCAAGTCAAAATAATTCGTAATTGATAATACGTAATTCGTAATTATTAGCCCATCAGTGTAAGGATTTAGCATTGCTAAATCCTTACAAGGCTTGAAATCGTGATGCTACGAGCTTTTGTTTTTTCATTGACCAATCAAGGAGCTTGTATGCTTCAATTACGAATTACGAATTACGAATTACGAATTAGTTAGTCACTGGGATTGTGTATATAGATAGTTGTTGATTTCTTAACAAATCTTTAACCATCTATTAAAACAGTACCGTAATTATGCCCAGAGACGCTAATAGTTCTGAGTAATTAGTGCTGATTTCTGAGTGAAGTCTAAATACTTAGGACTCAGAAACAATGGTGTGGTTGGCGATCCGCCTGGCGATCGCATGGGAATAGCGATCGCTCATATCTTCGATACTAACTTTAATTAAGACCTGACTATCAGTGGTGAAAACCCCCAAACCCGTCTCCAAATTGCCAACAGTACCTAGTATTTTCCACTCTTGACCGAGATGTTCTTGTAAGTATGATTCCCAAATTACTTGTTGTTCTGATGCTACAGAAACTAAAATTCTGGCACCACCTTCGGCAAACAGCACCTCATCAAAACGAGATGGTGACTGGGTTGGTGCTATTTCTAAATTGATTTGGGCACCAAGGTTGCCAGCAATACAACATTCTGCTAGTGCGATCGCTACTCCCCCTTCAGCAGAATCATGGGCTGAACGTATCCAACCATTACGAATTCCTTCCCGACAAACTTTTTGGACGCGGCGTTCCAAGTCAAAATCTACCAGTGGCGGTTTGCCGGCAACAGTGCTGTGGATAGTGGCTAAATACTCAGATGCTCCCAAACTGATTTTAGATGTCAGAGGCAATCCCAGAAGATAAATCACATCGCCGGATGCTTGCCAACCTTGTCCACAAATTTTGGTGATATCGGGAATCAAGCCCACCATTCCCACAACAGGAGTCGGATAAATGGGTTGTGGAATGCCTTGAGAATCGAGGGTTTCATTGTATAAAGAAACATTTCCGCCTGTGACTGGTGTCGCTAATTCTCGACAACCTTCCGCTAAACCACGACAAGCTTCTGCCAATTGCCAATAACCAATCGGTTTTTCTGGAGAGCCAAAATTTAAGTTATCCGTCACCGCCAGAGGTTCCGCACCCACACAGCTAAGATTGCGTGCAGCTTCTGCCACCACTGCCTTAGCTCCCTCGTAGGGGTCAAGATAAACATAACGAGGATTGCAATCTACTGTTGCTGCCACTCCTGATTTTGGATTTTGGATTTTGGATTTTAGATTGGGGACTTGTTCTAAGGGGCGCAAACGAATAACGGCGGCATCTGCGCCACCAGGAAGTATTACTGTATTATTTTGTACTTGATGGTCATATTGACGATATACCCAGTTTTTAGATGCGATCGTGGGTGTATCGAGCAAAGTGAACAGGATATCATTCCAACTTTGCAACCCTGCTTGGAGTTCTATTCCAGCAGTTGTACAAACAGGTAAAGAATCAGGAGTCCATTCCCAAGCTTGACGCGCATATTCTGGCGGTTCTGCCAGCAACTCACGGTTATATAGTGGGGTATTTTCCGCCAAAGCCTCGGCGGGAATTTCTGCTGCTACTTTACCCTGAAAGAGAATTCGCACAATGGGTTCAGCGATGACAGTACCAGCGACAACTGCTTGAAGTCCCCAACGGTGGAAAATGTCAATTAATTCTTGCTCACGCCCTTTATGGGCAACAAACAGCATTCGTTCTTGAGATTCCGAAAGCAGATATTCATAAGGAACCATCCCCGTTTCTCTTGCCGGAATCTTATCTAAATCTAGTTCAATTCCCACACCACCTTTTGCCGCCATCTCTGAAGTAGAACAGGTGATACCGGCCGCTCCCATATCTTGAGCGGCGACAACTGCACCTGTTTTAAACGCCTCCAGACAAGCTTCAATTAACGACTTTTCCAAAAATGGATCGCCTACTTGCACAGCCGGGCGATCGTCTATTGACTGATCGCTTAATTCTGCACTGGCAAAACTTGCGCCTCCCATGCCATCGCGCCCAGTGGTGGAACCAACATACAGTACTGGGTTGCCTAAGCCAGATGCCCCAGATTTAACAATTTCCTGGGTTTCCATTAATCCTAGTGCCATGACATTCACTAGGGGATTACCAGAATAAGCTGAGTCAAAGTAAACTTCGCCGCCAACGGTGGGTACTCCAACGCAATTACCATAATGTGAAATCCCCGCCACTACACCTTGGAACAGTCTTTGAGTTTTGGCATCTTCTAGGGAACCGAAGCGCAGGGAATTTAATAGAGCAATGGGACGCGCACCCATCGTAAAAATATCTCTGAGAATACCGCCCACTCCTGTTGCTGCACCTTGAAATGGTTCAACAGCTGATGGGTGGTTGTGGGATTCAATCTTAAAAGCTAGTTGGAGTCCGTCACCCAAATCTACAACACCAGCATTTTCACCAGGCCCCACGAGGATGCGGGGCCCCTCAGTGGGAAATTGTTTAAGTAAAGGTCGAGAGTTTTTGTAACAGCAATGCTCAGACCACATTACCCCAAACATTCCCAGTTCAGCTTTGTTGGGATGACGGCCTAACCGACGGACAATTTCTGTGTATTCTTCTGGTTTAAGACCTTCAGCAGCGATTTCTTGAGGTGAAAAGAAAGCAGGAGATGTGGCGGTCATGGAAATTATGCACCAATTGTACAGAGCATTATTCTACCGATTTACTTGTCCTGTAGGTGCATTTATTAGGATAGCTCATGACTATATGATGCTAAAAGTTTAAAAAAATAAATAAATTTACTTAAAGATATATATTTTTGTACACCTAAAGATAGATTGTATTCAACGCTGAATTACTGGTAAATGTACTGATAAAAATAAAGTAATAAAATTTTCTTTCCTTGTAATATGCATAGGTCATTTCCAGATTAGAGAAATGGCTATCAGCCTGTCAGATGCTCCACTAGTTGAATGCAGAAAAAATTCAGAGGATGCGATGCGATCGCAAGTTTTAATGCTGTGGAATCTGATTAATTCTTTGGAACTTCATTCGTCTGAAGTGACTCCTACAACAGCAGACTCAATCACTGAATCGCTCTTGGAGAAAGGATTATGGCAATTTGCTTCCGAAACTGCTCATTTGAGTCAGCAAACCGACCGTATTAACATAATTTAGAGGATTTTGATCATGCCTAGACTTACTGTTCCACCAAATCTCATCGGCACCAATTCTCCCGACACTTTAGTCGGGAAACAGTTAAATGTATCTCTGGCAATTGGTATTGATATTTTAACTGGAGGTTTCATTCGTACACTCTCAGGAAATGACACTATTGAGGGCACGGCTGCTGGCAGCAATAACGGCTCCGGCAACGGCGGTACTGGGACAGGCATTGGCAACAACAAAGGCAGTATTAATACAGGGGACGGAAAAGACACGATCATTGGCACTGGTACTGGTGGTAACGGCAGCAACGGCGGTAAAAAATCCGGCAATGGCGGTACTGGGAAAGGCATCGTCAACAACAAAAGCAGTATTAATACAGGAGATGGAAACGACACGATAGTCGGGACTGGCACTGGCGGCAATGGTGGTACTGCTGGCAACTTATTGGGCAACGGCGGCAACGGCGGTACTGGGACTGGTATTACTAACAGTGGGAGTCTACATGCAGGGGATGGAAACGACACGATAGTCGGCACCGGTACTGGTGGCAAAGGCGGCGGTGGCAGTAGCGAAGACCCCGGCAATGGCGGTACTGGAACAGGCATCGCTAACAGTAGCAGTATTAATACAGGGGACGGAAAAGACACGATCGTTGGCACTAGTACTGGTGGTAACGGTGGCAATGACGGCTCCCAGGGTGGCAACGGCGGTACTGGGACAGGCATCGCTAACAGTGGCAGTATTAATACAGGGGACGGAAACGATACGATTACCGGCATCGGTACTGGCGGCAACGGCAGCAATGACAGCTACGCGGGTGGCAACGGCAATACTGGGACAAGTATCGCTAACAGTGGCAGTATTGATACAGGGGACGGAAATGACACGATCAACGCCACAGGTAAGGGCGGCGATGGCGGCATCATCCTTTTTCAAAGCCGCGGCAATGGTGGCAACGCCGGTACTGGGACAGGCATCGACAATAGTGGCCGTATTAATACAGGGGAAGGAAATGACACGATCAACGCCACAGGGAAGGGCGGCACCCCTAGTTTCGGCCGCAGCCCTGGCCTCACCGAAGATGGGACTGGCATCAGCAATAGTGGCGAACTGGACACCGGGGAAGGACAAGACACGATCGTCGGTACAGGGGAGGGCGGCATCGGTGCCAGTGGTCTTGGCGCCAGCTTCGGGGGTAATGGGACTGGCATTGCTAATAGTGGCAGCCTGAATACAGGGGAAGGAAATGACACGATCACCGGCATCGGTACTGGCGGCAATGGCGCTGCTGGCGGTATCGGCGGCGGCAGCGGCGGTGATGGGACTGGCATTGCTAACAGTAGTGAACTGTACACTAGGGATGGAAATGACACGATCACCGGCATCGGCACTGGCGGCAACGGCGATTCCGGCGACTTCAGACCCGGCAACGGCAGTACTGGAACTGGCATTGCTAACAGTGGCACTCTAAATGTAGGGAATGGACAAGACACGATCAACGGTACAGGGAAGGGCGGCATCGGTGGCAATGGCGTCTTCAACAGCGGCCTTGGTGGTGCTGGAATCGGCATTGCTAACAGTGGCAGTCTGAATGCAGATGAGGGAAAAGACACCATCAACGGCACTGGTATCGGTGGCGTTGGCGGCGATGCCACACCCGTCACTACTCCTGGCGGCGTTGGCGGGACTGGGATCGGCATCAGCAACAGTGGCAAACTGGATACCGGAGACGGAGAAGACACGATCGGCGGCACAGGGCAGGGTGGCATCGGCGGCATCGGGACTATTGATTCCAAGGAAGAAATCGATAGTAGTGAGCGCGTCGGTGGTAACGGCGGTGCTGGAATCGGCATCAGCAACAGTGGCAAACTGGATACTGGAGACGGAGAAGACACAATTATCGGCACTGGCAATGGCGGCAAAGGCAGCATCGCTCCCGCTGGCATCGGTGATGGCGGTGCTGGAACTGGCATTCAGAACGCTAAAGACGGCACCATCACTACAGGGTCGGGCAAGGATACGATTACAGGTTATGGGAACAGTTCTGGAACAAACTCCACCGCCTATGGCATCTTCAACGATGGAATAATCGATACTGGCAATGGTTCTGACAAGCTTACCGGACAGGCGACAGCAACAATTGGTGGTACTGCATACGGCATTTATGGAGAAGGAATCATCAAGACTGGCAATGGCAATGACCAAATTATCGCCACCAGTACCCTAGACGGAGTTCAACAGAAAGTCACCATCGGTGGCGGCATCAATATTGCTTTGGGCACTGGGAATGACTACTTGAAAGGATTTGGTGCTGCAACTGTTGATGGCGGCGATGGTTTTGACACCCTCGATCTCAGGGCTTTCAATCGCTCTGAACTCTTCGTATCTGGGGTTATTTCGGGCAATACCCTTAACTCTGCCAACCTCACTTTCAACAGCAATGGAACCTCTATTAGCTTGTCTACGACTGGCTTTGAGAAATTTATCTTTGCAGATAGCTCTTTCTGCTACAGTAGTTTGACAAACGGGGCATAGGTTTGTGAATTCCTGTGTCTCGTGTTTTACCTCCTAAGTGTCTAATCGGTGTTATTTGCTCTTAAGCTGACAAAGCATCTACCAGCGTATATATTCTTAGTTCCAAATTTGCATAGATTTACTGTGACTCAGAGATTATTCGGGGGTATGCAGTTTAGCTGTAACAATCAAGTGACGAGGATCACACTTATACATGATTATGATCGTCTCTCTGCGATCGCTAACTAGGCATAATTAATGACAACTGAACTCTAGCCGAGTCATTAATAGGGAACACACTTAAATTGCCGACAGCCTTAAACAAGGACTGTCGGTTTTTTGTATTTGTCATTTGTCATTTGTCCAATTCCCAATGCCCAATACTTCGACTTACCTCGGCTTCGCCCTTCGGCTACGCTCAGGACAGGCTCGGCACAAGTCGCTCAGTACAAGTGCCCAATGCCCATATTCATAAAATTTCCCCACAACTGGTTGGTAACTTGACAGAGATTTTGCCACAGCCACTACCAATTGTGGGGAGGGTACGATCAAATTCGGTATCTTATGCCTATCGAGTGCTAATATTTTGCACTCACTCTACTAGACCGGAAGTATACTCCTAGAACAAACACACACTTTGTATTAAGACATCGCTTGAATGATGTAATCAAAGTAGGGTGCTGCTTCAGCAGCGTCTTCCGCACTCAATAAGCCAAGGGAGGCTGTTTTGAGGGAATTGATCGCTTCTACCATTCCAGGCACGGGAACGCCCAATGAATTGTACATTTCCCGTACACCAATCAAACCGATTTTTTCAATCGGCTCTTTGTCGCCAGCAAGTACACCATAAGTAATTAGGCGTAAGTACCAGCCAAAGTCACGGATACATAGAGAGCGCTGGCGTTCTCCGTAAGCATTACCACCAGGGGAGATAAAGTCAGGACGCTTCTGCCAAAGTTGTTTGGTTGCTTCCTGAACTATCTTTTTTTCATTTTCGGCTAAGGTCGCCGCAATCCGCGTCCGTTGTACGCCGGTTTGCAAAAAGTCTTTGATATTTTTCAGTTCGCCACTGCTGGGATAACGCAGTTCGTCGTCGGCTTTGAGAATAACTTGGCTAATTACAGTCATGATGATTGAAATCACCTGAAATATTATCTGTTAGTTTAGCGAGTCGGAGGTACACAAGTGAAGAGATAGGAGCTACTTATGTATTGAATTTATCTGTTTAGTGGGGAGTGGGGAGATGAGGGGGATGAGGGAGACAAGGAGGACAAGGGGGAATTATTGAATAGTCTCTTCCTTATGCCCAATGCCCAATTCCCAATGCCCAATTCCCAATGCCCAATGACAAATGACAAATGACAAATGACAAATGACAAATGACTAAAATAATTTGGCAACAAGGTGAATTAATTGAAGTGACGATCGCTAATCTGAGTGATACAGGTGATGGGGTGGGACGCGCTGATGAACGTGTAGTGTTTGTCCCAGATACTGTACCGGGCGATCGCGCCATTATCCGCTTGGTTCATGTTAAACCAAAATACGCCCACGGGAAGCTCCAGCAGCTATTAGAGCCATCCTCACACCGGATCAGACCCAATTGTATTGTGGCGGATAAATGCGGTGGTTGCCAGTGGCAGCATATTAATTATGACTACCAGCTAGTAGCCAAGCAAAATCAGGTTATCCAAGCTTTAGAACGCATTGGCGGTTTTGTCCAACCACCGGTAAATCCGGTACTCGCCGCCCCTTCTGCTTTGGGCTACCGTAATAAATCTACATATCCTCTAGGCATATCAGCAACAGGACAGGTACAAGCTGGTTACTACCAAAAAGGTACTCACCAATTAATTAATTTAAATCAATGTCCAGTCCAAGACGCGCGATTAAATCCCTTGCTTGCCGAAGTTAAGCAAGATATTCAACAACAAGGTTGGCAAATTTATGACGAACAGCGCCACCAGGGAAAAATTCGCCATCTGGGTTTACGCATTGGCCGACACACTGGAGAAATGTTGCTGACTTTAGTGGTGAAGGACTGGAATTTATCAGGAATTGAAACCCAAGCCCAAGAATGGTTAAAGCGTTATCCGCAGTTAGTGGGAGTGTCGCTCAATCGCAATAGCGATCGCACAAATGCTATATTCGGATCAGAAACTCGTTGCATCGCTGGAGTCCCACACCTGCGTGAAAACTTTGCTGGACTAGAATTTCAAGTCCGCCCAGATACATTTTTCCAAGTGTATACAGAAACAGCAGAGGCACTATTGCAGATAATTCAATCAGAACTCAATCTTCAAGGGCATGAGTTGCTAGTTGATGCCTACTGTGGTATTGGGACTTTAACTTTACCCCTCGCCAAAAAAGTTCGGATTGCTACAGGATTAGAAGTGCAACCAGCAGCAGTAGAACAAGCTATTTTGAATGCCCACCGCAACGGAATTGATAATGTGACATTCCAAGTCGGGGCAGTAGAGAAATTGCTTCCCAAAATGGGCACAATACCAGAAGTAGTAATACTCGATCCGCCACGGAAGGGATGCGATCGCGCTGTCATCGACACTTTACGGCAACTGAAACCATCTCGGATAGTTTACGTCAGCTGTAAAGTAGCTACCCTCGCCCGTGACCTGAAATTACTTTGTCAAGATGGACAATATACCATCACACGGGTACAACCTGCTGATTTTTTCCCTCAAACTGCTCATGTTGAAGCTGCCGCCTTTCTTGTGCTATCAGATTTGCACAAGGATAGTAATTCCTTTACAAAAACTGAAATTTGAAATTTTTAGTCTAGTGCATACTAAAGATGCTAAAATTGAATTAAGCTGAAAATAAAAATTCCTTTTGTTTAAATAAATTCAAGTTGCATAGGTTCTTATAAATATGAATTGGATTGTGTAAATGACAAATCGGCAATTAACTAGAGTATCCCAATACTCTGTCAAATTACTAGCATCTTTTTAAGTTGCTAACATCATTATCAAAACTATTGCAGCCGTTATATATCTAAACAATCCCAACTCATACTATAGGGCTAATGCTCCCTAGCATTTTCAAAATTTAGTTTTAAAGACGCAAGTTTGAAGGCAGCATGACCACCTCAAGTTTTATCAGGGTGCCTGTAATAGCAAACTGATGTCTAGCTAACTGAAGGCTATGGGGTTTCTCTTGTGATTACAATTTCACTCCGTCCAGTTGCACGTTATTGGGGCACTATTAGTTTTGCCTCAACTCTCTACCTTTGTCCAATATTAGATTTACTGTTGGCAGAAATTCCAGCAAAATTACAAGCAGAACTGCGGCTAGGACTTCAAGAAGCCCTAGTAAACGCAGCTAAACATGGCAATAATCTCGATCCAAGTAAAACAGTTGTAGTGCGTTTTTCCTTAATAGATAATCAATATTGGTGGATAATATCAGACCAGGGTAGCGGTTTTACTCCCTCTTCTACTAAAGAAGAAGAACCAACAGACTATTTACCACCAGATGAATCAGAAAGTGGTCGTGGTTTATGTCTTCTCCATCATATTTTTGACCAGGTGGAGTGGAACCGCAAAGGCACAGAATTGAGGCTTTGTAAGCAAATGGAAAACCGCCGAGGATTATCTCTGCGACTGTAACTTAATCAGGAGTGAGGAGTTAGAAGTTTTAAAGTCTTAACTCCTCATTTTAAGATTCAATAAAAAGTATTGTCTATTGGCGGTAACTCTTCTGAGTCATTTGTTCCTGGTTTTGGACTTGGTTTTCGTGGATTTGGAATTGCAGTAGAACCTCCAGAAATATCATCGTCTGACTCCCAGGGTTCATCCTCGTGTTGATCCGAAGGATCTAGTCGTAATGCAAACTTAAGATTGTTATAAGATTGGTCATTTTTCTGGTCATCGTCTTGCGCTAGAGACTCAGATAGTTCCCGAATTAGGGTTTTGATGCACTGGCGATGATTAAAAGCAAACTGTGGGTTGAAACCTCTCTCTAGCTCTTGAAGTAATCGTTCTGCTAGCAAAATCAAAGCCTCAGAACGATTACGTTTCTCTAAAGCTTCTTGATCCATTAACTTTTTCCATGAGTCGGACAAGGAGGTGCAGAAATGGAGCGATCTAACCAGCCAATTGCCTGTTCTAATCTAGCTTGAGCTTCTTGTGGCTGATTCTTTAACAGATACACAATCGCTGCTGCCACTTGTTCATTAGCGCGGGAATTGCGGTTAGACTTGAGGCGATGCCAATCGTTAGGGGAAATGCTCAGTCTTTCCATGAGAGCTTGAGCTAGTTCCAGAGTACTAAGTTCATTCAGTTGACTGGTTTTCGGCAGCTGGGTAGATTGAGACATAACTATTGGCACATTTGCATTTACTTCTACTTTACTACTTGTAAATGAAGCCGCCAAAACAATCACAGCCGTCAGCAGAAAATCCCGAACCAGATTTTGAACAAGAATTAGAGGAAGTAGAGCGATCGCTCCTATCCTTAAAAGAGCGTTACGATCAAGTGCAACGCGATCGCCAACAACAGGCACAATGGCAACAGCAGCGCGATAAACTTAAGCACAATACATCTCAGACACCAGAAATCAAAGCAGAGTTGCGGCAAATTCAACAGCAGTTGGAAATGCTAGAACTAAACCTAGAAAGCCAGTTATTTTCTTGGCGTAGCCTGAAAAAACCTTTCTGGCAAGCCGTCCGCTTTGGTGGAATGGGCGTTATCATAGGCTGGATATTAAAGTCTTGTGCTGGATAATTCCAATTATGGATTGGGTTAAATGGTTAAGATTCTTTAATATTTGTACTCACTAAGTTGACGAAATATAAGTTGTAAAATATGGCAAATCGACGGATTGCAGAAATATTGCGAAGTGGTAAACCTGATGAGTCTCTCCTAGTTCAAGGCTGGGTGCGGACGAAACGCGAGTCCAAAGGGTTTGCTTTTATTGAAGTCAATGACGGCTCATCACTAGCTAATTTGCAAGTCGTCATCAATCAGGATTTGCCAGATTACGAAGCTATCTTGAAAAAATTGAATACAGGTGCTGCTGTTGAGGTGACAGGGGTACTAGTGGCTTCTCTTGGTAAAGGACAACGGATTGAGTTGAAATCAGAGTCCGTGAAAGTTTATGGCGAAGCTGATCCCGATACATATCCCCTGCAAAAGAAACGCCATTCCTTTGAGTTTCTGCGAACCATTGGACATTTGCGATCGCGCACTAACTCTTTTGGTGCAGTTTTCCGCGTCAGAAATGCTTGTTCGGCAGCAATTCACCAATTTTTCCAAGAACGAGGCTTTTTGTGGGTACACACCCCCATCATCACTGCTAGCGACTGCGAAGGCGCAGGTGAACTTTTTAGCGTTACCAGTTTGGATTTAAAGAATATTCCTCGCACAGAAAACCAAGCAGTAGATTACAGCCAAGACTTTTTTGCTAAACCCACATATTTAACAGTTAGCGGCCAGTTGGAAGCGGAAGTGATGGCGATGGCGTTTAGTAACGTCTACACCTTTGGCCCTACCTTCCGTGCAGAAAATTCCAACACCTCCCGCCACCTAGCAGAATTTTGGATGGTTGAGCCAGAAATGGCTTTTTGTGACTTAGAAGGCGATATGGATTTGGCTGAGGCGTTTCTCAAACACATTTTTAAATATGTGTTGGAAACTTGCCCAGAAGACATAGAATTTTTCAATGAACGCATTGATAAATCTGTGTTGACAACAGCTGAGAATATTATTAATAATCAGTTTGAACGTTTAACTTATACAGAAGCCATCAAACTTTTAGAAAAAGCTGATGTTAAATTTGAATATCCTGTGAGTTGGGGTTTAGATTTACAATCAGAACACGAACGCTATCTAGCTGAACAACAGTTTAAAAAGCCAGTAATTGTTACAGATTATCCAGCGCAAATTAAAGCATTTTATATGCGTTTAAACGACGATGAAAAAACCGTCCGCGCAATGGATATTCTCGCACCCAAAATTGGCGAGATTGTAGGTGGTTCCCAGCGTGAAGAACGCTTAGAAGTTTTAGAACGCCGCGTGTTAGCGCAAGGATTAAAGCCAGAAGACTTGTGGTGGTATCTTGATTTACGTCGTTATGGTACTGTTCCCCACGCTGGTTTCGGACTGGGTTTTGAACGACTTGTGCAATTTATGACGGGTATGGGAAATATCCGCGATGTGATTCCTTTTCCGCGTACACCACAAAGTGCTGAGTTTTAGTTTAAATATTTAGTAGACCTGGCTATTATAAATGACCAGGTTTTCACTTTTGTGGATAAAGAGAAATCCAGTTAAAAACATTTATCATCAACCTACAAGATCAAACAATTGGTATAAATCCGGCAAAATGCCATAATCTTTAGTTCAGGAAGTAAGTGATTTTATCGACTTCCTATTAATGAAGCATAGCGGTAAGGCTAAAGCTACGGTGTACCACAAGTATTCTAAACATTACCCCACAAGCTTTTGAAATCCCTCTAACCTCCCTTAAAAAGTAAGGCAAAAACCCTTCAAAGTCCCCTTTTTAAGGGGAATTTAGGGGGATATTCAACAATTTTAGTTTTATACAAAGGTGTGTATACACCATAGCCTTGCTAAAGAGAGGAGAGTGTTTGCGTCAGCAAATACGGGGTAAGTTCAGACTGCATAGCAAGTTAAAACCCCTATATATGTTACATTGTCAAAGTTTTAGGGAACTCTATTAATAGAACCTTATAGGTTTAACCCTCTGTTTAGATATTAATAAAAATCGATTCTTTAGGATATTTACTTCTGTGTAATGACCTATTGCATAAATCCCCATTGTCCAAAACCTGTTGACCCAGCGAATGCAAACAACCTTATTTGCCGTAACTGTGGGTCAGAAATACTGTTGCAAGGTCGCTATCGGGTAATCAAACAACTAGGACAAGGTGGCTTTGGTAATACTTTTGAAGTTGACGAGTGTGGGAAAACTAAAGTTTTAAAAGTGCTGACTGAAAAGAACCCCAAGGCCATTGAACTGTTTCAGCAGGAAGCAAAGGTTTTGAGTCAGCTAAACAGTGGGGGTATTCCCAAGGTAGAACCAGATGGTTATTTTACTGTTTTACCTAAAAATAGCTCTGTACCATTGCACTGTTTAGCAATGGAGAAAATTGAAGGCGTAAATTTAGAGCAGTGGATGGAATCTCGTAATTATCAACGTCTTTCTGAAGCTCAAGCTCTCAATTGGCTTAAACAACTTGTAGAAATTCTCGCTTTAGTACACGCTCATCAATATTTTCACCGTGATATTAAACCTCAAAATATCATGCTGCGACCAAGTGGGCAGCTTGTCTTAATTGATTTTGGTGCAGTTCGACAAGTCACAACAACCATTTTGGCGGGAAATTCCCATACCAGAATTATTTCACAAGGCTATTCACCCCCAGAGCAACAAAACGGTTATTCGGTACAGCAGTCAGACTTTTTTGCATTGGGACGGACTTTTATTTTTCTGCTCACAGGTAAGGAACCCCAGGATAAAGAAATTTATGACCCTCTGACTAACGAGTTGCACTGGCGAAAATCTGCACTCAATATTTCTCCACTTTTGGCAGATTTAATCGACCATTTGATGGCTCCTACTGCAAATCATCGTCCTCAAAATACCCAAGTGATTTTGCAGAAGTTGAACGAAATTGAAAAAGCGTTACAAATGCCTAGAATACTAGGACAAAAAACGGCAATTCAATCAACCAATGGGTCTAAATCTGCTACGTCATCTAGTTCTGTTGCTACTGTATCAGTCGGTGGAGCTAAATCAGTCAATGTGTCTTCTAGCCAGGCTCAGAAAAACCAAAAACTTTGGCAAGTTCTCATCGGTTTAGGGCTGGGATGTTTTGCTGTTGCTATTGCGGTTATTAATCAACCAAACACCAAAAATCCGGTTTCTGTTTCTCCTGTAGAAAATGTTCCGGTAGCTATTCCTAGTCCAGTTACCCAAATTTCTGAAATCCCATTAACTGCTAAACCTCAACCTACAATAAGTCCTTTAACTTTGCCTACATCTGACAAAATAGAAACCGAACAAGCTCAAATAGAGGAGATAGAAAAACAAAAACTTCAAGCTGCTTTAAAAGCCGAGGAAGAAAGACAAACGGCTATTAAAAAAGAAGCTGCTGTTATAACAGAAAGAGAGCAGTTAAAAGCTGTGATAAGGGAAAGAAGAGAGCAGCTAAATGCTGATACAAGGGAAAGGGCTTTAATAACACAAAAAAAGCAACAAGCCGATAAACAGCAACAGACAAAAATTAGCATTGAACAAGCTAAACAAATTTACTTGGAAACTAAGCAGCAACCAAAAAAAACTGTAACAACCTCAAATCAACGGCAATTAGCATCTAAGCAAGAAGTTCCAACAAAACAACCAAAGAATGCAGTAAATACAAATGATGATGGGGCTAATATCCCTAATCCTTGGGAATCTACATATCCCATACCTAAAACTTCTGATGAATTAGAACAAGTAATAAGAGAGGGAAATCAATGAGAAAATTCACAGTTAAAAGCTTAATCACTTTGCTGGTAACTAGCTCGGCTTTGTGCTTAACACCAATGAGAAGTGATGCACAGGTAAATATGAAGAGACTAGCTCAGGTAGCGAAAAGCTGCCAAGAAGATGCTCTGTCTCTAGCATATTATCAACAAATGGGTATTGACTTAAGAAAACAAGGTTACTTTGGAAAGAAAAAACCATTCATTAATCCTTGTATAAGAAACAGATATCATTACTCTTCTGTTTTATCTAAATTGCCTTGGATGGCTTCAAAGGGAGAAATGTTACCTCAGTATCCTGGTGATGCAGCTATTGCATGCGCTTTATAGTTAAAGTTTTGACCGTTCCCTCAATCTCTCTAGACTTCCAAAACTGATAAACCTTGTTCCCAACCTTAACCCGATTACCGCCTAGAAACTTATATCCCGCTTGCTTTAAGGTGAATGACTTATACTTCTTGACCTTCTTAAATCCCGGTGGTCTAACTCCTCTCTTGTTGTGTTTAAAAAATAATTGGTAGGCTTTCTCTATGCGTTGACAAATGTCTTGTACTGCTTGAGAGCCTACCGTCTGCCAGAACTCTTTGCGCTTCCGTAACTTGGCAATATGAGACTGAAGTTTTGCACAATTCAAGTGTTTTCCCCACATCCGGTAGTAGCGTTTGTGGAGAGCAATACAATGGTTATAGATTAGTCCACTCGCATTAATCATGCGTTTGAGGAATCTATTTCGCTTGTGTTGATATAACTTGAACTTCAGTGTTTTCATGCTAATATTGTACCATAGATAGACGGCATTATGACGGCATGAAAAAACTAACTGTGCGATGTTCTGATGAAGAATATAAAATACTTCTTGAATACTGTGCCCAAACAGACCGCACCCAAAATGATGTATTCAGAGAAATAATTCGGAAATTAAACAAAAGCCGTCGTAGAACGACGGGGCTTTAAACCCAATTTTTCGGTAAAAGCGATCGCCACAATCTCCAGTAGCGAAAGAAGTCGATATGTCTTTTAGCTTCAAAAGCTTTGATTCCAAGGAGATGGAAAAAGAATGAGTTTTGAATAAACAATCCTCTACTGTAAAAGATGAAGTTGTAGTGGAGAAAATTAAGCGATCGCTTCTAGTTTGGAGAGTTCCTCCATCTACAACTGGCAAAGTTGTCTTAACCTTGCGGATTTACATTTAACTTGTAGATCCGGGCAATTTCGCCTCTCTATCAATTGTTAGACGTGTTAGGCGTTTTAACCTGACGTGCCATGTCTAGGTAAGCACTCATATTCGCACCTGGACGACGACGACCATTAGAGCTAGTAGTCGAAGGAGCAAGATATTTTGGTGCAAAGGTGGTTTCAGTAGGTGTTTTTGGGCTAGCGGTGGCGGCTGCTTTAGCGGGTTCAGCTTTGACAGCTTTACCATTCTGAGATGCTTCTACTTTAGTCTTTGTCGCAGTTGTGGTTGCTTTAGTAGTCTCAGCTTTAGGGCTTTTTGCAGCCGGAGATACTGCTGGTGCCACAGCCTTTTTACCGTTTGATGCTGCTGGTTTCGATTGACTGGTTGCTTCATCCAGTTCTAAGAAGTAACCATTGCTTTGTTTTTTTGCAGGTAACAGCTTAGTCACGAAACCAAGAATCCCAGCTACGAAACCGAGAATCCCTGAAATTAACTTTTTGATAAAATCCATTACAATTACTCCTGCCTTTTATATTTGGAACTCGACCGTAATTGTTAAAAATTACGAAAAAATGTAACATTTTCTACTTTGGTGTCACCTCGTTCTAGTGACAACCCTTATAAATTTGTGCTTAATCAACATTGTAGTAAAAATATAGGGCAAATGTTCTTTATGCAAGCACTTGCGGCCTTTATACACCAAGAACTAATTATTAAATTTTACTGTAACTAAGAGCAAGATTCTGAAAGCAAGCTTTATAAAAATTAACACTTCTTCGTTTGAAAATTATTGATTGGAAAAAAAGCAAGCGGTTTACTTTTAACCAGTGGGAGGATTGTCATAGGTTGTTGGCAGATAGCAACAGTACTCAGTTACATTTTGTACAGACTTCATTCAGCCAGATTTTAGAGATGAATACTGAAAATCAGCAGCGCAATCCTGTGTTATTGGTACACGGCATTGACGATACGGGGGCAGTTTTTCATGAAATGGCAGGTTACTTAGGATTACAGGGGTGGTCTGTATATTCTCTGGATCTGGTTCCTAATAATGGTGATGTGGGTCTTGATGAGTTGGCAAAGCAAGTAGCCAATTATGTTGCTGCAACCTTTGCACCAGAACAAGGGCTAGATTTAGTAGGCTTCAGCATGGGAGGAATTGTTAGTCGTTACTATATCCAGCGACTGGGAGGAATTAGCCGCGTACAAAGATTTATTACGATCTCTTCACCCCATAATGGAACTGTGGTTGCTTATGGTTCCCAGCGTCCTGGTTGCGTACAAATGCGCCCCAACAGCATTTTTCTCAAGGATTTAAATTCTGATGCTGTAATATTGGAGCAACTAGATTTTACTTCTATCTGGACACCTTATGATTTGATGATTGTCCCAGCGAATAATTCACAAATGCCCATAGGAAGCGAAGTAATAGTACCAGTCGCCCTACATCCTTGGATGCTAACAGATTCAAGGAGTTTAGCAGTAGTAAAAGCAGCTTTAACAAAGCCTATTAAGCTACCCCTCCTTAAGAAAGCATCCAGTTAGTAGCCAAGATACTTACCACCCTCAATCTAAACCACGTCTATCTTGAAACCTGTAGTTCAACTCTAATGAATAAGGATTTGCCCTCATCCCCTAACCTATCCCCCATATCTGGGTGAGGGCGAAAACTATGGTTCTCAACTTAGATGAGGTTTATTCATCTTTAATTACGAATTACGTAAAGCCTGCGGCATAGCTTCGCTTAACGTGGATGCCGGAGGCTCTATTACGAATTACGAATTACGAATTACGAATTACGAATTACGAATTACTTAAGTCCTATCCCCAATTTGTGTATGTTCGTAACTCCCAAAAATCGCCTCTGGGTAACGATAATACTTGAATTCCATAAGGTTATAAAAAGGATCTTCTAAAAAGAAAGTGTGATGTTCAAGAGGAGAACCGACAAAGCGATTTTTAGTTTCTTCACGAAAAAGTAGCTGTTGTTGTTGTGCCCTTTCTAGTAAGTCTTGCCAGTCACGTTCTTGGGTAAAAATTAGTCCAAAGTGTCTGGGATATATACTGTGTTGCGGTATCAAGGGTTCTTTTGTTACGTGAGCTACTAGTTGATGACCATAGAGATTTAGAATCAGCGCGTGATGGTTTTCACGACCAGGAACGCAGCCCAAGCCATCCACGTAATATGCTTTTGTTTGGGCAATGTCAGTCACAGGGAAAGCAAGATGGAATAAAGTTTGGCTCATAGCTATCTGGGAAAAATATTAGTAGTTGATGCTATCTACAATTTATTCTGTGAAGTTTTGATTGTCGTCAACTTGAACACAGTTTTAACTGACAATAATTTATATGCTTGATCTTTATAACTAAAGCTAGGGACTGAGTACCGCTTCAGTCACTGCACCTTGTGGCTAAGGAATTTGCCCTACATTTACATAATTTACACTTAATTCTTTAGGTGACTGTTTTCTCTTGTGCAGGTATACTAATTTATGTTTGCCTGGACAGACACTCAGTAAAGTAGATTTCAGAGCTTACAACTTTATGATAGATGGTGGGTTGAGAACTTAACGCACCATGATAAAGTGCTTTGGATCAGTTATTAGAAGAGTCCACCCAACTAAACAAAATTTTTGCATTTTGTTTAGTCTACCTTCTTTAATAAATATTGCAGTGTATATGTAAGACGTTGTTTGTAGTTTTACACTCAGCTTTGAGGGTGATGCAGATGCACTTTAGTTAATAATACAAACATATTACTTTAACTGGAGAGGTTTTAGAAATTAAGCACTAAGCATGACAAATTCGTTATTCTGTTCATGTTCAGACAAAATTACTCATGATTAATTGCTGATGTCATCCTTAATTGATTCTGTTAATCCTTGGTTGGTGGCAGTAGTATTAAACACAATTCTATTGGGTTTAGCTTGGATTGCTCCCAAAAAGCTACTTACACCTGCTGGATCGTTTCATGCGTGGTTTCTGGCCATCCTAATTTGGGTAACTCTAGGCTGGCAAGGATATACAGTAGTGATGTTCTATTTTCTGGTTGGTTCTGGTGTTACCCGCATCGGTATGGCGCAGAAAGAGGCTGAAGGGATTGCCGAAAAGCGTTCTGGGGCAAGGGGCCCAGAGAATGTCTGGGGTTCCGCTTTGACTGGGGCGCTGTGTGCCTTGGGAGTAGGGATAATAAATTCGGGATTCTTTGTAGCTAGTCCCCAATCCCTAGTCCCCAATACTTCGGCAACGCTCAGTACGAGTCTCCAGTCCCTATTATTACTAGGCTATGTAGCGAGTTTCAGTACCAAACTGGCTGACACTACTGCAAGTGAAGTTGGTAAAACGTATGGTAAAAGCACCTTTTTAATTACCACACTCAAACCAGTGCCTCGCGGTACAGAAGGGGCGGTAAGCTTGGAGGGAACTTTAGCTGGTATTGTGGCTTCTGTAGCGATCGCATTTGTTGGTTGGGGAGTTGGTTTAATCGATCTATTAGGAGTCGCTTGGTGTATACTGGCAGCATTTATTGCCACTAACTTAGAAAGTGTAATTGGGGCAACACTGCAATCTAAGTATACTTGGTTGACCAATGAAGTAGTAAATATTTTTAATACATTAATCGGTGCGATCGCAGCTGTGTTACTTTCCTGGACATGGGTAAATATCATTAAGTAGATCGAGCAATGGGCATTGGCCAAACAGGGCATTGGGCATGGAAAAGAGGCAGAGGGGCATAGGAGACAAGGGAGACAAGGAAGAGACTATTCAATAATTCCCCCTTGTCCCCCTTGTCTCCCTCATCCCCCTCATCCTCCCCTGCTCCCTGCTCCCCATCTTTCTCTTCTTGGAGTTCTGAGTAAAGAAGTGAGATTCTCCACTCAGGGCAGTGGTAGAAAATAAGCAATCTGCTTTACTACTGCACTACCGATGATATTTTCAATCCTGTTTTGTCCCCGCTAGACTGTAAACATAATCATGGGAAATTATTGTATTGAATAGCTATATAATTTTTTGACCATTTAGATGTAATTAGTTCATGGAATCTTTATCATTTTTATTCATCAACGACCAGATGATCTCTATATGATTTAATTTAAAAGTCCTATAAGTGTTTAACCATTTTCACATAATTAATTCATGGAATCTTTATCATTTTTGACAATTAATGACCAAATAATTTCTATTGAGGAAGCTGTAAAGTACTTGCAAGCCTCTGGAAAATTGGGGCAGTTCATTGGAGATATTCTCCGCCAGCACGTAATTGAGGAAGAAATCCGAACACGAGACGATATTGAAATTGGTACAGCAATAACTGAACAGTCCATTATTGACTTTAGACTGAAAAATCAACTGACTGACCCCCAAAGTTTTCAAGAATGGTTAAAGACCAATAACACAGATTACGCCACATTTTACACATCAGTTACTTTTGGTTACAAGTTAGAAAAGCTGAAAGCTGTAGTCACGGAACCAAAAATCCAAGAATATTTTATTGAACGCAAAATCTTTTTAGATCGGATGGTACTTTCTCGGATAGTTGTTAATAATCGAGAATTGGCAGACGAACTTCAAACCCAAATTGAAGAAGGAGGTAGTTTTGAGCAACTAGCTAAAGAGTATTCACTTTCAGATGACCGAATTGTGAACGGCATGATGGGAATAGTCAGCCGAGGAAGTATGCCGGATATATTACGGGCAGCTATTGATGTGGCAAGTCCTGGACAATTAATAGGACCAATAGAAATCGTTGGCAAAGACTCTCCTCAAGGAGAAGGACCTTATGGTTTGTTTCGAGTAGAACAATTTCTGCCAGCGTCTTTAGAAGATACTCAACTCAAGCAAGCACTACAAAATGAGTTATTTGAGAAATGGCTAGCAGAGAAAATTCAAAAACTGACAGTCAAGTTACAAGTGAGTTAAAAATTCTGGATAATGAATCTTTACGATTAAAAGTGCTAGCTTCTTTGCCTTGGAATCAGCCGCCGCTATGCTGGTTGACTCCCGAACAAAAATCCCAATTGGAAAATGAGTGCCAAACTCGTCAGTATCGTTTGGGAGAGAAAATTTGGTCAAACGATGTTGGTCGTTACCAATTCTTAATTGTGGCTGGAAAAGTTCGCTTACGAGAAGAAGGAGTTGGCAAACCAATAGCCGCCCTAGATGTGGGGGATTGGTTTGGTGATTTACAAAAGCTGTCTGCGGATTTTAAAGCTGTAGCTGCTAGCAAAGAAGTAGTAGTAGTGTGTTGGGATACAGCCCTGTGGACAGAATTTTCTAACCCACAAATTCAGGAATTTTGGCAAGTCTTACCAGTGAATATGGAGGGAGAAAGAGAGACATTTTCCTTCTCTTCCACTCCTTCAGTAAGATCAGTCTCAGATGGGACTTCCAGCCCTCACAGCCTCCAACCGCAAAGACAACTCCCAGCCGCCAATTTAATCATCTCAAATTATCCGTTTGTTGCTAGCTGGAATACTGCTGCTGCTTGTTTAACAATGGTGGCGCAACAGCTAGAAAATTCTGTGCAACTGGAATGGGTGCAGCGTCAACTCAGAGGACAACGCCCAAAACAGGTTGTAGAAGCAGGAGAAAAGTTAGGGTTAGTGTTGCGGCGATTACAAGTGAGTTGGGGTGAGTTGCGACAACTGTCATTTCCAGCTTTACTGTTGTGGAGTTCTGACTCACCACAGAGTCCATCCTGGGTGGTAGCTTATGGAGTTAAGGGCGATCGCTTAATTATCGCTAACCCTCTAAATCCCGATTGCATTTGTGAAACCTTACCGCAGTCCATAGTTGAGGCATCGTGGGATGGACGATTGTGGCAAGTAGAACTCATATCTCAACAAGAAACATTTAATCTTAGTTGGTTTACCCCAGCAGTTTGGAAGTATAAGGGATTACTAACAGAAGTATTATTAGCATCTTTTACCTTGCAGCTTTTGGGGTTAACAACACCACTAATTACGCAAGTCGTCATTGATAAAGTGATGGTGCAGGGGAGTTTGCCAACTCTTGATGTTATGGCGATCGCACTTTTATGCGTAGCCATATTTGAGTCTATACTTGGCATTCTGCGCCTATTCATCTTTACCCATACAGCCCGTCGTCTAGATTTAAGTTTATCAGCACAGCTATTTCGCCACCTGATGCGTTTGCCTTTGGCTTATTTTGAGTCGCGGCGCGTCGGAGACACAATAGCACGAGTCCAGGAACTTGAACAAATTCGTCAGTTTCTCACGGGTACAGCATTAACTGTAATTCTAGATAGCATCTTTGCTGTGGTGTATCTAGCATTGATGTTTTACTATAACGTTCCACTCACCTTTGTGGCTTTAGCAGTATTGCCACTGTTTGCGACTTTGACGATAGTTGCAACACCAATTCTGCGTAACTGGCTCAACGAAACCTTTAACCGGAGTGCCGATAGTCAATCCTTTCTAGTAGAGACAATTACAGGGATTCATTCAGTTAAAGCTCATGCAGCCGAACCAGTAGCCCGCGATCGCTGGGAAGGCTTATTTGCTCGCTTCATTCGCACAGGTTTTAAAGCCTCTACCACCTCCAATATCAGCAGCAACATTGGTGACTTCCTCACCAATTTTTCCACCATGCTGATTCTCTGGTTTGGAGCCAAATTAGTCATCGAACAAAAGCTCACAATTGGACAGCTAGTTGCCTTTCAAATGCTTTCTGGCAGAGTTACAGGGCCACTTTTGCGCTTAGTACAGTTATGGCAAACCCTCCAACAAGTGCTACTTTCTGTAGATCGCATTGGTGATATTCTCAACGTCTCCCCAGAAGCTGAACTAGGAACCGGTCTAGTTTTACCACCTCTGAAAGGTCAAGTCACCTTCGAGCAAGTATTTTTCCGCTACCGACCGAACTTTGAAGCAATTCTGCGGGGAATCTCATTTAATGCCGAACCAGGGCAATTTGTTGGCATTGTCGGACGTAGCGGTTCTGGAAAAAGTACCCTGTCTAAGCTATTGCAACGCCTGTATCAAATTGAATCAGGACGCATCCTCATTGATGGTTTTGATATAAAAAGTGCCGATTTAGCTTCACTGCGGCAACAAGTTAGTGTAGTTCTCCAAGAAGACTTTTTATTCAACGGTTCCATTTTGGAAAATATCACTCTTGGTACTCCCGATATTACCTCAGAGCAAGTGGTAGAAGCGGCAAGACTAGCAGTAGCACACGACTTCATCAGTCAATTACCCTACGGTTACGAAACCAATGTGGGTGAACGTGGTACAGCTTTATCTGGTGGACAAAGGCAACGTATTGCCCTCGCAAGGTTATTTCTTTCCCAAGCACCGATTTTAGTTTTGGATGAAGCTACCAGCGCTTTGGATAGTGAAACTGAACAACAAGTACTACAAAACCTGCAAAAAGTTTCCGCTAACCGTACTGTGTTTCTGATTGCTCACCGCTTTGCCCCTCTCAAACGCGCTGATTTGATTTTGGTATTAGAGCAAGGCGTGATTGCCGAACGTGGCACTCACTCAGAGTTATTGCAACAAAAGGGTTTGTATTGGTCACTATACCAACGGCAGCAAGCAAACATTTAAGTAGGTCGGCGCAATTAAAGCTAACTGGCAAAGGCTGTCATTGGTCATTTGTCATTTGTCATTAGTAAGGGCTTTAAGCCTAATTACGTTTCGTAACATACTTGGTTTTTTTCGCGCCAACTTACTTAGTGGCTTTAACAAGCTTTTAACAAAGTTGGGGAGTGTAAGTTGCATAGCCTCTACAGGCAGAACGAATTGAAGCCTAAGCTAAATCCTCGTCACCAAACGTAATTACGAATTACGAATTATTTAACTTGTGCTTATTTGATCCCTGAAAAGTGACTTCAGGATAGTCTTTGGCGAATGGAGTTATACTCCATTCGCCCTTTTAACGTGTAGCGGCAGTATCTACCCTCAAAGTACTCTTAGGGTAGGGATTAGAGCGATCTATCCAAAGATACCGCTTTTAGTAATGATGATGTGTTGCTCACCTCTGGTGGCGTTAACGCTATTGCCGCAGGTGCTACTAGCTCAGAAACAGCATCGCTGATCGTTAACAATGCGATCGCCACAGGTAACTATTACTTGCTCTATCAAGCTGATGGTGCGTAATAAGTATGGTTTTGAAAGGGGAACGTCTATGGCGGCTCCTCACGTCGCCGGGGTAATAGCTTTGATGCTCAGTGCTAAGAAAGGTTTAACTGATGCCCAAGTGCGTCAGATTGTCACAACGACAGCAGGAAATAGCTTGGCATAGAACAATCCCTTAAGTGTCGTTTATCAAAAGTAAAATAGAATTTATATAAGCGGCAGAATGAGTGGCGTTTGCTGCTCATTCTGCCGCTTATTTTATAATTAAGCGGATTCTAAATAGCTCTTCACAAAAAGCATGATTATCATAATATTTTTTTGGTAATAGAATTAGCATTTTATTATTAAAATTCATAGTACTTATTAACAATACGGCTTATTCACACATTAAAACTTTTGTTAAAAAAAGTTTTAACGATTCTAGCTGTTCAAAAACATTGTTGATTTTGAGAAAAAACACTTATGCTCAATGATAATACTAATAACAATTTGTTTTCTACTAATAAAAGCTTAAATTTTAATTCAATTTCTTCGTCAGATACATTTAATACTAAGGATGACACCAGCCTCAACTTAAATAGACGTAGTAGCTACAACTCAGCCGATTCTGATGTGCAGTTACTAAATAATAGTGACTCCAAAAATAGCAGTAACGCTACTACCAATGCTTTTACCACGCAAAGTTATAACTCCACCAATGGCTATGGCTTAATTAATGCAGCAGCAGCCGTGGCTAAAGCTACTAATCAGAATACCTTTGCTGATGTTCCCGATCTTGGTGGTAATAATTGGGGAGCAGACCTTGTTAAAGCACCAGAAGTTTGGGCACAAGGATACACAGGTAAAGGTGTTGTTGTCGCTGTTGTAGATACTGGGGTTGACTATAATCACGAGGATTTAAGAAATAATATTTGGACGAATAGCAAAGAAATTGCGGGTAACGGGATAGATGATGATGGCAATGGCTATATTGATGATAATTACGGCTGGAACTTTGCTGATAAAAACAACAACACCCTAGATAACAATGGTCATGGTACTCATGTTTCCGGCACGATCGCAGGAGAGAATAATAACTACGGTGTCACTGGTATTGCTTATGATGCCAAGATTATGCCCGTCAAAGCTTTGAATGACTCTGGCTCTGGTTCCTATAGCTCCATATCTAAAGGTATTCGCTACGCTGTGGATAATGGAGCTAATGTGATTAACCTCAGTTTAGGAGGTACATCTGCCAATCGGACTCTAGAGTCAGCCATTAACTATGCCAGCAGCAAAGGAGTAATTGTCGTCATGGCAGCAGGGAATGATGGTGACTCATCACCAGACTATCCTGCCCGCTATGCATCCAAGACGGGAATTGCTGTTGGGGCAGTAGATAGAAATAATAATATGGCCGATTTCTCTAACCGCTCTGGAACAAATGAAATCTCTTATGTTACAGCCCCAGGAGTCAAGGTTTATTCATCAGTTCCGAATAATCAGTATGCCACTTATAGCGGCACATCTATGGCTGCTCCCCACGTTGCTGGTGTAGTTGCCCTAATGCTCAGTGCTAACCCCAGCCTGACTGATGCCCAAGTACGTCAGATTGTGGCAGAAACAGCAGAAAATAGCACACAAAGTACAACCTCACAAAATACAAGCTCTAGTTTAAATATTTCTAATGTCAATTCTCTGGCAAAGCAAGTGATGTCTACGAGGGGCTACACAGACATAGCAGGAAAGAGTTCACAAAATACAACCTCTAGTTTAAATTTAAATATTTCTAATGTCAGTTCTCTGGCAAAGCAGGTGATGTCTGGCGATAACCCGCTACATACAGACACACAAACCGCAAATTATATCACATCACAGACAATTTCTAGTTTTAATAATTTCGATGTCGCTCCTCTGATAAGTCAGACTATTACAGAAACGACAACATATCTCACGCCAGAGACTATTGCTAGTTTTAATAATTCTAATGTCGATTCTCTCATCGGTCAGGCAATGACAGAAACGACAACATATCTCACGCCAGCCGAAGGTAATTCTGGATTAGGCAATCCAGAATTATGGTCACAATTCCAAAACTATGAAAAGATTCTGGGCAGTATCAGTATAGATAGCAATGATGATAATAAAAATGAGAATAATCCTGATTTTGGGAAACTACTAGAGGGAATGCAAAAACAAATAGAGCAGTATAAAAAGTTCTTAGGTATCGCTTAAAAATTATAGCGATTTGTAGTTGAGTCAAATACTGTTCGGTTAGAAAAATCAACCAACCCGCTTGTCTGTTATGAATTAATTTAGGGGTTTAGCAATGCTAAACCCTTATACCAATTTTTTATGAAGCTGCATAGAATTCGATCCCCCCTAGCCCACGCCAGTCGCTCCACTACAGCGCTTCTCTGCGAGACGCTTTGCGAACGCGCATCCTGCGGCGGGGGAAACCCCTGTTCCCGCGCTGGCTCTCCTTAATAAGGGGGGAACCGGAAAAACATCTATCAGTCCCCCAATTTATCGGGGAGCCACTGCGGGAACAGGGGTCTCCCCAAATGAGGCAAGTGGCGTGGATTTAGGGGGATCAAGATATGTGCAACTTTACATTAAATTGGTATTACGTTTTAGGTGTGGTTTGTGAGATGCGTAGGCATCGCTTTTGAAATAGCTATAAGAACAAGAGAGGCTACAAACCTACCTAACAGAAAATGCCTCATTGAACCGCCGTGTTACAGGCTCAGTAATGAATGTCAAAATTGACTTTTTACGAGTGACAATTTCACCCGTAGCAGACATCCCTGGTGTAAATTCTACCTCTTGACCACGCACATTAACTGAATGTTTATTTAGCTTAATTCTTGTAGGAAAAACTAAGCCCAATTCTTTATCAATAATTGCATTTGGACTAATTTGCATGACTTCGCCATCCACAATCCCAAATTCCTGGAAGGGGAAAGTCGCCATTTTCACTTTTGCCTTCATTCCTTGACGAATAAACCCAATATCGCGGTTAAGAACTTTCACCTCTAGAAGCATTTCTTCCCCTTCCGGCAAAATTGATACCAATTCTTCACCAGATTGGACTGGCCCCTTGGTGGCTTTGACTCTGTAAATAGTACCGGCAACGGGAGCCTCAATTGTTTCTAAAGCTTGCTGCTTCCTCGCCTGCTCTAATTGACCTTGAACAGTTGTCAGTTCTTCTTTACGCTTGTTGAACTGGGTTAAAATTTCACTTTGGCGTTCTGATGCTACACGCTGGGCCTGACTGCGGGCAGCGTTGTAAGCTTGTTCTGCTTGGTGAATTTCTTGGGCTTGGGCAGCAATATCTTTTTCTAATGATGTGACTTTATCTTGAGCCTCTGTTATTCTATTTTGGGCGTTAATAACTTCATCTTGCGATCTGGTAATTTCTGTCTTTGCACGAGTCAATCTTTCTTGAGCATCCAAGTAATCGACACGAGGTACAGCACCAGGAGTAATCAGGGTGCGTAAGCTTTTTTCCCTTTCTTGTGCAAGTGCCAAATTACTTTCAATTTTAATTCGGATGCTGTCTGCGTTGATAAGGTTGGTTTTGGAATTCGCAAAGCTGCTTTTGGCATTAACTAAGTTGTCTTGCAATCGAGTCAAGCGGACTTTGGCTTGATTGATGAGTGCTATTTGGCGATTTGCTTCTGCTTCTGCTCCTGCTTGACGCGCTTGGTAGTCTTGCAGACGGGAAGTTAAAAGTTCATCTTGTAGTTTCGTCCCAGTAGTTTTGCCTCCAATACGTTCTGCATCCAAACGTTGCAAATCATCTTGAATCAATTTAGTTGATTTGGCTAGGCGGGAAACATCAGTTATTTGCAAGTCAGGGTCTTTTTGAATCAGAATTTGACCTTTGGTAACGCGATCGCCTTCTTGCACTTTAACGGCGACAATTGACCCCCCACCCAAGGATGTCACCGGTCTTACCTGTGTGGAAGCAATTAATTCTCCTGGTGCTGTTGCTACTTCATCTATTTGGGAGAAATTCGCCCAAGCGATCGCTCCAAATACGATGACGCTCATTGTTCCCGCTAATAATCTCGTGTACAGGGGTGGTAATTCCTGTACCGCCTTCCCCAATTCATAAGTGAGTTGTTCCTCTGGTTGGGCGAATCGCTCTTTTGTCTGACGTGCTTGAGCAGCATTTACAGCTAGGGATGATTTCATAGAATTTTAAATTGGGGAATGGGGAATGGGGAATGGGGAGTGGGGAATGGGGAATGGGGGGATGAGGGGGACAAGGGGGACAAGGGGGACAAGGGGGAATTATTAAAATTAAGTCTCTCCCTTGTCTCTTTTCCATGCTCCCTAGAATGGGAAGTGGTGAGTGGTGGATATTAAAATTCCCTATTCCCCACTCCCTAATTTAAACTGCTAGATAACGCCGCAAAAAGTTTTCTAATGTCTCCAATTGGAAGTTAAAAATTGCTTCTAAATTGGCAATTTCATCTTTTGTACAGAAAAATTCATTTGCTAGCAATGTGCGATAAGTTCCTAAAGCTTTTTGGATTTGGGGATTAAATAAACCCAATGCACCTTGTAACCCATCAATAAAAAATAGTGGTGAATTAATTATTACTGGCTCTTTGGCGAAAATCCGACCAAAAATCCGGGGAATATCTTCTCGTAATAAAATCTCCGGGCCTCCCACTGGTAAAATCTGGTTACGAGCGCCTGCAACAGTCACAGAATCCACTACTATCCTTGCCAAATCATCGGTACTGACAATTGAGGTACGGTTTTTGCGATCGCCAATCAGCAGATACAATCCCGTTTCCCGAAATCGTTCTACCAGTGGCAGCAAGTTAGATGCTAATCCAGATGGGCGTAAAATTGTGTAATTTAAGCCACTAGCTGCCAAATATCGCTCTACTGCTCGTTTAGCTTTGAACACAGGAGCGTCTTCATATCCGCGATCGGCTCCCAATACCGAAATGAAGACAAAATGCTCTACGCCATTGGCTTTTGCTTGGTCAATCAGTTCAATATTGGCGCGGTAATCTAAGGATAAAGCATCGCTATCAGAACCGTGGGCGCTGATAATATACTTCACACCTTGAGTAGCTTTTTGAATATCTTTTTCCCGCAGCAAATCACCGATAAAGATTTCTGCACCCCGGTGTTCTAACTCGCTGTAGCGCGAGGTAAGGCGAACAAATGCCCGCACAGACTGTTCTCGTTGCCGAAGAAGTCGGACAACTCTACGACCAATTCCTCCCGTTGCTCCAGTTACTAGAAACATATAAATACCTAAATTGAATAGTTGCAGCGTTTTTAGTTGTCAAAATGCTCGATATATGCTCAAAATATCCTCACGCCAACTAAGCCAATTGGTCACACCTTATTTATCTTAATACTTCAAAAATAGATCCCCCACATCCTTGTAGATGCAGGGGATAGGTTAATAGAATTAGTTTTACTGGCTCAAGAAGTCGATAGCTTGTTCAAGCGACATCTTAGTCTTGTACAAATTCAGCAGATTTTCTTGCTGATATCGGTCAGGATAGCTCATTTTTCTGCCCTCTAAAGTTATCCGAATCAGTGCTGCTTGCTTCATCTGTGGGTGAATTCATCTCCTCAATGGCAGAACTGATTACCTGGATAGCGTTAAAGTTAGGGGATTTTAACCCTTTACCTAGCTTCATTTGTTGGAGCGCTAAAAGTGGAAATGCCATCAGAGTTACGATGTACGAGGTTTTGTATCCTGCATTCCCGGTAGGTTTGACACCGTATCTCCGACACAAATCGCGTAATTCTTTAATAGTCTTGATTTCAAGTTCAGAGCGCGTGAACATAAAATAGTAGTGTCCATTTTTTGAATTGGATATTGGTGGTTGTACTTCCGGCAAGTTGTTGCAACCACTGAAAAACAATTTAATCTGCTGCCTACCAGTGATTCAAATTATATTTATATTTCTACATAAATGCCTAACCCTAAAGGTCATTCAGAAAATTTAAAACCATTTAAATCAGAGAGGGAAGAATCTTTAAGTGAGCGTCTTAACTTACGTGTCACAAAAACTATGAAGGAAGAACTATCTACAAAGGATGATCCTCCAGAATTTTGTCGTCGTGCAATCCAGGAAGCATTAGAGAAAGATAAAGAGAAGTAATCTCAAAGGGATAGTTGTCACGAGTGTGGGAATTACTGGAATGAGTCAGTAATCAAGCATATTGAGAAAGCAATATGCTTGATTACTTGCGGAAAACACCAAAATGAGAAAGTAAATACAGCTTTTGAGTAAGTAAAAGCTGATTTTACTTGCGGAAAACACTGAAATGAGAAAGTAAACACAGCTTTTGAATAAGTAAAAGCTCATTTTGAGTAAGTCAAATGCCATTTTGCTTACTAAATTCGACTTGATCCATTTTTTCAATGCATTAACTACTAACTTAAGTTCAATACAGACCTAACCCCCAACCCCTTCCCTGCAAGGGAAGGGGAGTAAAACTCAAAGCCTCTCTCCTTTTAGGAGAGAGGTTTGGAGAGAGGTCAGATTGTATTTTTCCCAATTTACAATCCCCCCACATCTTTGTAGATGCAGGGGGAGTATTAACAATTCAAAATTGTTTTAGATGGGGATTTAAACGCTTTGTGCAAGCAGCCCATTTCAAAACTATTCAGATGCTTTATTATTAGCCCTATTAGCACGCGCCTCAGCCGAAGCCATCACCTCATCCATATTCTCTAGCACTTCACCAGGGAAATTTTCCAAAACTCTGGTAGAAAGAGCAACCCGCCCTTTACCTTCATCCAAGTCAATAATTACAGCTTTAATTGGCTGACCAACTTGAAATACCTTTTCTAAAGAATCAATGAATTTTTGGCTTACCTGTTTGATATGAAGCAAAGCCCCCATACCATTTAAATCGACAAACACACCAAAAGGTTTGATACCAGTCACTTTACCTTCCACCAGTTGACCTAGTTCTAATAAGCTGAAGTTGCTAGAACGAGTTGCTAAACGCTGAGAAAGGATGAGTTTATTGGTGTTTTTATTAATTTCCAAAAAGCCCACAGTCAGATTTTGACCTTTGAGTGCGTCTAAGTTATCACGTTCTGCGAGGTGCGATCGCGGAATAAACCCCCGCAAAGAGAGAATATCGACGGTGACACCACCTTTATTCACACCCATAACCCGTACTTGCACAGTCTGAGCATTTTCCTGCATTTCGGCCAGTCGTTCCCAGATGTGCTGAATTTCCAACTGCTTGCGAGAAAGGGTGACTTGACCTTCTGCATCCTGATCTCGGATAATCAAAAACTGCATTTCTTCTTGCAATGGCAGCACCTCCGATAAATCGGTAACTGCTCTCAAAGAAGCCTCATCGCGCGGTAGAAAAGCTGACGACTTGCCACCAATATCCACATAAGCTCCATCATGGTCAAGTTGGAACACTTTGCCATGTACAACCTGTCCTTTTTGAAACTGGTAGTCGTGTTTTTCTAGTGCTTTGGCAAAATCGTCCATTGTAAATGACGAATTGGCTGTTTGAGAAAGTTTCGATTCGGAATTCATGACTTTTGAAGATTAATTTTTATTTGAGCTAATGCCATTGAAGTTTAGATTGTCTATTTGTCATTTGTCAGTTTTCCTTTGCAAATAACAAATGACCAATGACGAACTTGGTTGCATGGTTTTTAGATCAGTTGACCAAAAAGTTGTTTCACCTGCTCCCAAGCATCGGCTGCCGCTTTAGGATTATAACTGGCACGAAGGTCACAGAAAAATCCGTGATCAGCTCCATCGTAGCGAAACAAACGATGAGGAATTTTATATTTTTCTAACTCTGCTTCAATCTGATCTACTTGTTCGGGTGGAATGCTAGCATCTTCTTTACCAAAGAAGGCATAAAGAGTGCCTGGAATTTCTTTGGTGCGGGTGATAGTGGGTGCTACACCTCCTGGGGTGCGGGTGGTAATTCCAGCGCCGTAGAAGGAAGCTGTAGCTTTAATATCTGGTAAGGTGGCTGCAAGATATGCGACATGACCGCCAAAACAGAAGCCAATACAACCAAAGCCGTCTTTTTTGACTTGGGGCAGATTTTTGAGGTAGTCAATTGCTAATTGAATATCGCTCAATAACTCAGATGCTTGAGTTTGCGCGGCATAACCTCTGCCGATTTTAATATCTTCGGATGTGTATCCGGCTTCAAAGCCAGGAGCAGTGCGTTGAAAAAGTGCAGGTGCGATCGCTACATACCCAAGTTTGGCAATCCGTTCTGTAACATCCCGAATGTGAACGTTAACACCAAAAATCTCTTGTAATACCACCACTCCTGGATAAGCTCCAGGTTCTTTTGGTTCTGCCAAATAAGCTGATACTGGAATATTATCTTGCAAAAGATTAACCGTTGTGGTAATTATTGCTTGCTCTGCCATAATAATTTTTACCAGTGTTATGTGATTAACGGTGTGTTTGTTTGATATAACTATGCCAGTATGCCGAGGTTATTTCCAATAAAATTACCAAATACCATAGTGAGCAGATTAAAAATTTCTACCAGAAAAATTTTATTTGTAAATCAAATATTTGATATGTAGCAAATACAGCTGGTCACTAAAGGAGTGCTGGATATAAAAGTAATACTTAATACCTAAAAAACAGCACTCATCACTCAGCACTTAGTATTCAGGAGGTTTGGTGATGATTCAATTCCGTATTCAGCCAGACAGCGAAATTCCCGCATCAACCCAGCTGTTTAATCAAATCCGCTTTGCGATCGCTTCTCGGCAATATCCTCCTGCTTACAAATTGCCAAGCACACGGGCACTGGCAATGCAAACGGGATTACACCGTAACACCATTAGCAAAGTTTACCGTCAACTAGAGGAAGACGGATTTGTTGAAAGTATGGCTGGTTCGGGCATTTATGTTCGTGCCCAAGGTCATGAGGGCGGTAGTAGGCTGCAATCACCAATTCTCAAACAAAATCCTGATGCATATCAAGTTGTCCAGCAA
Organism: Nostoc sp. NMS2; assembly: GCF_017115105.1. GTDB lineage: Bacteria > Cyanobacteriota > Cyanobacteriia > Cyanobacteriales > Nostocaceae > Nostoc. The sequence goes on from NZ_JABXKH010000047.1 coordinate 45,172, forward strand.
GCACTTGACGATTTGCTCTCTCAAGGATGTTCGCTCAATCAAGCCAGAGAGCTATTTTTAGCGGAAATTGACTGGCGCTTGCGTTGTAGTGCGCGGGTACTGGTTGCAGTTCCATCCTATGATATGGGTGCTGGTGAATTGATGGTCTATGAATTAGAGCGATCGCTAAAAATCCCAGTGCAGTTAGTAGCAATGGAAGAATTAACAGCTGTGTTAGATAAAACTACCTCTGCGACAGTAGTCACAAGTCGGTATTTTATCAGTAACGTGGAAGCGATCGCAGCCCCGAAAGCTGCACGGGTAATTCCTCTGGATATCTACGACTACAGCAAAGAACTCAGCCTCTTAAAAACCCTACCAAAAGAAAACTGTGTAGGCATAGTTAGCCTCAGTTCTGGTATTGCACGGGCAGCAGAAGTCATCCTCCACGGTCTGCGAGGGGATGAACTACTGGTAATGACTTCGCAACCAAAAGATGCCTATAAACTTCAGGCAATGGTTAAACGGGCAGAGGTAATAATCAGCGATCAAGCCAGTTTTGCGGCAGTGCAAGCAGCCGTGCAAGCATCTGATGAAGATATTATTCGTCCACCAAAGCTGATTAAGGTTGAAAATTATATCGGCACTAACTCGATTAACTTACTAAAACGAGAACTGGGTTTGAGTTAATTCAAAGATAATTAAGAGAGGGGTAAAAACATCTATATTGATTCACCTACTGATCAATCAAAGCAACTGTTGAGAGGCGATATGAGTATTCCACTTCTAGACCATCCCATACAAGAGAAACTTGTAACCGTAGCTAATGTTTCCTGGGAGGAATTCAAAGGTATAGAGGCACAGTTAAAGGACAACCGCAATGTCCGACTCTCTTATTTGTCAGGAATATTAGAAATTATGTCGCCCATTGGTGAAAAACATGAGTACGTGAAAAGAACTCTCAGCTACTTGCTAGAAGCTTACATGAGAGAGTTGGGCATCCGGTTTTACGGTCTTGGTGGCTTCACTCTTGAAGAACCTGGCTATGCTTCTGGCACACCCGACGAGTCTTACTGTATTGGCAGCAACAAAGAAACGCCAGACATTGTTATTGAAATCATTGTTACTAGTGGCACTATTAACCGTAAGGAGTTATTCAAACCGAAGAAAGTGCCTGAAGTTTGGTTCTGGAAATCTGACCAGATAAAAATATTCCGTTTAAATGCGGGTGGCGAATATGAGGAAGTACACCGTAGTGGTTTCTTCCCGAATTTAGACCCGGCTTTGTTGCTGCAATATATCGGACATCCTGACCAGTACGACGCTGTTGCCGAATTTGTGCAAGCTATCCGAAAATAACTTCTTGCAACTAACTTTGATGCGAGAACAGATTTGTTAGCAAAGTTTGTAAGTCAAATATCCCAAAACTGGCGTAAAAATCCTCTCTATTTCCCTCTCTCTGCGTCTCTGTGGTTTAGTTAATTTAACGTGAGTTCGACGGGCTATTTAGTAATTACCTAATTGGCGTAAATATTGAAACCTCTCCCTGATTTTACTACGCAAAACCGTCCCTCTCCGATTCGGAGAGGGACAGACTTGAACTTTAGTTCAAGGCAGGGAGAGGTTCGTCGAACTCACGTTAATTTATTTCTTGGAAATCCCACAATTTATTACACCTGGGCTTCTGGTATGGAAACTTGTAAAAACTCTTGCACCAGTTGCATATAAGTTGGAGCATCTTCCAACATTGGGAAATGTGCTGTGTTAGGAATCATCACAAATTCCACTTTGTCATTCAGTGCAGCTGCTTTACGCCCCATTTCGGCTGGAATAATTTTGTCATACTCCCCCGCAACAAGCAGAGTCGGCACTGTCAGCTTGGCAAACTCAAGCGGCATCACTTCAGATTGAGCCTTACTAACGGAAGTAAAAATTGTCCCTAAAGCTGCATCGTAATCCGCTTCGAGAAAATCTTGTAAAAAAGCTTGACGCTCAGAATGTGGTATTGAACTATATAAAAATCTCGCCATAAACATCCGGTCAACAAATGGAATTTTGCTTAACCACTTGGGACGGAACTTAACTACATAGCCACCGAATTTATGAAAAGCACTAAAAGATTTTTCGTCGTACTCAAAAATGCCGCTACAGGTGAGAATTCCTCGTTCCACTCGTTGGGGGTAGCGGTTAAAAAATAAAGCAGCAACAGAAGCGCCCATTGAATGAGCATTGATATAGACGCGCTGAAGATGCAACCCATCTAATAAAGCTGCCAAATCATCAGCGTATTCTTCTAATTCATAAGTCAACTCTCTGATTGCCTCTGATTCTTCTTGCAAAGACTCAGATTCGATAACAGCTTCACTTGCTTGGGCTATGGTTGGCTTTCCAGAAGAACGGCCAAATCCTCGCAAATCGTAGAGTAAACAATCAAATTGCTCTGATAAAGCATTAGCGGTATTTTGCCAATACCTAGCCGAACCAGCCCAACCATGCATAAAAACCATCACTGGTTTTACCAAAGAACCAGATGGTTTTTTCACCCATTCGTAGTAATGGTCAACGCCACGAACTTTAATATAAGGCATTTATCATTTGTCCTTTGTCAGTTGCCCTTGGTATATGGTTATTAGTCTTTAGTTTTTGACAAATAACCAATTACCAATGACTAATACTTCGACTTACCTCGGCTTCGCTCGGCACAAGTCGCTCAGTACAAGTGACCAATGACTAATGACTATTAAGCTGATTCTGGTTTCGGTAATGAAGATGGATGGATTATCAGTTCGGCAGTCGATCGCTTCTCGACCATCTCCCGTGTTACTGTACAACGTGTCACATCCTTACGGGATGGCAACTCGTACATTACATCCAGCATAAGTTCTTCGACAATGCCCCGCAGTGCTCTTGCACCAGTTTTACGGCGGTAGGCTTCTTGAGCGATCGCTCGTAAAGCATCTGCTTTAAAATCTAATTGGACATTATCCATATTCAGCAGTTTTTGGTACTGCTTCACTAAGGCGCTGCGTGGCTGGGTAAGAATCGCCATTAGCGCTTCTTCATCTAGCGGATCTACTACTGCTACCATTGGCACGCGCCCAATAAATTCAGGAATCATGCCAAATTTTACTAGATCGTCCGGCGCTAGATGGCGGAGAGTATCTGCTGCCCGTTTTTCCTTCGTTTGGCCTTCTCCAGGTTGCACAAAGCCTATTGCTTTTTTGCCAACTCTCTGATCCACAACCTTTTCTAAGCCTACGAAAGCACCACCACAGACGAACAAAATATTACTTGTATCAATCTGGATACAGTCTTGATAAGGATGCTTGCGCCCTCCTTGGGGTGGTACATTGGCGATCGTTCCCTCTAACATTTTCAGCAAGGCTTGCTGCACGCCTTCGCCAGAAACATCGCGGGTAATTGACGGGTTCTCACTCTTGCGAGCAATTTTGTCAATTTCATCAATGTAAATAATTCCTCGTTGCGCTTCCTCTATATCCAAATCTGCCACTTGCAACAGTCGCAGCAAGATATTTTCCACATCTTCTCCCACATACCCCGCTTCCGTCAGCGTCGTAGCATCAGCGACGGCAAAAGGTACATCCAGAATTTTCGCTAGGGTTTGCGCTAAGAGAGTTTTGCCGCAACCAGTTGGGCCAATTAACAAAATGTTGGACTTTTGCAGTTCTACAGCATCATCAGCCCCACCTTTGCCACTGGCTTTAGACTGAATGACTGCCAACCGCTTGTAATGATTGTAAACAGCTACTGACAGGACTTTCTTCGCTTCGTCTTGACCAATAACGTGTTCGTCTAGATACTTTTTAATCTCTCTTGGCTTGGGTATTTGATTAAACGAAATACTAGAAGATTGGGTACGCCGTTTTTGAGGTGGTTCTGCTCTTGGTGCTGGTTGTGCTGCCGCACCATTGGTATCGAGTAACTCCTCGTCTAGTATTTCATTACACAAGTCAACGCATTCATCGCAGATGTAGACTCCCGGCCCTGCGATTAATTTACGCACCTGCTCTTGAGACTTGCCGCAAAACGAACATTTTAAATGGGAGTCGTACTTAGACATACCAGCCTCTTATTTCAGAATGGTGACGTTTTCCCCTGCTGTGGGAAGATTTTGCCTGGAAATGACCTGATCAATCAAACCGTAGTTTTTGGCCTCTTCTGCCGACATGAAAAAGTCGCGCTCAGTATCTGCTTCAATTCTTTCTAAGGGTTGACCAGTATGATGAGCCATTAACTGATTCAACTTAGCCTTAACATAAAGAATTTCTCTGGCTTGAATTTCAATGTCAATAGCTTGACCTTGAGCGCCACCAAGTGGTTGGTGAATCATAATCCGGGAGTCGGGCAGAGACATTCGCTTACCGGCAGCCCCTGCTGTCAACAAAAATGCCCCCATGCTCGCGGCTAATCCAAAACAGATGGTAACAACATCAGGGCGAATTTGCTGTATTGTATCATAGATTGCCATCCCTGCGTAGACCGAGCCGCCAGGAGAATTAACATACATTTGAATGTCTTTCTCTGAGTCTTCGGAATCTAGGAATAACAACTGAGCCACAATTGAGTTGGCTACGGCATCGTCTATTGGCGTTCCCAAAAAGATAATCCGCTCTCGCAGCAGGCGGGAGTAGATGTCGAAAGCCCTTTCTCCCATGCCAGACTGTTCTACCACCATCGGCACGATGTTGCTAGGGCTGTTCAACTGGGAGTTAATGTTTATTCGACTTTGGTTGCTGATGGGTTGGTTTCCCGACTGCGATACAAGCATACAAGCTTTCTGTGACGATAATTTAGGACAAATGTTTCAGCAGCAAATGCTGCCTTTTCGACGAATGGAATTTTTATAGCTACGTGTTAACCATTATGCCTCATATAACTTGCTCTCGTGTAACACAGTATCAAGCTCAGTCCATAACATGTGTCACAATTTGCCAAAAATTCATTAACTCTTTAAATTATTTTGACTTTATTCCTGTGGGCATTGGGCACTTGTACTGAGCGACTTGTGCCGAGCGAAGCCGAGGTAAGTCGAAGTATTGGGCATTGGTTATTTTTCCCTCTGCTCCTTGCTCCCCCTGTCCCTGCTTCCTTATCTCCCTTACCTTACCCATTTCACCAGTACTTTAACTCAGGACTGGTGAACTTATGGCTTTGGGATTTTTTATTATCCTTCTGTGACTTCTGTGGAAGGTTCGCTGTTTTCTTCCTCTGTCTGAGATACATCAGCATCAGCATCTGATTCTGCGGCTTCCGTTTCCTCGGTGGGACTCAAGGAGCCTTCGGGTACAAGTTCAACTGAGGAATGTTCTAAGAGCCAATCAATGGTTTTTTCGGTTAATAGTTCGTTTTCCACAATTGAGCGCAATCTATCTTCATCAACATCCTGCTCCTCTGGGTACTGTTCCAAAAGTTCTGTGACTCTGGCTGCGGTTTCTTCTGGTGTTACCTCTATAGATTCGCGTTTACCGACTTCCCGCAAGGACAAGGAACGTTTGATGCGTTCGATGGCCTCAGTACGCGATCGCTCCCGCAATTGAGGAATAATATCTTGAGTAAACAACTTCCTTACATCTAATCCCTGCTGAGACAGCCGCATTGCTGTTTGCGTTAGCATTGCATCCACTTCTTGCTCAACCAAGGTTAGTGGTAAGTCAACTTCTACGTGCTTGAGCAGTTCCGTTAACAAGGCTTCCTGCTTATTTGTTTTTGTTTTGTCATCCGCCTCTTTTTGATATCGCTCTACCAAAGAAGCGCGTAACTCTTCTAAAGTTTCAAAATCGCTGATTTCCTGGGCGAAATCGTCATTTATTTCTGGTAGTTCCTTTTCCTTCAGTTCTTTGAGCGTCACTGTGAAAGTTGCCGCTTTTCCAGCTAAATCTTCATTAGCATAAGGATCTGGGAACTGCGCCGCAATTTCTCTAGTTTCTTCAGGATTCATCCCGACTATTCCCGAAATAAAGCCTGGAATAAACTTATCTTCCTGCAACTCAACTTGAAAATCAGTTGCTTCGGCTCCAGGAATAGGTTCTAGTTCAGCTGTTTCGTCTTCGCCTTCGCCTTTGGCGAATGAGCCTTTAAAATCAACTACGGCAATATCACCGATTTGGGCTGAACGTCCTTCCACAGGAATCAATGTCCCTAATTCTTGACGTTCCTTGTCGAGGGTACTATCCACTCGCTCTGGATCGTACTTGACTTCTTCAGCTTGGAAAACCAAATCAGTGTACTGCACTAGATTTACTTCTGGTTCTACATCGACAGCGGCCGAAATCGTCAGAGGTTTTCCAGGTTCATAATTATTAATCAAATCCTCAAAGGAGGAGCGCAATTGCGGCTGACCGATTGCCGGGATAGCTTCTTGTTTAACTGCTTGCTCAATGCCGTCTTGAATTAGTTCTTCCAGTGCTGCTGCCTTGATACGAGTTGTACCCAGCCTTTGTAGTAATATCGGCCGAGGTACCTTGCCTTTACGAAACCCAGGAATATTGGCAGTACTCGCTAAGTTTTTAATGACCTGTTCGTAAGTTTGCTTGGTAATTTCCGGCGTAATCTCTATTTCCAGGCCAATTTGGCTGGCGGGAAGTTTTTCCTGGGTAACTTTCATGCTTCGTCTCTAGTTTTCTGGTATTTTAATCTCCGAGTACACACAAGACGCAATAATTTTTCATGTTTATGGCTTGATGTCTCTTAGGGAGGAGGGGTGGTTGTCACAAGGCTTCATGACATCCAAAGATGGATGGTGTGTCTTGGCACAGAGATCCAGTTTACTGCTAATGACCAAGGACTTGACAATTTACCGTCATAACAATTATTGACACTCCCAGGGCTAAGAACATCTGGGGTTTTTTGCCTAATATTTGTAATAAGTGCTGAATCATTGCGGATTGGGAAGATTTTTACCCCTCTTCCCCAGTCCGTAATTTTCAGTTAGTCTGAATTTAGCACTGGAAAGTCAAGAATTAATTATTCGGTGGGCTAAGGAACTTCCAAATAAAAAATACTTAACTACTTCTTGTGGGGTGGGCAACATGAGCGCCTTTGTATGTGGGCGCTCATGTTGCCCACCCCACAAGATTGGGTAATTTATTTGTTGGAAGTCCCTAATACAGCGATACCCTGATTTTCAGCCAGTAGTTAGTACTTCAAAGTTATACCATTGAGTCTAGCTAATATTGTGGTATATGAGTAAATGTGCTGCCTAGCCGCATAGCTTAATTTTAGAGGTCGCCAATTTTATACCATCTTCATCATAGTACATTCATTATCCTGGCAACTCACTTTACAGCCAAGACGTTTATTCACCTTACAGGTCAAGCGTCTAAGTGCAGATATATCTATTTTTCTGCTAGATGGCGGTTTGTTGTATAATTACTATAATATAGTCTAGATAAATAGAAAAAGTTGGATGGCGGTTGTTGTAAAGTGAAACATCACTTAACTTAATTAAATAACCAAGAAAATAAATTTATTCAATCTATTAAAGATAGACTAAATTAGAGAAAATCTAAATCTATTCAAAATTTATTTTAAGACTGCGATCGCTATTTATATATAAACAAATTGTCAATTGTTCCAAAAAATTGCAGATAAGTCTCTTAAAGGAGGAAGCAAGTTTGTCGAAATCCTATCATTTAGCTATTTTGGGTGCTACTGGTGCAGTTGGCACAGAGTTGCTGGAATTATTAGAAAGCCGTAATTTTCCGATTGCTGACTTGAAGTTATTGGCATCAGAGCGGAGTGTCGGGCGATCGCTGCGGTTTAAAGGGGAAAATATCCCAGTAGAGCAAGTTCGCGATCGCGCCTTTGAAAATGTCGATATAGTACTAGCTAGTGCGGGTGGTTCTACATCTAAGACTTGGGCAGCAGTTGCCGTGGCAAAGGGTGCAGTGGTAATTGACAACTCCAGTGCCTTTCGGATGAACCCGGAAGTTCCCTTAATAGTGCCAGAAGTTAACCCACAAGCCGCAGCTAATCACCAAGGTATTATTGCTAACCCCAACTGCACAACGATTTTAATGGCTGTGGCAGTATGGCCATTGCATAAAGTGAAACCAGTGCAACGCATCGTGGCTTCAACCTACCAATCTGCTAGTGGCGCTGGTGCTCGAGCAATGGCAGAAGTCAAAACCCAAACAAGCGCTATACTACAAGGACAGCCGCCAGTTGCTGAGGTATTGCCTTACCCACTGGCATTTAATTTATTTCCCCACAACTCACCATTAAATGATTTGGGTTATTGTGAGGAAGAGATGAAAATGGTCAACGAAACCCGAAAAATATTTGGTACGCAGCAAATCAGAATCACTGCGACCTGTATACGGGTTCCGGTACTCCGCGCCCATTCAGAAGCCATTAATTTAGAATTTGAGACTCCCTTTAGTGCCGAGGAAGCCAGAGAAATTTTAAATTCCTCCCCTGGAGTGAAATTGGTTGAAGATTGGGAAACTAACCATTTTCCGATGCCAATTGAAGCAACTGGTAGAGATGAAGTTTTAGTGGGAAGAATCCGTCAGGATATTTCTCATCCTTGTGGGTTGGAATTATGGTTGTGCGGCGACCAAATTCGCAAAGGCGCAGCATTGAATGCAATACAAATCGCCGAGTTACTGGTAGAAAAAAATCTACTCAAACCATTAGCTATTAGTCATTAGTCATTGGGAAGTGACAAAGGACAAATGACAAATGACAAATGACAAATGACACTTGAAAGCAATTTGCAGATAGGTTATTACAATAGGAAACCACCAAGATACAAAAACATGGGCAATCAGGAGTGAAAACAGGGTGGGAGATTTTGGTAATGTTTTAACCGCTATGATTACACCGTTTAAAGCAGACGGTAGTGTCAATTATGATGTAGCGGCAGAACTGGCGGCGCATCTAGCTAACAACGGAACAGATACATTGGTAATGTGCGGCACAACAGGAGAATCCCCTACCCTGAGTTGGGATGAGGAATACCAGTTGTTTGTCGAGGTATTGCAGTCCGTGGCAGGAAAAGCCAAGGTAATCGCAGGTTGTGGTTCAAATTCCACCAAAGAAGCGATCGCTGCCACCCAAAAAGCGTCTAAGATAGGAGTACATGGTTCCTTACAAGTTGTTCCTTATTACAACAAACCGCCGCAAGCGGGATTGGAAGCGCACTTTCAGGCAATAGCACAAGCCTGTCCCGACTTACCATTGTTGTTATACAATGTGCCAGGTCGTACCGGACAAAACCTTCAGCCAGAAACAGTTGCCCGGTTAGCTGAGGTTAGTAATATTGTCGGGATTAAAGAATCCACTGGTAGCATAGATCAGGCAAGCGAAATTCGTCGCTTGACACCAAAAGAATTCCACATCTATTCTGGTGATGATTACATGACTTTGCCCTTGTTAGCGATCGGGGCAAAGGGTGTGGTAAGTGTGGCTTCTCATCTGGTAGGAAATCAACTACAGCAGATGATCCAAGCTTTTAGTGTAGGAAAAATTGAGGTAGCCAGTGAGATTCATCTCAAACTCTTCCCGTTGTTTAAAGCTTTATTTCTCACTTCAAATCCCATTCCAGTGAAAAAAGCACTGAAACTTCAAGGTTGGGAGGTTGGTTCAACTCGTCCGCCGCTATGTGAAGCTGACTTAGAAGTAAGTCAAAAGTTAGAAGCGGTTCTGAAAGAACTTAGTTTAATCTAGCCACCAGCTAGTTAAGCATTGGTCATCTACTGCTTTCTAAAGATACATATAAACAATGACCATAATTGTTCATAAGTTGCAATTTAAAAACCTGTGCTAGGACTGATAGATATACTATAAATCCTTATGTGTACAGTCGCTTTTATTGAATAAAAAATTGAAAATTTCAATTAAAACTTGATTGCTTTCAGACTGACTTAAGAAACAGATGATGTTGTCTTAAATACAAGGAAAGTTAACTATCAACTTAATTAACTACAAGTAACAATCTAAGGAGAAAATGGCTAACAACGAAGCTAATAATTCCGCCTTGAAAATTATTCCTTTGGGCGGTTTGCACGAAATTGGGAAAAATACCTGTCTTTTTGAGTATGACGATGAAATTATCCTGTTAGATGCAGGATTGGCTTTTCCCACAGAGGCGATGCATGGAGTAAATATTGTCTTGCCAGATACGACCTATCTGCGGGAAAATCGCCACAAAATTAAAGGGATGATCGTTACTCACGGTCATGAAGATCATATAGGCGGGATTGCTTTTCATCTCAAGCAATTTGATATCCCCGTGATTTATGGGCCCAGGCTAGCAATGGCAATGCTAGAGGGTAAATTGGAAGAAGCAGGAGTCCGCGATCGCACAGAAATCAGAACAGTTCTACCACGTGATGTAGTACGGATTGGCAAAAACTTTTTAGTAGAATATATCCGTAACACCCACTCCATCGCGGATAGTTTTACTGTTGCCATTCATACTCCCCTTGGTGTAGTCATTCACACAGGGGATTTCAAAATTGACCATACCCCAGTAGATGGTGAAAAGTTTGATTTGCAACGATTAGCAGAACATGGTGAAAAAGGCGTTCTTTGCCTGCTAAGTGATTCCACCAACGCTGAGATACCAGGATTTACACCTTCGGAACGTTCAGTTTATCCCAATCTGGAGAGAGTATTTAGTCAAGCCACTGGGCGATTATTTGTCACAACCTTTGCTTCCAGCGTGCATCGCATCAACATGATTTTGGATATCGCCAAGAAACAAAATCGCGTAGTGACGATTGTGGGGCGTTCCATGCTCAACTTGATTGCTCATGCCCGTAATCTAGGTTACATCAAGTGTGAAGATAATCTGCTGCAACCATTACACGCAGTCCGCAATCTACCTGATGAAAAAGTACTGATTTTAACTACAGGTTCTCAGGGTGAGTCAATGGCAGCAATGACCCGCATTGCTAACAAAGAACATCCTCATATTAAAATCCGCCAAGGAGATACGGTAGTATTCTCTGCTAACCCAATTCCCGGAAATACGATCGCTGTAGTCAACACCATTGATAAATTAATGATTCAGGGTGCAAAAGTGGTCTATGGACGCGATAAAGGGATTCACGTCTCAGGGCATGGCTGTCAGGAAGAACAAAAGCTGATGATTGCCTTAACTCGACCCAAATTCTTTGTGCCATTTCACGGCGAACATCGAATGCTGGTGAAGCACGCAGAAACGGCTCAGAGTATGGGTATTCCCGCAGAGAATATGATCATTATTCAGAATGGTGATATTGTCGAACTGACTGAAGATGCTATTCGCGTCGCTGGTAAAGTGCCATCTGGTATCGAATTGGTGGATACTACCAGTTCGGGTATGGTAAGTGCCAAAGTTTTACAAGAACGGCAACGCATGGCTTCAGAAGGGATTATCACGATCGCAGCTGCCATTGATTGGAATGGTAAACTGTTGGCGAAACCAGAAACTCACCTCCGGGGTGTAGTTACAAGTGTAGAGCGATCGCTGCTCCAAACCTGGGTAAAACAACGCATTGAAGAAATCCTCACCGTGCGCTGGACAGAATTTGCTCCTAGCGAAGGTGAAGCAGCAGATATAGACTGGGGTGGATTGCAAGGAACTTTAGAACGAGAATTGCAACGTTCCATCCGTCGGGAATTGCAATGTCAGCCATCTGTGACTTTATTGATGCAAATTCCTGATGAGCCACCCGTAAAAGTCGCCGATGGCAGAAGACGACGGACTCGGACTGCTGCTCAGGTAGCATCATAGGGAATTTAAGGTAAATTTCATCCAGAAGCGCAGAGACGTAGAATTTTTCTAATGTCTTTGCGCTTTGGCGTGAGATATAGTCTTTTATTATGGGTATAGAAGCCCCAGTAAAACAGTAAATAGTATTTGCCTATAGTTATTGGAGGCGATCGCTATGACTAAAACACCAATAAAAATTAGTACTCTTGAAGAATACATCAATTTTGATGATGGCACAGACAAGCGCTATGAACTTGAGAATGGGGTGCTGCTAGAAATGCCTCCTGGGACTGGTAAGCATGAGGCGATTATCACCTTACTCTTAGTTCGCTTCTTTTTAGAAATTCAAAAAATGGGACTGCCTTTACAACCTTGTCCTAACGGTACAGAGGTACTGACCAATAAACAACCCAGGCGACCTGATATTTGTGTGATTACCAACCAACAGGCACAAAGTATTGAGAGTACTTCGGCTATCCTCAAAACTGCTCCACCCCTTTTAGTTGAGGTGGTAAGTCCTGAATCTGTTGACCGGGACTATAACCAAAAAACTTCTAAGTATGCAGTTATTGGTGTGATCGAGTATTGGATTGTTGACCCCTTAAAAAATAAGGTGACAGTGTGTTTGCTAGACAATGATAGTTACAAGCAAACTGTGTTTACTGGAAACCAGCAAATTATTTCTCAAATATTCTCAGAACTAACCCTGACGGCCCAGCAGGTGCTTTCAGCTTAAGCTGAATTAGACAAACCTCTCCCTGCCTTGAACTTTCGTTCAAGTCTGTCCCTCTCCGACTCGGAGAGGGACGGTTTTGTGTAGTAAAACCAGGGAGAGGTTTCTGTATTAAGTTAACTAGCCTCTCTCTACTTCTAATACGATTTCACGAAATGCCTGATACAAACGATTTGTCTCTAATTCTGTCCCCCTGCTCGCCTGCTGACTATTTGTATCAACCTTAAAGTGAAATGGTATCAGGCATTCAGCCAGCAATAAACAGAACACACTTACGTGAGAAAGTGGGAACACGGAGAGGAAAAATGCCTTCTAGGGTATTACTGATGTTTATACTTAGCAAAAATACTTTTTGAAAAACCTTATATTAAGTTCTGTAAATGTTACACTAAAACCTATCCAATGATGGATGTCTTTATTAAAATTTAAACTGTGTCAAGTTATGAACAAGATCGTAATATTACACTACCGATCCCCATAAATTTGCGATTAACTTGACGTAGTAATAAATTAGGTTCTGACTTAAGTGGCTAATCAGGTATCACATTATATCGCAGTCAGGACGCGATTTTTCCGGGAAAGTTCGTTGCCACGTTGTATATATTCATCAAAAAGGTGAATAACCTCAATAATACAGAGGATTAACCATGAAGGTATTCGACAATACCACAAAAAAGATTTTTCTGGCAAGCTGGGTATCAATTAATCAAGCAGAGACTAGTGACCACAAAGTAACCCAGCTAAACCGTTCTATTTCTAAGCCTTACTGGGATATTCTCCAACCTTTACGGCAGCGTGTAGAAAACATTCAAGTCCGCGATCGCCAACTAGCTCACCGTTTGTGCAAACTGATCCCATCTCAGTGCCCCTTTGAGCGAGATGTCAAAGTATTTGGGAAAACCTTGTTTCACATTCCGCCCATGTGCAAACTTAACCCCTTATATGAAGAAGTGGTTGGTCTACGTTTCCGAGCGCTGTGCTATCTAGCCGATGAATGCGGCGAAGATATATCGCAGTACTGCTGAGGGAAAAGTGAGGAGTGAGGAGTAATGAGTGAAGAATTAACAATATAACTCCTAACTCCTAACTCCCTGCTATTTTTTTACTATTTTTTTACTATTTTTTTTGCCATTTTTGGATGGCATCCTGAGCATCTTCGTAAGCGCCTGTCTCCTCTGGCACTAGCGCAGCAGTTGCAATTGCAGCATTGCGATCTCCTTCGTTGGCACGACGCTTGGCCAGGTCTAAAATTTTCTCACTCCATTTATTGATCGATTTTTGGGCACTATCAAAGCCTGGTTGACCTGCTGGTACTTTCTTGGCAACTTCGATCGCCCGATTGTAGGTAGATGCCTGTCCAGACTTAATTAAGGCATTAGCTGCATCTAAAAGAGTTTTGTTACTCACATACTGCTTGCCCTCTAGCCGCCACAGGTTAATAGCTGCTTGTGCTTTGGCGTAGGGGGCTTCATCTTTGGTAATTAATCGCGCGGCGGCAATAGCGCTAGCATACTGTCTTTGTTTAGCACGACCCTCTGCTAAATCTAAAATCATTCGACTCCAAATCTTAATATTCTCCTGAGCTTGTTCGTATAGTGGTTCACCGGGTTTAATTTTCCGAGCTGTAGCGATCGCCATGCTCAAATCGCTAGCCTGAGTTTGTCTGAGCGACATTTTCGCCAAGTCTAATACTGCTTGATTCCGCTTTTTCGACTCGGAACTAGAGGTGATTTGGGCGCTAGATTGGTTGTTAAGTCTAACTACTGAAGCGCGATCGCTTGGTAAATTCTCGATCGCCTGGCGATCGCTAGTATTGGGCGACGTGCTTGATATTTGCTTAATTCTAAAAATTTCTTGATTGCGAAGAAAAACTACAGCGATTAAACCTGCTACTAGCAAGCTGCCTCCGCCCCACAAGAGAAACTGTTTCCAAAAAGGGAGGCTTGGCTGATTTGATGGCAATCGAGAGACGTAACCTTTAGAGGAATTGGGGATAAATCTTCCCCTGGGATTCTCTCCTAAAGAAGTTTCCGCCATTGGCTGGGAAACTAAGCTAGTAGCTAACTCTTGAGCTGGTTGACTTTTAGGCTTCTCGACCTTATAAGCCTTTACCTGCTGGGAGGAGTTGACAGTTGCTTCTCGCCATTTGCCGCGTTCTGCTGAAGTTCTAGGGTAATCGTCGAGGGGAGGGGCTGCAAGAGCAACAGCAAAGGATTCTTCGGGATAAATCACCGGATTTGCTTCAAAGTCACTTTCCATTGCCAATTCTGGCAAGATTACCTGCGCCCTTGATGGGATGATGGTGGCAGGGTTTTGGACAGGTCGCCAGTGGTGGTGACATAATTTTGGCACGATCAGACTTAGGTAACTTTCTAAATCTGACAAGTTACTGCCATTACCAGAACGTAAAGCTTCTAACAAAGCTGCTGTAAAGAATCCGTGACCTAATTCGCTACTTTCGTGGGAAAATTGCTCTGGTTGACAAGAAAGAATTGTCGCCAGTTGTAGTTCTTGGGCTAGTTCTATTGTTTCTTCACCAACGGGAGCATCTGCTTGAGTGCCAAAAGCGCGGTTGATATCGAGTAGTAGCAATACATTTAAGTCAGCAAGTTGGAGACTTTGCATTAGCGATCGCAATTCTATGCCAGTCTCTTGCACGAGTTCGGGGTTGCCCTCTGCTGGTATTAAGTAATCTTTGCCCTTGTAGTTGACTCCATAACCGCTAAAGAATAACCATAGATAGTCTTCCGGTTGCCAACTTCTCGCTGCCAAATCTTCAAGCAGCAGCAGAATGTTCTCTTTAGTTGGATAAGTTGATCGATCGCCAATTGGCGGCGAAGTATCCGTCATTAGAAGGCAATGTTTGGGGAGAAAGCCTGCCTCTGTCACCAAAAAATCCTCTAGTGCCTCAGCATCCGCTTGGGCACAACTTAAAGGTTGAAATAACTGATAGTGATTGATGCCAATCGCGATCGCCCAGTAATTTGCCATCCCGCTCTTTGTCAGTTATTGTTTGCTGGTCTTAAAATTGCGGTTGGCTTTGCCAAAAAAACAAAGCTAACCTATGTCTTATAGTCTAGGTGATTCTCATCGAATCTTAAGTTAGAATGTAATTTTTATTACGTTAGTTAGTCGGAAAATACCTTTTACCTAATTTCAATAACAGATCATCACTAAGGAGATAGAAGGTCATGAGCAAGATTGCTGCTCACCTACCATCATCGATCACTCCCTTTTCAGTTATTAGCCAAATTGCCAGAAGAATCCGGATAGTTCCTTTATTAATTTTGCTCATATCTACTGTTCCTGCGTGGTTTTTGACAGAAGCGATCGCACCCCAGGTTGTGCGAGCTTACACCGCGAGAGTCGATCTAGCTATTGACCGCCTGCCGGAAGAAAACTATGAAACCGTTCTACGGAGGGCGGAAGCGGCCGCTAGAGCAGCTGCCCAGAGGAGCTTCGACCAAGATATCTTGGTGACAGATGTTTCCATCATTGTGTCCGTACAAAATTATGGAGCGATCGCACCAGTTCTGGCATTAGATGTGAGTCGTCCCCAATGGCGATCGCGTCCCGATGCTCAAAATTGGGCTACTTACTTCAAAACTGCGCGATCGCTACTTTTCTTTGACAATGGCTCTACCGCAGCTAACGGTGTATCAAGCAAAAAATGAAGGATTGAAGAAGAGGCAAGGGAGCAGGGAGCAGGGGGAATAGAACAGAAAGGGGATTGACCCCAACTGTTGCGCTAGTTTCCCGTGGGGGACTCAGACCCATGTTCCGAAGAAGCTTCACAGCATGAAGAAGGGGTCATTTCCCCCAGCTAAGAGCCCTCTTCCCACTGCCTCTTCGTTGAGCTAGACATGGAGACGCAAAGAGTGGAATACTTAAATAATTCCCTATGTTGCCGTGTCCTACTTTAATCTCAACCTATCAATTCAACTTACCTGTTGTTCTTCGCGTCAGTGGATGGCCTAGAATAAGAAGGTTGTCAAGAATCACGATATCTGCTGACATGGCTGTTCCTAAGAAGAAAACTTCCAAATCAAAACGAGATAAACGTCGAGCTACCTGGAGGCACAAAGCCGTCGTCGAAGCTCAGAAAGCCCTCTCTCTGGGTAAGTCAATTTTGACTGGACGTTCTACATTTGTGTATCCAGCTGCTGAAGAAGAGGAAGAAGAATCATAATTTCCCAGTCAGGCAAAGCATAAACAGCACCAATCTTTTTACTACTGGAGCAACGCTTTTTATTAGCTTTCCTGATTGCATTTTGAATCATATATACTCTACACAAGCTCATTAGCTCGAGAAAAATTGGTAGTGAGTAATTGGGAACATCCATTACCCATTACCTATCATTAATGAGTGATAATCATATAAAAGTAAAACATCTGGTAGTGTTGGCAACTCAGCAAGAAAGCTTGTAAACACTTTGAGAAAACTTATTTTTCTCCAACTATGCTAGGAAAATTTTTTCACAAACCAGGGAAAGAAGAGGGGGAACGTGTTCCTCCTGGTCAACACTT
The DNA here is from genome assembly GCF_017115105.1 of Nostoc sp. NMS2. Lineage (GTDB taxonomy): Bacteria > Cyanobacteriota > Cyanobacteriia > Cyanobacteriales > Nostocaceae > Nostoc. Next base: position 62,133 of record NZ_JABXKH010000047.1, read on the forward strand.
AGCTAAAGGTTTCCCCGTACTAACTTACGGCGCAACTCCCCAAGTCAGCATTGAGGAATGGGAGTTTCGAGTCTGGGGTTTAGCAAAACCTGCTACCTTTAGTTGGTCAGACTTTATGGCGCTACCTCAACACGAATTCACGGCAGACTTCCACTGTGTAACGCGCTGGTCTAAACTTGATGTCAAATGGACTGGCATTAAAGTTACAGATTTCATGGATCTGATTGAGCTAGATCCAAAAGTAGCCCACATTATGGAACACTGCTACGGTGGCTACACTACCAATATTTCTGTAGAAGATTTCATCCGGGAAGAAAACTTCTTTGCCTTTAAAGTTTTTGGTGAAGACCTTCCATCTGAACACGGTGGTCCGATGCGGCTAGTTGTTCCCCACCTCTACGCTTGGAAAAGTGCTAAGTGGATTAATGGTTTAGAGTTTTTGGCTGGTGAAGAACTTGGTTTTTGGGAGCGCAATGGCTACCATCGCCGTGGTGAACCTTGGGCTGAGGAGCGTTACAGCAACGCTTTTGGGTTTTAAGAGTTAGGAGTTAAGAAGGGAACAGGTTACAGGTTACAGTGAAGAAAAACTATACCCTATCACCTGTACCCTTTAACCTTTTTATCCCAGAAGTTTCTTTATGAGTGGCAATTTGCCCTCATAAGGAGCGTATCGCCATTTTAAATCTAGCCAGAAGGAGTTTTGCAATACGCTTTTGTTATGGGAAAAGGTATCAAAACTTGCTTTGCCGTGATAGTTACCAATACCGCTATCTCCTACCCCACCAAATGGTAAAGAGGAGACACCAACCTGCATCACTGTGTCATTGATGCAGACTCCACCAGATGAAGTTTCTTGCAAAACTCGCTTTTGCAGGTTTTTGTCTTGAGAAAATAAGTATAACGCCAAGGGTTTAGGTCTAGAGTTAATCAACGCGATCGCTTCGGCAATGTCAGTATATTCAATAATTGGTAAAATTGGCCCAAAAATCTCTTCCTGCATTACAGGATCTTCCAACGAGACATTATCAATCACTGTGGGAGCGATATAACGCTCTGAAGGCTGGTTTTCTCCACCGATGATAACTTCACCATCTTTGAGAAAATTAACCAATCTATCAAAGTGTTTTTGACTGATAATCCTGGCATAATCAGGACTACTTACAGGATTATCACCATAAAATTCTTTTAGGCATTTTTTCAGCCCATCTATTAAATCTTTTTTGATTTTTTTATTAACTAAAAGATAGTCAGGGGCGATACAAGTTTGTCCAGCATTAATAAATTTGCCCCAAGTAATTCGTCTGACAGTGTGTTCAAGATTAATATCAGTATCTACTATACAAGGACTTTTACCACCCAATTCTAAAGTCACTGGGGTGAGATATTTGGCTGCTGCTACCATGATGATTTTGCCGATAGCTGTGCCACCTGTAAAAAAGATATGATCAAACTTTTCTGCAAGTAGTTTTTGACTTGCTTCCACATCTCCTTCTACGACTGCAATATAAGCTGGGTCAAAATGTTTGGCAATAATCTTAGCAATAACACCAGAGGTATGAGAAGCAATTTCTGAAGGTTTGATAATTGTACAATTACCGGCTGCGATCGCACCTACTAACGGTGAGATAATTAACTGAAATGGATAGTTCCAAGGGCCAATGATTAAAACAACCCCTAACGGTTCTGGATAAATTTTTGCTGAGTAGGAAAAAAAATCAAAGGAAACGGCTGCTTTTTTGGGCTTAGTCCAATTTTGAAGATGTTTTATGGCGTAATCGATTTCTTTGATGACACCGATTTCTGTAAGGTAAGCCTCCAATTCTGGTTTATGTAAATCTGCTTTTAATGCCTCGACTATTGATTGTTCATGCTCAATTATTGCTTGCTTGAGATTTTTAAGTTGCTCAATGCGAAAAGTGACATCTTTAGTCTTACCAGTCTCAAAAAACTTTCTCTGATTCTGGATAATATCGCCAACATTAGCTAATTCAGTGGTAATCATTGTTTTATATCCTAAAAAACTATGTTTTTAATGTATTGTTGGTATCTCAACATATTTAATTCGTCATTTTTTAGTGTTTGACTTTCTAATTTGAATATTTACTTTAAGTAGGTCGGCGCAATTAAAGCTAACCGGCTAAGGCTGTCTTTTGTCATTAGTAAAGGTTTTAAGCCAATTTACGTTTCTTAGTGTACTTGGTTTTTTTCGCACTAACTTCTAACTTACTTAAAGGCTTGGTAGATATTAGTAAAGTTATAATTTATGAAATATCAGGATAAAATATTCCGTAATTCATAAATTATAATTGCTAATTTTCTCATGTTGTGGTGGGTAAAAGGACAATAAATACACTACCTTTGCCCAATTCAGAATTCAGCAAAATAATGCCTTGATGTGCCTCGACAATTCGGCGAGCAAGGTAGAGTCCTAAGCCACTACCAGAACTCTTGTGACTACCTTGACGAAATCGTTCAAATATGGTGGCTTGTTCTTCAGTGGGAATACCTGGGCCAGTATCCGCGATCTCAATGCTAATATATTCAACTGAATTGGATTTTCCTGATAACTGAGATTGACTACTTTTGTCTAACTGGCGTTGAGAAGTTAAACGAATAGTCACAGACCCGGAGTCGGTAAATTTGATCGCATTGCCGATCAGGTTTGTAAATAGACGATGCAATTCTAAGCGATCGCCCATGACTGTGTTTGATTCTTCGGTAAAATCCAATTTTAGGGACAGTGCTTTGTCTTGAGCTAGAGGTGCTAATTCTCCAGTCACCTCCTCTAGCAAACGTTCCAGATTAACTGGTTGAAATGCCAAACTTTTGCGACCTGCTTCAAAACGATAAACTTCCAGTAAGGTATTGACCATAGTAAGCAGGTTGATATTACTACGGGCCATGATGGCGATTACTTCCTGCATTTGCGGTGATAATGTTCCCAACGCACCTTGCTGAAATAGCATCAACATGCGATCGGCCGCCACTAAAGGAGTGCGTAAATCGTGGGTGAGACGAGAGACAAAATCTTCTCGCTGGCGGGCAATTTCATCACGTTCATCCATACTATGCTTCAAACGCAGGAGCGATCGCACTCGTGCCAGCAATTCATCTACTGTTACAGGTTTACGGATAAAATCATCAGCACCCAAGTCTAACCCGTGGGCGACGTTGGGCGCATCGTGGGCAGTTATGAGCAATATGGGGATGTATTGCGGCAGTTTCATCTCTCCACGAATGTGCTTAGTGACTTCGTACCCATCCATACCTGGCATCATCAGATCCAGTAGAACCAAATCACAAAGAGAAGCTTTCAATTCTGCTAAAGCCGAAATACCATTTTCTGCGGTGCTAACCGTGTAACCTTCTTCTTCCAAAATAGTTTTGATCAAAAACACGTTATCAGGAGAGTCATCAACTACCAGAATTTTGCCAGAATGAGAAGATTGTGAAGTCATATAGATGCAAGGTACGGGATAAAAAGTAAATTTTTAGGGAAACTGGTTTATTGGTATAGTTTTTTAGATAGTTCTCTTAAGTAAACTTCCTCCAAAAAAAAATTGTTTACCAAGAAATTTATATAAATGTGTTTTAAAAACTACTTTACCAAATGTATCAGTAGGTCGGGTATGGGCTACTAGCAAGTTGTTTAGAGAAAAGTAAAAACTAGCTGCGATTCCGTAAATTGCAATAATATAGTCAAATTTGTCAAAATTCCTGGATATTTATCCGACTATGCCAACTTTGCCAGCAGCCAGCAAAAACGCTAGATTTTTCATCAGCTATCGCAGTCAAGATCCAGATTTGAGCCTGGCCCATAATTTTTATGAAGCTATTAAAGCTGCTGGACACGAAGCATTTATGGCAGGCGAGAGTATTCGCTTAGGAGAAAAATGGCCTCAACGGATTGATGAAGAATTAAAACTGTGTGATTACTTTTTGTTGCTGTTGTCTGAGCGATCGGCAACTAGCGAGATGGTGACAGAAGAGGTGAGACAGGCCAAGCAGTTACGGGATAGCAGCGATGAGCATAAGCCAGTGATTTTGCCCATTCGCGTTAACTTCTCTTGGAGTACGCCATTAAATTATGATTTGCGGGGTTATTTACAACAGATTCAGCAGCGAGAGTGGAAGTCGGCTGCTGATACCCCCAAAATTTTACAGGAAATTTTTAGTTTAGTGGCAAACGGGGATGTAGAAAGATTGGCAGATGGAGAGACGAGTAGTGATTTTTTCCCTTCATCACCCCCTCACCCTCTGACTCTCTCACCGCCTTTGCCAGTGGCAGAAACAGAATTGCCTGAAGGACAGGTGGATTTGGCTTCGGCGTTTTATATTGAGCGTCCTCCCATCGAATCTCGCTGCTACGAGGCAATTTTGAAGCCAGGATCTTTGATTCGGATCAAAGCGCCCCGGCAGATGGGTAAAACCTCGCTCATGGCGCGGATTCTTTATCAAGCGTCACAACAAGATTATCTAACCGTGCCTTTGAGCTTTCAATTGGCAGATGGCAAGGTTTTTGCAGATTTGGATAAGTTCCTTAAGTGGTTTTGTGCCAGTGTAGGACGGAGGTTGAGGATACCCAACAAATTAGCAGATTACTGGGACGATATTTTTGGCAGTAAGGACAATTGCACTGCTTATTTCGAGGAATATCTCTTGCCAGAAATCAGCCAACCCCTAGCATTGGGATTGGATGAAGTTGATCGGATATTTCAACATCCCGAAATTGCCGCAGACTTTTTTGGGCTGTTACGCGCTTGGCATGAAGACGCTAAAAACCGGGATATTTGGAAAAAACTGCGGTTGGTAGTAGTGCATTCCACAGAAGTTTATATTCCAATGAATATCAATCAATCGCCGTTTAATGTAGGCTTGCCGATTGAGTTACCAGAATTTAACGCCCAACAGATTCTTGATTTGGCACGAAAACATGGACTCAATTGGAGTTTTACCCAAGTTGAACAATTAATGGCAATGGTAGGAGGACATCCCTATCTTGTACGAGTGGCACTTTATCACATTGCCAGACGGGATATTACGCTCAATCTGCTTTTGCAAACAGCCCCTACAGAAGCTGGCCCTTATAGCGACCATTTACGTCGGCATTTGTGGAATTTAGAACAGCGTCCAGAATTATTAGCTGCTATCAAAAAGGTAGTTGCCAATACTAGCCCAGTTCGGTTGGATTCGATACAATGCTTTAAATTACTCAGCATGGGCTTATTGCAACAGCAAGGAAATGATGTAACGCCACGTTGTGATTTGTATCGTCAATATTTTTGCGATCGCTTGAGAGTTAGCTGATGAACACAGCACCAACCCCAGCCTACGAATATCAAGTCGGTGGCAGTCTGCCAGCTGATGCCCCTAGTTATGTAGTGCGACAAGCAGATACAGATTTGTATGAAGCATTGAAGGCTGGGGAATTTTGTTATGTTTTAAATTCACGACAAATGGGCAAGTCTAGCTTGCGAGTGCAAGTAATGCAAAGGCTGCAAAATGAAGATATTGCCTGTGCGGTGATCGACTTAACGAAGATTGGTAGCCAGCAAGTTACTCCAGATCAGTGGTATGCGGGTGTAGTACGTATTTTGGTGACTAGTTTTGAGCTTTCAGGAAAGTTTAATTTACGGAATTGGTGGCGCGATCGCGATCATCTTTCTCCGGTACAGCGATTGAGCGAATTTATTGAAGAAGTTCTACTAGTTGAGATTTCTCAATCTATTGTAATTTTTATAGATGAAATTGATAGCCTTCTCAGCCTGAATTTTTCGACTGACGATTTTTTTGCTTTACTCCGGTTCTGCTATAACCAGCGTGTTGATAAGCCAGCTTACAAACGCCTCGCATTTTGTTTATTGGGAGTAGCTACTCCCTCGGATTTGATTAGAGATAAAAAGCGTACACCGTTTAATATAGGTCAAGCAATTGAATTAAAAGGCTTTGAATTACATGAAGTTCAACCTTTACTTGAGGGATTGGTAGGTAAAGTCAATAACCCTCAAGCAATTCTGCAAGAAGTTCTAGATTGGACGGGTGGGCAACCATTTCTTACTCAGAAACTTTGTAAGTTAATTCCAAAATATATAGAAGTTTCAGAATTAGAAAATTTGGTACGAGCGCACATTATTGATAATTGGAAATATCAGGATGAGCCAGAACATTTTCGGACGATACGCGATCGTATTTTGCAAAATGAACAGCGTGCTGCACAGATGCTCGGGCTTTATCAGCAGATTTTACAGCAAGGTGAAGTAGCAGGCGCTGAAACTATTGAACAAATAAAATTACGACTATCTGGTTTGGTAGTTGAACAACAAGGTAGATTAAGGATTTATAACAAAATTTATAAATGTGTATTTAATCAGAATTGGGTCGATGAAGCATTAGCTGATTTACGACCATACGCTGAGGCAATAACAGCTTGGTTGTTGTCTAGCTGTAAAGACGAGTCGCGTTTATTACGAGGACAGGCATTACAAGATGCTCAAGAATGGGCAATAGGTAAACAATTAAGTAATGAAGATTATCAGTTTTTAACTGCTAGCCAAAAATTTGACAGTATAATACTTCTTGCACAACTTGATATAGCTCGTGGGGAAGGAGAAAGAACCAAAAGAAAATTTTTGGCTAATGTTTCCCATGAAATTCGCACCCCTCTTAACGGCATCATCGGATTTTTAAAGCTGATTTTAGAGGGTATGGCAGATGACCCAGAAGAACAAAACCAATTTTTGGCAGAAGCTCACCACTTATCGATACATCTGCTAAATATTATCAACGACATCTTAGATATAGGAAAAATCGAAGCAGGTAAAATGGAGCTAGCTTTTACTTCAGTCAAGCTAGATCAGCTATTCAGTGATGTCGAAAGTTTCATGCGTCCCCAAGCAGAAATGAGAAATCTCAGCTTTCGGATGCAAATGCCAGCTACCTCCGATGAAATCATTGTCCAAAGCAACTACCAACGGCTGCTACAAGTTATGCTCAATTTGGTAGGAAATGCCATCAAATTTACCCACGAGGGTGGCGTTACCGTCAGCGCCGATTTAGTACTCAAAAAGGCAAAGGCGAACTTTCAAGGTCAGCAATTTCCTGGCATGGTGAGAGTGCGTGTAGCAGACACTGGTATCGGTGTTTCCTTGGACAAACAAGATAAACTGTTTCAATTATTCTCTCAATTAGATGGCTCCCGTAATCGCCAATATGGTGGTACAGGTTTGGGACTGGCAATATCTCAGAAACTCATAGAAGCTATGGGTGGTGAACTAAATTTTTACAGCGTGGGCGAAGGACTTGGCTCAACAGTCACTTTCACAGTACCACTGTATCAATATCCTGTAATTATTCAGCCTGAATTTGAAGACTCACCATCGTTAGAATAGAATATTACTCATTTATAGCTTTGCAATCACATCTTACCTAAAACCTGATTGCGCTAGAGCGATATCTGGCAACAAGGCGCTCGGTATCTATATTTATTTCCCAGAGTTGAGACTATCTAAAAATTGCTGGAATTCTGCTGTGGAAGGAATTGCGATCGCACTCTTGACCCAAAATAGGCGATCGCTCCAATTACACAATTTGCACTGACTGAGTGTTAATTTCTGTTAAATTAGCCAATTTTACATCATTCGTAAACAATATTGTATTTAGAGATTTTGCAGTTGCTACAATTATTGCGTCAGGAAGCCTGAGTCTATATTGTTTGCGAAATGCGATTGTTAAATTCTTAATATTATTATCAATATCAACAACTGTAATTTTATTTAAAAAATCAATAATTTGTGTTTCTTCTTCTAAACTGAGACTCGGATAAGAAAGCAATTCAATCTCGGTAATCACTGAAATAAAATATTGTCCTGATGGTAGTGGGTTTACCAAGCGGCCACCCAAAAAGTACAAGACTACATTTGTATCTAAAAAAATCAAAGCTTGTGTCAACACCACTCATCCCTAATTTGCTTCTGATATTCCAAAGGGTCTTGAGTTAGTTGAATTACACCTGCATAGTGGTTTAAATTAAACTCTTGTTTTTGTTGAGATTGATGAGCTTCTAATATCTTCTCAATTTGCTGCCAGTCCTGATAATCAATCAACACTGCTACCGGACGCATGGCTTCATCAGTCACAATTTTTTTCTTAAAAGGTAGCATGATTTTGTATATCAGATACAACGTTTTACTATATTGATCGTAACTCCAAGACAGAAAATTGATGATGGCAACTTTTCCAGGGTAAGAGCATCTCAATTAGGCTTGATACAAGGAGTCAGAAGAATCTAGCTAGAACTGGCTGGTTTCACGTCAAAAAAAGCGATCGCCACAAACATAAATCTGCTAATTTTCCCTCTTCTACGTGAACCCACATATTGAGCAATTCCATGAGCGATCGCAGATTTGATTGTATACTTAGCAACATATCTTTTTGCCCAAAAGTTGTCTGCTTTTTGCTCTGTTCCCTGTGAGTTAAGAGTTCCCCGTTGCACCTTCATTTTGTGAGATGTCTGCCAGGTGCGAATTATCACTTCGTCTACCCTTCACATTGCCTGGGAGTCGGAAGAAATCATGCTAGATGCGCCTAAGTCGTGCAAAATGTCCTCGGCGGATGTGAGATTCGGCAAAAGCGACATCTTCAGCGATCGCAGGATCAACATGATGGCATACCATTACTAATGACCAATGATAGTTTTAGCCGATTAGCTTTAATTGCGCCGACCTACTTATATCTAGATTAATGGTTTGCAAAGGTAAATACTTTCTTGCTTGCCTACGTGGGATAAGTGACGCTAGTGTTAAAAGAAATCGTGCAAACTAAAACCCTCATCCCAGAAGTCGAGTAGGAAGCTAGAATGGCAATTCCAAATAAAAAAGTAAAATCTAATACAGATATTTTAGATAATAGACGCACCCAAAATCGCATCCAGGTTCGCATTCCTAAAGACTTGCATGAGGAACCAGTCATTTCACGACTGGTTTCTCACTATGGGATCACAGTCATTATTGCTGATGCTCAGGTAAGCGCAAACGTGCCACAATATAGCTGCTTCGATCTGGAACTGCGAGGTACTGTTTCTCAGATTGAAAGCGCCCTAACTTACCTGGATGAACTAGATTTAGAAGTTTTGCACCAATCCAGCCCTGAAGAAGATGGTTGGTAATTAATTTTGGATTTCGGATTTTGGATTTTAGATTGATAATCCAAAATCCAAAATCTAAAATCTAAAATTCACTATGCCATTTGATTTTCAATCGCCCACCGCGCTAGTTCAGTGCGGTTGTGGAGATTAGTTTTGCCCAACATATTGGACACATGGCTTTCAACCGTGCGCTGACTAACATTTAGTTCTTCAGCAATTTCCCGGTTAGCTAAACCCCTAGCAACAAACTGGACTACTTTCAGTTCGGTTGGGGTTAATTGCACATCGAAGGGAACCTGGATGCGGGAACCGTTTTCGCCTCCTTTAGCTTGGTGTTCTTTCCAACGGATAGTTTGTTTCAGCGAAGATTCAACTTGGGCTACGAGTTCTTCTGGTTCAAAGGGCTTGACCATATAAACATCAGCACCTTTATTCAGACCCTTAACTCGGTCTGCACTTTGTCCCTTAGCTGAAAGGAAAAGAACCGGAATCCAACTGGTGCGTTCGTTTTGCCGGACTTGTTCCACAAAAGTATATCCGTCCATTTCCGGCATCATCACGTCGCAGATAATCATGTCTGGAACATCTTGCTCTAAAATTTCCAGAGCTTCACGCCCATTTTCGGCGGTGATGACTTCGTATCCCCGGAATTCTAAGTAATCCTTCACCAGCAAGATGAGGTTAGGGTCATCATCAATCAATAGAAGTCGTTTGTGATCTTTCATGCTGGGCTCTTTCATAGCAGTGGCACTTGTCGCGCTTCGGTCCATCAAAGTCTTGAATATTTATCCTCTATGGTGGGTTATTTCGAGATGTTGTCCTTTTTCCTACTTAACTTGCCTTTGCTGTCTCGAAGTCTCAAAAATGCCGAGCATTTTCAAGAGACTAATAGCTCGATAGCAAAAGTCCAGCAAGGATACGTATAGCAGTAGTATCTATAATGCGCTATTATATATCGCATTGAAAGTGGCGGGCGAAAAAACACTGATTAAATAATAATCCTTCTGACTCACAAGTAAGTATTGGCTTAAAGATGACCCTACCTCAAAACCAACCCGCACTTTCTTAAAGCTTACTGCTGTTCCATATCCTTCGGTTGTTAAGCCTCTATGAGGTGTTCACAAGAAACTAGGGAAGTTTCTGGCAAAGGATGGTTTAAAAAGGCATATTTTTTTACCACCTTATTGCCTGTTAAGTGTTCTTGGATGATCCGCTCAATAACTTCCAGGTTTGCTTGGCAATACCAGACACCATCAAGGTAAACCACCATTATGGGTCTAGAACAACAAACGCGCAAGCAGTTGGCTTTAGTTCTACAGACGCAAATGGGATAATTGTGTTGCGGCTCATCAAATTTTAACTCTTTAAGTCGCTCTTTTAAGTATTCCCAGGATTCCAGACTAGCTCGTTGTGAGCAGCAATTAGCAATTGTCTGGTCAGCGCAAATAAAAATGTGTCGCTGAATTTTTGCAAGTCCTAAACTTTCTACACAATTACTCAGGGCTTTATATTCTAGAGATTTAGTGGCTTTGGGGATTTGATGGCTTGACTGGATCACTGTATTGTTACTTATCGAGCAGCTCCCTGATTACAGTTCTATAACAATTTCCAAGCTTTGCAAATAAAGTTGACTGAGAAGGGAATGGGGCATTGGGAAAACTCGTCACTATTCCCGACTCCCTGTAACCATATAAAAATATACGTAACTTACAGAACAGAACCCGAAGGATATAAATAATTAGGCATTTATACTTAAGTACAATAATGAGCTTTTAGTTCGGGAACCCGTACTCAAGGAATTCTTGCCATTGGACGCTACTTTTCGGTAAATTAGCACTCAGGAGTCGAGAGTGCTAAACTCTAAGGGAAAGAAATAATATGGCAGCTTTATCTTTAAGCGTTTCTACAGTTAAACCTTTGAGCGATCGCGTTTTCGTAAAAGTGAACGCCTCAGAGGAAAAGACCGCAGGTGGTCTGTATTTGCCCGATACCGCCAAGGAAAAGCCCCAGGTAGGGGAAGTAGTCGCCCTTGGCCCTGGCAAGCGTAACGAAGACGGTAGCCGTCAGGAATTGGAAATTAAAGTCGGCGATAAGGTGCTGTACTCCAAGTACGCTGGCACTGACATCAAGCTCGGCACCGAAGAATATGTACTGCTTTCTGAAAAAGATATTTTAGCAGTCGTTATTTAGTGTTCATTAGTCATTGGTCATTAGTCATTAGCAAATGACAAAGGACAAATGACAAATGACGAAGAACAAAAGACAAATGACAAAGGACAAATAACAATTATGGCAAAGCGCATTATCTACAACGAAAACGCCCGTCGTGCCTTGGAACGAGGCATTGACATCCTGGCTGAGGCTGTAGCTGTTACCCTTGGCCCCAAAGGTCGTAACGTAGTTCTAGAAAAGAAATTTGGCGCACCGCAAATTGTTAATGACGGTGTAACGATCGCCAAAGAAATCGAATTAGAAGACCATATTGAAAACACTGGCGTAGCTTTGATTCGTCAAGCTGCTTCTAAAACCAACGATGCTGCGGGCGACGGTACCACAACTGCTACTGTTTTAGCTCATGCGATCGTCAAAGAAGGCTTGCGGAACGTTGCAGCTGGTGCTAACGCGATTTCACTGAAGCGCGGGATTGACAAAGCTACTGCCTTCCTGGTAGAGAAAATCAAAGAACACGCTCGTCCGGTGGAAGATTCCAAAGCCATTGCCCAAGTTGGTGCGATCTCAGCTGGTAATGACGAAGAAGTCGGTCAGATGATTGCCCAAGCAATGGACAAAGTGGGCAAGGAAGGCGTAATTTCCCTAGAAGAAGGGAAATCTATGTTCACCGAGTTGGAAATCACCGAAGGGATGCGCTTTGACAAAGGCTACATCTCTCCTTATTTCGCCACCGACGCTGAACGGATGGAAGCGGTTTTTGATGAGCCTTTCCTACTGTTGACCGATAAGAAAATTGCTTTAGTGCAAGACCTTGTACCAGTGTTAGAGCAAGTAGCTCGTGCTGGTCGTCCTTTGGTAATTATCGCCGAAGATATTGAAAAAGAAGCTTTGGCAACCTTGGTGGTAAACCGTTTACGCGGTGTACTCAACGTGGCTGCTGTTAAGGCTCCTGGCTTTGGCGATCGCCGCAAAGCACTACTAGAAGACATCGCTGTTTTAACTGGTGGTCAACTAGTTACCGAAGATGCTGGTTTGAAGCTAGATAACACCAAGCTAGATAGCCTGGGTAAAGCTCGCCGGATCACCATCACCAAGGACAGCACCACAATTGTTGCCGAAGGTAACGAAGCTGCTGTTAAGGCTCGTGTCGAACAGATTCGTCGTCAAATCGATGAAACCGAATCTTCTTACGACAAAGAGAAATTACAAGAGCGTCTTGCTAAACTCTCTGGTGGTGTTGCTGTCGTGAAAGTGGGTGCAGCGACCGAAACCGAAATGAAAGACAAGAAGTTGCGCCTAGAAGACGCAATCAACGCCACTAAAGCTGCTGTGGAAGAAGGTATTGTTCCTGGCGGTGGTACAACTCTGGCTCACCTTGCTCCCGAATTGGAAGTTTGGGCAAAGAGCAATCTTAAAGATGAAGAGTTGATTGGTGCTTTGATTGTCGTTCGTGCCTTACCTGCACCTCTGAAGCGGATTGCTGAAAACGCCGGTCAGAATGGTGCTGTGATCGCTGAACGTGTGAAAGAGAAAGACTTTAACGTTGGCTACAACGCTGCAACAAACGAATTCGTCGATTTGTTAGCTGCTGGTATTGTTGACCCTGCTAAAGTGACTCGTTCTGCTCTGCAAAACGCTGCTTCCATCGCTGGTATGGTGTTGACAACCGAATGTATTATAGTTGACAAGCCTGAACCAAAAGACGGCGCTCCTGCTGGCGCTGGTGCTGGTGGCGGTGACTTCGATTACTAATACTTTGTAGTTACATAAGTTGTGAAAACGGCTGCTTTCCTTGTGGAGGCGGCTGTTTTTTTGTGTCAGTAGAAGAGGAAGAGAGTGAGTTACGACAACGCTTGTAAATATTTAGCTGAACAGTACCCTGCTGCTTTTGTGCGTTGGTTGCTTGGGGTAGAGGTGCAACAAATTGAAGTCTTAAAAACGGAACTGACGCTTGAACCAATTCGTGCAGATTCTGTGACATTTTTGCAAGCAGCTAACTCAATTTTGCACATTGAATTTCAAACTTTGGTGAAATCTAATCCGGCGCTTAATTTCCGAATGCTCGATTATTCTGTGAGGTTGAAGCGCCAATACCGTTGTCCTGTAGTGCAAGTGCTAATCTTTTTGCAAGAAACTACTAACGAAATGGCTTTTACCGAAGAATATCGGGACAACACAACGATTCACCAATATCAGGTTGTTCGTCTTTGGGAGCAAGATTCAACACTATTTTTAGTTAATCCGGCGCTGTTACCTTTAGCAAGTTTGACGCGAACTGACTCGCCGATGATCCATACATCATATATCCCACACTAACCTAACTAAGATGATGCTTGCAGAAGCTGAATGCTATGAGGCTGGTGTATACTCGAATGAATTTTATGAAGAAGCAAAATATATTCGTAGTAAATACCAAGAAACACCGATAAGAATTTGGCGAGCCTAACAACTAGATTTTTAATAGTTCATCATTTTAATGAATACACCCCCCATTTATTATTAAGAGCGGTTAAGAAAATCTTCAGGTTCAATACCAGCTTGCTTTAAAATTGCACGTAATGTTCCTTCTGGCATATCACCAGAATGATTGAGAATAGTAGTGTAACGGTTACTTTCAGGATTAAACCAGATTTCATGACTCCCTGCGGCTTGACGATGAAAAACAAAGCCAAAGGTTTTTAATATTTTGATAATCTCTCTGTACCTAAACCCAGCTAGCCGTCCCATGAATTGACTACTGACCTACAACTAAAGGATAGTTAAATTGTTCAGCTATTGGTTGCAAATAATCTAGTTCTTCATCCTGAGATTGTGCTTCTAATAACTTACGCGCTACATCACGGGCAATTTCTAAAGTTTCAGCAACAGTTCGTCCTTGAGCTACTAAACCTTGAAGTTCATCAGATGTTGCTAAATAAACGCCTTCAGGTAATTTCTCAATGTGGATGTTTAGCAATCTTTCCATTATTGTTGTATGTAGATGTTACTATTTGGAGCGCTTTAATTGTTATCATATCGCTTTTTTTAACTACAGCGATGTCTACGAAGGTCGCTGAGCGAAGTGGAAGTGCGGGCTACGCCTACGCACTTCCACTTTTCCACAAAAACCTATGAGCCAAATTAATCCTGACCGATTTCCAAGGACTATCGTAATCAGTAATTTGCTCGGTCATGAACTAAAACAAAAAGTACCTTTGTGCCATTGGTAAAACTGTCGCAGGTTCACAAATCAGCAACTCACCATCTGCCCTGACTTGATATGTTTCTGGATCTACTTCAATATGGGGTAGTGCATCATTCAGCTTCATATCCCGCTTGCTCAATTGGCGTGTCCCAGAAACTGCAACTGCTGCTTTTTGTAAACCTAGCTGGCTGGGAATTTCATTCTCTAAAGCCGCTTGGGAAACAAAAGTTAATGATGTGGCATGACGCGCCCCTGCAAAACTACCAAACATCGGGCGCATATAAACTGGTTGCGGTGTGGGAATACTGGCGTTAGCATCGCCCATTTGCGACCATGCAATCATTCCGCCTTTTATCACTATCTCTGGTTTCACGCCAAAAAACGCCGATCGCCACAAACATAAATCTGCTAATTTTCCCTCTTCCACTGAACCTACATATTGAGCAATTCCATGAGCGATCGCCGGGTTGATTGTATACTTAGCAACATATCTTTTTGCCCGAAAATTGTCTGTTTTTTCCTCTGTTCCTTGTGGGTTAAGAGTTCCCCGTTGCACCTTCATTTTGTGAGATGTCTGCCAGGTGCGAATTATCACTTCGCCTACTCTTCCCATTGCCTGGGAGTCGGAAGAAATCATGCTAAATGCGCCCAAGTCGTGCAAAATGTCTTCGGCGGCAATGGTTTCTCGGCGAATGCGAGACTCGGCAAAAGCAACATCTTCAGCGATCGCAGGATCGAGGTGATGACATACCATCAACATATCCAGATGTTCATCTAAGGTGTTGAGGGTGTAAGGACGTGTCGGGTTAGTGGAAGATGGCAGAACATTGGCTTGGCCGCAAACTTTGATGATATCTGGTGCGTGTCCGCCGCCTGCGCCTTCGGTGTGGTAAGTGTGGATGGTACGATTTTTGAAAGCTGCGATCGTATCTTCCACAAATCCGGCTTCGTTCAGGGTATCAGTATGAATCGCTACTTGCACATCATAAGCATCGGCAACGCTAAGGCAAGTATCAATTGCTGCGGGTGTGGTTCCCCAGTCTTCATGAAGCTTTAACCCCATTGCACCGGCGGCTACTTGTTCTACAAGTCCTTGGGGTTGACTGGCATTACCTTTACCCAAAAATCCTAAGTTGACGGGGAAAGCATCAGCAGCTTGCAGCATCCGGTAAATATTCCAAGGGCCAGGGGTGCAGGTAGTGGCATTTGTACCTGTGGCTGGGCCAGTACCGCCGCCAATCATGGTGGTAATACCAGAAGCGATCGCAACTTCAATCTGTTGGGGGCAAATAAAATGAATATGGGCATCAATCCCGCCAGCAGTGAGAATCATTCCTTCCCCAGCTAAAGCTTCAGTTCCGGGGCCGATAATAATATCTACATTATTTTGAATATAAGGATTTCCAGCTTTACCAATTTTGAAAATCTTGCCATCTTTGATGCCAATATCCGCTTTGACAATACCCCACCAATCGAGAATTAAGGCATTAGTAATTACTAAATCTACAGCACCATCGGCGTTAGAAATGGGGGATTGTCCCATTCCATCTCTGATAACTTTACCGCCGCCGAATTTTACTTCATCGCCGTAGGTAGTGAAATCTTGTTCAACTTCAATAAATAATTCTGTGTCTGCAAGTCGGATGCGATCGCCTACTGTGGGGCCGTAGGTTTCGGCGTAGGCGCGGCGATCCATTCTGTAACTCATATAAAATTCTTTTTTAAACGCAAAGGGACGCGGAGGGAAGCGCAGAGGTACGCGGAGGTTTTTAGAGGTTTCCGTTAATTTTGGCGTTGAAGCCGTAGACTTGGCGAGTACCAACGAGGGGGATTAGAGTTATTTCTTTTTCGTCGCCTGGTTCAAAGCGGACTGCGGTTCCGGCGGGGATATCGAGGCGCATTCCTTGTGCTTGTTCTCTGTCAAAATTTAAGGCTGTGTTAACTTCATAAAAATGATAATGGGAACCGATTTGTATGGGGCGATCGCCTGTATTTGAAACTTGTAATTTGATGGTTGGACGACCAACATTTATTTCAATTTCACCTGTTGGTGTGATAATTTGCCCAGGAATCATAATAAATTCAAAAATTAACGAATTGGATTATGTACTGTCACTAACTTTGTACCATCAGGAAAAGTTGCTTCAACTTGCACATCATGCACCATTTCTGATATCCCTTCCATGACATCATCGCGCGTTAATAGAGTTGTACCATAACTCATTAATTCAGCTACAGTTTGCCCATCTCTTGCACCCTCTAAAATAGCAGCAGAAATATAAGCAACTGCTTCAGGATAATTCAGTTTTAAACCCCTTCCTTTACGTCTTTCTGCTAATAAAGCAGCTGTAAAAATTAATAACTTATCTTTTTCCTGCGGCGTAAGTTGCATTCCTATCTCCTCTGTGTTCTCTGCGCCTCTGCGGTTCGTTTAAATCTGCCACACTCTTGGTATACAATTACCGCGACTCAAAAAAGAAACTCGCAGTAATTGCCAAACATTAATAAACCAGTTTCTTACCTCAGATGTAGAAGAACCGCGATATCGACACAATAATCCATGTTGTAATCGGCTAACACCCACTTCTCCTTCCGCATTCCATAAATTTCGCGTTTTTTTGACAATTTCTGCTGAAACTGCATCACCAACCCAAACTAGACTACCTACTATTGGTTTTCCAGCCAAGCCGTGGGGACTGTGGAAAATTTCTTCACTACCCGGTAAATATTGGCGATCAATCCACAAAGGAATACCTTCTTGCCAAATTTCAGTGTGCGATCGCCATTCTCCAAGGTAAAATCTTTCTCCTCTAGCACTGCGACCAAATCGGGTAATTTCCCAGCCTAACCAACTGGCCCCGGTTGCTAATTCTACCCGTAAATCTTGCCGATAAATCGCGCCGTTAAATAAAATTGTCTCTTGCGGCAACCATTCTAAACAAGCACCACCATCAACTTGCATTTGGATGGTTTGTCTAGCTTGTAAGCCATTGCTGCGATATATCTTGCTTGCAGCAGCTGTAGTAATTAAGGCTTGGGTTTGGGGTTGGAGGTGGATGTTAGAGGATAAGCGATCGCCTCCCACCATTCCCCCAGCTGTATGTAAAATTACGCTATGACAAACTTTTTCCCCTTCTGGATAAAATGGGCGTTGTACTTTCAGGGGCGCTTGTTGGTGATTGTAAATTAACTGGGTTGCACCCTGGCGATCGGCATAGACTAAATTAAGTTTTCCATGCCAACCTTCTGCTATTTGTGAGTTACAGGTCATTTATGAAGTAAACATTAAGTTTCAGGTGGATTACATTTCATTAATTCACTCTGCCAGTGTTTTACCTGCAATTTATCATTATTTTTTCACTAACTGAAATAACGGATGATAATTCAGTTGCTAGAAATAAACCAAATTATGTTACTAAAACTAAACAACCCAAGCGTATTAGGTAATAGGTAACTAAATTACGAATTACGAACTTGTACTGAGCGAAGTCGAAGTATTACGAATTACGAATTATTTAACAAACACCAGTCCACTATATAAATGAAAAGCTGAGTCCCAATTAGTCTGTTCCCTGCGAAACAAATGAATATGAGATTTGATCCGATCCAGCATTTCTGTTTGATCTAATGTTGTATCTGCAAATGACGTGAAATCTGACCAAATTTTAACTTGAGGTAGTTGCTGGTCAATCCAACTTGATAAACTATTCCAATTAATTCTGATTGTATTTTGGTTAGCTTGGGGAATAATTTTTAAACCTTGCTGGAATTCATAGCCGTTATCATCAAATCGAAGAATGCAACGTCTACCAGGTAGGTGTAAATCACAAAACTGAGCATAATCTTGTGTTTGAGTTTTCCATTCCAGTTTACGGCGGGCATTAACATCTACAACTTGTTCAAAAATGGGCAATAGTCCCACTACTCTGGCTGTGACTTCTGACCAGTCAAAAGTGAGAGAACCGAGTTGATTTGTGTCATTACGGCAAACAACAGTAGCTTGTGGGGTAGATTCTTGAAAATATTTGACTTGATAAACTTGAATTTGCTGAATTTGAGCTATTGTTGCCCAAAAGCAAGGAATACCAGCCTGCTGTAACTGTTTGCCGTAAAATTTTAGTTCTCCCACTTGTCCAGTGCGGTACAACCTCCAGCCACGACTTGGCATTAATAGCCTTGCGGTATAGGGATCTAGCTGCATAATCTGGGCAAATTTTTGAGATGCTTCTGTTTTTATCTCGTTACTGAGTGGTTCTAAAACTAGTACACCAAGTTCAGTGTTATTAGGTTCAGATTTTGCTTGAGAAATGGCTCTTTGTCTTTCTTCGATCTCAATTTCTTGTAGTCGTTGCAAACCTTGACGTGCTAGCGTCACTATTTTGGTATTTGTCGTATTTCGCAGTAGTTGCCGATAAACTTTTTCTGCATCTTGATGTTTTCCAGATACTTCATGTAACCGACCAAGATAAAATTGCACCCAAGGATTGTCTGGTGATTCTGTTAGCAGCTGTTTGAGTAATTTAGCGGCTGTTTTATAGTCTTTATGCTCAAAGGCGATCGCAACTTGCTCAATCATCACTTACTTTAAATACACGATGGAGTGATGTCTCAGGCAAAATCACTTTTGCGTGAGCTATAAATCATTTATACTTCACAACTTGCGGTAATCAAGGATAATGCTACTATTGGGGCTGTAACTGCTCTCAGGATGCGGCGACCAAGGGAAACGGGTTGAAATCCAGATGACTTCGCATTCTCTATTTCTTGTGTTGTCCATCCTCCCTCTGGCCCAGTAGCAATGACAATTGTTTCTTGTCCTTTGTCATTTGTCATTTGTCCTTTTTGCTGTAAGCAATCTTTTAAATGGGGAAATTCACCACGCGCTACACAGATATATTGCTGGCTGTTTGCAAATGACAAATGACCAATACTTCGGCTTACCTCGACTTCGCTCGGCACAAGTGGCTCAGTACAAGTGACTAATGACAAACCCGTATTAAAAGCAACAGGCTCTAAAATTGTTGGCACAAAAGAGCGCTCTGATTGTTCGGCGGCTTCCGCAGCGATGCGCCGCCAGCGTTCGAGTTTTTGAGGACTAGGATGAAGCAAAGTGCGATCGCTCAATACTGGTGCAATACAAGTTACTCCCAACTCTGTACTACACCGCACCACTTCATCAAATCCATTGCCTTTGGGTAACGCCACCATCAAGGTAATTGATATAGATAATTCTGTTTCCACCAAAAGCGGTTCTAAAACCTGTGCCTGCTCCCCTGCTAGCTGCGCCAACCACCATTTCCCTTTACCATCCATTGCAATAAAGCGATCGCCTTCATGCAAGCGCAACACGCGTCCCAAATAATGTTGTTGTTCTTTAGTGAGCAAAATTTGCCCTTGTTGAAATTGGGCGGGTGCGATCGCAATTCTTTGCAGTTGAGACATTTTTCTTAATAAATTATTGTCCTGCTGTAGACATCTGCTGTCTAACCCAGGTACGGAAAGCACGAGTTGCCGCTATTTGTCCAATTTTCTTACTTTCTTGGATAAATCGGGGAATCTCCGTCACCAACACTGGTGTAAAAGTTGGACTGCGATCGCTCTGCAAGTATTGTCCATCATTGAGGGTATAAACGCGCAACACATTTCCGTTATACCGCCAGAATTCTGGAACTCCCATTGAAGCATAAAGAGCCAACTTGTTTATCTTGGATCTCGAATATTCCACTTCTAATACTAGGTCTGGTGGTGGATCTGTATTCAGGTCAATATTTTCTTTGTTGCGGACTAATAATTCGTTTTGGATATAGTAACTACTGTCCGGTTCGCCTCCTTGCTCCAAATCATCCCGCGTCATAGTCAACGAGCCAGTGCTTTTTACTTCTAAACCAAATTCTTCACACAACACAAGAACAAAACCTTCAATCAGACGGTTTGAATTCTCGTGTGGCATGAGCGGAGTCATAATTTCTACTATTCCGTTGTCATAAGCTAGCCTTTTATTTCGCTCAGATCCCATATCTGCCAGCATAGCTTTGAATGTCTGCCAGCTGATGTTTTGCAGCACATCCCTAGTTTCTGCAAATTTTGCTGTCGTTACCATAGTTCAGCTTTCCTGTGGATGTGTTAAATAACGGCATTAGGATTTACACAAGATAGACACAGATGGATTTATCTGTGTCTATCTGTAGTTTTATTATCTTAAACTTTTCAGCTTAGGAAAGATTCTGGAAATAAACCTCTAGCGCTTCAGTCACCAACTGAGTCATCGGTTTACCTTGGCTTTCTGCTACTTCCTTCAACTTGCTATAAACCTCTTCTTTCAAATTTACCCGATGGCGCGATTTGCTTGTACCATTAGCCGTGTTAGGTTCATAAGTGGCAGCAAATTCGCGGATGGCATCAAAACCAACGCGATCGCAAAAATCACCAAAACTTTCCTTAGATTTCCGAGATTTCTTAAAGTAAACAAAAATCGGCTCTAGGAAGCTATCTAAATCATTATGGTGCAGCTTCTCTGTATAAGGTTGTGCCAGTCGAGTCTGATTTGGCGAACCACCTAACCATAATTGGTAAGATTCTGGAGCGCTACCGACAAAGCCCAATTCTGCCAAGTAGGGCCGAGCGCAGCCGTTAGGGCATCCTGTCATCCTTACCACAAAATGCTCATTTTGTAAACCAACTTTATCTAATAGAGCGCGAACCCGCTCCAAAATACCTGGTATTGCTCGTTCTGATTCCGTGATTGCCAAGCCACAAGTAGGCAAAGCCGGACAAGCCATTGCATACCGCACTAAGGGTTCGATTTTACTGGGGTCGTCTCCGACACCGTGACGGCTAAGAATGTCTTGAATAGCTTGCTTGTTATCTGGTTCGATATCGTAAAAAATCAGGTTGTGGTTGGCACTCAGGCGGATGGACAAGTTGAACTGCTCGACAATTTCCCGCAAGGCGGTTTTTAGTTGAAACGAACCTTCATCCTTGATTCGACCATTCTCAATGGAAATTCCTAAGAATAGCTTGCCATCACCTTGTTCATTCCAGCCGAGGAAGTCGTAATATTTAAACTCTGGCAGTGGTTTGAAGGCTTCGACTGGTTTACCGAAATATTCTTCAACTTGAGTGCGGAATTTATCTACACCCCAATCGTTGATTAGATATTTTAATCTGGCATGACGACGGTCGGTGCGATCGCCATAATCTCTCTGAGTAGCAACAATCGCTTTCACTATGTCGTAGACATCATCCTTCGCCACATAACCAATGGGGTCTGCTAACCTAGCGAAAGTTTCTTCTTTACCGTGGGTTCTACCTAAGCCACCACCAGCAAAAATATTAAATCCTTCTAATTGCTTCTTCTTATTGGTAATCACTACCAAAGTCAAGTCTTGAGAATACAAATCAATCGAATTATCCCCTGGCACCGTCACGCAAATTTTGAACTTGCGGGGCATATAGTGCGTACCATAAATCGGTTCTTCGTTGTCATGAATAATGGTGCCATTACCATTGCGTTGTCGCGCTGCCTTCACCTCTGGGTTCTCTTCAGCACTAATTGCCTTTTCCCCATCTAGCCAAATTTCGTAATAAGCGCCCGTTTGCGCTGACAACAAATCAGCAATATTCTGGGCATACTCCCAAGCATACTGATACTCTGGGCGATTTTTAAAAGGGGCTGGTGGTGCCATCACGTTGCGGTTGATGTCGCCGCAAGCTCCCAAAGTAGAACCCAGATTATTGACAATTGTAGCGATCGCTGCTTTCAGATTCTTCTTTAAAATACCGTGCAGTTGGAAACCTTGACGGGTAGTTGCTCGTAAAGTGTGGTTGCCATACTCATCAGCGATTTTATCCAAAGCCAGATACAGCTGCGGCGGTACCAAACCACCCGGATTTTTTGTCCGCAGCATAAACTGGTAATCTTTTTCCTGTCCCTTTGTGCGGTTGTCACGGTTATCCTGCTGGTAAGAACCGTGAAACTTCAAAAGCTGCACCGCATTTTCGGTAAAATGGGTAGTATCTTGAAGGATCTCAGTTGCTACAGGTTCACGCAAAAAATTACTATTTTCCTTGATTCCTTCTACTTTGGAAGGCTTACGGCTAGCGATTGGGGAAGGAGCAGATTTAACCATTAGACTTGTATAGTATTCTCAATAAAGCATTAGGTAGACACCGAATCAGCACCCTTCGGCCACTTTATCCCCGGTAATCCGGCCGGAATAATGAGGAATGATTTAATTTTACCACGGCAAAAGCCGGCTTTGTCAGTGATGTAACACTTAACAAAACCAGCTTTTGGCAGTAGTGAGTTTTGTTAGCGGTAGCGGGGCGTTGAGCCAGTGCTAAGTCCTGAGTACTTAAGTAAAGTATAGAGTCACCAAGGACTCAATAATTTTTTATTTGAAGCGATAACCAAGACCACCATTTATGGTGACAGCAGAAGCATCGCTATTTTGGTAGGCACCAAGTCCGACTTTAGCGTTAGTGTAGACGAGGAAATTGTTAGCAACTTCCGATTCAATACCAGCACCTACCACTACTGAATCTCTGTTACCTATAGGAGTTGGTGAGCCATCTTTTTCTACAAAAGAATAACCACCAGTTAAATAGGCGTTAGTTCTATTAGCGATAGGCACATCCACAGAAAGTTCTGGGATGATAGCACTTGTCTTATCACTCCAGAGAACATTACCGCGTGCAGAAAATGGCGTAGTTCCTAATTTCACACGACCTGTAACATTACCACCAAATGTGGCAGCATCATTAATACCTTGTCCGTCGCTCGTAACACCAGCCGCAAAACCAGCACCAACATAACTAGCATCAGTACCATTTTTGGTTTCAGCAGAAGCTTGACTAGCTGATAGAAACAGAGGAACAATTATTAAGGAAGACAATGCAGAAATTGTCACGAAAGACTTGAGTAAGTGTTTCATAGTTTTTACCAAAATTTTTATTTTTTACTTATATATTTCCAGCCGAAAATCTTGTGATAATGTTCCAAATATCTCCCATTTTTTATTAAATGAATGTTGCTATTAATGCATAACAGTTATAGTCTAACTATCCCCGATCATTATAAATAAGCTGTTATAATTACATTCAATGTCTTTTCATCTGGGTTCTTTGTTCCAAAAATAGACGCTTTTAAAACTGGCACAATATTTGGAACTCAAACTATGTCGGAATAGCGTAAATAAAATATTCGGATAACAATTTTTTGCCTAGCTTTTCACAGAGGCTGAAAAACTCGGCTGTAGCATCTGTTGCAACAAGCTATAGAGGGAATCTATAAAGTTAATTTTGAGCAGTTATCGTGGAGATTGAATAATGCTGACCGGTGCAAAAACGTTGTCTGGTTTGATGGGTTTATGTGTCGGTGATGCGTTGGGCGTGCCGGTGGAGTTTACTAGCCGTGCTGAACGAGTAAAATCTCCAGTGACAACGATGTTGGGTTATGGCACATGGAATCAACCACCAGGAACTTGGTCAGATGATAGTTCGTTAAGCTTTTGCCTAGCAGAATGCCTTTGTCGGGGGTATTCGTTGGATGCCATAGCCAATTCCTTCTGGCGCTGGTACAAGGAGGCTTATTGGACTCCCCGTGGCGATGTCTTTGATATTGGTCAAACTACCCACACAGCAATTATGCGCCTGAAACAGGGAGTTGTTCCTCATCAGGCGGGTGGGAAGGTTGAAAATAGTAATGGCAATGGTTCGTTGATGAGAATCTTGCCGATGGCTTATTGTCACAGAAACTTGACTTTAGGCGAATTGCTGGCGCGGGTGCATGATGTTTCAGCGATTACTCATGCTCATGCGCGATCGCAAATGGCCTGTGGCATTTATATTAGTATTGCAGTGGCGCTCTTGGAAGGGGCTGACCTGCAAACAGCTTATCTACAAGCATTACAAGATATCCAAACAATTTATTCTGTCCGAGAATTTTTGTTAGAGAAGCCGCATTTTGGCAGAATTTTCAGTGGTGAGATTGCCAAATTACCAGTAGAAGAGATTAATTCTGGTGGCTATGTGATTGATACTTTAGAATCATCCCTGTGGTGTTTGTTAAATAGTTCGTCTTATTCTGAGGCGGTATTGAAGGCTGTTAACTTAGGCGGAGATGCCGATACTACCGCCGCCGTCACCGGTGGGTTAGCGGGAATTTACTACGGGGTGGAAAATATTCCTCAAAAATGGATGAACCAAATTGCTCGTAGACAAGACATTATCTACTTGGCAGAGCGTTTTGCAAGGGCTGTTTACGCTTAGTACAACATTTCATTAATTCTTTGCGTCCCTCTGCGCTTACCTCTGCGCCGACAGTCGCTCATGGGGGAAACCCCCAAGACCGCGCTGCCTCACCTTTGCGTTTAAATTTCACCCCTCAATTCGCCACGATTTTACGCAAAGCTGTACTTAGAGTTATTAGTTGAGAGTAAAGATTGAGGAGTTATCAAAATCCTAACTCCTCACGCTTGATTTTTAACTTGCTGAGAAATCCACTGCAAGTAGGCTTGAGAACCGGCAACAATTGGTAAAGCAATAATTTCTGGCACTTCATAGGAGTGCAGTTCCTTAATTTTGGCCTCCATTGCCGGAAATTGCGCCAAATCAGTTTTAATCAGTAATTGCCATTCTTGCTCTTTATGCAGTTCCCCTTGCCAGGTGTAAATTGAGTGGATTGGTAACAGACTCACACAAGCAGCGAGTTTAGCTTCCACAAGGGCATTTGCAATTGCTTCTGCCTCCTGGATGTTGCCAGATGTCACCAATACCACACCATAGCCAGCAGGTGTCTCCATAACCTCTAAACGGTAGCAGACAAGGAATAGACCTGACCATCAATCAGCAATCGGGTGATGCCCTTAGCTTGCAGATGAGTCCGAGCCTTATGGAGCATTTTACTATCAGGAACTTTAATCACGCGATCGCGCTTGGTAGAAAAACGCTTGGCGACGCGATGGTTATCAAACACTGGCAGAGTTCTTTGCTGAGTTTCCAGGCTGGGAATTTGCCCCAAATCACCAAAGTCCTTGAGGGGTCGGGTAATTAATTCCGAGGAACGGTCAATTACCAAATAGCAAGTTTTCGGCAAATTGGCTATCGACAGAGGTAAAACTTGAACTGATGCTTCACCTGGTCTTCTTTTTGTGACTAAAGGTCTTTCCTCATCCAGGTCATCATCATCAAAGTCTTCTTCCTCAAAGTCGTCATCCTCTAAATCATCATCATCTAAATCGTCCAAATCCTCCGATTCGTCTAGCAAATCTTCGCCCAGCATCTGCGCGATGACAGCCGCTCCTGGATGTTCAACCTTTAGCGGTGGAATGGAGATGCTGACTATTTCCGGCGGCTTTTGCTCTGGAGTTTCTAATTTCTCTGTGACTCGGAGCTTCGGTTTTTCCGCCGCCGAGGGACGACGGCGCACCCGTCTACTAGCAGCGAGTGATTCTGCCGTTTCCTCTGAGTAAAGTTCCTGCTCTACACGAATTACCCGACGTGGCAGTGGCTCAACCTTTGGCACTTCCAAGGGTGGGCTTTCAATGGGTGGAACTTCTATCTCTGGCTCTGGTTGAGTCAGCAGTGGTAACTGCTCGTAGCTTACCTGCGCTCTGCCTTCAGGAGTTCTTGCAGCCCGCTTTAAAGAGACTAAGTATTCATACTCATCTTCTGGCAAAGTGCTTTTGAGCAGGCGACTAATTGTCGAGTTACTCACACCATAGCGTTCTGCCAAAGTTGAGGTTGTTTCGGCAGTCTCTCGATATAACTTAAGAATTTCTTGCTTGTCAGAGTCTGTTAATTTTCTCACGGTAGATACCAAAAATCTTTACTAAGCTCGTTTTCGTCCACTGGTACGCCGCGTTCGTCTTAGTGATGCGTCATATTCTAAGACAGCGCCCATGCCAAATAACACTCCACTAAACACCCAAAATACCTCTAATACTTCCCCACTTTGATAGTTAGGGCCTTGGGCGTATTTAAACCACATATCTGCAATGTAAAGCGAAAAGGCCGCTGCTGCAATCATTCGCCAAGACTGGGAAACTCTTCCCCCCCAAAAGGCTAACAGCAGAGTGGTAGCAATAATTAACAGAACCACATCGCTAACTACGTAAAACCAATTCAAAATAGCGACTAGCAGTTCTGAGGGTGTTTCCTGTTGCATAGAAATCCACCATGCCAATAAACTACCGAATACTGCAATTGCTAACACAATTAGCCACTGCCATTTTTCCAGATTGATTCGCCTGGAAGCCACAGCTAAAATCATGCCTGCGCCAAGTAATAGATAAGTCAGTACAAAAAATATATCGCCTACAGACACATCTGGTTCATCTTTTAAAACTATTTCGGTATATCCGAAAATTATCCCCCCAACGAAATAGGAAAGCATACCTAAGCCAATTAAGAGCCAAACATTTCGCCCACTGACGATTTGTGGACTCAGCCAGTTCCTCAAGCATAAGATACTGGCACCCAAATAAGCTAAAGCTTCAAAAATATTTGTACCAATCACATACCACTCGGCCCGGCTTTCTATGCCATCGGCTCCGGGAACTTTGGCACTAAACAACAAAAAATATAGCAGTGCTAGTACGGCCCAGCCAATATTAGCTAAGACAATGTTCTGAGTATTGAAAATGGATTTAGAAAGGAACGAATTCTCGTAAGAGTTATTCATAGGACAAGACTTATGTAGATGCACTCTGGCAGTATTTTGAGTTAAAGGACTGTATATCTAGCAGTGTGTCTGCCAAGTAATACACAATCGGACACCAAAAGCAAGTGCCAGTGGCTGGAATTTTGTTAAAAATTTCCATGCTACTGCCACAGTTTACCCAGTGGCGATTGATTTAGCCAACTGATAAATAGCAATCGCTCGGCTTCTGGCATATCTTCTAGCTTATAAATCACTTGTTTGGTAAAATTGCCATTGCCAAAATATGCCTTTCCTAATCGATGCAGTTCTTGTAACAAAGTAACTACATGATTTTCTTGCCAATCAGGTATCTTAGCGGTCGGCAATGGATTAGTAGATACCAAATATTTCACTGCTTCTAGGGAAGATGCTTGGGGAAATTGCTTCTGCTTTAACACTTCCGCAATATCTTTTTCAAATAATGCAGCTTGTTTAGCACCCAAAAACTCTTCAATATCGATAGAAACACCTTGCAATAGCAAAATACTGGCTTGGATTAAAATCGCCGTTTTGCCATGACCACCTGTGTCACTATCCAACTGCTCTAAACGGATTTTACCCCAGACGCTAAAGCGTTCCGGTTCCTCCAGCAAAACACAGGCTTTACCCCGGTTATCCGTTAATTCTCTCCATAAGGCTCTAGCCTCTTCTTCTTGACTAGCTTTGAAAACACTAATCAAGCGAAAAGTCTGCCCTTGATAATTGAGAATCGGCACCTGCTGATCCTTTTTTGGGTGCTGAATGCTTGATATTTCAACATCCTGCCGTTTGAGAATAAACATGGCACTAGCAAATAACTCCTCACAGGGGCACTCTTAATATGGAATATATAATGGCATTTGGCAGCATCGCCAAGGCTGAAATTACCTAGCATACTGTGGAAATGAGCCTAGCGATCGCTAGATCCTTCCCGAAGCCAGCCGCCCAGAGGACGGTGGCACTAACGGGCAAATAACCCCTTGACAACACAATATATCTAAACCAATATCCATCTGTTTCGTTTTTAGTGTAAATTTACTAGCTAGCGACTAGCATCTTAGCCTTGCTAGTAGGAAATCTGCAATTTTTGATTGCTTCTTGGTAGGTGAAGACGATATAATAGTGTAGGTGACTCCTTAAGGAGCCATTAATTTATGTTGGGCGCGTAGCTCAGTGGATAGAGCAATTGCCTTCTAAGCAATCGGTCGCAGGTTCGAACCCTGCCGCGCTCGTTTTAACTCAATATGAACCATCAAGCACCGTGAAGTGATATGATCATTTCCTCGATTGAGGGTTCGTCATTGCTGCATCATACCAAGAACAAGGGCGATATTACTGCTACGAAAGCGATTGCCGATCTAACCCTTAAAAGTTTGGGAAAAGCCAACTGCAAAAATTGGCAGAGATTTTGGCGTGTCTGATAAGGCTGTGGAAAAGTGGTGTAAGGCTTATGGGATACAAAAGCCACCTAGAGGGTATTGGGTGAAGCAGGCTTATGGGAAAGTGGAAGAACAGTTAACAGCCCATAACGAGGAAACAACTTGTGACCTTAGCCTGAGTAAGGATGTGAATTTCTGAGTACTAAAGCGGTTTAAGTTGTTCTAAAAGTTTAGCATCTAGATATTTTTGCACAGTCTAAGCTGTTCCGCATTTAATTTGTATAATTAGGGCGCTCATGTTGCCCACCCCACAAGATTTTTATTTAATTTGATTATTAAACTTAGATACTTTTCAGCTTATCACCCCAGCTACAGACCAGATGAATGAAGTGCCAAAGCCTTTTTAGGGAACAATCGTTTATCAAGGAAAACTAAAAGCAAATGAGAAAGTCATCGCCCTAACTTTTGATGATTGCCCTGTCCCGAAAAATACGGCACAGGTTTTAGAAGTTTTGAAGAAAAATAATATTAAGGCAACATTCTTCATGGTTGGGCAAATGGTGAAATATTTTCCCCAAGTTGCCAAATAGGCAGGGTTAGCGCGTCTCAAACCCTATTGACAGAGGGATTATGGCAGAGGGTCTGAGTTTGGGAGAGCCGCAGCCAAAACAGAAAC
>NZ_JABXKH010000129.1 GCF_017115105.1 Nostoc sp. NMS2
TTGTGTAGCCGCGATTTCCAATCGCCCGGTGTTTCTTCCAAAAGTGGATGCTCCCAAATCCCCCCGCCTGCGGCGACCCCCTTAATAAGGGGGTAAAAGAGGGTTAAAAGCCCCACTTTCTAAGGGGGGGTTGGGGGGATCTTCAGACATATTAGAACGTTAACCGAACCGTATTGCATAAGCATCAGCGCTTTTTGTCAAGGCTAAACTTCAGTCGTTGTTGGGTGGTACTTTTGAAGTTGATTGTGGAATTTTTGCACAAGCTCCTTCTTGACCAGAAGGATCGGAAAAAATTGCTAAAGTGTGATATTCAGGGTTATTTGTTCCGTATAGCACTCGAAAAGTATATAACTTATTTCTACCTTGCGCTTCGGTAACAATTGTTAAAAGTGTATTGTTAGTAGGAGGAAGTCCAGGAATGTCCAGTTTTTTAATTCGTCTGAGTTGAATTACATTTGCTGAGGAGTTTTTACAATCTCCTGTATTAGTATTAGCTTCTTGACCAAACTGCATACATACAGGGCCATCAAAATCTAGAGTTACCTGTGATGGATCGTTTAACCAAACTTTTTTAATTACTTCTCCAGACGGAATAAAACTTAAGTTTGTTCCTTGTTGATACCAAATCTTGATTGTAGGTATTAGTCCACCTAAACCCTGCGCTTGACAGGAAAATATGGAACGGAGAACAGCATTATTAGCACCAGCACGTCCTACCAACAATAACATAGCAACCGAGAAAATTAAGGAAGCTAGAGGTAGGAAATAAGAATTATGTGAGCTATTTCCTGACAAGTTAGTATTCTTTTTCATGGTTGCAAATTAAGAGATTGATAGAACAGGTGAAAATAGGGAAGATGGCAAGAAAACTAATTATTAATTACCATTACCCAATCCAAATTTAAAATTGGTGTAAATCCTACCTCTTAAAACTGAGTTGCTTGATTAACGTATATTTCAATATTTGTGCCGGCTGGCAAAAACCAAATATTCGTTTGCTGTGACATTTGAGCGATCGCCTGTTGATTCCGTTGGGCAATTTGTGGGACTACAGAGTTCAAACCACCTTCCACAACCCCGGCTGCGATATTGCGTCTGTTCTTAGTGACAGTAGTAAGAGTTGTGCTGCTACTGGTGTTGCCGTCAACGGTAGTTTGTGAAGTAAGTGGTTGGAGTTCAGTATCACTACGATTTATTAACTCTGCTGCTTTCCCAATACCTCCCAAAACGAATAGTCCTAAATCCATTGATGCTATGGACGAACCTGTACTGGGAAATTTATTTGCAATTAAAGGTTTACCTTGGGTAGCGCGAATAATAATTGCATTGTTGGGTAAGCTTCGTTCTGTCAGGTTGCCATCATTTTGCGAGACAACTTTAACTACGTTCATCTGCAAAAGACCTTGTTCGGAGAGGGAGCTAATTTCAGTTAGGAATTCGGTATTTGCAGGTAGAGCGATCGCACCATCGGTAGATTTTAGCGGTTCTTTCAATCGGATCACAAATACGTTTTTCTGTTCACCTCCATCACCACCACCGCCTGACTTGGTAGTTTCCCCAAATATTGCCGTTGCCAACACAGCCCTTGCACTACTTCCTACTGCTACAGATTTCTGTCCCTGCAGTTGCGCTTGACTGACTTCAGGAGCAGGAGCAGGAGCAGGAGTTTGCTGTTGTGGAGTTTGCTCAGGATTGGGGGTTTGTGTTTGTTGCTGCGGCTGTGGATTGTTTGGAGGTTCAGAAGCAGCTACCGTGTTATTAGGTTGATCGGTGGCATTGACTTGACCGTAGCTACCTAACTTTGATAATTTTGCCCACTCTTCAAATGGGTTTGGTGGAGGTGGTGGAGTGATATTAACTACGGGTTGAGTGCTTGGCTTCACAACTGGTAGTTGGGCTGATGGCAAAGGTTGAGAAACAGGGATGCGGTTAACTGCGACTGGCTGAGGTGCGTAAACTATTGGTGGGGGTGTTGGGATCACTTTCTGTGTACCTCTGGAAGAAACTGACGGTTCTCGTAGGGCTACTTTAGGCGTTGATTTGGCAATTCTAAGTTGTTGTTGGGCGGCTTTTACCAACTGTGCTTGTTCAGTCAAGGCTAATTTCGTTTTCAGAGTATCTACTTCGACTGCTAGCTGTTGAGAGGCCGATTCATTAATTGGTTGCTCACGCACCGGCGGGGAAACAATATTTTTTGGCTTCTGATTGCTGCCACCCATCAACTGGGATAAAAACACACCACCCACCAAAACGATCGCTAAGGTAGCAGCCCCTACCAAGGCTAATTTTGCAAAGGGATTAGATGAGAGGGGTTGCTTAGTCTGAACTTCTTGTGGTTGAGATAGCGACTCTTGCGGCGTTGCAGAGTCTTCTGATTCTTGGTTATCGCCAGAAGAAGATTCTTCTTCAAAACCGACCAACCTTGACATCCGTGATTCCCAATCAAAAGATTCTACATCTTGTTGGCGATCGTCGGTGGTGAGAGTAAATCCATTTTGAGGAGGTGTTTGGGCAGGAATTGAGTATCGAGTCATGGTAAAGCTTGGTTGGGATTTCCAGAACAATTTTTATCTTGGATTTCACAGACATTATAAATTTCTAATCTGGCTTCACCAAGGCGGTAAGCTGCGAAGTGCGTCGGTAGTGGTGCATTTGGTAGTGAAGTTGCTGGTTCATCTATTGCTCTAACTAAAATTTGTTTATTAAACGGAACTGATTTTCCCAACCTATCATAACCGCTAAAAATTAATTGATTGGCAAACATCTCTACTTTCCAGTTTCCCTTACTGATTTCTGTAGGTTGAGAAATTTTTTGGATGACTAATACATTCTCAGTTCCTCTACTAACATTTTCAAATTGACTATCTGGATTTAAATTAATAATTTCTGACTTAAGTTTTTGTTTAAAATCATCAGCTACCAGTTGAGAGGTAATTTCCCAGACTTGTGTAGGTGGCTGTTGTTGTGACCAGTTAAGCATTAAGCTCATCGTTTCACCCACAAAGCGCCGAATAGCCTCTGGCTGTCGCTCTAAATTTGGTTGAGCGTCTACTGTGATAGTGCGACCATCAACAAGCTGTACTAAACTTTGAGGTGTAAGTTGCTTACTTAACTGTTGTAACATAGACCCATGAAATATTAGTAAAAGCAAGGTTAATACATGTAAACCAAATGTTCCTACTGCCAACAGTGGTAATGGGCTATTTCTCTTATTTTCTGGTTTGAGTAATTGCATTAATAATTGATTATATAAATTGAACTATGGGAGCATCCCAATTTTGCTAAAAGGCACAGGACTGGCACAAAAACCCTGTACAAACATCTTTCCTTTGCGTTCTTTGCGTCCTTGGCGGTTCGTTATTTCATTCCTAGTCTAATTCCAAATACCCTATAAAAATACACTTGCACATTTGGGATGCTCCCTTGAACTATGAGTTGGTGAATTAAAAATCTCTTATTTTATAAAGCTATCAGAGGTTTGTCCAGCCCCGCATTGCTTTAACTTATCTTCGTTAAGGTTGTTGTAGCCATCTAGCAAACATAAATTACGAACTTCATAAATTTCTAGTTTATCAGTGCGGACACTATAAATTGCTTTTTGCAAGTCTGTGCCATTGTCGGCTTGGGGATTACCAAAATAATCTACTGCACGCACAAGGAAATCTTTGTTAAAAGGAGTTACGAGTTTTTCACCACCAACTCGGTTTTTTTGAATTAAGTCGGCTACCATCCCCACTCGCCACTTACCTGGTGCAATTTGTTTTGGTGGATAAACCCGCTTAATAACTAATTGTGATGTCATAACTTGGTTAGGATTTTCAGAGAAAACTTCTGGCGGGGTCATTTCTGCAACTGTGCTTAAGAAACCTTTACGAAAGTCTTCTGATAAGGCAAAACTAGCTATCCAACTGCTGGTACTAATTTTTTGGCTACTCCCTTGGGGTGTTCTAATTAGAATTCCTAAATCTGATTTAGGATTTGCAACTTCTTCGATAGTTTGTGGTGGTAAGGCTCCAGACCAGGTAAACATTGATATCATCGTTTTGCTGATGAATCGGCGGATTGCTTCTGGTTCTCTTGCTAAATCATCAATATTGCCTACTGGTTTCCCATCTATTAATTGCACAAAGTTGGGAGGTTTTCTCAGACTGAGTTGGCGAATATTTAGCCCTTGGAATATGAATAACAGTAAAACTAATACATGTAAACTGAAGGAAGCGATCGCAAAAATTGTCAAAACACTTCCAGTTCTTTGTCTTTTTTCTAGTAGACGCACCATTTATTCATCTCCTCCTGCAAAAAACTTCAGCTATTGTATATGATGATTTGCATTATCTTATATCCTCTCCTTCACTAAAGAAGCCGTATTGCTGATAGCACTGAAGACTGCAAAACCGCCAGCCGCAGCCACAAGTAACGATAAAAGTGGTGCTAAAATTCCTAGAAAAATAATGAACCACATTAAATCTGGATCAACATTAGCATCTTGACCTGGCCCATTGACAATAACTGCGGCAGTCAGCACAGCAATTATATTGAATGAAATCTTGGCGATTCCAATAGATAAAAATCCAGTCAGCCATGCAAAGATTGGTTTCCCCGCTACAGGTAGTAAAGACCCACCTACAGCTATTGGCCCTAAAGCTGCTATCAGCAACATCGTCGCTTCTATCAAATTCTGAAAGGCATATTGTAAGGAAACTAAAAAGTTTTTGATGCTCGTTTGGACTGTAGAACCTAACAAAGAATTAAATGAGGTTTCTGATACAATGCCAGTGCCATATCTAATATTATCTACCTTAGTTTGTAATCTAATTATCCAATTTTTATTTCCGTATATATCTCTATATTTTTGCCAGAGAATATTGACTTTTTCGGCAGCTTTGACAAAGCATTGACTTTGTTGTTCGCCAGTCAGTGATTGACAAGGACGCAGCAAAGAGCCAGCTACTTCTTCCGCAACACTCATATTCAGTGCTTGCTGGTACATTTTGTCTGCATCTGCTGATACCACTACTTGCTGATTCACAGTGTTTAGAAAATTCCGCACTCCTAGTGTCAGATTAGAAAGGATACTTCCATTGGCTGAATTACTTAATAGGATCACCACAATAAAAGGCCAAATTAAAGCTGATATGGGACGGGTATATTCGTATGATAGTAAGTCTTTGAGGAATTGTATCATGAAAAACAACAGGGTTCCTACCGCAAAAAAAATACCCAGATTTGTCAGCGCTCCATACAAATTATTACTGCTGTTATTTTGTAATAAATCTAGCCATTGCTTATCCCAACCTTCGGCAATACTTTGAGAAGTTGCGGCACCATTATCGAGAATCTCATCAATGCCTACTTGGGCAAAAATTTGTTGAATAGCAAATTGCATGTTAGTTAACTAACTGTCTTTAAAAAACAAAAGTATTTTCCAGAGTCAGAAGAATTGAGATTTATCAATTTTAAATCTTAATTATTAAGTTTCCTGCCAAACAAATCTAGTTGAGAAGTCGCCCGCAAAAGTCGCGCGGCTTCTGTAGATGTTTCTACTCTCCGAGCGCGATTTGCTTCTTCTGCTTGTTGAGAAATGTTTGCCAAATTTAAGTTAGAGTATTGCAAAGACTGATTGTTTTGTAATGATTGAGAAAATGTTTCAGCTACAATTTTTACTTGTTCCTGTTGAATTTTTAGAATTTGCACTTGACTCAAACCTAGCAATTCTGCCAAACTTGAAAGAGCTTTTGTTTCAGGAGTTGCATTAGTTGCACCAGCAAAGCCTTTAATTGTACTAAGCAATGTATTATTACTTGCATTTGTTTCGTCGGCAATTTTTGCAATATCTTGTAGACTTCTCTCTGTACTTTCTAACTTTGATTTTGTCCGAATTTGTCCCTTTTCACCAAGAATACCTACCGCTACTCCACGGGTAATTACACGGTTTAGTTCATTACTAATTAAATTTCCCTGCACTGCTGAATTGTTCTCAAAGCGACCCGCTCTTGAGTCGGAATTAGAAGAGTAGAGAATCAAATTATCACGAACTCTTTGTCCAGCGAGAACAGGGTTAGGTATATTCAATTCTCCCTTGGAATTACTCAGAGCATTTTGACTCTGTACTTCTACAGGCTTTAAGTTATCGCTCAGATTATATTGAAGATAGTTTTGCAAATCTGTGGAATATGATTGAAAATCAGTCCAAACCTGTCCTAATGCGCCCGTCTGAATTTGTGCCATTGCTGGTAGGATTGTCAAAGATAGCAACGTCAAAGTAAAAATGGTAGTTTTTCTCATATTTCTGTACCTGAAAAAGGTAGACTATATTATGTAGTAAGCCAAACAATTTTGGATTTTGGATTCGTTTTTTGATTTTGAGCAAGACCGCTACGGCTGCTAATAAAATCTAAAATCCCCAAGCTGCAACCCAAGAGTGGGTGCAGTCAATCTAAAATCTAAAATCTAAAATCTAAAATCTAAAATTGTTAGATTTACTGTTAACTGCTTACATTACCCGATTAACTACTACGTAAAGTAGCCACTAACTGACGTGCAAAGGCAGAAATTGCTTCATATTTATTGCTGTGGAGTTGCATCATTTTACTCCGGGCGGTTTGTTCAGAGGGGTTATTAGCAACTGCTGCCAATTGTTCATAACCTGGATAATAACGACAGAATGTATAAATACCGTTATCATCTAACAGCCATTGGCTATAAACACCTTCTTTACGAGGGAAAAAGCTTTCTGAAGCATTACGAGAAATAATGTTGCGGGGATATTTTAAGATATCTGCAAAACTATCCACTGCAACTGGTTGAATCCGTCCAATCAATCGTGTTGTCAGGTTTTGCAAAATTTTAGATGCAGCTTTAGATTTTGCAATGGTATCAGGATCTTGTCCTGATAAGATGACTCTGATACCGGCTTTAGCACCGTTCGCACAAATTCTGCCAACTAAATCAGAGATTTGCTCGAATTCAAATAAAATTGGTGCTTCGTCAATAAAGAATATAGAAGCTGGGCTACTTAAGGCGCGTCGTAATGCTGCTGAATAGGCACTCAAGGATAGTACGGCTGCATCTTCACTATCTGATAAGTTTCTGAGAGCAAAAACTAACAGTTGTGCATCAGTAGGAAAGCTAGATGGTGCAGAAATAGCTTGTCCCACCCGACTAGAGAGCCAAAACCGCAAGCGTAGCTGAATTTGACTGAGAGCGTCTTCTACTCTGCCAGTTAAAGAACTTAGCTGTAAGTATTCTGGTGAGCAGAAAAAGAGAAAATCTTTCAAGGTAGGGGTTTTCTGCCAAGCAAGAGTGCCAAATCCCCCTGCCATCGCCTGTCGATATCGCTCTTTGATGCCCTCATCTGCAAAGAAGGCTTCTAAAGCTAGGTTGAGCAGCGATCGCACTGTTTGCGATAAAATTTGACTTTCAGTGGACGATCCTAAAACCATTGTCATTAAAGCTGATTCTAGGAAGGCGGTATAATCGTTGAAGCGATCGCGCTGTTGTTCTGGTTCTAGCGATCGTAAATCTGGCTGTTCAAATAAGTTATTCGATTGTTTGGAAATATCAAAATAGGCTCCATTCCCCTCCATAAACTCTGTATAGTCGGTGAAAGTTGATGTGCCATCAGGTTTAGGGAAATCTAATGCCACTACAGGAATGCCGTGTGCCAAAGCCTGAGTTAAAATCCCTGATACCAATACCGATTTACCAGCACGAGTTGTCGCAAACAAAGCTAAATTTTTGTGTTGATTAAACAAATCTAAATGTACGGGGGTTCCGCCTTCTTCGGCAATCAACTCAAAGCCTTCTTTATCACCCCGTTTAGTTATAACCAAAGGCATTAATCCGGGAACTTCACTGGTTAAATATAGCTGACGACGGTTAAAGGGGGTTGCCAACAAACCCTCCCAAACTATCGGTAGAGTTTGCAGCCAAATTTTCCAGGCATATTCAGTTTCCCTAATTACCCTTGCTGGACGTTGAAAACAGTTTTCAATATACCTTGTTGCCTCATCTAATTTTTCGACAGTGGGACGATGTACCAAAATAGCGATACTCGTATAAATCGGGACTGCACCTTCAAATAATTGTTCTTGCGCCGCTACCGATTTCTTCAACTTCAATTGAGCGTTGACATCAATGGTTTTACTTTTTTCTTGAGCCATGATTGTTGTCATGTTTGACTGCTTCAGCACTCGTTGCAGAGTGGTTTTCACCATTGCGGGATTGGCGGCAGTCAACTCACAAAAAATCTCTGTATCTACTACTCTTTCTCTGGCCAACAATTCCCATAAATAGCGCAGTTGGGCAGATTTATTTGGCCAACCTCCGGGTTTTTCGAGAAATGACAGTGCGCCAATATAACGATTGTTAACATTAACCCAACGGCGATCGGCACAAGGTACGCTAGACTCCATCAGCAAAGTTGTGCCGTGGATATTGTCTATCAGCAATTTAGTACTAGCTAAATCTGAATTAACTTGCTCGTGCAGTCCTTGTTCATCTAATGTCATCAACTGAGGAATCTCTATGGCCTCTGTATCATTAAATCTTTTCCAGACTTCTTTCCAGAGTTCATCAGCTGTCAAAGGTTTGACATCCAATCCCATTTGGTTAGATAAAATTTGTTCCCAACGCAGAAAACCCTGCTTGTAAGCATTTGTGATTAGAGTTTCGAGGCGCTGATTTTCTACTTCTGAGAGTTCACCTTTGAATTTCAACCACCATGATTCAGCTTTGACTAAAAGCTTCTCTATCCAATCATCTGCATGTTGCGAGTTAGATTCAATGGTGTAAGTAACATAAATCCGCAAAAATTTTGGCTTGCGAACACCAGAAACAGTCAGTTCTTTGACTCTGGCTCTTTCTGCCATCAACAAGTATTTGATATCTCGTGATGGCGCATTTCTGATTAGTGTTGCTAATTCTTTTTGGCGCTCTTTGTCGGAACTAAAAGATCCTAAATGCAGTGTCATTCTTTCACCGCTAGGGATATCTTTTAATCCAGCTTCAATGTTATTAAAAAGTGTATCGATTTGTTCGGGTCTTAAGGTAGTATGAATTCCCTTACAGTCAAAACCAAAAACAAAGCAAAACCGATCTTTTTGAGTGCCTTTTGTCAAAAGGTACGCGCCAATATCGCGTCCATTCATAGCGACACGTAACATTGTCGCCAAGTGTAAGGCATCTTCAAATGGTGTTAATCTACTTTCGTTTCCGGCTATGCCGACGCTTTGTTTTCCGATTTTTTGCTTCATGGTTAACTTCCAGTAAGCTTTGATAACGAGCAAAGCCTCTTGTCCAGGCGGGAACGCCAATAAATTTACTTAAAAAACTCCAACTCCTACCACCAGTTAAAATCCACCAGGTTCCTATTCCCCAACCAGTCATTAGTACTGTCCACAACCATTTTTGAAACTCTTCTTGGAAAAGACCCCCAAAAATTCCATTGATGATAAAGTAGGAGGCTAAGGCAATTGCCGTCCAAGGAAGAATTTGATCGGCAGGGATTGGCCCTAGAGAAGGTTGGCTTCCCAGAACCTGATTAACTGGACGAAATTCTTGTTCCCGCTCTTGAGACATTTGAAATATCTGAATTATTTACTGCTATCGCCAATTACAAAGCGTGTGAGTACATCAGCAATAGTAACAGCAACAACGACTAATAGGGGAGTTCTGGCAATGCTTTGCCAATCTTCATCTTTACGCACTGCGTTGATCACACCAACCAGAGAGATTGCAATATAGAGTAAGTAAATCGCCCGCAACACATTAAATATCAAACTTACAGCTGTGTTGCTACCACCACTATTTGTTGTTGAACTATCGCTTAAGGTTTTTTTGAAAAACTTTTCAGCCTCCCCAAAAAACTGTGCTTGTGCGGGGGCTGCAAAACAGTCTAACCAATAAAAACTCAGGATGACGGCTGCTGCTAGAATTTGCAATAATATTAGCGATCGCCTGGGTAAATGAAACTGCTGCCCAATTTGCTGGGTAATGACTGCAATTAAACTACCAACTAGTAAACAAAAAAGCAGGATAGGACTTTTTAGGCTGATAACGCTTACAAGTACAGCACAAGCAATCAAAAAAGGTATAGATTCAATCAGAATGAATAAACTGGATTCAAGTCCCAGTCTTAACTTATGAGATCCTTTGACAGCGCTACCAGTTAAAGCTTTGAAAAAGTTTCTCTTGTGAGAACTTTGTCTAGACATTATGCTAATTTTCCTATGGTGTACTATGAGTGTTGGTTGTTTCAAATTTTACAAGCATTACGATTTTACACGATCTAACATTTATTTATCCTCAAATTATAAAGTTATAGCTAGCAAAGTCCTATACTATACACAAATTTGTATTAAGTTAAGTTAACAAAACATTAATACTTATTTAATTAAGTAGGCATGATTTGAGAAACTAGGTTTCAAGCCTTTGGGATTTCCAAGAAATAAATTATCCAATCTTGTAGGGCGGGCATCTTGCTCACCCCCTAATAAATAGTTGGATATTTTTTTGTTTGGAAGTCCCTTTAAGTAGAACTACCACAGTCTTCTTAAAGTTTTTCCATGCTATCAATTATGAGTTTGGGGAATCCATTGGAAATGCGAGACAATGCTTGGTAGCATACCGCTCTTTAATCACTATCGCTAGAGTAAAATCTGAATTCCTTGTCCAGACCGAGTTTTGAGCGCTGAGTTTCATTTAGGATTTCTATGAGTATGCATACAGGCACAACAGCGAGCCAGCGCTCAGAACTGTTTTAAAGCGATACCTACATGGTAAGCTCCGCAAACACAACGAGGTTATTTAAGGAACAAAATCCCCTCCAGAAAGAAATTAGGAGGGGTTGATGCTGAATGAAATTATTGCTATCTACGCTATTCACTGGACTTCTTGCAGAAGTCAGTGAAAGAGAAAAGTTTAGCCTTTTTTCATCTCTTGCAACTCCATAAGCTGCGCTCACAAGGAGCAATGAAAATTTCTATTCCCTATTTTCAAGTCAGATTATACTTGAGTCTACGGTGTAAATTTAAACACAGTTCCTCGACCAGAAGCGCCACCAGCAGAGGCAGTACCATAATAATCAGTACCGACCGGAATTAGCGTGGACTCTGGCGTTGCTCCATTAGTATTAGTACCTGCTGTACCACTGGTGGCATTAAAACTAATTAACTGGGTAATAGTTGAAGTAGTTCCAACATTCAGCCGATAGACAACTCCTTTATTATTTGCCCCGCCAGTAGAAGTTGTGCCATAGAAAATACCACTGCTTGCTCCTGGTGTAAGCGCAGCTTTTGGGTTAGCCCCATTAGTGCCATTAAAGCTGGCAACTAAAACGGGCGCACCGATAGGAGTGGTGGCTGTTCCAATCGGAACCCTGAATATAGCCCCTACATTACTTGCTCCACCTAACCTAGTAGTGCCGTAGAGGAATCCACTAGACACAATTAATCCAGACTCTGGACTTGCCCCATTAGCGCCAGTAAAGCTAGAAAAGCTATATCTAGTAGCAATCGGATTAGTAGGAGTGTACTTGAATACAACTCCCTTATTACTCGCTCCACCTAAAGAGGCGGTGCCGTAGTAGCTTCCATTGGTAGTCACCAATTGCAATCTTGCTAATGGTGTTGCTCCGTTAGTACCAGTGAAGCTGATTACAGTGGTGACTGGACTGCCACCGAGTGGAACATTGAATATTGTTCCTTTATTACTGGCTCCACCTGCCGAGGTTGTCCCCCACAAAACATTACCAGTGCTGTCTGGAATCAGTCGGCCTGCTGGGTTAGCTCCATTAGCGGTGCCAGTAAAATTCACAAGAGTTGTCAGGCCCGTAAAAGCTGGTGATGCCAAGCGAAACAATGTGCCAAGGTTACTTGTGCCACCTGTGAAGGTCAGCCCATATAAATTTCCATTGCTTGCCTGGAATAATCTAGCAATTGGATTAGTCCCTCTATTAGGCAGGGCGGTTCCCGTAAAGTTAATCAGTGTGGTCAAAGCGCTGAAACCGGCACCACTCAATTTGAATGCAGTTCCGTTGTTAGATGAGCCACCGGCAGAAGTGGTTCCATAAAGATTGAGATCCTTACCCTGAAGTACACCAGCTCTTGGCGCAGCTCCGTTGGTGCCATTGAAATTTACAACGGTAGTTAATGAAGCAGCTTGAGCTTGTTGCAAAGGCAATACCAATGGAGAAGCCAAAAGAGCCAGGGAAGTTAAAATTGATCCCCTATTTCTGTTGGGACGTTGTTTGCACAGATTATTCTTGTTCATTTAAAACCTAGAAAAAATTTGATGAGACTGGATATAGTGGTTCAGTCAAGAACGTAAAATGACCTCGTTGATGACTTCGTTTAGTAGCATAAGTAACTTTTATTTTTTTCGATGTCGTGATCAACACAAAAAATCCGAAATTTTGGCAAGATAAGGCTCTTTTTTAGCTTCCGCGAGACTATAGTCGAAAATGGTCGGATAACAATAGTTTTACAAAAGATAGTTAATGATTACTCTAATCAGACAGACAGCCAAGTGCGATCGCACTTGGCTGTTAAATTAATCCCGTGTTGCTGAATCGAGGTATGAATCTGGATGTAGAGACGTTGCAATTTTGCCTAAATGTTCATTTGTCAATAAAAGATATGATGATTTATCCATTGACAGAAAACACCAAATACGCAGTATAGATTTTTGGTTATAATAGCTAGATTTTTCAGCTATTTTTACGCTGCCTGGGTTGGGCTATACCTACACAACTAATAAAATGCTGAAACAAGCATTTTAGTTGATACATATTCTGGTTAATTTGTAAAATGTATATAATTTATTAAAACCTCTAAAAGAGCTTAATAAGCAAAGCCATAACCTTAAGAAAAAAATTCCGATTTTACTCTGGCCAGATTAATAAAAAAGCGCTAAAAAACCACTTTTAAAACATCGGTAAATTCCCAAAATGTATTTAAGTTTTTTAATCATTCCATAATGTAATCATGACTTGAGCTTTACCTTAACACTATACTGTTAGTTTCGTTGGCAAATTTCAACAGCTATTAGCCATAGCATTTTCAAAAAACTCGTGAAATCATTACCTTCTTTACTTTGCACCTTAGCAGTAGTTTGTGCAAACTGCTGTGGCTATGCATTCAAGAAAGTGATTTTCATAATTAAGGTAAAGTTGCCATCCTAAACAAGTAAGTGGGTAAAAATAAACATGGCTTTTTAACAGGGTATAAGAGACTGAGAATGTGAATTAAGGCATGATTCATAGTAACTAGTAACCACTCCCTTATACTAAAGCTATTGAATGTTTGTTTCTACAAACTTACTTTAAGAACGTAGAGTTTTTGATTAGCATAAAATCATGTAATCGGGTGTATTGACAATAGTTAAATGCACTCAAAATACTTATGATTTTGCTTTCTATTTTCTCTACATTCTTAAATTTTTTGTGCAAACTTTTGATTTACCAATAACCTTTTTAAGGGTCAGTTATTTGTCCTTAAAGAAGGTGGTTGATAATTGGCAGTTTGACACTTGATTTAGATTTATTAGGGTTTAACCCCCTAAAATTAACTTGAAGGAGCTTGACATGGTTTTCTCTTGCGATCGTCTGAATAATTTGACAAGTTCAATTTCTGTACTTGCCATCACAATTGGTTTATTAGCAGGTCAATCTGCTAGTGATAAATCTTTAGCTCAGACTTCCACCACTCCTCCCCCAGCTGGAGTAACCTCCATAAATGGTCTAGGTGCAAGCACTGTAAATACTTTGTTTGTAGGTACTGGAGAAACAAATCCATGTCCTTTTGGTTCAAAAGGCTCATGGTTTAACGTTTTTGGCGTTGGAAATCCTCCATCTCTCAATACTGATTTAACTGCAACCACCAACAATTGCCCAGTTGGAACTTATGGCCCAGTCGTTAATAACGACACATTCAGATATGCTGCGGTTGGTAGCGGCGCAGGCATAACAGCTTTTTTCAATCAAACCGTACCACCAGCATCACCCGGCCCTACCATTTTAGCCCCAGTCTCGTTTGCAGCTACTGACGACCCTTTAACAGGAACACAAATAGAACAAACAGTTACTGCCGGTACTGGAAAGCCCAATAGCGGAAAGGCCATTCAAGTGCCTGTGGTAGGTGTCGGAATCACCTTATCTTACAACCGTACTGGTCTTACCATACCAGCAGCCGGACTTAAGTTTTCCCGAAATAGTTACTGTGGTATTTTGAAGGGCACTATCACAAATTGGAATGATTCCAGAATTAGAGCAGATAACGGCAACGCAGTCATTGCAGTCAATTTACCCATCAAAGTTGTACGTCGTAGTGACAATAGTGGTAGTACCTTTGTTTTAAGCACTCATCTTAATACTGTATGTAAGACTGCTGCGACTTCAACTATTCAAGCAGCTAATATATGGGATAAAGGAGTGGGTAGCGTAAGTACTTCAGGTACTGTACCTCCAACACCACCAGCAAACACAGTTGTTTGGCCAGCCACCTTCCTATCTGCTACAGGAGGTGGAGGTGTAGCCACTGCGATCTCAGCCAATAATGGTGCAATTGGTTATGTAGATAGTGCTACGCGTTTAGCTAAAAGTCTACCTGCTGCACTTTTACAGAACAAAGCAAATGCATACGTTGGCCCCACAACAGCTGGAATTCAAAGCGCTTTGAGTGTTGGAACCATCGTGAAATATGGTACTGCTCCCGCTAACAGGCTGATTAGAATTGATAACTTAGCCGATCCAAACACTGCAACTGCCTATCCAATTTCCGCAGCAACTTACGCGCTGTTTTATGACGTATACCAAAACAGTACCACAGGCAATTTGATCGCAACTCATATTAGAACCTTGATTAACTGGGCTTTAGCAAATCCGCCACAAACAGTTTTTCCCTCCTCCAACCCCACTCCAGATCAGATAGCTATAAATCGGGGATATGCTCCTCTTCCCAACAACATCAAAACAGTGGCTAGAACTGTTGTGAATACTTGCGTAAATACTGCTACTGGTCCTTCTCCTTGCACCCCTTAAGTTTATAAA
Organism: Nostoc sp. NMS2; assembly: GCF_017115105.1. GTDB lineage: Bacteria > Cyanobacteriota > Cyanobacteriia > Cyanobacteriales > Nostocaceae > Nostoc. Next base: position 15,047 of record NZ_JABXKH010000129.1, read on the forward strand.
TCGGCTTAGTACTTGACCACACCAACTTTAATAGGTGAACAAGTTTGTAGTAAGGACTTTAGTCTTGTCTTAAGCACCAAAGTTCTTACTACGTAACAGCCAAAGTTGCCGTGGTGGACAACTAGCAGCCTGCCGGAAAATTCAACAGTTAATTCTGTTGGCATATCTTAACGGCCGTTAGCGGGGTTACTGAACTTAAGCAGGAATTACCCACTCAAGCCTAACTCTCCTAAAAAAGGGGGCTTTATAGTTCCCTTTTTAAGAGGTTGTTTGAAAAGTGGTCGGCTGTAATTTTAGGCACTTCTAGATCCCCCCTAATCCCCCTTAAAAAGGGGGGAACCGAAATCAAAGTCCCCCAATTTATCGGGGAGCCACTGCGGGAACAGGGGTCTCCCCCGCCGCAGGATGCGCGAAGCGCTGTAGTGAAGCAAGTGGCGGGGATTTAGGGGAATATAAAATGTTTTGCTACCGACCAAATAACTTTTCAAACGCTTCTTACAAATTATTTTTTGATAGTAAATAAACCCTTATTATATAGGCAATTCATTAATTGCCTATACAATAGGAACTGATTTGAATAATCAAGCAAAATCCCATATTTTCTAGCACTCATGTCATCAAAAACAACATTTTAAATTAATTCGCTTCACCTAAATTTTAACTAATGCTAATGTTATTTATTTAGAAATTTTACATCTACTCAATTGCTAATAATAAACATACGAGAAAATCATGGCTGATACATTATTCAACCTCTCGTCGCTTGATGGAAGCAATGGCTTTACCCTCAACGGCAATGCCAGTGACTCATCAGGCACATCAGTTA
>NZ_JABXKH010000057.1 GCF_017115105.1 Nostoc sp. NMS2
TGTTACATTTCTCACAACTTAAAGTGAGATTTGTAATCGAATTACTACCTCCTTTTTGTCTATAAGGAACGGCTACCGAGCCAGTTATTTACGGCTAAAACTATAGCCTGGTAGCCCTATACTGACAATGATTTTGAGTTTTTAGTGTTTTAAAGGTTGATTTGCAGTACCAGCCCACTAGGAAGTCTGAAGTAATCATCACGCACTCTCACTAATCTCCCAGCAGGAACAATTTCTTGATTGGGAAGAAGAATATCCCCGTTGGGAAGTCTGAAGTAACCTTGATTACGCAGTCTGACTATGGATCTAGCAGGAATAATTTGTCCGTTGGGATATCTGATATCACCATTACCAAGTCTGACTACTCTGTTATAGGATTGGTTGTCACGGTTCCAATTACCCCGATCTCTAGAGTTTCTGACTTCTCCTGGATAGGGTCTGCTGTCGCGGTTCCAATTTTGATCGCGATCTCTAGAGTTTCTGACTTCTCCTGGATAGGGTCTGCCATCGCGGTTCCAATTTTGATCGCGATCGCCAACAACGTAGACTTTCGTCTGGGCACTTGCAGGCGCAGTCAAAAGAGTGGGAACAATTATCAAGGCAGCAGCAGCTAGGACTATCGATACACGCTTTGGTTTAAACATGAAATTAACTCCTTATTGGTATTAAAGTTCTATTCTGATGAGGTTTAGATTCAGCAATATTCAGATAGTTGCTTTTGTTTTGGTATCAATATGTTTGATATTTACCTCATCGTATAAATTCATACATAATAATTATTGATCAAAAAGTTGAAACCAATGTATGACAAAAGTCATCAGTAATTCCAGACTTATGTATGACCAAAGTCATCAGTTTTTTTAATGGGGATTGGGGATTGGGCATTCGGAATTAATCAATAATTCTTCGCTCCCTGCCCCCCCACTCCCTCATCCCCCTCATCCCTTTCCCCAAGATTGGTAAGATTTTGCTACCGTCAAGAGCGCAGATCGTTTAAGCTAGCTGAAAGATTCTTTGATTAGTGGCTTAAAGGCGGTAGTGTGCCTAAACATGTTCGTTTGATTTCTTTTCTAATGGTCTGTAGTTTGTGGAGTATGCCAAAAGCCGCTAACGCGCAGGCATTAATACCCCATACACTGCAACTAGATGGGACAAAGTTAGAGAAGCAGGGGTTGAGTCTGGCACAAGAGGCGGCTCAACTAGCTCAGTTTCAACAGGTTGAATTAGCTTTGCCACGAGCGCGGCTGGCTAGTCAACTGGCTCCGAAGAATGATAAAGTGTGGTTGCTCTTAGGTGGATTGCAACTACAAACCAAAGAGTTTGACGGGGCGATCGCCAGCTTAAAAAAAGCGCAATCTATCAACCCCAAAAATGGTGATATTTTGTTTGCTTTGGGTTCAGCTAATTTTCAGCAGAAAAATTACCAAGCAGCGGTTGTCAATTACCAAGACGGTTTGAAGCTAAAACCCAACGATCCAGAAGGGTTATTTGATTTGGGTAATGCTTACTATTTACTGGGTAAATTGCCAGATGCGATCGCACAGTACGATAAAGCAGTCTCTCAAGATAAAAAATTCTGGCCAGCGCTCAACAATATTGGCTTAATCAACTACGAACAGGGTAATATCTCTGAAGCGATTAAGCGATGGCAATCTGCTGTAACCCTTGATAAGCAAGCCGCAGAACCTTTATTAGCCTTAGCAGTGGCACTGTATACGAAAGGCGATGCCTCCGGCGAGCTACGCTTACGCCAACAAGGATTAAGCTTGGGAGAAGCTGCACTCCGCATCGATCAGCGCTATGCTAATTTGAATTTTCTCAAAGAAAATCTCTGGGGCGATCGCTTACTGTCTGATACGAAAAAATTCCTAGAATTACCCCGTATTCAAGCAGCCCTACAGCAACCGGAAAGCTCATCATCAGCTCCTGGGAAACAGCCTACTCAATAGGAGTGGAGCAGGGGAGTGGGGAGCAGGGAGCAGGGAGCAGGGGGGAAAGAAGTAATTTTTCATTATCCCCATTCCCAATTCCCCATTCCCCATTCCCAATTCCCCACTTGCCTAATAGTACCTTTTCGTAGTACATCTATACTAAATAAATACAGGAATAGTCGCCCAAAAACCTTTGCGGGCGACTATTCCTGAAATCAGTCGTCTGTGGGTAGAAGTGCGAGGATTTGGTCAACAAACTGTTGATGGTCAACAACTGGCTTAGAAATGTAGCCATCAGCGCCGCTTTGCTTGAGAAAATTCTCGCGATCGCCTTCCATAGCATGTGCAGTCACCAAAATAACAGGTAAGTTTGCTGTTTTTGGATCGGATTTTAACATCTGTGTAATCTTGATTCCATCAACAGATTTACCTTGGTAAACACTTCTGGAAAGAGAAACATCCATCAAAATCAGATCGGCTTCTCCTGATTGGGCAATTTTTATTACTTCTTCGACATTTTCAGTATGTTTCACTCCCAAGCCGCCACGCTTGGACAAAATCTTGGAAAAAACGCGAGCATTAATTAGATCGTCTTCGACAATTAAAACAGTTTTCATGAGAATTTTAGTAATAGAGGTTGAGGTGAGGGGATTAGGCAATTCAAAATTAAAAATGAGAAAATGCAGTCATGGCAAGTATCCTGGCTATGAAGTCTATACAAATTAAGTTTGCAGCAGATTATCATTCAATTAAAACAGCTACCTGCTATCTGTATTCCTTTTTAATAGTGTATGTACATCCTTGTCATCAAGGATGATACTACTGCTTTTTCTTCTATGACTATCAATATTTTGTTAGGAATCCCATTTCATCCGTTATGCTGTGGTTGCTGCAATATTGAGTTCCGTCGGCTTTTGTGTAGTTAAATTTCAGGGAAAAAACTCATGGCAAAACAGTTAAACCTTCTCTCAACGGGACAGGTAATTCCAACAGCCCTGCACACAGAGATGCAACGGTCTTATCTCGAATATGCCATGAGCGTGATTGTCGGGCGAGCGCTACCAGACGTGCGTGATGGCTTAAAACCAGTGCATCGCCGCATTTTGTATGCAATGCACGAACTCGGTTTAGTACCAGATAGACCCTATCGAAAATGTGCCCGTGTAGTGGGTGATGTGTTGGGTAAATACCATCCCCACGGCGACCAATCAGTTTACGATGCCTTAGTCAGGCTAGTGCAGGATTTTTCTAGCCGCTATCCTTTACTAGCAGGACACGGTAACTTTGGTAGCGTCGATAATGACCCGCCAGCAGCGATGCGTTACACAGAAACGCGCCTCGCACCGATCAGTCATGAGGGAATGCTGACAGAAATCGGCGAAGAAACTGTGGAATTTGTCGGGAACTTTGACAATTCCCAGCAAGAACCAACAGTGTTACCTGCTCAATTGCCGTTTCTGTTGCTCAATGGCTGTTCTGGGATCGCTGTGGGAATGGCGACAAATGTTCCACCCCATAACTTGGGGGAAATTGTTGATGGGTTAATCGCTTTAATCGACAACCCAGATTTGCCAGATGAAAAATTATTTGAGTTAATTCCAGGACCAGACTTTCCCACTGGTGGAGAAATAATTGGTGAGGCGGGAATTCGGGAAGCATACACCACAGGTAAAGGTGGAATTCTGCTGCGGGGAGTTGCGACTCTAGAAGAAATTCCAGCCAGTAGGGGAAGCAAGCGCCGGACGGCAATTATCATTACAGAATTGCCTTATCAAGTGAATAAGGCTGCCTGGATTGAGAAGGTAGCGGACTTAGTAAATCAAGGTCGTTTGCAAGGAATTTCTGATCTTCGAGATGAAAGCGATCGCGAAGGGATGCGGGTAGTAATTGAACTCAAACGCGATACCAATCCCCAAGAAATTCTCCAGCATCTGTATCACCAAACTGCTTTGCAAGTGACGTTTGGGGCAATTCTCCTAGCGATCGTAAATGGACAACCCCGCCAGTTAAGTTTGCGTCAACTGTTGCAAGAATTTTTGAGTTTCCGAGAAGAGACGCTGAACCGTCGCTACAATTACGAGTTGGGGAAAGCTCAAAGTCGTGTGCATTTGGTGGAAGGTTTACTCAAAGCACTATCTAATTTGGATCGAGTAATTGAAATTTTACGGCAAGCTCCCGATGGGAGTACGGCAAAAATAAACCTTTGTAGCCAACTAGATTTGAGTGAGGTACAAGGAGATGCAATTCTATCTATGCCGTTGCGCCGCCTCACCAGTTTAGAACAGCAAAATTTGCAGCAAGAATTTGAGCAAATAAGCGAACAAATTAGTTTGCTGGAACAATTACTCAACGATCGCCGCGAATTACTCAAGGCGCTGAAAAAAGATTTGCGATCGCTCAAGCGCAAGTACAACGATCCCCGGCGGACAAAAATCGGAGAAGAACAAAAGTCTAAGGCAGAGGATCAGAAAAACAGAGGATCAGAAGATGATGAACACAATCCCAAATCCCAAATTCAAAATCCAAAATTAGAACAGCCGGCAGAAGAAGCGATTTTAGAATTTACCCAACGGGGTTATGTCCGCCGCACCCAACCATCTGGGAGAAAGTCAAAAGCTGAAAATGGTCTGCACGATAATGACTTTATTATCCAAACTGTGTTGACTGACACCCAAAAAGACTTGCTAATACTAACCGGTGGCGGCAAAGTCTACCCTGTGAATGTAGGAGAAATTCCTCCAACTACTGGGCGTTCTCCACGGGGAAAACCTTTAATTACTATGCTCAGTAATACTGCTCAAGGCGCTCAAGAAGCTGTGGTCAGCCGCTTTTTGCTGCCAGACAATCTCGAAACTCAGCAGATGATTCTCTTAACAAAACAGGGACGAATTAAGCGCCTGTCTCTGGGAGAATTTACGAACTTGACGCGGCGTGGAATCACGATTTTGAAGCTCAAAGACGATGATGAATTGTCATTTACCCAATTCACCACTCCAGGAGCGCATCTGATTTTAGCTAGTTCCGGTGGGCGAGTGTTGCGCTTTGCAGCCAATGATGAACAATTACCGATCATGGGTCGCACAGCAATGGGTTTACAAGCATTTAGACTATTGAAAAATCAGCAAATGGTTGGCTGTGTCACTGTCGGTAAAGATGACCATCTGTTGCTAGTTACTCAAGAAGGATATGCCAAGCGGATGGCTGCGAGTCAGTTAAGAGCGGCTAATCGTGGCGATCTAGGCACGCAAGCCCTGAAATTTGTCAGCAAAACTGATAATTTAGCTGGTATGGTCATAGCGATGCCAACTCTTGGAGACGCTACGCGAACGGCGGGCTACGCCAACGCATCTGGCGAGGTAGCTTTAGTGACGAATAAGGAACGGGTTGTGCGAATACCTGTGGAAACAGTGCCGATTTTAGGCAGGGATGTCAAAGGTGAAAGTATCATCCAACTCAACCGCGATGAAAAAATTATCACTGTTGCCGAAGTGCGATCGTAAATCAAAGTGACGCTTACTGAAGCTGGACTTAGATCCCCGACTTCTTCAAGAAGCCGGGGATCTGGGCAATGTTTTTGACTTTTCTTCTACCTCAGTAAATCTCACTGAAGACTGATGTTTTAATCTGTATAAATAGCTATTTCTATTTATGTCAAGGTATGGAAACAAAAGTATAAAAAATGTTGCCTTTCTAAAAATGTTTGTTATATTAGTTTACATAAGGCAATAAACCTTAAGAATTAAGTTTGGAGTCCGAATCATGACAAATGCAAGCACAACAAAAGTCACTACTCCTGTAATTGAAGATCGTAACGCTTGGCGCTGGGGCTTTACCCCACAAGCAGAAATTTGGAACGGTCGTTTGGCGATGATTGGCTTTTCAGCAGCCATTTTGGTTGAAGTTTTTTCTGGTCAAGGCTTCCTACATTTTTGGGGCATCCTATAAGTTTTACCTGTAAGTTTTAATTTCCAAGATGACCTATAAATAAAAAAACCTGGAGTGCTAATTCACTGCCAGGTTTTTTATTTTTTTGTTATTAGTCAGTTGTCATTTGTTTATTTACTAATGACCAATGACCAATGACTAATGACCAATTTACCGAATATATTCCTTGAGAACGCTGTTACGATTTGGGTGGCGTAACTTACGGAGTGCCTTCGCCTCAATTTGACGAATCCGTTCGCGGGTAACGTTGAAAATCTGTCCGATTTCCTCAAGGGTCTTCATCCGACCATCATCTAAGCCGTAACGTAGTCTGAGGACATCGCGTTCACGGGGGCTGAGACTGTCGAGGACTTTTTCTAGGTCTTCGCGCAGAAGATTTTTGGAAACTTGGTCTTCTGGTGTCTCACCATCGGATTCAATAAAATCGCCCAATCGAGAATCTTCTTCTTTACCAATAGGCGTTTCTAATGAAATGGGCAACTGGGCGGATTTAGCAATAAACCGCAACTTCTCAATGGTCATTTCCATCCGAGTGGCGATTTCTTCCTCGGTGGGTTTGCGACCCATTTCTTGAGACAGTAACTTAGTAGTTTTCTTAATCCGAGAGATGGTTTCGTAGAGGTGAACCGGAAGACGAATTGTGCGGGATTGATCGGCGATCGCGCGGGTAATTGCTTGACGAATCCACCATGTAGCATAAGTGGAGAACTTGTAACCTTTTTCGTGGTCAAACTTTTCGGCGGCACGAATCAAACCGAGACTGCCTTCCTGAATTAAGTCTTGGAACGACAAACCACGATTCATGTACTTCTTAGCAATTGAAACCACAAGACGGAGGTTAGATTGCACCATCTTATCTTTCGCTCTGCGACCAACATGCAGGCGATAACGAAAAGCTGGTAAGGGCAGTTGGACTGCTTCTGCCCATTCACTATCTCGAGGATCGCGATCCAACTGTTCTGAGAGTCTTTCCCGCACCCTCTCTAATTCCAGCAAATCGGCGATTTTCCGCGCCAATTCGATTTCTTCGTCTGCCCGCAACAGCCGAATTCTACCAATTTCTTGCAAGTAAAGCCGAATGGAATCTTCTGTGTAATGCTTTTTCTTGCTTTGTGTCCGACGACGCGATTTAGCGGCTTTTCCAGACTTTGCGTCGTCCTCATCAGTCTGAGGCTCTAAAAACTCATCGTCACCTTCATCGATGATAAGCAAGTCCTCTTCATCATCTATTAAGAGTTCTTCTAACTCGAGCTCAGGCTGATTCATTATTTCTAGGTCAGGCTGATATATGCTTTCGAGTACGTTGTTAGCCTGGTTCATGCCGCGTTCCTCATGCTCCTTGCAGAATCAATTACTCAAGATGTGTTTACTGCTCTTTTAAACGAGCCAATTGTCAACCGAAAATAAGCTTTGTGGCAGATTTGCCAGAAATATTTTCGGATTTTTTGCACCTCCAGTAGGAGGTTTTTTTACTTTAGTTTAAGCCATTTCTAAAAGTGATTTGCTCACCCTAGCAAATGTTATATGTGTTGCTATCACATACTGCTTTCAACTAACTGGTCAAAAAAAATACTCGTCTTTCTGAAAAAATTTGCCACTCTATACTAATGAGTTCAGACTGCTGGCAGATTTTCTTATAAAGACTCTTCCGATTGTAGCCTGTTTCACAGAAATTGCACTCTTTTTGTGTATTAATCATGAACTCTTACAGCAATTATTAGCCACTATTACCAAAAAGACATTAAAAACGAGAGTTATACCCTGAAATTTTTCTCCACTTTTCGGAATTGCAGTGACGTTCTTATTACATTACGAAGTAAGTACGCTTGCTCTTGCTCGATTTCATGTATTTTACACAACATTAATTACTTAGGAAGAGGGCATTGTATGTTAACTCAGACGACAAGTATTAATCTACCCATTTTTACATTTCCTTCATAAATTACGCATTCCTGAGATTAAAGCTAGTCTTTCGATTGGGTAAATACAACCAGGGTGGCGGTGCTTGCCTTAAAGGAGTTAACCTTTTGCTTACTAATTACCTTAACTGAGGAGTTGAGGCTGTCGCACATTGACCTGATGGCAGATCAATTTAGGTTTAACTAATTCGGCCTTATTCACACGTTAGCGCACTGTGACGATTTCAGCCCTATGAAACTTGACAAACTCTTCTTATTGTATACAAGGATATTTTAATCAATTAAAAAACAATTTGTCCTGTGAATTCGCCAGTATAGTCCTATTTCAAGCAAAACTTCATTAGATACATACGATACAATAGCGATCGCTACGGCAGTACATGAAGATATTAACAAGTTTTCAGCCAGATGGTGTGTGCTTCCAGTAGCCATTATCTCAAGCTGAGAGAATCCAGAACATTACCTGATGATTTTAGTTACAAAGCTGGATTGCGTAACTTAATTGTAAATTTCAATACTTGTCTTTCGGTAAGTTTCTGTCATCTTATGATGATAAATCCTCAAGATACTTATTAATTGCGGTTTGATAGATGATATTCAGTTATTTTCTTAAAGCATAACAAATGTGTTTTTAGTTGGTGGACAAAATTAATTAGCTAGTCAGTGCAAAAAGTATTGTTCTAACTAACTTTCCAACAAAGTTGGTAGTTTTACTAACATTAGAAGATTGAATTTTTGTCAGATATTGACAATAAGCAAATTATATGATTATTCACTAATTTCAAATTTACGTAAGAGTTACGGAATAACATAGACGCAAAGCAGCTTGCCGGAGGCTACCGCAGAGGGGCAGGTGTATAAAGCATTTATAAAATCTTGTTTTGTCATCATCCAAAAGAAGTATTTTTATAGAAAATTCGGATATAAAAAAGGTAATGAGTAATACGTTTTCACTCATTACCAATGTCACAAATTATTAGAGTAGTAGTCTGTCAAATTCATTTTGACGGTTAGAGAGACGCGATAAATCGCCGTCTCTACAGGGAATTTATCCATCAATTATTTATTGACAGACTAGTAGTGCTGGGGAATTGATATTAAATATCTAAATCGGTGAAGTTGAGTTTAGAACCATAAGTTTCGATAAATTCTCGTCTTGGTGCGACGCGATCGCCCATTAAAATTGTGAAGATGCGATCGGCTTCGGCAGCGTCCTCAATTTCTACTTGCTTCATTTTGCGGGTTTCTGGGTTCATTGTGGTGTCCCAGAGTTGTTGTGGCATCATTTCACCCAAACCTTTGAAGCGTTGGATGGTATAGTTGGCGTTAGCGGGGAATTTGGCGATCGCTTGATTTTTTTCGCGATCGCTGTAGCAGTACTCATGATTACGTCCCCGTTCTACTTTAAACAGTGGGGGACAAGCAATATAAATAAAGCCTTGTTCGATGAGCGATCGTTGATATCGATAGAAGAATGTTAACAACAAAGTACGGATGTGCGCTCCATCTACGTCAGCATCCGTCATAATGACTATCCGGTGATAGCGCAGTTGGGTAGAATCGAATTCATCACCTTTAACACCTAAACCGAGGGCTGTAATTAACGATTGAACTTCGTTATTTTTATAAATTTTAGCGTCATCGGTTTTTTCAATGTTGAGAATTTTACCACGTAGAGGCAAGATAGCTTGAGTGCGGCGATCGCGTCCTTGTTTGGCACTTCCACCGGCTGAGTCCCCTTCCACGATGAATATCTCAGATTCGCTAGGGTCACGAGAACTACAATCGGCCAATTTCCCAGGTAATGGCGAAGATTCTAGTACAGATTTGCGCCGAACTAATTCCCGCGCATGACGCGCCGCTTCTGCGGCTTTGAAAGCTTGGATAGCTTTATCTAAAATTGAATCTGCGATGGCAGGATGAAATTCTAGGTACTCGGTGAGGACTTCTCCCACCAGAGAATCGACAATCCCCCGCACTTCAGTGTTACCGAGTTTGGTCTTGGTTTGTCCTTCAAATTCTGGATCAGGGACTTTAACGGAAATTACCGCAGTCAAACCTTCGCGGACGTGTTCGCCACTGAGGTTAGGTTCATTCTCTTTAATTTTATTGCGCTTGCGGGCGATCGCATTTAATGTCCGAGTCAGAACCGCCTTTAACCCTTCTAAGTGCGTACCACCATCTACTGTGCGAATATTGTTAGCAAAACCTAGCACATTATCCGTATAAGCATCAGTACACCATTGCAAAGAAACTTCTACTTGTACGTTATTGCGTTCCCCCTGCACATAGATAATTTCTTCATGCAGTGGCTGCTTCTCGCGGTTCATGTACGCGATATATTCTTTAATCCCACCCTTGTAATCGTAGGTTTCTACTTTCGGTGTATCGCTTTTTAGTAGTTCTAGACGGTGGTCAGTAAAGGTAATTTTGACACCTGCATTCAGATACGCTAATTCCCGTAGGCGACCTGATAAAGTGATGTAATCAAACTCAATGCTAATTGTAAAGATTTGGGTATCTGGCTTGAAGGTTGTAGAAGTTCCAGTTCTAGCTTCTTTGTAAGGCTTTGTTTGCAATTCGGTAACTGGGATACCGCGTTCATAGCGTTGGAGATGAACCTTTTTATCTCGCCAAACTGTAACTTCTACAACTTCAGATAGGGCATTAACAACAGAAATACCGACCCCGTGCAATCCTCCAGAAACCTTGTAGCCACCGCCGCCAAACTTACCACCAGCGTGTAGTACCGTCATCACGGTTTCCAAAGCTGATTTCCCGGTGCGCGAGTGAGTATCAACGGGAATACCGCGACCATCATCTGTTACAGTTACGGAACCATCAGCGTTGATATCCACCTCTATATGAGTGCAATGACCCGCCAAAGCCTCATCGATTGAATTGTCCACCACCTCGTAAACTAGATGATGGAGTCCTCGCGGCCCGGTGGTACCAATGTACATTCCTGGTCGTTTGCGGACGGCTTCCAGACCTTCCAGAACTTGAATCTGATCGGCACTGTAACTGCTCGTCATGTAAACTCTCCTGATGCGTGGGGTTAAACTCGCCTAAAATTAATTAAAAGCAAAAACACTCCAAAATTGTAACACAAAAGCCTTGCTAGCGTCTGTAGGGCTTTTTCAAGAGAAGTTTATACTAGGGTTGCACTACCGTGGAAGAGGGGCAGGGGGAGATGAGGGGGATGAGGGGGACAAGGAGGATAAGGGGGACAAGGGGGAATTATTGAATAGTCTCTTCCTTGTCTCCCCCCTCTCCCTTGTCTCTTCTTCATGCCCTGTTTGGCCAATGCCCCATAACAAATGACTAATGACTAATGACTAAATTAATTGTGATTTGTGGGGCGACGGCAACGGGTAAGTCGAGTTTGGCTTTGGCTTTGGCGATGCGATTGGGTTCTGTAATTATTAGTGCCGATTCTCGTCAAGTTTACCGTAAGTTTGATATTGGGACGGCGAAACCAACTGTGGCTGAACAAAAATTAGTGCCGCACTATTTAATAGATATCTGCGATCCCACAGACACGATGACAGTAGCAGACTACCAGGAACAAACACAAGCGTTAATTGCTTCTGTTGATGTTACTCCACTTTTGCTAGTTGGTGGTACTGGTTTATATATCCGTTCCATTGTCCAAGGGATGAAGATTCCTAGAGTTGCACCGCAAATTGAATTGCGATCGCAACTTGAATCTTTAGGCCAGCCTCAACTCTACGCCATATTACAACAAGTTGACCCCGTTGCAACACAAAAAATTCATGCTAATGATTCAGTACGAACTTTAAGAGCATTAGAAGTATATTATGTTACCGGATACCCGATTTCCGAACAACAAGGGGAGAATCCGCCGAATTATCCAATTTTGCAAATTGGTTTAGATTGCGATGTTGAAAAGTTGGGGAATCGGATTAAACAGCGTACTGATCAAATGATAGCAGATGGTTTAGTTGCGGAGGTGGAATATCTTTGTCAAAAATATGGCGCTGATTTGTCTTTATTGAATACTTTGGGATATCAAGAAATAAAACAATATTTGGCTGGGGATATTTCCTTAGATGAAGCGAAAGAATTAATAGTTTTGCATACGCGACAATTTGCTAAGAGACAACGCACTTGGTTTCGAGCATATCCCCAAATTGAATGGTTTGATGCGAATGATCCTGAGTTATTAGATAAGGTTTGGCACAGAGTAAATGAGTTTACAAATTGCGCTAATTAGTGAGATTTGTTGCTCATGTAAAGACGCAAAAGTTTTCGCATTTTTACATGAGTGTTTTAGAGAGTTTCGGGATCAATACCCATAGCTCGTAGCCGTTCTGCTAAAATTTGGGTGCGTTGTTCAGCATGTTCAGCGCGTTGTTTTTCTTGTTCAGCGCGTTCATCTCCAGTCGATAAAACATTACCAAATGATCTTGTCTATCTTCAAATTTACCTTCCCATAGAGTTATACCTAAACCAACTTGTTCTAACCAAGTTTCTGAAGTTTCAATGTAGCGTGTTCCCCTAAGTTCATAAATATGCAGGATTTTTTCTGCTAATTGCTGATTTGGGTCATATACATGACTTTATCCAGTATTTGAGAATGTTATTTCTAGGTTAGTTGATTTGGGGTAGGAGGGTGCGTAGTCATTTACCTACAAGAACGGGTAGATTGTGTCAAAATCAATAACAAGTGGGGCTATATCAATAGACTTGGACAACTAGTTATTCCACTTGCGAGCAGCCCCACACTTTGGGCATTTGGAAAGTAGATGCAAAAGGAAGCTCAAACTAACTGCCTCCACAAGTTATAAAGTATGTGTAGATGAAACAGTGAGTATATTGAGAAAAAAATCTGTATGGCAAGCTACCAAGAAACCCTAACTAGTGACGAATCCATTAATGAGCTAATCGCCGAGACACCAGGCATTAACCATCTGGAGGTAATTGAAAATGTCATCGACTCTTTGGAACAAGATGATAGTGCGATGGTTAGCCATACTCCAGAGGGTGGCTATCTCTGGAAGTTTAAGTACGGAAGTGTGGAAGTCTTTGTCCAACTCAACGGCACAACCGATGAAGACACCATAACGGTTTGGTCTACTGTGCTAAATTTACCTGCTAAAGATGAACCCAGATTGCTGCGTTATCTATTGGAGTTGAACTGCTCCAGCACTTTTGAAGCACGTTTTGGTATTATAGAAAACAGAGTGGTTGTGATCTCAACCCGCACCTTAGCGGAGTTATCTCCCGGCGAAGTGTCTCGGCTCATTACCATTGTGGCAACGATCGCTGATAACAACGATGAAGCCTTACAATCGGAATTTGGTGGAACTTAAGGAATTTCGGATTTTGGATTTTGGGTCGCACCTTTGGTGCGCGTATGTCACATTGGCTCATACTGCATTAGATGTATAGCAAGCAGGTGTGGCGACTAATTCCTTTGCTAGAGGCGGCTGGCAATGTGCAGATGGCTATTGACAACTGGTTACTAGAACAGCACCAGTCTGGAAAACATCCCTCAACTCTGCGCTTTTATACCTGGTCGCCATCTGCCATTTCTCTTGGATATCATCAACGCCAATACCCTGAATATTGGCAAAATTTGACCTGGCAAGGTCAGAAATTGGATTTAGTGCAACGTCCTACTGGTGGACGGGCGGTATTACACCAAGGTGATTTAACTTACGCCGTAGTCACATCTGGAATTACGGGTAGTCGCCTCCAGGTGTACGAAAAAATTTGTGAGTTTTTGATTCAAGGATGGCGATCGCTCGGTGTAGAATTACATTACGGTACAGAAGGACGAGGTTACATCCACAACCCTAACTGTTTTGGTACAGCAACCAGTGCAGATTTAGTTTTGCCAGATAATGCCAAACTCATTGGTAGCGCTCAACTGCGACGTAGTGGGGCAATTTTGCAACACGGTTCCATCCGTTTGCAACCCGATGCTGAACTGTTTGCTCAAGTATTTGGTGCAGAATCTTTTACGACTGTACAACTGCCTCAAAGTCTGAGTGTGGACAAGATTATTGCAGATTTAGTTACCGCAGCTAGTGATTGTTTTAATATGCAGATAGAGTTGCAACCCCTCTCGCCGTCTGAGTGGGAAGAAATTTTGGCAAAACCATGATTCTCCTACCAATGAACCGAATCATTATGAGTTGTAAGCAAGCGGCTAAGGGACTTCCAACAAACAAATTATCAATCTTGTGGGGCGCTCATGTTGCCCACTCCACAAAGAATAGTTGAGTATTTTTTTATTTGGAAGTCCCTAAACTGACTCCACAGAGGAAGCACCGAAACGATAGCCTTTGCCGTAGACTGTGTGAATCAGTGCAGTTTCTCTACCTACCTCAATTTTACGACGCAGCAAACGAATTAATGCTGCAATCACATTACTACTGGGTTGTTCTTCCTCTTGCCACAAATTTTCCATAATTTGAGCATGAGTCATTAGTTGTCCAGTGTGTTCCATAAAATATTGCAGCAACTGGCTTTCTTTTTGCGATAACTCAATTATTCGTCCTTGGCGATAAGCGACTTGATTTTCACAATCGAGTTCTAAATCAGCGACACTTAAACGTCCGGTGGTGGTTTCATAGGTTTGGGAACCAGAACGACGCAATAAAGCCCGGACTCTGGCTAGTAACTCCCGCAGTTCAAAAGGTTTAACTAAATAGTCATCAGCACCAGCATCTAAACCTTCTACACGGTCATCGAGAGTATCTTTAGCTGTGAGAAACAGCACGGGAGTGGTTTTGCCTTGTCGTCGCAATTGCTGACAAATCTCTAACCCTGTTTTTCCTGGCAGCATCCAATCTAA
Organism: Nostoc sp. NMS2; assembly: GCF_017115105.1. Taxonomy (GTDB): domain Bacteria; phylum Cyanobacteriota; class Cyanobacteriia; order Cyanobacteriales; family Nostocaceae; genus Nostoc. The sequence goes on from NZ_JABXKH010000057.1 coordinate 14,622, forward strand.
AATTAGTAGGTCATAACTGCCTGCTTGTGCATATTCGCTGCCACTTGTGCCATCGAAAGCGGCATCCACAATGTAACCCTCACGAGTTAACAAGCGACTCAAGGGTTCAGTTAGTTCAACTTCATCATCAACTAATAAAATTCTCATGCTGCTGTGGTAAGCATAAAGAGATATTATTCAACTGCCAGAACGCCAAGGATATTAAGAAAAAGAATGCTGACTGTTGCATTGCCCAAAGGGGAACTCCTTAAAAATAGCATCCGCTTGCTACAATCTGTGGGATTAGATTTTAGCGCTTTTTTAGATTCAGGAACTCGCCAACTTCAAATTCCTGATACTAAGGGAATTGCAAAAGCTTTGTTGGTGCGGGCGCAGGATGTGCCTGTTTATGTGGAATATGGTCAAGCACAACTGGGTGTTGTTGGTTACGATGTGCTGCGGGAGAAGCAGCCGCAAGTTGCCCACTTGGTAGATTTGCAGTTTGGATATTGTCGAATGTCAGTGGCGGTAAAAGCATCAAGTTCTTACCGATCGCCTTTAGATTTGCCACCGCATGGTAGAGTTGCTTCAAAATATGTGAATTGCGCTCGTGAATATTTCCACAGTCTAGATTTACCCGTGGAAATCGTACCGTTGTATGGTTCAGTGGAATTAGGCCCGATTACTGGAATGTCAGAAGCGATCGTGGATTTGGTTTCTACAGGGCGGACTATGCGTGAAAATGGTTTAGTTGAAATCGCTACTCTATATGAAAGCACGGCGCGGTTGATTGCCCACCCTCTGAGTTATCGGATGAACACGGGTAATCTCAGTGATGTAATTGCCAAGCTGCGGGAAGCGATTTTGGTAGAGGTTTAACAGTTACAGCAGAAGTCAGAATTCAGAAGTAAAACTAAGGTTTTCATCAAAAAAATCATGATTTTCATTAACAAATTCATGATTTTTCTCACCACAGCCTTTGGTGTGGTGAGAAATGACTAGCAGATAGTCTGCAACAATTGAACCTCATCATACAGAGTGACATACTCCCACACTGACTGCAAGCAGTACAGTGTGGGCTTCTCACCCAAT
>NZ_JABXKH010000050.1 GCF_017115105.1 Nostoc sp. NMS2
CTTGGGTCATGGCACACCCTGAAATCCCTGTATGCCTTACGGAGGGCGAGAAGAAGGCTGCTTGTCTCCTAACTTTAGGCTTTGTAGCGATCGCACTCCCTGGAATCTGGAACGGGCGCGTGGGCAAGGAAGACTTGGAATACCTGCACCCCGATTTAGTCCCAATAGCGCAAAAGGGTCGCAAATTCATCATTCTCTTCGACTACGAAACCAAACCCAAAACCAAACAGCAAGTTTTTGCTGCTACTCGCCGTACCTGTCAAGTAATTCTCCAACTTGCCTGCCAATGTGAAGTGGCGCTGTTGCCTGGGCCAGAAAAAGGAATTGATGATTGGGTGATAGCTTTGGGCAAGAAAGCTGAGAAAGCAGTCAGCACAATGATTACTGATGCCTTGAGAATCAGCGAGTTAAACCAAAGATTTTTCGTGAATCGTGCCAGGGGGCTTCGCAAATTCAAACCCAATGTGATAGTCAATACCCGCTATCTTTCCACAGTCATCCGCTCTCTGCCTCAATCTGGGTTAGTAGGTTTAGCTTCTGACATGGGTACTGGCAAGACTGAAATTTTGGCGATGATTAGAAGAGATAACCCAGACTTGAGCTTTTTGAATAACGGGCATCGCGTTACCCTGCTCAAGAATCTATCAGATCGCTTGCAAACTGCCATGTACTCTGCGATTTCTTGCGGTGACTGGGCTAAAGCAAAAGCACTGAGTATCACCGTAGACTCATTGTATAAGATGGCGAATGATTTACAGGCTTACGATATTCTATTTATTGATGAAGCCTGCCAGTATCTCGCTCACTTGCTCAAATCGAAGACCTGCAAAGAACACCGTGGAGCTATTCTGGAAGTACTGGAATACTTGGTCTACAATGCCAAACTGGTTGTTTTAGCAGATGCCCACTTGGATGATTTGACCATTGAGTTTTTCATGCAAATGCGACCGGCTGGTGAAAAACCCTACATCATCAAAAATGAATATCGTTCAGGGGGTCGTCAGGTTTATTGGTATGAAGGTAAAAACAGTAGCGCGATCGTTGCAGAGTTCCACGCTCAACTGATGTTGGGTAAAAAGTTAATGATGGTCAGTGATAGCAAGCGCTTCATCAAAAAGCTGGAGAGAGCGCTCAATGATGGTTCAGCAATTGATGATAACGACGAAACCCCGGAATCAGCCGAAGACCGCAAGTTAAGGGTGTGGGCTATTCACTCCGAGAACAGTGGTAGTGAAGAGAATGTGATTTTCATTAGGGAGATTAACATTGCTATTCTTGATATTGATGCTTTTTTAATTACTCCCAGTCTCAGTTCAGGGGTTGACATTTCCAGCTATCATTTTGATGCCGTGTTTGGCGTGTTTCACGCTGTTTCACAATCGGCTACAGAATGCGCCCAGCAATTATGGCGGTATCGTCCTGATGTTCCCATGTATGTTTGGGTTGCACCGCGCCCTCCCTTTGGTTACGCCGAAACCAATGCCCGTCGCATCAAGGAAAGGATTCTCTAGAAGAATGAAATGACTGCCTTTCTCATCCGCATTGACAGAGAGACAGGCAGACGTGGTGCAGAGAAGGACTGGGCATTGGATGCCTCTTGTCAGATTGAAGCGCAACGCAATTGGTCGATTAATAATTTACGGGCTGATTTGCGATCGCTGTTGGAGGAAATGGGGAATACGATTATTCCTTTGGGCAACGGTAGTGATGAAGGGACTTCGCGGTGGATGAAGGCGGCGGGTATTGCCATCAATGAGGAGCATTATCGTAAAGTTGCCAATGCCAAAGATATTGATAGAAGGACTTACACAAATAGGCAGCACCAAGACTATCTCAAGCCGGAGGAGGTTTTGGAGTGTGAGAAGTTCCGCATACAGGATACTTACGGGATGAGCGTAACCCCGGAACTGGTTGAGCAAGATGACGGGGGGCGGTTAATTAAAAAGATTGTCGCACTTGAAGCGATATTGGCCGCACCTGGGGAAATGGTCACTGATGACCAGGGGCGCGAGTTTATTCCACCGCCGGCTATTGTTGCCGAACGCGATAAATCGGAACGGGAGCGATTAGCCATTTGCACTGACTGGAGCAATCATTCTACCGCGTGGTTGATGCGTCATCGCCTGGGACTGAGAGCAGTGCTGGTGGATCTGATGGCTGGGGTTGAGATTAAAGGCGACGAGGTGATGATTCAGGCTTTGGCTGACTTTTCAAAACGCAATGCCTCTCACGTTAAAGGTATTCTCAACCTGACGATTCCGCTATCGGAGTCTGCTTTGTGGATTTTAGGACAATACCTCTGGCAACTCGGTTTGTCTACTGAGTCACGAAGACCAATGGAGGATGGGCAGAGGGTTCGGTATTATCGGCTCAATACTTCTGATGTAGAGTTTATCCAGAAGGTTCTGGATTATCGGCAACGGCAGAGGGAAGAGAAGAAACGAAAGCGGCAAGAGTCACTTGAGCTTCAGGCGGCTTATGCGGCTAGAATGCAGATGCAGTATGGTGTTGAGCAGAGGCGCACTTGTGCAGAGGCGCAGAGGGGAAAATTAGTACAAGTATCCCCTCTGCACCCTTGCACCTCTGCTCCCATGCTTTCTTCATCGCCGTCCACACCCCCCATTAATGAAGATGGAAGTAATAATTGGGGGGGTATGGACACAGAGGCAGAACTCAGTGATTCTTGGTGGGAGCGGGTTAAATATTATGCTCGACTGGCGATTGAACGGGTTGAATACGGGGTTGATGCGGTTAAAGAATTGCTAACTACCCCGACGATTGATGAGCGTTGCGGCGTGATGCTGGAGTTTGAGGATGTGGAGCCTCTGAAATTTGGTCAACTGATTGCGGCTGCACCCGATTGGGTGCAGTGGATGGGGTAAGAAGTTGGGTTGTAACGGCGATCGCTATCAAGTCGGCGGTTACGCTATCGCATTCCATAACATTGCGGTGAATCTTTTGGATTTGGTTTATCTGGAGAGAGGATTGGTAGTCTTTATTGCTTAAGGATTCTCCAATTTACTAATTTTAACTTGGACAATTGATTGCTCCTTGAGGAGAATGACCTTGTAAGGCTTGTAAAATATTTTGAGATGCTTCTATAGCGATGTCATATCGGAAATCATCCACCGCAGATCCTAAATGGGGAGTAAAAAAGGTTTGGTTTTGTTTCTCTAACAGAGATGGAGGAATTTTTGACGGGCGATCGCCACGCGCCCAATCTTCTAGTTCAAAGACATCAGCTGCATAACCTGCTAAATATCCAGAGGCTAAAGCATCACTCACCGCTTGTTCATCAACTACTGAGCCGCGACAAGGATTGATTAAGAAACTCCCTGGTTTCATCCGTGCTAAAGATGTCTCATTGATCAAATGGAACGTTTCTGGTTGCAGAGGAACCATTAGCACAACAAAATCACTGGTTGCCAATAGCATATCTAGGGAAACCTGTGACAAGCACCAAGCTGCTGCTTTTTCCTTAGGTAAAGGTATTGCATCGGTGTAAATCAAGTTCATTTCAAAATTGGAAAGCCGTTGAGCCAGAGCTTGCCCTAGACTGCCCATACCAACGATTCCCAGTGTCCGGTTTGCTAATCCCATACCGTATAGATGGGGTCGCCAACCTGCAAACGTGCCTTGACGAATCAAGCGATCGCCTGGCAACATCTGGCGGGCTAACCCGATAATCAGTCCAATGGTCAACTCAGCCGTTGGTACAGCCAATAAGCTAGGGACGATGGTGAACCAAATACCTTGACGGGTACAGGCATCAACATCAAAATTATCGTAACCCTTCAATGCTCCGGCGATAATCTTCAATTTTGGACAAGCTTTCAGAAACGCCTGATCAATTCGATCTGGCATAAAAACCATCAAAGCTTCAGCATCCTGCGCCAACTTGAGAATTTCTTCACGCGGTAAAGTCTCTCTAGTTGGATTTGCAACGACCTCACAATACTCACTTAAGTTTGTAATAATTTCCGGGTGAACCCAGTGGGTAATAACAACTTTGGGTTTCATCAGCAACCTCCTAGTACCGCAAGGTGAAATTAAAAATTAAAAATGAATACAGCGTAAGTGTTTCGTTAATTTGGAACGGTTAGTTTATTTGCGCCGTGCTTAGACTAAACGTTTTCTAAGATAACTACTAAAACCATCAACCAGAATGACCATAAACAAAATTACTAGCAACACTGCTGAAACTTCCCGATAATTGATCAGGCGAAGTGCGCCAATTAGCTCAAACCCGATGCCACCAGCCCCTACCGCTCCCATAACCGTGGAGGCACGAAAATTATATTCCCATCGATAAAGGGTCAGATCCATCATTTGTGGTAATACCTGCGGCAAAATTCCGTGATAGATCACTTGCACCTTGTTGGCTCCAGCAGCTCTCGCTGCTTCTAGCGGTGCTTCGTTGACCAGTTCGATATATTCTGCAAAGAATTTGCCGACCATGCCAATGGAGTGAAATCCCACCGCCAAGGTTCCGGGTAATGCCCCAAAGCCAACAGCTGCCACAAAGATAATGCCCATAATTAGCTCTGGCACAGAGCGCAAGCCGTTGAGAATCAGCCGTGAAATTTGAAATAACAACGGATGGGGAGTTGTATTCCGAGCCGCTAATAAAGATAGAGGCATCGAGAAGACAATAGCGATCGCTGTGCCTGCAACACTCATCGCCAGTGTATCAAATAAAGGTTTGACCCAGTTTCGGGCATCACTAAAATCTGGAGGCAGCATTTGATGCAGCAAGTTTAAGATACTGGGAATGCCATCCGAAAGGCGTTTCTCGTCCCAAAGTCCAACCAGAAAGCAACATATAGCTATAGCCAAAAGTGCGATCGCCCAGGTTACTATCGTTCGATACCATTGCCGACGTTGTTGTTTCAGTAGCTGATCGAAAGCTGGTTGAGGATTAGGAAGTGTCACGTCGCTTCGCTTTGAATTCAAAATATCAAGAGTCAGAATACAGAATTCAGAATACAGAATTCAGAATACAGAATACTCTACTCATAAAGGGATAGAGTTTTAATCAAGAAAACTATTTATAGCAAAGTACTGAGCAAAAACAGAATTCATACTGAATTCTGACTCCTGAGTTCTGAATTCTTCTTATAAATTACTTTTGTAACTTGGCGATATCAAGATTAAGAATTTTTGCTAAGTCTCTGATGCTATCATAATCTTTATCTTTCGCAGCTCCAAAACCATCGGCTTTGAAGGGTTTAAGAACCTCTTTATCGTTCAATGTAAAAAAGGCTGCACGAATTTTTTCTTTTAATGTCGGTGCTAAATCAGAACGCATTGTCCAGGGATATTCAGGATACTCTTTGGACTCTGCAATCACCTTGACTTTACTAGAATCAATTACTTTGCGTTCAATTAAGGATTCAAAGATGGGTTTACTCAAGCCACCAACTTGAGCATTACCATTTTGAACTGCCAATGCTACAGCATCATGTGAACCTGTAAACGCCTCTTGATAGTCTTTTCCGCCGGGTTGCAATCCGCTATTTGCCAGCATTGATTTAGGAATCAAATGACTGGACGTAGATGCTTGGTCTCCAAAGGCTACCGTTTTACCCTTGACTTCTGCCAGTGACTTGATACCGCTAGCTGTGTTAGCGACGATCACAGACTGATAAGTAGTTTTACCGTTTTTCTTTAAAGCTGCAAATGGCTCAATATCACTCTTTGTTTTCGCCAAAACGTAAGACAGCGGCCCAAAATAAGCTAAATCAACACGCTTGTTACTTGCTGCCTCAATCATCGAGGAGTAATCAGTTGTAACGACAAGTTCAATATGTTTTTGTAGCTTTGTCTCAAGATACTTTTTAAATCCTTCATTGTTTTTAATTACAGTGGAAGGGGATTCATCAGGCAATAAAGCTACTTTCAAGGTTTGAGGGTCAGCCGAATCTGATGCGACTACTGGACTATTAGAAGCTGATTGCTTATTTGCAGATTGGTTGCTGGGACTTTGACAACCGATTAAGGTAGCCATGATTAGTGTCATTGAGACAAGCGATCGCTTGTTTAGTAAAACAGTCATTGAGGTTATCCTAAATTAATATAAAAACAGTACAGTAAATTTAGCCATTAGGAATTAATGGTTTCCTGAAAGCCATGCTCATAAGGACTATTTTTGTCACTATAAAGTTGCTTTAATTCGTAGGCACTGATATCTGCTGGCTTCCCATCTAAGACAACCGTTCCCTGAGATAACCCAATAATTCGATCCGCGTAAATTCTAGCGAGATCAATCTGATGCAGACTGAGAATTGCAGAAATTCCATCTTCTTGACAAGTCTGGCGCAGAAATGAGAGGACTTTGTGAGCGCTAGTAGGATCGAGACTAGCAACAGGCTCATCTGCCAAAATCAATTGTGGTTTTTGTGCTAAGGCGCGTGCGATACCAACCCGTTGCTGTTGACCTCCGCTAAGAGCATCCACTCGTGTTAGAGCTTTATGCAAAAGTCCAACCCGATCTAAACATTCTAAAGCAATATACTGATCTGCTTTGGGCAAAGGAAAGAAACTTCGGAGTGTTGAATGGTAAGCTAAACGACCCACTAATACATTCCCAAGAGCCGTTTGCCGACTAATAAGTTGATGCTGCTGAAAAATCATTCCTGTGCGCTTACGATGTTCATACAACACCTTACGGTTATGTAGATTTCCCAATCCTTCAACTATCACAGTACCAGTTGTGGGGCGATTAAGATAGTTAAGACAACGCAGTAAAGTTGATTTACCAGAACCAGATGCTCCCAAAATAACAGTGAATTGCCCTTTGATAAAGCTAAGAGAAATAGGTTTTATCCCTACTACTCCGCCTTTATAAGTCATACTTAATCGGTTAAGTTGCATCATATTTCCTAGCCATTTTAGGGACAAAACCCCACAGTTTGAAAATTGGTTTAATTTTTGAGCTTGGCTGTAGCTACCATCAATCCCCACACAATACCAAAGCGAATTTTGGTCGCACGACAAACCACAAAATTTTCATCATTAAGCAAGCGGTGAAACTCATTTTGGGTATAACACTGCTTATAAGCCGGATCAAACACCTTAAGTACTAAGTCACAGATTTTATAAACTAAATAATCTTTACACCAATCTAGAATAATGACTTTACCATCAGGCTTCAAAACCCGTCTCATCTCTTTTAATGCAGCAATTGGCTCATCAAAGTAATGAAACGAATTAGCAGACACAATCACATCAAAACTATTACTGTTAAATGGCAAACTTGATGCACTTGCCGTCTGAAATGCTACTTGAGGATAAGCACTACATTTGAGTTTAGCGTAGGCGTAGCCCGTCGTAGACATCGCCAGCATTTTTTCTGAAATGTCTATACCGACAATTTTTTGACATGAATACTCAGTTAGTAGTAACCGTTCAAACTCACCAGTACCACACGCAATATCAAGTACAGTATCTGTTGGTGATATCTCTACCCAGGTTTTAAGGAAAGACAGTGTGTTAACTATATAATCTCTCCAGCGTAGATCGTAAACGGCAGCTAATTGGTTGTACTGTTTGCGAACTGTGGTTTCAGTCATGCTGGTTTCTGTAATAAGGGCTTCAAGTTGGCTTATCTTTTTAATAATTGTATTATAATATACATGTACTTAGCTTAACACAACACAAGTGATTCCTATTAAGTGAGAGCAATTTCACAGCGATTGCTAATTTAATTTTGGTGCTGAGTGCTGTTAGCGGATAGCTAGGGTTTAGCCAGTGCTGAGTAAAAATACTAGTCTCTAATCCCCAATGCCTCTTTCATGTGTTCTGGTGTATGCATCTCATGATGGATATTTACTTTTCAAGTTGAGAGAACATACACCATTTTGGGATTAATAAATGTGAAACCTCTCTGAACAGAACAGGCTCTAAAAGGATAACAAACCATGTACCAGCAACTTCTTCATAAAGTTGTAACGAGTTTACTTGGTAGAAATACCACTTTTTTTACCTCAATATTAGCGATCGCCATATTTGGTATGGCCTGTACTCCAACTCGTGAAAGTTCATCTGCAACTCAGCCGAACACTGCTCAGTCGCCTGCTAGCACTACCAGTCAAGCTGGAGAAGAACAAGCAACCATTACAATGGCGGTGATTCCCTGGCAGGTTTCAGCCGAACAAGAAAAGAAACTCGAACCTTTGGCTAACTACCTGTCTAAGGCACTAAAACGACCCTTTAAATTTGAAATTACTAAGGACTATGAAACGGCAATTGATTTATTGGTTAAAAAAAAGGTAGACATTGCCTACCTTGCACCTACCAGTTACATCGAAGCTCATCGCCGCGATCCCAAGGTTGAGCCATTGGTTGCTCAGATTAATAAAGAAACAAAGCGACCTTGGTACACAGCTGTAATTATTGCCAACAAGACAAGTGGCATCAAAACCCTCAAGGATTTAAAGGGTAAGCGATTTGCTTTTGTCACCAAGTTATCAACATCTGGATACGTCGTACCAACAGTTCATTTTCAGGAAATAAATATTAATCCTGAACGAGACTTTAGCTCGGTAATCTTCGCTGGCAGCCATGATAAAGCAAAACAAGCTTTAGTCAATGGCGAAGTAGATGCGATCGCAGACGATCGCCGCTCTTATACCGATCAAGTCAATGAAGGAAAGATTGACCCCAAAAAATACACAATTATCTGGGAATCTGTCCCGCTTCCTAGCGTACCTCTTGTTGCGTCTAGTAAAGTCTCCGTCGAGTTGAAAGATAACTTGAAAAAGGCATTGATTGACGCTCCGACAGGTCTTGTAGACCCTACAGGCGGTATTGGAGTTGGCTACACTTTGGTGCAAGACGGAGATTACGACATCGTTAGAGAGTTGCAAAAGCGAGTTTCCAGTAAATGAGGCTAATCAAGATATGCGGATAACGACCAAATGTATTGGGTCATCTGCGATCGTTCTGGGATTGGTTGCCTCTACCCAAATTGGAGGCGACCTCTTTATCAGGCAAGCAGAACAAAAAGCACAGGATACCCAGGCAAAAAATGCTCAGGCTTTGACGACTATCCTGCAAATAAACCTCTCTTTGAATAACGAAGTAGCCGCGCTTAAGGACATGATCTTGCTCAGACGCGATGCTTCCAATCTGGTGAAATATCAGGAAGCTCTATCTGGATTTACTAAAAATTTGGCTGAGTTACAAAATTTAAAGCCAGAGATAAATTCAGAGTTAGTTAAGATTAGCGATCGCCATAGCTTGCTTGCCAATCTAATAATCGAATTAACTAATCAATCTAACACAGATAAGCCCTTAGAATTAGCTGAATCCCAACAGGATTTTCGAGTAATTAACGCTTTCTCTCGGGATATTGAACTTTACTTAAAGTTATTAACTCAAAAGCTTCAGCAACAGGATAGTTTAGCCAAGCAAGAATTTAATAACTTTAAACAGACTACTCAACTTGCCAGACAAATTTTACTTTTGTCCATCCTCCTAGTTTTTGTCGGTCAGTTATTACTGATCCTCCTACCAGTAATTCGCTCGATTCAAAAGCTACAACAAGGAGCGGCAAAAATTGGAGATGGAAATCTAGAATATCGCCTAAATATTCAAACCAAAGACGAAATTCAAGAACTAGCAGAAGCTTTTAACCGAATGGCAGGAACTCTAGCTGAGTCCTATCGCTCCCTAGAGTTAAAAAAAGAACTTGCTGATACAGCAAATCGTGCCAAAAGCGAGTTCTTAGCTAACATGAGCCACGAATTGCGAACTCCTCTTAACGGTATCCTGGGTTATGCTCAAATTCTCCAACGAGATCAAAGTTTAACTATTAAACAGCAGGATGGATTAAGAATTATTCACCAATGTGGTTCACATCTACTAACACTAATTAACGACATTTTAGACTTATCCAAAATAGAAGCCCAGAGAATGGAACTTTACAAAAGTGACTTCCATTTTCCGGCGTTTCTCCAAAGTGTGGTAGAAATTTGTCGGATTCGTGCTGAACAAAAAGGCATTTCATTCATTTACCAACCAACTTCAGAACTACCTATTGGCATTTGGGCAGATGAAAAACGATTGCGACAAGTCTTAATTAATCTACTAGGTAATGCCATTAAATTTACCGAGAAAGGAGGAGTGAGATTTACTATTAGCTTTGTAGACCAATTATTAGTCAATGAAAGTAACCAAAAACCAATTCATAGAATTCGATTTCAAATCATCGATACGGGAATTGGCATGAGTCAAGAACAGGCAGAGAAAATATTTTTACCATTTGAGCAAGTCGGAGAAGTTAAAAAGCAATCAGAAGGTACTGGGTTAGGTTTAGCTATTAGTCAGCGAATTGTGCAATTAATGGATAGTACAATTCAAGTAAAAAGTGAAATAGCTCAAGGTAGCACTTTTTGGATTGACTTAGATTTGCAAGAATCTGTAGATTGGATGCAATCAGGTAGAGTGATGCCTGCTGGCAAAATTATCGGAATCGCCACTGGAAAGAGGAGAATCCTAATTGTAGATGATAAGTGGGAAAACCGTTCTGTTGTTATAAATCTATTAGAGGAGATTGGATTTGAAATTATAGAGGCAAGTGACGGTCAGGAAGGTTTAGATAAAGCTATGCAATTTCTGCCGGACTTAATCATTACAGACCTGACAATGCCCGTCATGGATGGCTTTGAATTAACACGTCGCCTCCGCCAGCAAGAGGAGTTTCAGGAGTTGACTATCATAGTTTCATCTGCTAGCGTGTTTGAATCTGACCAACACAAAAGTTTAGGAGTTGGTGCAGACGATTTTCTACCGAAACCTGTACATGCTGATGATTTACTTCAGAAGTTAGAAAAATATTTACAAATTGAATGGGTTTATGAAACTGTACCAGAAAAATCTGGAAAGGGGACACTCAACACTATCCATAACCAAAATAGTTCTGTCGGAACTCCTGAAAGCACAATTGTTGGGATTACTGGCAATAAGCGGAAAATTTTGCTCGTAGATGATAATGGGGAAAACCGTTCTATTGTTGTCAATTTATTAAGTGATATTGGTTTTGAAATAACGGAAGCAACTAATGGTCAAGACGGCTTAGATAAAGCAGTCGATTTGAAACCTGATTTAATTATCACTGACTTGTCTATGCCAGTCATAAATGGCTTGGAAATGATCCGTCAGTTGCGTGTGTTGCCATTTGATAATTTACCAATAATTGTTTCATCTGCCAGTGTATTTGAATCTGACCAGTATCAAAGTTTAGAAGTAGGTGGCAACGATTTTCTGCCTAAACCAGTGCAAGCCGATGAATTGTTCCAGAAGTTACAGAAGCACTTAAAATTTGAGTGGATTTATGATTTGCCCCAGAGTCAAGAAGAAGTCAACGAAACCCAAAATCTAAAAGTTACCTCTGCTGATTCCTCAGTACCAGACACCTGCTTCATTTCTCTACCACCTGAAGAAATCGAGAAACTATTTGAGTTGGCGATGAGAGGTAATATCAAAGGCATTCGAGAGCAAGCCCAAAAGTTGAAACTTTTGGATGATAAGTTTATACTATTTGCCGAACAATTAGAGCAACTTGCAAAAAGCTTTCAAATTGAAAAAATTAGGGAATTTATCCAACCATATCGAGGAGAAGAACAATGAATATACCTGTTCTGGAGACAGGGGTAATTTTGATTGTGGATGATAATCCCAATAATTTGGAAGTACTATCTGAAACATTAATGGATAGAGGTTGGGAGATATTGATTGCTGTAAATGGTGAAGGAGCGATCGCTCAAGCTGAATACGCTTGTCCTGATATTATACTTTTAGATGTAATGATGCCTGGAATTGACGGATTTACAGCCTGCCAGCGTTTAAAGTTAAATCCTGTAACCTGTGATATCCCCATAATTTTTATGACAGCTCTCTCTGAAACTGTCGATAAAGTAAAGGGTTTGAGCTTGGGAGCAGTAGATTACATTACTAAACCGTTTGAGCATGAAGAAGTACTAGCTCGTATCAAGACACATCTACAAATCCGTAATCTAACTAAGCAACTCCAAAGTCATAATCAGCAACTTCAACAAGAAATAGCCGACCGTCTTGCAGTCGAAACCAAGTTACAAAAGCTGACTCAGGAGTTAGAGCAAAGGGTAGAAGAACGTACTTTTCAACTATCTCAAGCACTTGATAATTTTCAGCAAGCTCAAGTTCGTCTGGTACAACAAGAAAAGATGTCTACCCTTGGTGAGTTGGTTGCTGGAATTGCCCATGAAATTAACAATCCAGTCAACTTCATTTTAGGAAATCTTAATCACGCCTCAGAATACACCCAAAATTTTATTGATTTGTTTAAACTTTATCAACAATATTATCCTAATCCTGAAGGAGAAATTCAGCAAAAAATAGATGAAATTGATATTGATTTTTTAATGCAAGATTCTCCGCAAATTATGTCGTCTATGTACAAAGGAACAAAGCGCCTAGCACAGATGATTCATTCTCTTAGGCATTTTTCACGTCGAGATGATTCAGTAGTACAACCTATAGATATTCATGAAGGTATTGATAGCACGCTATTGATTTTACAATATCGCTTAAAAGCAAACTCAGAACGTTCCGAAATTCAGATTATTAAAGATTATGGAACTTTGCCACCTGTAGAATGTTTTCCAGGGCCACTGAATCAAGTTTTCATGAATCTCTTTGCTAATGCAATAGATGCTATAGAGGAGTCATTTGTGACTAGGAGCAATTCTATTGCAAATTTTCCCAAAATTGCAGCAAGTAACATTCATTTGTTATCGGTAGAAAACAAAGGGCAAATCACGATTCGTACTGCTCTACATCAACAAAGCTCAGTTGTAATAATTAAAATTGCCGATAATGGCATCGGTATGACAGAATCAGTCAAACAACGGTTATCTGAACCAATGTTTACTACCAAACCTGTAGGAAAGGGCACAGGGTTGGGTTTATCTATAAGTCGGCAAATTATTGAGGAGAAACATGGTGGGACTCTCTCTTTTGTCTCTGAGCCGAGGCAAGGCACAGAATTTTGTATTGAAATTCCTTTACTAAGTCAAAGGCATTTTTAATTGAATTATAGAGAGCAAAATCTGTGACAGCAGCAATCCAGTTATAATCTTCTGCACTGGTGTCCCTATCTATAATTACCTCAACATAATTCCTGGAGTTTGGACTAAAAGCTCAGGCTCAGAAAAAAGTACTTAGAGAATCAGAGATAAACAAATAGACAATAGTACTGAACCGAAGACTAAAGAGTTTAAAGAAAAGCAGTCAGTGTTACTACTGACTGCTGTAGAGTCAATGAATGTAATCAATAAATCATTGACGTGATGATCCTGACACAATTAGAAGAATTCCGGCAAGCAATCTACGATTGTTTAGGTAAAGCGAAAGATGCCGTATTTGAACTGATGGATGCAGTATTGACCAGCCCAAGCATTCAATCATTTGTAGGCTTGTCCCAAAGTCCAGTATTTCGGAGGCAATGGCCGAGTATATATGCAGCACTGCATGATAACCGCCCACAGAAAAGAAAATTGCTGAATTTACTGATAGAGGAGGTAAAAACAGAAGCACAACCATTTTTAGCAGGAGATCATACCTTTTGGCCAAGACCAGACGCCAAGACACTCAAGGAAAGAACTTTTGATGGGGAGAGAGGAGTTGGTGTAGGTATTGGACAAAGTTACAGTACGTTAGCCTGGATACCAGAGGCAGATGGGAGTTGGGCATTGCCATTAAGACATGAACGGATCACCAGCTTTGAAACGCCAACAAGTAGGGCAGCATTTCAACTAAAACTTGTAAGTCGGCAACTAGAAAAAAGACCGCTTGCTGCTTATGACCGAGGCTACGGCAACGCCAAATTTGTCCAAGCCACGGAGAAAATTAATGCAGACCTGTTGTTGCGTTTAGCATCTAACCGATGTGTATGGGGTACACCCGGTAATTACAAAGGACGAGGCGCACCTTGTAAGCATGGTCATAAATTTAAGCTCAATGACCTGGAAACTTGGCCAGAGGTAACTGAAACTCTAGAAGTTGAAGACCCGCAAGTTGGTCGAGTTAAAGTAATGCGCTGGAGTGGGTTTCATTTTCTTCAATCCCCAAACCGGGCAATGGAAATCATTCGCGTCGAGGTGATCCAACCAGTTGGACGCAATCGTAAGTTCCAACCCTTATGGCTAGCTTGGTTGGGTCAGACAATGCCTCCATTAGAGGATCTCTGGCAAAAATACCTACGCCGCTTTGCTCTAGAGCATTGGTATAGATTTGCCAAGCAGAGGTTATATTGGACACAGCCTCAATTGAGTTCTACTCGGGCGGCAGAGCGATGGAGTGACCTGATGCCCCTGTTAACTTGGCAACTCTGGTTCGCAAGAGTTGCCTGTATTGATTCCCCCTTGCCCTGGCAATCAACTCAGGATAAACTGTCTCCAGGACGTGTGGCACAAGCCTTTCCACTAATTTTAGCCGCCATTGGCACTCCTGCTCAATCCCCTAAAACTCGCGGTAAATCACCTGGGCGTGCCCAAGGCCATCAGCCACCTCAACGTCCCCGTTATCCCACTGTCAAAAAACACCCATCTAAAAAACCTAAAACCGAAGAATCACTTAAGAACGCTGAGCTAACTGCTGCTTAGTTTTTGCTTCTTTTTCAACGATTCAACTTAACTCAGCCTCTAAAAGAAGTTGGGTAACTTTTTCTTGCTTTCTATTCATTGCTGCTAAATGCCAATTAGTCCAAACTCAAGTAATTCCATGCTTTTCCTTGACTTTGTTGCTTTACATAGCTGATGTACCAGGGTTAGCGCGTCTCAAACCCTATTGACAGAGGGATTATGGCAGAGGGTCTGAGTTTGGGAGAGCCGCAGCCAAAACAGAAAC
>NZ_JABXKH010000146.1 GCF_017115105.1 Nostoc sp. NMS2
TCAAAAGGTCAACGTCGAGCCTCAAAAGGTCAACGTCGAGCCTCAAAAGGTCAACATCGAGCCTCAGAAGGTTAACATTGAGCCTCAAAAGGTCAACATCGAGTCTCAAAAGGTCAACATCGAGCCTCAAAAGGTCAACATCGAGTCTCAAAAAGTCAACATTGAGCTTCAGAAGGTCAACATCGAGCTTCAGAAGGTCAAGGCGGAGTTGGTAAAATGGTTTAGATTGGGATAGATAGATTGCAAAAACTCCGCAGGTGTCAATATTTTTATCCCAAACTGCTCAATGCCATTAAAGTCACGAGCATTATAGCTTTTCCTAATCAAATGAGGTACTTCATAGCCCCCTATCGAAGAGCGGGGAGGGGGTTTGGGGGTGGGGTTTTTGTACCTCACTCAACAGGGAACCGCTATATATGTTTTTAAATCATTGATGATTGACGCTTCAACTGTAAGCGATGTCTAACGACAAGTCTCTTTGCGTCTACGTATTCATCAATCAAATACATTCCCTTGAATTTTTCCAAATTATGGGAGTATGCCAGTTAAAAATTGCTTAATAAAAATCTTATTCACTCAAAAAACTGGCCTTAATTAAAGCCAGTTTTTTGATTTTATTGCAAACTTCTATCGGACTTTACGGCCGAGTCTTAACGGAACACACTTGAGAAGATATTATTAAGCTTTCTCATTGAAATGTCAAGATTTTATGAATTACTTCCCCAAGGTTTGCCATTAGATATCGCTACTTCCCTTAAATTCTCAGGCTGTGCTTCTAAACTCTTGTCACCGAAATGCTGATTCATCAGCGCCGGGATTTGTGCCGCCTGAATTCGGCTATGGCGTGTTTTATCTGGCATAACTAGGTTTGGCCCAGCTTTGCAATTTTTCATGCAACCAGTGCCCTTGATTGTAACTTGGTCTTCTAAACCGCGATCGCTTAAAGCTGCCTCCAACGCCTGACAAACTGCTTTACCACCGCGTTTCATACAATCAGACTTTTGACATACCAAAATCGTGGCTTTAGCCTTAGCTGGCTTTACCTTGACATTATCAATAGACGGGGGTTCTTGTACTGGTGCGATCGTTTCAACTCTCCCCATCTCAGAACGCGCCGCCATTACCCGTTCAGCTTTCAAAGTGACAGTGCCATCCTTCAAATCATGCTTTTTGTAACCAACAACTTGCAACCAAGTGCCTGGTGGTAAGCGCAAGTCAAAAGCAGCCCGTAAATGTTTAGCTAGTTTAATATAAGACTCACCCTCATGAGTCCCCAGCATTAAGCCTTTAAGCTTATAGCCATCTTTAATAACAAAATTTATAAATCTGCCCTCAAGACAAAATTCTGATACTTCCATACTGTGAGATGCACCCATTTTTTTGATCTCCTTTTAACTAAGTACAACCTATCAAGCAAGATATTCTCAGCAGCAGCTAAAAATTAGAACTGTTGTTAGCGATTTTCCAACAGCACTCAAGAGTCAAAATTTGGTCTTGACGAGAGGCTGTTAATCGCCGTATCACACTCCAAAGTTGAACAGCTGTCACAGGAGAGCCAATTTCAACTTTCAATGGCTGGTTAGCTGTACAAGTACAGGGAATGTCTAACTCCTTTAGACGTTGATAGACTTGCCAGCGATCTGCCCAATTCACCTCTACAAGGTGGTTGCTTTCTATTTCTGAACTAAACGATTTCAAGAGAATTGCCCTCAAAGTGCAACAAACTTGCAGTAATTACCGCGATTTAACTCTCTGCTTATTGAAAGTTTTAGGAGTGTAACCTCTTAAAACCAGCATAACTTAAGTGCAAACAATTCTCATTAATTTTGGAAAAAAAGTCAAACTTTTACAGCCATTCCATATTGAGAGGGGGCAGGGGGCAGGGAGCAGGGGGCAGGGGGACAAGGGGGAATTATTGAATAAGTCTCTCCCTTGTCTCTTCTTCATACCCCCACTTTTACTGAGTAAATATGCACATTTAAGCCGTGATGTCAATATTAATGAGAGATTTATGCACATTGATAGCTGTGCCATCATCCAGCAAATAATAAAATTGAGATTTTTAGTAAGCAAAAATACAAAATCTTGTGATGGCGAATTGGCTTGCACTTATTATTAAAATGTTAATATGTTGAGAATAAGCAGTTAAAATCTATAACTGTTAAAAAGAGAGGAACACAATGTCTGAAACGCAAACTTTGTTACGGAATTTTGGTAATGTATATGACAATCCCGTGTTGCTGGATCACAGCGTCACTGCTCCAGTTACAGAAGGATTCAACGTTGTATTAGCTAGTTTCCAGGCACTGTATTTGCAGTACCAAAAGCATCATTTTGTAGTTGAAGGCTCAGAATTTTACTCTCTGCATGAGTTTTTTAACGAAAGTTACAACCAAGTACAAGACCATGTTCATGAAATTGGAGAACGCTTGGATGGACTAGGTGGTGTGCCAGTAGCGACCTTTAGCAAGTTAGCAGAATTAACCTGTTTTGAGCAAGAGTCTGAAGGCGTATATTCCTCTCGCCAAATGGTAGAAAATGACTTAGCCGCAGAACAAGCCATTCTTGGCGTGATTCGCCGTCAAGCTGCTCAGGCAGAGAGTTTAGGCGATCGGGGTACACGCTATCTGTACGAAAAGATTTTGTTGAAAACCGAGGAACGTGCTTATCATTTGTCTCACTTCCTCGCTAAAGATAGCTTAACTTTAGGGTTTGTCCAAGCGGCTCAAAGCTAAAACTCTCATAATCTAGATTTGTCTACCTAGACTGAGAGAAAAAGTTGACAGCACGAACTCTTAAAACATTATAAAGAATGGCGGAGAATGATAACCTTATTTCTCTGCCATTTTTAATTTAAGTAAACATATCATCATAATATTTAATGTTGGAAATATTTAGCAATTAAATCGTTAATAAATATTTTTATCTAAAAAATTTATTTTTGCTGAACGATTAGACAGATATATGCAACAATAAATTACCAGTTATTGCAAAGTCTTATTTAATTAAATAATAAAAATTCGCAAAAGCTTTAAAGATTTTATCATCACAATTAAATAAAATTAGAACTACAAAATAATCATTAGGTATTGGGCATTGGGAAGGGAGTGGGGAGACAAGGGAGAGATTTATTCAATAACCTCCTTATGCCCCTTATCTCCCGGTTGGTGAGCGAAGTCGAACCACATCCCCCCCATCTCCCTCATCTCTCCACTCCACTTCCTGTCATCAAACCTAGAAAACTTAATAATAAAAAGCACGATAGGGTGTAAAGACCCTTAAAATAATCAGGATTTGTATTCTCATACTCCAAGGCAACGACTATGCCCCGCCGTGACGACCTCAGGAAGATTCTACTGTTAGGCTCTGGCCCAATTGTGATTGGACAAGCCTGTGAGTTTGACTACTCTGGCACTCAAGCCTGCAAAGCGCTGCGAGAAGAAGGCTATGAAGTAGTTTTGGTCAACTCCAACCCTGCAACGATTATGACCGACCCGGAAACGGCCGATCGCACTTACATTGAGCCGTTAACTCCAGAATTGGTGGAAAAAGTCATTGAGAAAGAACGCCCTGATGCTTTATTACCAACGATGGGAGGACAAACCGCCCTCAACCTCGCCGTTACTTTAGCCAAAAATGGGGTGTTGGAAAAGTACGGCGTTGAGTTAATCGGCGCTAAACTACCAGCAATCGAAAAAGCCGAAGATCGAAAACTTTTTGGTCAAGCAATGGCCAGAATTGGAGTAGCTGTGTGTCCTAGCGACACAGCCGAATCTTTGGAAGAAGCCAAAGCGGTTGCCCGTCAAATTGGTAGTTATCCCCTAATTATTCGTCCCGCTTTCACTATGGGCGGAAGTGGTGGCGGTATTGCTTACAACCAAGAAGAATTTGAAGAAATGGCACAGGTAGGTATAGATGCCAGCCCTGTTTCGCAAATTCTCATTGACCAGTCTTTACTCGGCTGGAAAGAATATGAACTCGAAGTGATGCGTGATTTGGCAGATAACGTGGTGATTATCTGTTCCATCGAAAACCTTGACCCGATGGGCATTCACACCGGGGACTCAATTACCGTCGCTCCCGCGCAAACCCTCACTGATAAAGAATATCAAAGGCTGCGGGATATGGCAATTAAAATCATCCGCGAGATCGGTGTCGAAACTGGCGGTTCTAATATTCAGTTTGCTGTTAATCCGCTTAATGGGGATGTGGTGGTAATTGAGATGAACCCCCGCGTTTCCCGCAGTTCGGCTTTGTCTTCCAAAGCTACGGGTTTTCCCATCGCTAAAATGGCAGCAAAGCTGGCAGTGGGCTACACCTTGGATGAAATTAAAAATGACATCACCAAGAAAACTCCCGCGTCCTTTGAGCCAACAATTGACTATGTGGTGACAAAAATTCCCCGCTTCGCCTTTGAAAAGTTCCCCGGTTCCGACCCAGTGCTGACAACTCAAATGAAGTCTGTCGGGGAAGCGATGGCAATTGGGCGGACTTTCAACGAATCATTCCAGAAGGCGCTGCGATCGCTCGAAACAGGACGCGCTGGTTGGGGTTGCGACAAAGCCGAAAAATTACCCAGTGGTGAACAAATCCGCGCCCAACTGCGGACACCTAACCCCGATCGCATTTTCGCTGTGCGTCATGCCTTGCAACAAGGCATAACTATTGAGGAAATCTACGAACTAACTGGTATTGACCGATGGTTCTTAGATAAATTACAGCAACTCCTAGATGTCGAGAAATTCCTGAAGCGGACACCCTTGCAGCAATTGACAAAAGAGCAACTTTATGAGGTGAAGCGGGACGGATATAGCGATCGCCAGATTGCTTATGCCACCAAAACCACCGAAGATGAAGTTCGCGCCTACCGCAAGTCGCTAGGAATCATCCCAGTTTACAAAACTGTAGATACCTGCGCGGCTGAATTTGAAGCCTTTACCCCCTACTACTATTCTACCTACGAAGAAGAAACAGAGGTTTTGCCAGCAACCAAGCCCAAAGTCTTAATTTTGGGTGGTGGCCCCAACCGCATTGGGCAGGGAATAGAGTTTGATTATTGTTGTTGTCACGCCGCTTATGCCTTAAAGGAAGCGGGGTATGAGACGATTATGGTCAACTCTAACCCAGAGACAGTTTCGACAGACTATGATACCAGCGATCGCCTTTACTTTGAGCCTTTAACAAAAGAAGATGTCCTTAACATCATCGAAACTGAAAATCCAGTCGGGGTGATAATCCAGTTTGGCGGACAAACCCCGCTAAAGTTGGCTATTCCATTACAAGAGTTTCTTAGCAATAACACTTCGGGACTGCTCACTAAGATTTGGGGTACATCACCAGATTCCATCGACATGGCAGAAAACCGCGAGCGGTTTGAAAAGATTCTCCAACAGTTGAATATTGCCCAACCACCTAATGGTATTGCTCGGACTTACGAAGATGCGCTGATTGTCGCCAAACGCATTGGCTATCCGGTGGTGGTGCGTCCCAGCTATGTGTTGGGGGGACGAGCGATGGAAATCGTCTATTCCGATACTGAATTGGAACGCTACATGACCTTTGCGGTACTAGTGGAACCAGAACATCCGATTTTGATTGATAAGTTTTTGGAAAACGCGATTGAAGTTGATGTCGATGCGATCGCCGATCATACTGGACGGGTGGTAATTGGTGGTATTATGGAACACATCGAGCAAGCAGGGATTCACTCAGGAGATTCCGCTTGTTCTTTACCTTCCATTTCCCTATCACCAGCAGTTCTCAATCAAATTCGCACTTGGACGGTGCAGCTAGCACAAGCGCTCTCAGTTGTGGGATTGATGAATATCCAATTTGCTGTTGTGGGTGCAAGTAGTTATTCTCCCCAAGTTTATATTCTGGAAGCTAACCCCCGTGCCTCACGCACAGTGCCCTTTGTATCTAAAGCAACGGGTGTACAGTTGGCAAAACTAGCATCCTTAATTATGTCGGGTAAAACCTTAGAGGAGCTACATTTTACTGAAGAAGTCATTCCCACACATATTGCAGTAAAAGAAGCTGTATTACCCTTTAATAAATTCCCAGGAACTGATACAATATTGGGCCCAGAAATGAGATCCACTGGTGAGGTGATGGGGATTGACAGCGACTTTGGCCGGGCCTTTGCCAAAGCAGAACTGGGTGCTGGGGAGCGTTTACCACTGACAGGAACTGTATTTGTATCAATGAGCGATCGCGATAAAGCTGCTGCAAGTGGTGTGGTGAAGGAATTTATCGATTTGGGCTTTACAGTGATGGCTACCCTTGGTACACGGCGAGTTCTTCTCGAACACGGGTTAAATATTGAATTAGTGCTGAAACTCCATGAAGGTCGTCCTCACGTCTTAGATGCAATCAAAAACCAAAAAATCCAACTTATTATCAACACACCATCAGGGGAAGAAGCCCAGACTGATGCTAGGTTAATCCGCCGCACAGCCTTAGCTTACAAAATTCCCATCATTACTACCATCGCTGGTGCAAAAGCTACCGTTGCCGCCATCCGTTCTTTACAAAATACCACTTTGGACGTAAAAACCATTCAAGAGTATTGCCCGATTTTGAGGGAGTAGGGAGTGGGGAGTGGGGGGAGATGTGGTTCGACTTCGCTCACCAACCGGGAGGTGAGAGAGAAGAATTAATAACCAATGCCCAATACTTCGACTTCGCTCAGTACAAGTGCCCAATGCCCAATACTTCGACTTACCTCGGCTTCGCCCTTCGGCTACGCTCAGGACAGGCTCGGCACAAGTCGCTCAGTACAAGTGCCCCATGCCCCATTCCCCATCCCAGAAAAAATTAAGTAATTGTTATAAGAGAATGACTATAGTTCTCATTAGAGATATCTTAGCAAATATGAGGAAGCTTATGTTAACCAGATAATTTCTGAAATTGACTTCTAGTGAGCCTTGAGAGAGAGGGCAATACTGTATGAACTGGAACAACCAGGAGATTTAATGTCTCTATATAGCCAAAACATTCTCATAAATGTTACAATTATTAATAATTCTCCAATAAAAAAATGTTTAAGAAGCGACCTTTTATCTAACTGTAGATACTTGTGAAAAGTAGGAAATAACTGTAACTTTTAGCAGTTAAGAAGCCTAAATTTGATTATTATGAGCAGCCGAGTTTCTCGCGCGCGTAAGTTGCAAACCATACATGGGTTCCCAGTCTGACTGGGTAGCACCCTAACAAAGCATCTATCCCTTAATGACCCTACCGCCAAACCCATCATTACCAAAGAGTAGCGCCATGAAGACCGCTCAGACAGCCACAGACCTCGTGCGGACTTACCTGCGTGAGATTGGCCGTGTGCCACTCTTAACACACGAGGAAGAGATTTTTTATGGTAAACAGGTGCAACGTTCTTGTACTTTGCACGAATCAAGAGAATCTCTTGCCACCCAGTTAGGTCGTCAACCGACTTTAGAAGAGTGGGCCAAAGCGACAAAGTTAGAACCAGCAGAATTGAACGAAGCGATCGCTGATGGTGAAATTGCCAAGCGTAAGATGGTAGAAGCCAATTTGCGGCTGGTAGTCTCCGTTGCCAAAAAGTACATCAAGCGCAACGTCGATTTACTGGACTTGATCCAAGAAGGTAGTATTGGTATGCAACGCGGCGTAGAAAAGTTTGACCCCACCAAAGGGTATAGATTTTCTACTTATGCCTATTGGTGGATTCGGCAAGCTATTACTCGTGCTATAGCCGAAAAAGCCCGCACTATTCGGCTGCCCATCCATATTACTGAAAAATTAAATAAGATTAAAAAGGCACAGCGCCAATTGTCTCAAAAGTTGGGACGCGCTCCTACAGCTGGTGAGTTAGCTCAAGAATTAGAATTAACTCCCAAACAAGTACGAGAATATTTAGAAAAGGCGCGTTTGCCCCTTTCCTTAGATTTGCGGTTGGGTGATAATTACGACACTGAACTAGGAGAAATGCTGGAAGATCCAGGAGCGTCTCCAGAAGAATTTGTCATGCAATCTTCCCTATCTTATGACTTAGATCGGCTGATGGGCGATCTCACACCGCAACAGAGGGAAGTAATCACACTACGCTTTGGTTTAACTGATGGGCAAGCGTTGACTCTGGCTAAAATCGGTGAAATACTGAACATCAGCCGAGAAAGAGTCCGGCAAATTGAGCGGGAAGCTTTAACCAAACTTCGCAAGTCTAAAGCCAACATGGGTGAATATTTGGCAAGTTAGTCATTAGTCATTAGTCATTAGTCCTTTGTTATTAGTTATTTACAAAGGACTAATTACCAATGACTAATGACCTATGGGTGAGAAAATACGCTGACTTTGGTACGGTTACACCTACTTCCACTCTTACGATAGGCTGTTACATTGGTTCACAGGAAGACAAAATAGCTAGCTAAGTCAAATCCAAAACAGGCATTTAATATTCAAATCACAAGCACCGCAGCCAAGAGTGGTAGTTAAGGAGCTAAATAATGAGTAACCCATCCAATCGTGTCTCAGAATTTTTCAATAGCGAATCAGAAACTAACGATTTACTATGGCAGTATGTTAAATCTTTGAGTCCAGAGACAGTTACCCAGCTATCTAAACCTACATCTGCCGAAGTTTTTCAGGTGATGGAACGGAATATTACAGGACTATTGGGTAATCTACCTTCAGAACACTTTGGCATCACTGTAAGCACCAGTCGTGAAAGTCTAGGTCGGCTTTTGGCTTCTGCTATGATTAGTGGTTATTTCTTGCGTAATGCTGAACAGAGAATGAATTTTGAACTCGCCCTACAAGGGACTGAAACCAACAACACCGAAGTTGACTAGAAATATAAAAGTTAGCAAACTCTATATTGTTGTTGGGCTGATTGCTAGCTACAGTCACGGCTATAGGAATTAAAAATAAGCCTCTGCGAAATCTTTGCCCCTAATTCCCAACCCCTAATTCCCAATAATTATCAGCTAGATTTTTTTAAAATATCCAAAACAGTGACGTATTAAGGTTGAAATTTAAAAAGTCAAAACTCGGCAGAGTTCAAACTAGTCTGCCGAGTTTTGTTGTTAATCATCTTCCCCTCTTGTCAATCAATTATGAGTGAAACCAGTTCTTTCCCGCCCCATAAAATCATTGGTGTTGCAGTAATTTGGAATGACCAAAAGCAAATTTTAATCGATCGCCGTCGTCCAGAAGGAGCAATGGGCGGTTTATGGGAATTTCCTGGTGGTAAAATCGAGCCTGGTGAAACTATTCAAGAGTGTATTCAACGGGAAATTTCCGAAGAACTGGGAATAGTAATTGAAGTGGGAGAGCATTTGATTACTATTGACCACACCTATACAAATTTGCGCGTTACCCTCACAGTACATCACTGCTGCCATATTATAGGTGTTCCCCAACCTTTGGAATCCGATGAAATTCGCTGGGTAACTTTGGAAGAACTGGATCAGTTTACTTTTCCGAAAGCAAATACTCAAATTATTGCTGCATTAAAAGGGAGTGGGGAGTGGGGAATGGGGAGATGAGGGGGACAAGGGGGAATTATTGAACAAGTTTCTCCCTCATCTCCCCCCTCTTCCTTGTCTCCCTTGTCTCTTCTCCATGCCCAATTCCCAATGCCCAATCCCGTAACAATCTATTAATTGCATCAGGTTGAGTGCCGCAATTTTCTACAATAGGCGCAGAGACTTTGATTAAAGGTATCAGCAAATAAATGCCTAAAACCGTTGCCGATGTGATGAGCCGCGATCCTATTGTCGTTCACGCGGAGACTCCACTGAAGGAAGCTATCCAAATTCTCGCAGAACGCCATATCAGTGGACTACCTGTTGTGGATGATGTCGGGAAATTGGTGGGCATTATCTCAGAAACTGATTTGATGTGGCAAGAAACTGGTGTTACTCCACCTGCGTACATTATGTTTCTTGATAGCGTTATCTATTTAAAAAATCCAGCTACGTATGAACGTGACTTACATAAGGCACTAGGACAAACCGTTGGGGAGGTGATGAGTAAAAACCCGATCGCAATTTCCCCTGATAAAACTTTAAAAGAAGCGGCTACAATCATGCACGATCGCAGCGTTCACCGCTTGCCAGTACTTGATG
This sequence comes from Nostoc sp. NMS2, assembly GCF_017115105.1. GTDB lineage: Bacteria > Cyanobacteriota > Cyanobacteriia > Cyanobacteriales > Nostocaceae > Nostoc. The sequence continues at coordinate 10,101 of NZ_JABXKH010000146.1, forward strand.
GCACCGATCAAGTAATTGGTATCCTCACTCGTGGTGATATTATTCGGGCAATGGCAGCAAGTCAAGATTAATCTGTTGTCATTAGTCATTTGTCATTTGTCATTTGTCAAGAGTTTTATGAAACTTGACTGTTTTTTTACACCTTTGAAAATCAAGGATAACTAAATGAGTATTACTTCGGAGTCTGTTAAGCAATTGCTCAGTTCTGAGGATTTAGGCGATCGCTTACGTGCAGTAAATCAAATCCGCCAACTGGAACCTGCGGTTGGCTTTGAATTGCTTCAAACTGCCATTAGCGATCGCAATTCCCGTGTCCGTTACTCGGCGGTGAGTCAAATGGATACACTCGGAACCCAAGATTTACAATTATCTTTGGATATCTTGCGCGATCGCTTGCTTCATGACTCTGAAGTAGATGTCCAAGCAGCAGCAGCAGACTGTATAGGCGCACTCCAACTACATGAGGCTTTTGAAGACTTAAAGGAGGTTTACTATAAGACTGATGAATGGCTAATACAATTTAGTATCATCGCTACATTAGGAGCATTGGGCGATCCACGAGCCTTTGAATTGCTCAAAGAGGCACTCTCATCAGAAACCGAATTAGTGCAAACTGCTGCTATTAGTTCTTTCGGTGAATTAGGAAATTTAGAAGCAGTTCCCCTTTTAGCTCCTTATGCTACCAATCCAGACTGGCAAATGCGTTACAGAGTTGTACAAGCGCTGGCTCTTTTGGGCGGTGCAGAAGCCAAATCTATATTAGAAACACTGGCTAATGATGAAGTAGAAGCGATCGCAACTGAAGCCAAAAATTCTTTGCAATCAGTCTGACAGTAAAAAAAATTCGATCTGGTTGGTAAAATTTTGCATTCCAGCCAGATCGAATAGATAAATTAGAGTGACTTTTAGGAACTGAAAGTCACTTGTTCATACTAAACAACACTTCTGCGGCGGCGAGACATCACCATTACAGCACCTACTGCACCCAAGCCTAGTAATGCAGCAGGTTCGGGAACGGAAGTGGTGAAGGTAGAACCAGAAAAAGTCAAATTAGCCAAGGAACCGCCAGTAGTATTGAGAATTGTATTTGCCTGAGCAACAGTAGTATTATTTCTTTGGAAAGATAAGCTTCCTGCTCCTTTAGTTATCTCACCAGTCGCACTGGTAAAGTATCCCCACAAATCAACGGCTATAGTAATGTTTGCACCAGTCTGACTTATTTTGTAATCAGAAGATGTCAACGTAAAAATATTCTTGCCATCAGCTAGAGAGGCTGTACTTTCCCCAGGCAGAATTGTACCAGGAATCGTAAGATTACCAAGGTCTAGAAATGGATTTTGCACAGTATCGCTTTTGAATGAGATGATATCACGGATACTTGCTGAATTGAAATTTAAGAAACTTCCTGTCTGAGCGGCAACACCAACTGGGGTACTTTTTACTCCATTGGAATCTGCAATAACGCTATCTGGAGTGAAGGTTAGTGAATCTTTTTTCAATGTTACTAAACTGCTAGCAAATGGATTCACAGTTACACCACCGTTAAAACTGAACTCACCTGTAAGTGAAGCAGCTTGAGCAGAACCGGCAGAGGTAAATAACCCAGCAGCAGCTAAAGGAAGTGCAGCAGTAGCAGCCAAAGTAGCTTTTAGTAATTTAGATTTTAAACTAATCACGATCATTTGAGAATCCTAATAATAAGTTTGACGGAAAGAATTGATTGTTTTACTTGTACTATCAGTAATTTATTTAAAATACTGTCAGTGAAAGCGGCACTTACGTGACGTATTTCTTATTTCCATAAAATCACATAGATTCTGAGTATGCAAGATTTACTTAGTGGTCTTCATTACATCTTCAATTGCTGAGTAGTCTTCATAAAATTTTAATTTCTTGTATATCTGGTCTTCGTATATTTGTCATTTAATAGGGTTGAAGCTGATCTATTTAACTTACATATACTGAACAAAGTTAGTGCTTTTTGTTCTTGGACATTACTCAACTGTTTTTTAGATAAATAGAGTAGACAATATATTTATCGAACAGAATTCAGCAGTCAGAATTCATTTTGAATTCTGACTGAAAAAGCGGATAGCGCAGCGTAAAGCCTTCTCTACGAGACGCTATGCGTAGCCTGCTTCTCCGAAGGAGTATGCTTAGAGCGAGTATTCGTACTCCTGCGGAATTGAAATGCTAAGAACCAAATACCTGTGGCCAAGTTGTCACAACGAAAACTACAACTGCTGCGATCGCTAATAACCCTTGAATCAAATTTCCCACCAAAGAGCCGACTACAATTCCTATACCTGCTTTAACCGCCAACCCAAATTCACGTCGGTAAATATACTCACCAATAATTGCCCCTAAAAGTGGGCCTAGTAAAATTCCTAACAGTGGCCCCCCAAAAGGCAATGTTGGCAATAATCCCAAAAATCCCACCACTAAACCGACAATTGCGCCAATTTGCCCCCACTTGCTAGCTCCAGCTTGTCTTGCTCCCACATAGCTAGCTAAAAAATCTACTCCAACACTGAGCAGTAAAACTATAATTGTCACAATTAGAGGAATCTTGATAGCCGCGAAGGAACTACTAACGATTCCCCAGACGATAATTGCAATTAAAATTAAGCTGCTACCGGGTATGGCTGGAACTACAGCACCGATGATACCCACAACCATTACGGCAATTAATAGCCAATAAATAATTTGCATAGATAAATTTCTAAATTCCGAGCGCCCCTACTTTATCTTTATATTGTATCTGGGCAAAATGGTGATAAATGCTTAGATTTCACCGACAGCAAATATGATTTTCTAGTTCAATCTGCTAAAATCTCTCTGCGATCGCTCTTGGCTCGTCTTAGTAATTGTAGATTGTAGGAACACACCCCTAGCCACAGGCGCACTGAAAGCACAAGCCGTTTGTACTGACTAACTGAACTTCTCAAACACTCCAAAATAAAGCTCAAAACTTATGACGAGAAAAATATTAACTGGACTGAGTTCAGAAGCCTACGAACATCCTTTTGATCGCAAAGCCTTGGCTTCTTTACAAAATATGCCTGGTGTTTCCTTGCTACTCAAGAAAATTAACGAATATGGTATTGATCGCTTACTCAGGCTGCAAAGCCTTGGTAGTGAAATCAGAATTTCGCCCCGTAATTTTCCCCAATTACATCAAGCATTTGTAGAAACCTGTGAAATTCTTGATGTTGCTCCCCTTCCTGAACTGTATCTTTTTCAAGGCACAGGCCACATTAAAACCTATATTGTTGGTGTGGAAAAACCCCTTGTTGGTATCAATTTAGATGCAATGGAGTGGCTTGGCGCAGATGAGTTGCTTTACATTTTTGGACACGAAATTGCTCGCATCAAGAGTCAGCACATGGTTTATCACCAAATGGCAATTGTGATGCCAACTTTGAAAAATTTGTTAAGCAGTACCACGCTGGGTGTGGGTGGCTTGATAGCTGGTGGTATGGAACTAGGTTTGTATAATTGGCGGATGATGTCTAGGTTCACTGCTGATCGGGCTGCAATGCTTGCTTGTCAGGATATTGACGTAGCAACTACTACACTGATGAAACTCGCAGGTTTGCCAGATGAGTACTTAACTACTGCTGTAATCGAAGATTTCCTTGTCCAAGCCCGTGAGTTTGCATCCAATAACTTTGATAGTGTGGATAAAGTCACTAAAATATTAAGCTATACAGAGTCTGGGCTTTCTTGGGTAGTTATGCGGGCTGGCGAATTATTAAAATGGGTTGATTCCGGAGCTTATGATAATTTAATTCAACAGACAAATTTAAATACACCGGAAGAACCAGAAGCAAAAGAAGAAAAGACACCAGAAGAAAAGGAAGGGTGGAATTTTTTGACTTCTTGGTGAGTTAATAATTCGTAATTCGTAATTAACTCTAGATAAGAGGAAGTTAATTTGAGTTAATAATTACAAATTACGATTTATTCTGACAGATGACCAACCCAAATTTATATTAGTTGGTTGGATCAAGTCGAGCTAAAAGTAACGGCTAATTTATCAGCAATTCCGGCAATCCAATTTTCATCTTGTTTGGTATAACTCCGAGGAGCATTTGCTGCCAAAATTAGCGCACCTTGGTTGCCAATAGGTTGACAAATTACACCTTGAGTATTTTCTGGTAAATAATCAAATTCAAGCCTACCTGGATATATTTTTAGAGCAACTAGATAAATTGGCTTTTGTTTTTCGAGTACCTGTTTTAGGATTACTCCTGGTACAACTTCAGATTTAGTACCCAAAATCCCACGACGCAATAAAACTTTACCTTGGTAATAAACCACGAGCGATCGCGTTACTGTATTAGTCAACAATAAATGAGATGCCCAGGCTAGCTCTGTTTTCACGTTTTCGGGTAAATCTGCTGCCAGTACAAAACCTTCTTCTCCAATTAGTTCTACAATATCAGGCGATCGCGGCTGAACTTGCTGCCAAATTAAACCAGTTAAAACTAATACCGCACTCAAAATCACGCCCACCACATCACCACGCGATTGAGACTGGGTTAATTCCGGTGTCAACAAACGGTTAATCAGCAAAAGTAAAGCGCCTAGCCCACCCACGACAATGGGTAGACGCCGCAAAACTCGATTGTCATTTGTCATTTATCATTTGTCATTTGTCATTTGTCATTTGTCATTTGTCATTTGTCATTTGTCATTT
>NZ_JABXKH010000160.1 GCF_017115105.1 Nostoc sp. NMS2
GTTTCTGTTTTGGCTGCGGCTCTCCCAAACTCAGACCCTCTGCCATAATCCCTCTGTCAATAGGGTTTGAGACGCGCTAACCCTGTGGCACTTTGGTAGTTATTGCCATTCATGGCATGGGTTCTGTAGGTAAATCTACTTTGGTAGCAGGACTTGCACATGACCCAGAGGTGAAAAAACACTTCTGTGATGGCATTCTTTGGGTAACTTTAGGTCAGCAACCCAAAGTTCTCGAACTGCTGGGTGGTTGGGTGCAGGCTTTGGGCGACTACAATCACCGTGCCATCAATGTAGAGGTAACATCTAAGCATCTTGGAGATTTGCTTCAAGATAAGGCAATGCTGCTGATAGTAGACGATGCCTGGAATACAGTAGATGTTCAACCTTTTAAGGTAGGCGGATCTCGCTGTAAGATACTGGTTACAACCCGTGAGAGTGCGATCGCTAAAGTACTTGGAGCCAGCATTTATAGTTTAGATGTGATGAAGCCAGAACAGGCGATGGAACTCTTGACCAAATTGCTAGGACGTAATTTGATAGATTTGGAGCGTCAGGAGGCTGAAGCTTTAACTAAAGCAGTTGGTTATCTTCCCCTAGCATTAGAACTGGCAGCTGCTCAAGTCAAGGATGGGACTCGCTGGGCAGTTCTGTTGCAGGATCTTCAGCAAGAGGTTGCACGCTTAAAAACATTTGACGACCCTGAAGCTAGAGACTTTATTGACGAGGCAAGCTTAAAACGTTTTAGCTTAACTGCATCATTAAATCTGAGTATACAGCGATTGCCAGAAGAAAACCGACTAGATTTCACCTGGTTGGGAGTCTTACCAGAGGATGTAAACATTACTCAGATGATGACGGCAACGCTTTGGGATATGGATGAGCGTGATGCTTTTGATAGATTGCGATACCTGGGGAGTAAAGCACTACTATTACCTAGTATTCCTCTAGCCGATGGAACACTGACCTATAGGTTACACGATCTATTGCATGACTTGGCACGTAATTTGTTAACTGCTTCTATAACACCGAAACGGAGGGGTGATTTGCCAGGGCTAGGTTTGAGTTTTGCTACTGCTCAAGTCAACTTTTTACAGCAATATCGGCAAAAGACTCAAAAAAACCTTTGGCATACACTACCCAATGATGGTTATATTCATCAAAATTTAGTTTGGCATTTAGAGAAGGCTGGACAGATAGAAGAAATTCACCAGTTATTGCGGGAGGAGTCTGCAACTGGGAACAATGGCTGGTATGAAGTGCGTGAAAAGTTGGCACAAACTGCGGGTTACATCACAGATATTTTTCGTGCTTGGGAATTAGCAGAAGCGAATGGGAGTGAAGCAACTTTGCCGCAAATGGTAGGTTTGCAATGTCGCTATGCTTTGATTACGGCTTCCCTTAATAGTTTGGCAGGTAATGTACTAGTAGAACTGCTGGTTGCACTAGTCAAAAACAAGGTGTGGACTCCTGAGCAAGGACTAGCTTACGCTCTACAAAACCCCAATCTAGAACAGAAAGCGAGATCGGTTACAGAGTTAGTCAACTATTTGCCACCAAATCTTCAAGACTTAGCGCTGCAAAAAGCGCTAACTGCTGCCAGAGAAATTCAGGATGAGTATCCTCGCGCCAATGCCTTGAGTGCCTTAGCTGAGAAACTGCCAGAACTTTTGCCAGAAGCCCTCGCTGCTGCCAGGTCAATTCAGTCTGAGTATCCTCGCGCCAATGCTTTAAGTCTCTTAGCTAAAAAACTGCCACCAGAGTTATTGCCAGAAGCCCTCGCTGCTGTCAGGTCAATTCAGAATGAGGAATATCGCACCAATGCCTTTAGAGCTTTAGCTGAGAAACTGCCACCAGAGTTATTGCCAGAAGCTCTTGCTGCCACCACCAAGAAAATTCAGGATGAGAATTATCGCGCCAATGCTTTGAGTGCCTTAGCTGAAAAACTGCCAGAACTTTTGCCAGAAGCCCTCGCTGCTGCCAGCGAAATTCAGAATGAAGAGTATCGCACCAATGTTTTGAGTGCCTTAGCTGAAAAACTCCCACCAGAGTTGTTGTCAAAAGCCCTCGCTGCTGTTAGGGAAATTCAGAATGAGGAGTATCGCGCCAAGGCTTTTAGAGCTTTAGCTGAGAAACTGCCAGAAGTTTGGCCAGAAGCCCTCGCTGCTGCTAGGGAGATTCAGGAGTATTCTCGTGCCAATGCTTTGAGTCTCTTAGCTGAGAAACTGCCACCAGTGTTGTTCCCAGAGGCTCTCGCTACTGTCAGGGAGATTCAGAATGAGTATTTTCGTGCCAATGCTTTGAGTCTCTTAGCTAAAAAATTGCCACCAGAGTTGTTGCCAGAAGCCCTTGCTGTTACCAGAGAAATTGAGGATGAGAGTGGTCGCACCAATGCTTTGAGTGCTTTAGCGGAGAAACTGCCACCACACTTATTGCCACAAGCCCTCGCTGCTACTATGGAGATTCAGAATCAGGAGTATCGCGCCTATACCTTGAGAGCTTTAGCAGAGAAACTGCCACAAGTATTGCCACAAGCCCTTGCTGCTGCCAGAGAAATTCTGCATGAGTATTCTCGCACTGATGCCTTAAAAGCTTTAGCAGAGAAACTGCCACCAGAGTTGTTACCAGAAGCCCTTGCTGCTGTCAGGTCAATTCAGGATGAGTATTTTCGTGCTAATGCTTTGAGTGCCTTAGCCGAGAAACTGCCACCAGATTTGTTACCAGAAGCTCTCGCTGCTGTCAGGGAAATTCAAAATGAGAGATATCGTGCCGATGCTTTGAGTTCCCTAGTAGAGAAACTGCCAGAAGTTTTGCCAGAAGCCCTCACTGCTGCCAGAGAAATTCAGTATGAAGAGTATCGCGCCAATGCTTTGAGTGCCTTAGCTAAGAAACTACCACCAGAGTTGTTGCCAGAAGCCCTTGCTGCTGCAAGAAAAATTCAAGATGAGCGGTATCGCGCTAATGCCTTGAGTGCCTTAGCAGAGAAACTACCACGAGAGTTGTTGCCACAAGCCCTTGCTGCTGCTAGGGAGATTCAGTATGAGGAATATCGCGCCAATACTTTGAGTGCCTTAGCTAAAAAACGGCCAGAAGTTTTGCCAGAAGCCCTTGCTGCTGTCAGGAAGATTCAGAATGACTATTCTCGTGCCAATGCTTTAAGTGCCTTAGCTAAAAAACTGCCACCAGAGTTGTTGACAGAAGCCCTTGCTGCTGCTAAGGAGATTGAAAATGAGAGCGATCGCGCCGATGCCTTGAGTGCCTTAGCTGAAAAACTGCCACCAGAGTTATTCCCAGAAGCCCTTGCTGCTGCCAGGGAGATTCAGAATGAGAAGAATCGCACCAATGCCTTGAGTGCCTTAGCTAAGAAACTGCCACCAGTGTTGTTGCCACAAGCCCTTGCTGCTGCCAGGGAAATTCAAGATGAAAATTATCGGGCTAATGCTTTGAGTGCCTTAGCTGAAAAACTACCACCAGAGTTGTTGCCACAAGCCCTAATAGCAGCTAGGGAGATTCAAAATCAGGAGCCTCACGCTAATGCCTTGAGTGCTTTAGCTTCTGGTTTGTCACAAATGCCAGCTGCCGAACTTTTCCCTCTTTGGCAAGATACACTTCATCAACTCTCTCTTCGCACTCGCCCTAACTTGCTACAAGATATCAAGGCATTGTTTCCAGTTATCTTTGCATTAGGTGGTCAAGCAGCAACGGCAGAAATTGCTCATGCTATTCAAGATGTGGCAAGATGGTGGCGGTGATTTAACAGTTATCAGTTCGTTACACATCACCTATTTACATTAGTCATAAAATCATCAAAGAAATTGTTTAGACTCTCAATGAGCGATCGCCAGGGATTATCTTTGGCAATGAGAACAATAGCATTACCGATTTTTTTAATATAAACTTCTGTGCCAGTGAGTTGAAAATCTTCGGGCAAAATAACAACTTGGTGAATGCCATCAGTGCTGAGTTTGACAGGGTTCATGATATTACTTTTCTTCTGTTGCAGTTGCTCATCGTTAAACTGTAGCCTTTCCCAGTCTTTAGCTCTAACCCAAGCGTATTGGATACTATTCATCAATCCAATTACTCAAAAATTCTACCTGATTCTGCATTTCTTCTGCTGACTTAGCTGCAATTAATCTCAAAATACCGCGCATTAGTTCTCCCACTGAGTAACGTTGCTGCTGTACCAAAATCATTCCTGCATGAGATTGTTCTTTGCTTAAAAAATCAGCGTGCAAACGATAGAAATCTCTGATATTAGAACTATATAAAACAAAACCTTGCTCAGTTGCCCACGTTAGCTGTTCTTCATCGGTATATCCCAGCCTATTCAAATTTAGACTTGTAAACACATCTACACCACGGTTTTGTAGAGCCAGAACTAGAGAACGTGCCGTAGAATCCTCATCCATATACAAGCGAATTCGGCTCATGAAAGTTTTTGAATTTTATGCAGTTTCTCTAATCTGTCTCCCTCTGCCTCTTCTGCTGCAATGTCAGCATCAATTTGGTCGCGGTTAGCATGATAATAAGCTAAAGCTGCATAAACCTGCGCTAAGGTCAAATGACTAATTTGATCTGCAATCTCTTCTGCACTATAACCTTGTTTGTACCAGATGGCTATGCGCCTGACTGTCACGCCTGTACCAGCAATAATTGGACAACCGCCGTGTATTTCCGAATGATGGTTAATCAGTGTACCAATATCAGTAATAGTTGTCAAAACTTGTTCTCCTAAATGTCTCACACTAAATATTATTCTCTATAAGATTCATTACTTTGCACTTGCTTGGCTACACAGGCAAAGCCTGGATGTTGCGCGACTTTGAAATAACGATCGCATAACTCATTATCTCTGCTCTGAGCGGTTAGCAAGATATTCATCTATAGTCACTGACTCACCATCGCTATACTCAGCGCGAACTGCTTGAATTTCTGTCAGTGTTTCTGCATCGTCTTCGTACAATGCTTCTTCGTCTTCAAAAATTTGTTGCTCAATTAGCTCTTGAAGTTGACGTTTTTCTGTTAAATCAAGAGAAGATATTGCTTCTGCTAAAGTTTCTAAGGAAAGTTGTAATTTAACAATGGCTGGCATTTTTCTGCTTTTGAGTGTGTTTTTTTAGCACTTTGACACCATTATGCTGATTTTAACAGTTATATTTTTGTCAAGCCCTAGGTCTAAATTTATTACTTGCTGGGCGACTAGAAGTCGCGGCTACACAGACAAAACCCACCTCCGTGGGTTTAAAGCCTCAATTTTTCTTTAGTCTCTTATAGGAGCAGTTTCGCAACTTATGGGAGCAGTTTCGCAACTTATGGGAGCAGTTTCGCAACTTATAGGAGCAGTTTCGCAACTTATGGGAGCAGCTTCGCAACTTACGGGAGCAGGTTCGCAACTTATGGGAGCAGGTTCGCAACTTATGGGAGCAGGTTCGCAACTTACGGAAGCAGGTTCGCAACTTACGGAAGCAGGTTCGCAACTTACGGGAGCAGTCTCCCTTAAAGTTTTGATAAAGCTGAGACAATTATCTTTATAAATACCAACCTCTAGTAATTAAGTTACGAAAAATTACTGTTATCAATCAAAAATTTTAGTAAAAAAAATTGCGAGTTTTACTGAACCGGAACGTAGTTTAATTGAGGCAAGCTAGCTCTAGTAGCATCTTAAAGGAGTAATTTTATGTCTCGAAAAAAACGCACATCCCGCATTCTAGAAAAAGCTCAGTTAAGATCGGCTGGACTAAAATCAATTGTTCCAAGCGTCAAATTTGATGAAGATTATAGTCTAGAAAAATTAGTTGAGTCAATCGACCAGTTACGCAACAAAATTGATGTTTATAATACTGCTCTGTCTGTAGTTGACTCTTCTAAAACTGAAATTGAAGAGATGGAAAAAAACTTGAGTCAGCTTTCTGAGAAGATGCTGATGGTACTTGCAATCAAATACGGCAAAGACAGCCGCGAATATGAGATGGCAGGTGGTGTTCGCTATAGCGATCGCATCCGCAAAATCAGATCAAGCCGCTTGAAAAATGTTGCAGAACAAGCATCAGATGAGAATGCTAAAACTGCATAGAAGGGCTTAAAAACTTCCAAGTAAAAAAATACTCAACTACTTCTTGTGGGGCGGGCATCTTGCCCGCCCATAGCCAAAGGCGGGCAAGATGCCCACCCCACAAGATTAAATAATTTATTTGTTCACAATCCCTAACAAGTTTCTTGAGCAACTTGTCTGATAAATTGGACGTTAGCACGGTAGCAAAATCAGCACATAATACATATAGTCAATAACGAGCTAGCGTCCACCAAAAGCTACTAATGCCGCAAAATAACCAAACTGCTGTCGAATTTCGCGATGTCACCTTTAGCCGCAATCATCGCCCCTTGGTGTCAAATCTCAATTTCACCATCCGTCAAGGAGAAGCACTGGTATTACTTGGGCGCAGTGGTAGCGGCAAAACCACCACAATGAAGTTAATTAATCGCCTATTTACACCTACACAAGGCGAAGTTTTATTTGATGATATTCCCACAACTCAATGGGATGAAATTAAACTGCGGCAAAAAATTGGTTACGTTATTCAAGAAATTGGTTTATTTCCCCATTTTACAGTTGAACGCAATGTGGGTTTAGTCCCGGCTTTGGAAGGTTGGCAATCTAAACAAATTAAAATGCGGGTTTATGAGTTATTGCAATTAGTGGGTTTAGAACCAGCACAATTTGCTGGGCGTTACCCGCACGAACTTTCAGGAGGACAAAGGCAAAGAGTCGGTGTAGCTAGGGCTTTAGCAGCAGATCCGCCTGTGTTGTTGATGGATGAACCCTTTGGCGCACTCGATCCAATTACGCGCTTAGAACTGCAACAAGAGTTTCGGCGTTTGCAGCAAGAGTTAGGTAAAACAGTTGTGTTTGTCACCCACGATATTCAAGAAGCCTTGGTTTTGGCATCAAGAATTGGTTTAATGTATGGCGGAGAATTGGTAGTATTGGGGACAACAGATGAATTTATGCGATCGCAACACCCAGAAAGCCTAGCCTTTCTTAAATGTCTGCGTTCCTTCCAAGACAATTTATGAAAAATTTCTTCCTTGTTAAGTATGCCCCAGAAATTCTTCAGCATACTCTTGAACACTTGTTTTTAGTAGGCATCGCTATTGGAATTGCCATACTTATAGGCATTCCATTAGGTATTTTAATTACACGTAAAACTTATCTTCGCCAACCAATTCTCGGCATAGCAAATATTCTCCAAACTATTCCTAGTTTGGCACTATTTGGTTTACTCATTCCTGTTCCGATAATTGGCGGAATTGGGGCTGTACCAGCAATTGTTGCTCTGACTGTATATTCCTTGCTGCCGATAATTCGGAACACTTACACTGGTATTACTGGTGTAGATCCAGCGATTCGAGAGGCTGGGAGAGGTATGGGAATGACAGATAGACAATTGTTATTGCAAGTTGAGATTCCCTTAGCAATGGGAGTAATTTTAGCAGGTGTGCGAGTAGCAACGGTAATTGCTATTGGCATTGCAACCATTGCCGCAGCGATTGGTGCTGGTGGCTTGGGAGTCTTTATTTTTCGCGGCATATCAGTAGTGAACGATCAGTTAATTTTAGCTGGTGCAGTTCCGGCGGCGGTAATTGCACTATTGGCTGACTTTGCAATTGGCTGGTTGGAGAATAAATTAAAAATTAAAAATTAATGAAAAGATTTTTAGCATCGTGCTTTTTAACTTTTACTTTGTTATTAGTAATTACTAGCTGCACACCAAATGTAAATAGTAGCAGTGATGGCAATATTATTGTTGCTTCCAAAGATTTTACCGAGCAAGATATTTTAGGTGAACTTTTAGCACAGCAAATAGAAGCAACAACTAATTTAAAAGTTTCCCGTCGCCCCCGCTTAGGTGGTTCTTTTGTTTGTCATAGCGCGATTACTACTGGCAAAATTGATGCTTATATTGAGTATACAGGTACAGCTTTTACGGGAATTTTAAAGCAAAAAGCAGTTAATGACCCTAAAGAAGTTTATGAAAGGTTAAAACAAGCATACTCCCAGCAATTCAATTTGGAAGTGATGCCAAGCTTGGGTTTTGAAAACACTTTTGCGATGATTGTCCGGGGTAATGATGCCAAACGCTACAATATTCAAACTCTCTCTCAAGCTACTCAATATACACCGCAGTGGCGCGGTGGTTTTGGTTACGAGTTTTTAGAACGAGAAGATGGTTTTCCTGGATTAGCTAAAACTTACGCTTTACGCTTTGCCAAACCTCCTCAAATCATGGACTTGGGTTTAATATATCGTGCTTTGATTCAAAAACAAGTAGATATGGTGGCGGGAAATTCCACTGATGGGCAGATTTCTCGGTTGGGTTTAGTTGTCTTAAAAGATGATAAACATTATTTTCCGCCTTACGAAACTGTGCCAATTGTTCGGCAAGAAATATTAAAAAAATATCCCGAATTAAAAACTGCGATCGCTTCACTTACCGGAAAGATTTCGGCAGATGAAATGCGGCAATTAAACTATTTAGTTGAGGGGGAATTACGTGATATTAAAGATGTTGTCCAGGAGTTTCGCAAATTGAAGGGATTAAAATAATTCGTAATTCGTAATTCGTAATTCGTAATTAAGGGTTAGCTTAACGCCCAGAAAACAGTCGGGTGTATTAGGGACTTCCAAGAAATAAATTATTCCATCTTGTGGGGTGGGCATCCTGACCGCCCTGAATATGGGACGGGTGTTAGCGTAGCGGCACGTAGTGCGGACACCCATCCCACAAGCAAATTTTGGATGTTTTTTTATTTGGAAGTCCCTTAGAGGATGTTTGAAAAGTGGTTGGCTGTATCTTTGCACTTATTGATCTCCCCTAACCCCCCTTAAAAAAGGGGGAACCGGAATCAAAATCCCCCTTTTTTAGGGGAGCCACTGCGGGAACAGGGGTCTCCCCAAATGAAGCAAGTGGCGTGGATTTAGGGGGATCTAAAACGTTTTGCTACCGATAAGAGGACTTTTCAAACATCCTCTTATGGAAGCCGTAACACACCCTACTGTTGTCCATGTAAAAAGTTTTTTAACCACCTCATGACTTCACTTGTTGTTTGCTCGTTGGCCATTTGGAGACATTGCTGTACAATTTCTCTGACGTTAGGAAAGTAGCTGCTTTCTGTAAGCACATAACTTTCTTCCCGTAATCTATAAATTAATAGCCGATTACTCTTTAATATCCAGACTTCTGGCACTCGATAAGGCAAGAAATCATTAATGTCAGTGTAGCTTGTCACATCTATTTCAATTGCTAAATCTGGTGGTGGATCTGACTCCCAATTAATTCTTTTTTTGCCTACTACTGCTCTACAATTCTCAATGTAAAAGCAAAAGTCTGGTTCAATACCACTAATCTCTGGCAAGCTCATGGTGATGGGCGTAAATGACTCGTATATGCGGTTTAAATGGTCAAGTAGAGCTATTACTATCAATGCCAACAAACTCGCATCTCTTCCATGTTCTGGTAGCGGTGCCATCAGTAAAATTTCTCCAGGTCGATATTTAATACGAGGTGAGGAGCGATCGCCTAGTTGCTGACTCAATACTTGATAGTCTTGCCAGTCTCCCAAAAGCTTTAACACTGCGCCAGGTGGTAACTCGATTCTTTGTGGTGTAATTACGGTATCCATATTAACTCACATTGTAGATATTGCCGTAGACGCAAAGCGGCTTGTCGCAAGACATCGCATTACATGGAGGATGTGCGATTAGAGGATTAATGAATTCAATGAACAGATTATATCAAAGGCTTTTACTTACAAATACAAAGCCACGGCTCTTATTTGATGAGGGATCATTAGTGAGCATTGCTTTCCATAAATCTGCTGTTTTTACCCAAACTGGTGGATATTTATAACGAGAAACATCCATAATTAAAAATCTATCTGTTTGCTCATTATATGCTGCTACAGGGGAAATATGTCCTCCTTTCTCTTGACCTATTTCTTTGCGTAGATAGTTTACTAAAATGAAATTTTGCGGTTGTTTTAAATTTTCTGCCGCTTGTTTGCGGAACTGCTCTAAGCTAGTGTCGGCAGCATGGTAAACATTTACTTTAACGCCATAGCTGGCTAGTAATTGCCCTAACTGGTCTAAAGTCATACCTTGACGAGATACAGCTTCAGCAGTTAGCACTTTTTTTGTATTATCGTTGCTAAAAAAGTTTTCTTGAGTAAATACTCGATATGGTTTGTATTGGGATGCTTCTGGTGCTGGAATTTGTAGACCATTCAGTACCATAACCATACTAGCAACACCACAATATGCCTGATTATTTTGAGTAGTGAATTGCATACTCAGTGGGAAAAAGTCTTCTTTTGCTTTACTTTCAAATAATAATTTTTCACCTTCAGGTGTACTAAAACCTACTAAGTTAGAGGAAAGTGGTAATGTTTGAGAGAGAACGCTTCCAGTAGAGATACATAAGCCAATAGTTAAAGCTTTGACAAATGTTTTACTGATTTTTAGTAACATAACATTTATAAGTACTGTAAAATTTTCAAATCACATCATATTAATAATCTCACACCAAGATTGCTAAACAACTATAAAATTTTAGGAGAAATGACATAAAAATGCTTACTGTTGCTAAATCCAAGCAGGTTACGCTTGCAATCTTTTCTTTCACCCTGGTTGTTTACAGCCAAGTTGCATCAGCCGCCTTAACTTTACCCCTACGCAGCAAAAAGGGAATGGTGGTTTCAGCGCATCCCTTAGCGAGTGAGGCGGGAATTTTGATGTTACGCAAAGGTGGTAATGCAGTAGATGCAGCCGTAGCCACAACTTTTGCAATCTCTGTAGTTGAGCCTTTTTCAGCAGGAATCGGCGGCGGCGGATTTTTGCTGATGCACTCTGAGAAAACTGGCGACATGAAAGCGCTAGATTTCCGCGAACGCGCACCCCTGAAAGCTACAAGAAATATGTATCTGGATGCAAAAGGAAAGGTGCGCCCGAATGCAAGTATTAATGGTTATTTGGCAGTGGCGACACCAGGAACGGTGGCGGGACTTTATGAAGTGCATCGTCGCTATGGTAAACTCTCTTGGCAAGAGGTGATGAAGCCTGCGATCGCACTCGCTAAAGACGGCTTTATGGTTAGCGATATGGTAACTTGGCATTCTCTGCAAGCAAACGATTCTCGTAAGCAAGCGGTTCTCAACAATCCAGCCGCACGGGAAATTTTCACTCGCAACGGTGAATTTTATAAACCAGGGGACAAGCTGGTGCAGCGTGATTTAGCACGCACTTTAGGCGCAATTGCTCAAAATCCCCAAAGTTTTTACACCGGAAGTATAGCTGGAGCGATCGCTTCTGATATGGTAAAAAATGGTGGTTTAGTTACTCTAGAAGACCTGAAAGCCTACAAACCAATCTGGCGGACTCCTATTTGTGGGAATTTCCGCAAAGCTAAAGTTTGCTCAATGCCACCCCCATCATCGGGAGGTGTTCACCTATTGCAGATTTTAAATATTATCGGTGACACTGATTTGAAATCTTTAGGATGGCATCATCCCGATGCTATCCACTTAATGGTAGAGGCAATGAAGATT
The DNA here is from genome assembly GCF_017115105.1 of Nostoc sp. NMS2. Classification (GTDB taxonomy): domain Bacteria; phylum Cyanobacteriota; class Cyanobacteriia; order Cyanobacteriales; family Nostocaceae; genus Nostoc. The sequence goes on from NZ_JABXKH010000160.1 coordinate 11,602, forward strand.
GCTTACAGCGATCGCTCAGAATATTTAGGCGATCCTGATTTTGTCAAAGTTCCTGTGCAAGAACTACTCAGTCCAGCTTACGCCAAACAACGCCGTCAAGAAATTAATATGGAAGTGGCTAGACCCTCGACCAAGGTCAAGCCAGTAGATAGAAAGACACTACAACGTTTTAGTCAAGCTAATAATCGGAGTTTAGGAGAAAATACCATTCCGTTATCTCATCAGTCTCTTAAACTGCACGCGATGCGGTATGAATCTCCCCAAACCAGTCATCTTACTGTTGTGGATGAAGAACGCAACGCTGTAAGTCTGACTTTCACAGTTAACCTAATTTTTGGTGCTGGTGTGGTGACACCGGGAACTGGAATTGTCCTCAACAATGAGATGGATGATTTTGCTGCTGCGCCAGGAGTGCCTAACGCCTTTGGTTTAGTTGGTAACGATGCCAACAACATTGCACCCCGCAAAACTCCTGTATCCAGCATGACTCCCACAATTGTCACAGAAAATGGTCATTTTCGGATGGCAGCAGGTGCGCCTGGTGGTAGCACCATCATCACCCAGGTTTTGCAAGTTATCCTGAATGTGCTGGAATACAACATGGATGTTGGCGCAGCTGTTTCTGTTCCACGCATACATCATCAATGGCTTCCAGATGAGTTGCGCGTAGAACCTTGGAGTTTGGATGCTCTGACTATACAAGACTTACGCCGTCGGGGGCATAAAATTAAGGAAACTACTCCTTGGGGTAATGGTAACGCGATCGCGGTTACATCTGATGGAACTCTAGAAGGCGCGGCAGATCCTCGCGGTGAAGGTTCCCCCAGAGGTTTGTGAGCAAGTCAGGGACTGGAAAGACGCGAATGACCAATGACAAATAACCAATGACAAATGACCAATGACAAATAACAAATGACTATTGATTTTGGATTGTTGACTCTGCGTAGCTACTGCTGCCAAACTCATTTGCGCGTGCGCTAGGTACTAGTGTCCAACCTGCTTTGAGAAGTTTTTGATAAGTTGCCCAACCTTTAGAACCACCTGGTATTTGATAATCTGGGACTGTCAAATGTCCAAAAGCCGTGTAGGGCCGCCAAGGCTGATTGGGTTCTGTCTGCAAATACAAAATTTTCTCTCCGTCGCCACCAGACTTAGATAACCAGCACATTTGTCGATGCATTGCAAACTCCTTTGCTTTTAGCTAACAACTAACGCATAATATCAGACTTTTGTCAAGTTACTTCTCACCCTTGTGAGCTATTTTTGGACACGCAGATAAACAGATTTGCCTCACCTTATCTATTAGGGTGAGATTTTTCTCATGTTATCCGCGTTTTTTGCGATCGTGTGTAACAATAACTACTGTTTTCAGCGTGGGTCGGGAATTTGCAATCTGCTGTATTTCTAACAAACAGAAGTCAGGAGCCAGAATTCTGACTCCTGACTGAAGAGGCAGGGGGGAAGGGAAGCAGGGAGCAGGGGGAAATCTCCATACATAAAAAATGTATTTGCTCTAAAGTAAGAACGTGTTATTTCTTGTGTTACACATCTCAAATTGAACAACTTAACAGCAATACAATCGAGGTTTAGCCAAAGGTCGAGTTGTGATTGAGCATATCAATCTTTCTGGCCATTTTGTCGCCGACAATGCCGCGAATTGTCTGTACTAATTGGGTGTATGCAAAGTCAGACAAAGCTGGTGTTGTTTCTTGCAAGTCAATTGGTTGATCTAAATCAATCCATGACTTGCAGCCGCCGTATTTAGGATGATAAGGAATTTCTTGCTCTTGGGGTAGTTTATATGTCCGCAGGAGGATAATATAAAGGGGTTGACGTGGTTTCCATTTAAGGCGATCGCTAATAAAATGCTCGTTCCAAATATGGAATGGAAGCAAGGCGTTGACAAGAAATTCGTCACTAACTGGCAAAATATCTGTAATTTCAGCCCAACTGCCGATGCGAACTGTCTCTGGATGCCAACCTGATGTTACTGGATAAACACGATCGGCATACTCAGCTTTGAGCATGAAAGCTTGTTGATGTTCATAAGTAGGGTAAAGCAAAATTTGCTTTTGGGCAATTTGGAAATTTCCATTTCGTTCATGGATACCCCCTTTGCGGAGCAACATAATTGTTTTACCACTTTCCAAAGCATTTACGGCGACTGCCCATTCTTTGAGAGCATGAAAAGTTGTAGTCAATTCCATCAGCATCTACTGTAACTCTGATTTAATTCAAGCTAAGATCGATAAAGTGTGAAACTGTCCAAGGGAATGAATTAGAAAGCAGTTATAAAAAAGCGATCGCTAGCAACCCAGCAGATAATCGTGCTAAAAATAAACTGTTTCAACGCGAAAACTTTGAATATGCTCAACAAAGGCTACAAAAATTACGTTCCATAGCCCTTTGTTCATAATTGTACCCTTGCTCAGTTAGCTTTGCCGTGGTTAATTGCCCAACCCCAAATCAATGCTATTGCAGGGCGCGTTATCCCCAACAAGCACTAGATAAGGCATTAGCCGCCCATATTAAGCTTTATCCTACCCAATTAGTAAAAATTGATGCAATTGGACGTATTCTCAGCAATTGTTTGGATGAGAGTCAAATTATGAGGACTTGATGACAATGCAGTTTGATTAGCTATGCTGATCTCTCGAAGATCCCCTCAAATATCTTAAAAAGATAGTCAGGGATCAAATATCTGGTGCTAGATTGCAAAATTTAACAAAACATCAACTTTAGTAAACGAAGAGTTGCAACTTACAAACTAAGTGATACTTTAAATAGTAGGACACCAAACAAAATAAAAGCAAATTAAATGGGGAAATGACTTAGTGTCCCCTGTCATAAACCCAAGCAAATTTCAGCATATCAAGATTACAAAAGTGGCAAAAGCCTAATGTAGAAGGCAAAGCCAAATCCCAAAGCAGAAAAACGCAAGAATGCTGAGTTTGTTAATTGTTTAGTCCACCCTAGTTATTAACTTTCAATTACTTAATTAGTTTAACAATTTGAAACCCTGTAAACTCGATAAAACCTGGTCAACCTTGACCAGGTTTTTGGCATTTTATGAATATAAACTAATACGCAATTTAAGAGGTTGTTTGAAAAGTGGTTGGCTGTGATTTTAGGTACTTATTGATCCCCCCTAGCCCCCCTTAAAAAGGGGGGAAAACTTCTTAAAGTCCCCCTTTTTAAGGGGAGCCACTGCGGTCTTGGGGAGCCAGTGCGGTCTTGGGGTCTCCCCAAGTGGAGCATCTGGCGTGGTCTCCCTAAGTGAAGCAAGTGGCGTGGATTTAGGGGGATCTAAAACGTTTTGCTACCGAGAAGAGGACTTTTCAAACATCCTCTAAGGGTTTTGGCGCTAACCCAAGCGAATTGGAATATAAACTTAAATTAAGACTATAAATAATTTTAAAGCAGCGAAGAAAATAGAATAGTAATGTATCCTGTTAGGAAAATTTGATGAAATACAATAGATTTTTAAATAAAATTACTACAGTTATTATTATCACAATCCTTTCTTTTTCTTGTAAGTCTTCTACTAGCACAAAAACAGAAAAGGCACAAGTAACAGATAAATCGAAACCCGAAGCGAATCTTGTCTATGGAAATTTAATTATTAAAGAGCAATCAGATTATTTAATGATTCCCGTTGTTCTTCCAGAGCAGAACGAAGATAAACAAATTGATTTAAGCTTTTCACGTTCTTATGAGAGAAATAACCAATTATCTAACATCATATTTTATCGTAAGCAAGATGGTGAAGCTCATATTTTATTAGATAAAAAAGCCATTATCGCCTCTTTTGATTTATTAGAGATAAAAGCCGTAGAGAAGCCGCCTACAAGAGTTTGGTTGTATAAAATCCTTGATAAAGATACAAATATAGATACAAAAATTAACAGCGAAGATGCTACTATTGGCTATCTTTCTGATTTATCAGGTAAGAATCTTCAGCAAATTACCCCAAACAATACTCAAATCATCAATTGGGTTGTTGTTCCAAGTCAAAATGCAATTTTTCTAAAAATTATCAAAGACTCAGATAATGATAAAAAATTTACAGGAAAAGATAAAACTAATTTTATTAGGGTTAACCTAGATAAACCTACTATGGGATCTGAGATTATTAGTAATCAGATAGAGCAAGAAATTAAGTCATCCGTTCTAAAATGATTAGGTTTATCGAACAGAATTCAGGACGGGCTAAACCCTAGTACCGCTTCGCGTAATTCGTAATTCGTAATTCGTAATTCGTAATTACCGTTGCGTAACGGTTTTAGACATTTTAAATGGTCTGTTTATTTCCGCCGTACTGTACTAGCTATCCGCTAACAGGAGGAGGTAGTGCGGTCTTGGAGTTCTCCCCAAGTAGAGCAACTACCGTTCAGAATAAAGCCTCCTGCACGCTGGGCGAACAATATGTCTTCGCTATGAGCGAGTCTGCGAGCTTGTTAATTCTGACTGGAGCAACTGAAACGTCTCCGGCTCCGCTCCTGTTAGCAATAGCGGGGCGTTTAGCCCATTCAGAATAGCTGAATTCTTCTTCATGGAGATGTCTAATTATATGGAATCTGTGACAATACAGTTTAATCATCCCAGCCATGATAAATAAGATTGTGGAAGCTCAGGCATGAGTCATGGATGTGAATGGTAACATTACCCTGATAGCCCAAACACTTACAGTAAATCCTGTGGGTTCCTGGTTATCAATTATTTCTTGTCATGCTTATGGTTAAAACAACTAGGATTTTTGGCGCGAATTCTGTAAAAGTTAAAATACAGAAGCAGCCAGGGCGTTGGCATAAAACCACACTGGCTTACTTGTTGCGTTTACCTTTGTACTTCCTGATAGCTTTGCTATGCATCTTGGGTTCACCTGTGCTAGCCAAAGTTCCTGGCTCAATTAATTCCTCGTCCCAAATACAAATTAACAATTTGACATCGCTGGGTGTGGTGAATGAACCAGACTCGCTACTTCAACAGGGCAAATTTTTATACAATTCTGGTAACTTTGCTAAGGCGGTAGAAGTTTTACAACAGGCTGTCCAAGCATATAAGCAGCAAGGAGAAAGCCTTAGACTGGCAGCGACACTGAGTAATCTTTCTCTAGCTTATCAGCAACTTGGTTTATGGAGTCAAGCACAGCAGGCAATTACAGAGAGCTTAAACTTACTCAAAGGACAAGATGAAAGCCAAAATCTCCAAATCTTGGCCCAATCACTGGATATTCAAGGTCGTCTCCAACTGAGAATGGGACAAGCCGAGGCAGCTTTGGTAACTTGGCAGCAGACAGAATCAATTTACAGGCAAGCGGATAATCAAAGTGGCGTGGTGCGATCGCTAATCAATGAAGCACAGGCGTGGCGAACCCAAGGATTTTACCCCCGCGCTGTCAAAACACTCGATCGGGTAAGTCAGACGTTAAAATCTCAACCAGATTCTATAGAAAAGACAGTGAGTTTGCGATCGCTCGGTGATGCTCTTTTAGTAGTGGGCGATTTGCAAAAGTCACGTCAGGCGCTAGAAGAAAGTCTGACGATTGCTCGACATCTGCAATCAAGCGCAGATATTGCAGCCAGTCTGTTCAGCCTGGGGAATAATGCCCGTAAACAAAAAGACAACCTACTGGCGATCGCCTATTATCAACAAACAGTTGCAGCATCTCCCCCAACCTTAATAAAAGTCCAAGCCCACCTCAATTACCTGAGCCTACTGATTGAAGATCAACGATGGGCAGAGGTTCAAACTCTCTTACCGTTGATTGAGTCCGAACTCGCTCAACTTCCTCCCAGCCGGGCTAACATTTATGCTCACGTTAACTTTTCCCAAAGTTTGGCAAAAGTCAAGGGTGGTATATTGCAAGCATCCAGTCAGCATTACTACCCAGGATTCAGCACCAAAGACTCAGCAGTATTACTCGCCAGCGCCATTGAGCAATCCCGCAGTTTAGGGGACAAGCGGGCAGAAGCATACTCACTAAAGAGTTTAGGCGGCTTATATGAACAAACCGGACAGTTGTCATCCGCGCAAGAGCTTACCCGGCAAGGATTAGCTTTAGCACAGAGCAGCAATGCACCAGAAATCACCTACACCTTAGAATGGCAGTTAGGTAGATTGCTGCGGGCACAAAAAGACATGAATGGTGCGATCGCGGCCTATGATGCAGCTGTGGAAACTCTCCAGTCCCTTCGCAGAGATTTAGTAGTCAATAAAGACGTAGTTAACCAAGATGTACAATTCAACTTTCGTGACAGCGTAGAACCCATCTACCGAGAGTCAGTAGAGTTACTGCTAAAATCTCAAGGAGGAAAACCAGATCAAAAAATATTGGAGAAAGCACGCCAACGCATTGAAGCACTGCAAATAGCAGAATTAGACGACTTCTTTCGAGAAACTTGCCTACAAGGACAGAGAGTAGCCCTCGATCAAATGGTGGATAAAGATAATCCCACAGCTGCCATCCTTTATCCGATTATTCTTCCTGACGAACTCCAGGTTATTGTCAAAATTCCCAAACAACCCCTGCAAAGCTACACTACTCCGATTTCCCATACAGAAGTAGAGAAACTCTTAGTAAAACTGCGAAAAAATCTTGTCGATCCCACCGCTACCAAAGTCGTCCAAACCCAGGCGCATCAAGTCTACAACTGGCTGATTCAACCCATTGAGTCAAAATTGCAAAAAAGTGGGGTAGATACCCTAGTGTTCATCCTGGATGGTTCCTTACGCAATTTACCAATGGCAGCTTTATACGATGGTAAGCAATACTTGGTAGAGAAATATGCAATTGCTCTGAGCGTGGGTCTGCAACTCCTCGATCCTAAACCACTGGTAAAACAGCAGCTAAGAGCGCTAACCGCAGGACTGACTCAGCCGCCACCAGGTTTTTCCAAGTTTGCACCGTTGCTTGCAATCAAATCTGAATTCGACGGCATTACCAAAGCAGGAGTCTCGACAACTAGCCTACTAGATGGAGATTTTAAGAAAAAGAATTTAGAGGGTGAAATTAGTGCTGCTTCATTCAACATAGTGCATTTAGCAACCCACGGTCAGTTTAGTTCCCGCCTTGAAGAGACTTTTATTTTGGATTTCGATGGTCAGATCAATGTCAAAGATTTTGATACTCTTTTTCGCAGTCAGGGTAAAACCATAGTAGAGCTACTAGTTTTAAGTGCTTGCCAAACAGCAGCAGGAGACAGCCGTGCAGCACTGGGTCTTGCAGGAGCAGCTGTCCGGGCTGGCGCACGCAGTACCATAGCCTCACTGTGGCAGATTGATGATGAATCAACGGCAATGTTTGTTAGTGCCTTCTATCGAGAACTCAAGAGTGGCAAAATCACCAAAGCCAAAGCTGTCCACCTTGCCCAGCTACAACTGTTGCAACACCCTAACTACAAAGCACCAAGCTTCTGGTCTGCCTATGTGTTGATTGGCAATTGGTTGTAACTTGGGCACATGGCCCATACAGAGCATGAGAATGGCTGATTAAAGGCTGCTGCCTCCAGTGATACATTGAGGCTCTAACTCAATGAATGCATTTCCATACCGAGTATGGTTTTACCCACCTTGAAAGGGCTAGTTAAAGATAATCGTAGGTTGGGGAGCCACTGCGTTGCGCGGGCTAAGAGCGTTGTAGCAAGTGGCGTTGGAGGCTTTGCCAAAGCCAACATTCTGATATATGTTGGGTTGGGTTGCGCTCCGCTTCACCCAACCTACGTCTAATGAAGTAAGTTAGCGCGAAGAAAAAACCAAGTATGTTACGAAACGTAAATAGGCTTAATACCCTTACTAATGACTAATACTTCGACTACGCTCAGTACAAGTGACAAAGGACAAACGACAGCCTTAGCGAGTTAGCTTTAATTGCACCAACCTACTTACTGCTAATTTGTATTCTAGTTCGTTAATTTCCCAGCTATCTTTAATTTATTAGTCTGTGAGCTTGATCACATAATTAATATGTTTAAACTCACTGCTAATTTAAACAACTTAGTATAAAAGTTTAAAAATAATAAAAGTTCAAAGCTTTTACAACTCTCATTTATGAAAAGTTTGACCCCTTACTGTGGAATAACAATGACTGAACTTTAATAACGCTAAAATTATCGACTTCCGTATATGGCAGGGTTTTTGTGTTCGCCTCTATCGAAAGGCATAAAAGTCTTGATAGATTGGGCAAAAGTCATAAAAGCCAAGCAAATCAAGGATTATTCGTGTTGGTTATCGTTCCTGAACCGAAATTACCCTTTATTTATAACGCGGATAGAACATCGCGCTTTTGGGTGTTTCTTGTGTAAAAGTATTAGAGGAGGATTAAGCAATATTGTCGTTTGAACAAATATGATGAGCGTTTTTCTGAAATGAGTGAGGTTAGAATATAAGGTATTATGACTTGCACCATACTGTGTCTCTCAAATGTTTAAAGATTTAATGTATAGATGCTTTCTAACTGTATTTTTTTGGCTAAAAGTTATCTAGTACGTAATATTTCAGAAAATTTACACTAAAAAATGCATAAACTATTCAAATTTTAGATTAATCAGTGTAAGCTAATTATGTAAATATGCTTTTTGCAAAATTATTTAAGCACTAGCACTAATTATTCTATAGGAGGTGTAGTAAAAACTACATATTGTCTTAAGTGTACGCTCCAGGACTCTAAAGACGGCTTGAAAAAGACTGACTTTAGTATCTTTCAAGCAAACCAAAGTGATATTTAAGTGAGATTTTCGTCACTAGAAAAATCTCAAGAAATTTTGATGTGCGTTATGGCTTTTCTTGTCTATTGACTGTAGCCTGCCCGAAACCAGCTTTATAATGTTGGAGGTTATGGGCTGTAGACTGAAGCTGCTCCCGGAGGTAATACCCTAGAATCGGGAAATTCTAGGGTAAAAACACCGGTTCACAAATGCACATTTTGTAAACCTCTGATTAACCCTATAAGATTAGTCAGCAGCGTAGTTGCAGTGTTTTTGCTGTCAGGCTTTGATCACACAACTACGATGGATTACGTTTGCCCATAATTTACGACTTAGTGCAATTAATAACAATTATGTCACACCATTTTACTAACGACAAGGCTGTTGAAAAGCTAGGGATATGTAAAATCAAGCTTTTAACGCTTTTTGCACGTCAGGTATGCAACGGCATGGAAGCTAATTTTCAGCCAGGAAATTTTTCTCACAATCAATATCTGGAAAAAATACCGGGGGCTGGTGATTGCGATCTAGGAGAATTCTCATAGCGATCGATTCACCAAATTTTGATCTGAAAATAATTCCTTTTAATCACAAACTACGAACACAGCTTATTCAGTAAAGACAGTCTAGATGAACTGTGTAACAGTACTAAGCATGAAAAAAGTGCTGGAAACTGAGGGCTGGCGGTGATTTAGCGGACTGCAATTTGTAGTGGGCAATCCCTGGTGTTTTTCTCCCCTGCTCCCTGCTTCCCTGCTCCCTTGTCATATCAAGGGGGCTGCTTACCAGGCAAAAATACCTTTTATGTATAAGACAAAGCTATTTCCTCTCAGGAGGCTTAAAGTTTCCTTGCAGACATAGCAGTATAAAACCATACTTTTATTTAGTTGGAGATTAGAAAATGCCATCAGTGCTTTCTGAGCAACATATAGGCGAAAGGCTTTTGTACACCTTGGGTGCAAAGCTTTCAGAAAAAGAATTACAAAACCTATTGGCAGCAATGGAGATTGTGGAGCCGCCAGTAGCAAAGCAGTTTTGGCAATCTGCACAGACTAATCCTGGTATCTACATTATCCTTACAGGTAAAGTTCGACTATTAGATAGCTCTGAGAATTTAATCACTACCTTTGGTGCATGGTCTATTTTCGGCGAAGTGACTCTGTTTCCCGAAGCCAAGTTTAGTCCTTATGTAGTTAGAGCTTCGACAAACTTAAAACTTGGCTATTTCAGCCAAGATGTACTGCAAATATTAATAGACAAGTATCCTAACATTAGCGATCGCCTATACACCCATGCAGAACTATGGGATTTACTGCTGTTATGTCGCCAAACCTCACAATTCCCCTGCCATACATCACAAATTCCAGGGATGCTCAAAGCCTTATCTCTCTTTGAACGGCATCAACTAGAAACTGGTTCTATAAGTCCACAAATATCCCAAGATTCCCAGTTGTGGCTATTGTATAGAGGCCAACTGCGGCATTCTCAAGACCATTTTTTGACACCAGGCACAATCTCTGCAAAACCAAAACAAGGTGATTGGCAAGCAACACAACCAACGATTGCTTACATTCTGAAAAACTCACATCTGCAAACAGCACTAGAATACTTCCCAGAATTAGGGGAATGGGGATTAGGAACTGGCGACTCGGTATTGAGGACTAGGGAAAAAACTTCTCAATCTCCAAAATCCAAAATTATTCCTTTTCCTCAACGAGAGCAGCAGTCAGAACAACAACCAAAAAAGTCACGTTTTTACTTTCCTAGTCCGAAAGTGCAAGTAGGGCATTGGTGGAGACGCATCACCAAGAGCTATCCCTTCTATGCCCAACAAAGCACTGCTGATTGCGGCTCTGCTTGCTTAGTAATGATTGGTAACTATTGGGGTAAGCATTTTAGTATCAATCGCCTGCGGGATATGACCAACGTCAGCCGCAGTGGTGCATCTCTGAAAGCTATGGCAGCAGCAGCAGAAAACCTGGGTTTTTCCACCCGTCCGGTGAAAGCTACTCTTGATAAATTGGCAGAACAACCTTTACCTGCAATTGTCCACTGGGAAGGTAAGCACTTCATCGTTGTCTATGAAATCACGAAAAAGCGAGTGATTGTATGTGACCCTGCTCTTGGTCAACGCAGCTTGACAAAAGCTGAATTTCAAGCAGGTTGGAGTGGTTATGCCTTGTTGCTGCAACCTACAGCCCTATTAAAAAATACTAAAAACGAAAGTACAAGCTTCTGGAAATTTTTTGAGTTAATCAAGCCTCACTATCGGACACTATTAGAAATCTTTGTAGCTTCGATATTAATCCAATTATTTGGACTGGTAACGCCGGTATTCACTCAGTTGTTGCTCGATAGAGTCCTTGTGCAACGCAGCGTTACAACCTTAAACGCCATTGGTTTGGGGATGATTATTTTTGGGTTGTTTGGTGTCGCGGTCAACGCTGTACGGCAATATCTGCTATTTCATACTGCTAACCGCGTTAGTGTCTCCCTACTCGTAGGGTTTATCAAACATACCTTCCGTTTGCCCCTTTCCTATTTTGAATCGCGTTTTGTGGGGGATATAGTCTCACGCATCCAAGAAAACCAGAAAATTCAACAGTTTCTCACTGGTCAGACACTCTCCATTGTGCTGGATATGCTGACATTAGTGGTTTATCTGGCCTTGATGTTCTCTTATAGCTGGCGGATGTCATTATTTGTGCTATGTACTGTCCCGCCCTTTTTTATCCTGGCACTGGCTAGCACAAGTATTTTGCGCCGCATCTCCAGAGAGATTTTTGATGCAGGCGCTAAAGAACAAAGCTATCTCATCGAATCCCTAAGCGGAATTCGTACCGTCCGGTCATTGTCTATTGAACAGACTGTGCGCTGGCGCTGGGAAGAATTGCTGAATGATTTGGTTAAAAAAGCCTTTAATGCCCAGATAATCGGCAATCGCCTGCAAATTATCAGTGGTGTGATCCAAACGTTTGTCAATACTGCATTGTTGTGGTATGGGGCGATCCAGGTAATTAATGGCGAACTGACTATTGGACAATTAGTTGCTTTCAATATGTTGGTGGGTAACGTCTTGAGTCCTTTCCAGAGGTTGGCTATGCTGTGGAATCAATTGCAGGAAATTGTAATTTCCACCGAACGCATCAATGATGTGTTGGAGGCGGAACCAGAAGAAGACTTAGAAACGAAACCCCGGAAGTCGTTGGGTAAGCTACGCGGTAACATTAGCTTTGAAAATGTCACCTTTCGCTATCACTCAGAAAGTCAGACTAACGTCTTAGAAAATCTTAACTTTGAAATCAAACCAGAACAGATGGTTGCAGTGGTGGGGCGCAGTGGTTCTGGAAAAACAACCCTCAGTAAGTTGATTTTGGGTTTATATCCTCCGACAAATGGCAAAGTACTGATTGATGGTCGTGATATTAGTGGTATTTCGTTGCGATCGCTCCGTTCTCAAATTGGCGTTGTAGACCAAGATACTTTTCTATTTGGTGGGACTATTCGAGAAAACATTGCGATCGCTCATCCAAATGCCTCTTTAGAAGAAATTATCCAAGCCGCAAAATATGCCGGAGCCGATGATTTTATTCAAAAACTACCAATGGGTTACGAATCTGAAATTGGTGAAGGCGGCGGTATGCTCTCTGGCGGACAGCGCCAACGTCTAGCGATCGCTCGCGCTTTGCTCGGAAATCCTCGCTTATTACTCTTTGATGAAGCTACTAGCCACCTAGATTCCGAATCAGAACGAATTATTCAAAACAACCTCAAAACAATTCTCCAAGGGCGCACAAGTGTAATTATTGCCCATCGCCTCTCTACAGTCCGCAACGCTGACTTGATTCTAGTTTTAGACCAAGGCGTTTTGGTCGAAAGCGGCACTCACGACGAATTAATCGCGAAAAAAGGTCATTATTACTACCTGAATCAACAACAACTGGCTCAAGTTAGTTGATGGGGAATGGGGCATGAAGAAGAGACAAAGGAGACAAGGAAGAGGGGGGAGACAAGGAAGAGACTATTCAATAATTCCCCCCTTGTCCTCCTTGTCCTCCTTGTCTCCCTCATCCCCCTCACTCCCCCATCTCCCCATTCCCCACTCCCCATTCCCTACTGTTATCGGAAATAAAACTATGCCATCTCCCAATAGATCATCCCCACTTCCCCAAGATGAACGAGATGAGTACCAAAGTTACACATCAGAAGAAGAATCTGGAGAAGTTAACCAGCAGACAGAGACAGAAAGTACAAGTCTTGACTTGCACTATGGTACCGAAGGACTGCTCAATGCCTTACCTCGACTTTGGACTCGTGGTTTGTTGTATGTACTCATTGCCTTTGCTGGTCTGTTCTTGCCTTGGGCAACTCTCTCAAAAGTAGATGAGACAGGTAGCGCTAGAGGCCGGATAGAACCTAAAGGCGCAACGCAAAAATTAGACGCTCAAGCTGGTGGGAGTGTCAAAACAGTTATGGTCAAAGAAGGAGATACAGTTAGAGCCGGACAGGTTTTAGTAGAACTAGAGTCTGATTTGCTGCAAACAGAACTGCAACAGACTCAGAGCAAATTGCAAGGGCTGCAAAATCGGCAGTCGCAGTTGGAATTGCTCAAAAATCAACTCCTCATGTCAACTAGCCTTTTAGAGCAACAAAATAAATCTCAAGAATTAGAAAAAATGGCTCAAGTTAACCAGGCCAAGCAAAACCTTGAGGCCAAATTGAGTAGCCAGAACCTGCAAAAGTTAGAAAAACAAGCATTAGTTGAACAAGCACAGCAGCAGATTTACACCACTAACAACGATCAGCAATCAGCCCAAGCTCGGTTGAGTATAGATTCTCGGCAAGTTCAACGCTTTAGCAAACTTGTTCAGGATGGTGCAGTTTCGGCAACTCAAGTTGATCAACTCAAAAAAGAAGAACAAGAAAGCAAACGACTCTATCGCAGGGCTGTATCAGATATCAAACAAGCCCAATTGCAGTTAACAGGAGAGCTAAATCGTTATCAAGTAACTATCAATACGTTGGAGTCTGATATTAAACAAGCAAAACTTAGATTGCAAGAGGAACAAAGTAGTTATGAAAGTTTGATCCAAGCCGGAAAACTGGCTGTGATGAAAAATCAGGAACAACTAAAAGACATCCAGGCACAAATCACAGCCGCGCAATCAGAAGTTGCTCAGACTAAAAGCCAGATTACATCTATAAGAGTGCAGATGCAGCAACGAGTGGTGCGATCGCCCATTAATGGAGTGATTTTTGAATTACCCACCACTAAGCCAGGAGCAGTAGTGCAACCTGGTCAAAGGATAGCCCAAATCGCACCCCAAAATACAGACTTCGTACTCAAAGCAAATATACCTAATCAAGATAGTGGTTTCTTGAAGGTAGGAATGCCAGTCAAGGTTAAGTTTGATGCCTATCCTTTCCAAGAGTATGGCATCGTCCAAGGGAAAGTTACTTGGATCTCTCCTGACTCGAAAGTTAGCCAAACACCCCAAGGGAACATTGAAATCTATGAGTTAGAAATCACTTTAGATCAGCAATATGTCCAAACTGGCAACAAACGTATTCCATTAGGTGCCGGTCAGACCGCAAATGCTGAAGTCATCATTCGCCAGCGCCGCGTGATTGACTTTGTTTTAGATCCATTCAAAAAGCTGCAAAAAGGCGGTTTGGAGATTTAGTCAGAGCGATCGGGGGAGATGAGGGAGAAGAATTAATAACCCAATGCCCAATGCCCCATGCCCAATCCCCTTAATTATTGGAGATATCGTGTTATGCAAAATCTGACCATTTCTACTTCAGATATCATTCACAGCCTTAAACTTTCCTGTCAGATCCCTGATGTTGTGGAAGCGATCGCATCCCAAAGCATTATTGTCGAAGCAGCTAAAGAGGCAGGAATTACAGTCACACCAGAAGAACTACAACAAGAAGGAGATGACTTACGGTTCGCCAAGAAGCTTGTTAGAGCTAAAGACACTTGGACATGGCTAGAAAAACACCACCTGTCTGTGAATGAGTTTGAAGAATTAGCTTACAACAACATCCTTTCGGGGAAGTTAGCGAATCATTTATTTTCCGCTCAACTCGAAAAGCACTTTTATGAACGCCAACTAGATTATGTTGCCGCCGTTACTTACGAAGTCATTTTCGAGGATCGCGATTTGGCTTTGGAGCTTTTTTATGCTCTAGAAGAAGGCGAGGTCAATTTTCCTGAAATTGCTCGTTTATATATCCCAGACCCAGAACTCCGTCGTACTTATGGATATCAAGGACTCAGATACCGCAAAGATTTTCGTCCCGAGATTGCAGCAGCTGTATTTGCTGCTGCACCACCAGAAGCTCTCAAACCGATTACGACTCCCAAGGGAGTGCATTTAATTTGGGTAGAAGAAGTCATTCAACCCCAACTAGATGAGCAGTTGCGCCAAAAAATCATTACAGAATCATTTTCTGATTGGTTAAAGCAACAAATCAACACGATGAATATAGTCACTCACATAGATTCGGATGCAAATATGCGATCGCAGGAGGAATTGCTAGAACTGGTTTAAGCCGGAGTTTTTCACCCACACTAAATAGTTCATTAAATCCAAATGTTTTTGTAGCTAATTGTCTCCCCTGATTTAGGGTAGATGCTCTAGTTTCAGAAATATTAACAACACTGAATTTTTGTGTTTAAAAAATTAATACTTTTGTGTTAGCGGCATTAGTAAATACATTTAATTAAGCGCTAGTTTTGCGTGATTAAAAATTAATATTAATCGCTGTAGTTCTTGCTGGGCAACAAAAATTTAAATTTTTGCCTAGTTTTTTAGTGCAATTATTTCGACGATAAATTAATACTATTTATGATTATTCTTTGCGGGAAATATATTAGTTTTTTTAATCAAAAAATCCCCAGAAAAGTATTGACTTTTCCGAGGAATAAACTATAGTAATTACATAGCCAACCGAAACAAGTTGGTTACACCAAAAACGCCCAAAAAAAGTTACAATCTTAAGGAGAAACTCAAATGATTATTTCAGACCTCAACTACTTGGAAAATACCTCTGAAGAAATTCTTGGTGGTGTCCTCTTTACTGCTACTAAGGCCGTATTGATCGGAGTTGTCATCAACGAAAGCCTCAACATTTCTAAATCTATAAATTCTAACGTTATCGCTACTGGTAGCGCAGCTACTGCTGAAGGCCAAGCTAACGCAACCGGTAACGGTACAGTAGCTCAAGTATACAGCTTCACCAATACCGATGCTTATAATGCTTCGGCTAACTCCTTCTCCGTATCTGCTACCGCAAAACCATAATTAAACTCTACTCACAAAGAGTAGCAACTCCTGCAAGTAGAGTTAGGCTCGAAAGCCTATTAGATTCATAAATAGCTGAAGGCTCTTTGCTCATTTGAGCCTTCAGCTTTTACATAAGCTACATCATTCAATTTCAAATAACTGTTTCCGCAATAAATTTTTACAATATTTAGTACTCAACCTATCCTAAAGCTTTGTGCTGTTTGCCCGCCCTGAATCAAAAGATGCTGTGGGCTAACAGTCGTATGATGTCGGGTTAATTAGACATCTCCAAAAAAGAATGTAGAGACGTAGCACTGCTACGTCTCTACAAGGGTTCTGGATAACGCATATTTAATTTCTGGAGATGTCTATTAATTGTGATGGCAAATACTAGGAACGCAGATATAGGAACAAGGAAATATATTCAACAAAGTATTTTTATATACATTAAGTTATGAACACAGTTATTGAGGCTCTCCAACTCGCGGTTCAACATCATCGAGCGCAGCGCTTTACCCAAGCAGAAGAGGTTTATCATCAAATTATAGAGGTAAGTCCCAATCAGCTAGAGGCATTATATGGGTTAGGGGTGCTGGCGCAGGAACGAGGAGAATATCAAAATGCAGAACAATTTTTCTTAACAGCTTTGCAATTACAGCCAGAAGCAGAAGCAGGAGCAATACACAATAGCTTGGGGTTTACTCTGCAACAACAGGGTAAATTGGATAAAGCGATCGCTTGTTATCAAAAAGCATTGGAAACTCTACCCGATTCCATTGAAGTGCAAGCCAATCTAGGTAATGTTCTCCACATTCAAGGAAAGCTGTCACCAGATGAGCAAATCTACTATGCAGACTTAAATCAGCAGTTTGGTCTAGGTAGGCAACAGGCAGGAGATTTGAAGATTGCAGAGTTATATTATCGGCAGGCTATTGCATTACAGCCAGACTTGGTACAGGCTCATAATAATTTAGGAGAGGTTCTCCAACAACAAAGGCGATTAAATGATGCTCTGAAGTCTTATCGAAAAGCAATAAAAATTAAACCAGACTATCCTTATGCCTATCACAACTTAGGTCATATTTTACAGCAAACAGGCAACCGGGAAGAAGCAGTAGAAGCTTACAAAAAAGCCTTAGCGATTAAACCTGATTTGGCAATTACCCATAACAATTTGGCAAATACTCTCAACTCACTAAATAGGTTTGATGCCGCTATAGAATCTTATAAGCAAGCTATTAAAATTCGACCTGATGTTGATTATATCTATTACAACTTAGGAGCGCTACTTAGAGATCGCAGCAAAATAGAAGAAGCAGTACAGACATTTGAACAAGCCGTCAAAGTTACGCCAAACTATAATCCGGCTAAATTTGGTATTTGTATCAGCCAACTGCCAATCATCTATTCTAGTGTTGATGAAATTGAATTCAGACGAAATCAATATCAACAGCATTTACAAAATTTAGCCCAGAGTTATCAATTAACTAATCAGGAAGAACGGGCAAAAGCATCTGATGCTGTTGGGTCATTACAGCCTTTTTACTTGACATATCAAGGTTTAAATGACCGCAATTTACAGCAGACTTATGGGGAAATGATTTACCAGATTATGTCGAGTCGCTATCCCCAAGATTGTGAGCCGCTTATTCTACCCAATTTAGATAAAAATCAAAAGGTTCGGATTGGTATCGTCTCTGGATTTTTCTGTAATCACTCTAATTGGAAAATCCCTATTAAGGGTTGGGTAGAAAATCTAGATCGAAATGAGTTTGAACTGTTTGGTTATTATACTGCGGTCAAAAAAGATTATTCCACAATTAGCGCTAATAAGGTTTTTGATAAGTTTGTTCAAGGTGTTCGTTCAATCGAGCAATGGCGCGAGGCAATAAAAGAAGATAAATTACACATTCTGATTTTCCCAGAATTTGGAATGGACTCAATGACAATCAAACTGGGTTGTCTCAGATTAGCGCCAATTCAAATGACCTCTTGGGGACACCCTGATACTAGTGGACTACCGACTATTGACTATTACTTGAGCAGTGACTTAATGGAACCGGAAAATGCTCAAGAACACTATACAGAAAAATTAGTTAGATTACCAAATCTATCTATTTATTATACACCTTTAGAAATTCAGCCACAGGAGCTTAAGAAAGCAGATATTGGTTTAAAAGAAGATGAAATTTTCTTTTGGTGTTGCCAGTCATTATATAAATATTTGCCTAATCATGATGATGTTTTTCCCCTAATAGCTAAAGAATTAGGCAATTCTAAATTTGTATTTATTAAACACGAAATTGAAGATATTACAGAAGTATTTCGCCAGCGCTTAAACCATGCTTTTGCAGCATTAGGCTTGGATTATGAAAATCACTGTTTATTTTTATCTTCCATGAATGAGAGTAAATTTGCTGGGACTACAGCCTTAGCAGATGTCTTCTTGGATAGTATTGGTTGGTCTGGATGTAACTCTACCCTCGAATCTATTGCCCATAATATTCCCGTTGTCACCTTGCCAGGAGAACTAATGCGGGGACGGCATTCTTTGGCAATTTTAAAGATGATGGGTATAGAAGAGACCATCGCCTCAAGAAAAGGAGAATATATCCAAATCGCCATCCGGCTAGGGAAAGATGCTGCATATCGTCAATATATCTCCCGGCAAGTTGCAGAAAATAAACATAAATTATATGGTGATTTAAAACCAGTTAGAGCGCTGGAAGATTTTATTTTGCAATTGGTTAATAAACCAAGGCAATTTGACGCTAAAGATGTTGCTGAACTCTTTCAACTTGCAGTTCAATCTCATCGAACTAATCGCCTAGATGAAGCTGAACAGCTATATCGTCAGGTAATAGAAAAACAATCAGACTATTCAGAAGCATTATATGGGTTAGGGATGTTGGCACAGCAGAAAGGTGCCTTGGTAGAGGCAGAGAAATTTTTGAGTGCAGCTTCGGAATTTCAGCCTAATGTTGTGAAAATTTGGTTTAGTTTAGGTAATTTGCGTCAAGCCCAAGGACAATTATCAGAGGCTGAGTTAGCTTATCAAAAAGCGATTACTTTGCGACCAGATGCCGCGACAATTTACAACAATTTGGGCTACACCTTACAGCAACAAGGTAAGTGGGAAGAAGCGATCGCATCTTATCAAAAAGCTTTGGCATTTCAGCCCAACTGCATAGAAGCAGAAGTCAATTTAGGGAATGTGCTTTTTGCCCAAGGCAAGCTATCAACAGAGAAACAAGCCTACTATGGTGAATTAAATTATCGGCTCGGCATGGGCCGCAAACAAGTAGCCGATTGGAAAAGTGCTGGTATTTACTATCAAACTGCGATCGCCCAAAAGCCTGATTTAGTAGAGGCTCATTATAACTTGGGTGTGGTACTGCAAGAACAAGGAGAGATAGAAGCAGCGATCGCTTGTTATCAAAAAACTTTGGAGTTGAATCTCCAACACCAACAAGCCAACATGAACTTATCACAAATCTACCACACCCAGCCCAAAGAAATTGCACAGCTTGACTCACTCAAGATTTGTAGTTAAACGGGTAGTCTTACCTGATGGCAAAACCATATCAATCTAAATCGTAAAATTAAGGAGATAAAGTTTATGGCTTTAAAACGAGGAACTAGCAGTAATGACTTAATTCAAGGGACTGCTGTAACAGACCAGCTATTTGGAAGTTTTGGTAACGATACTCTATTTGGATTAGGGGGAGATGATTTAGTTCAAGGCGACCAGGGTAGAGATTTTTTAGATGGTGGCGATGGTAACGATCGCCTCTTTGGGGGAGACGACAATGATACACTCTTGGGTGGCCTCGGCAATGACCTACTCGATGGTGGTTCAGGTAACGACAGACTAGATGGTGGTGATGGCGATGACGTTATTCAAGGTGGCCAGGGTGATGATACCATTCTGGGCGGAAGCGGTAATGACCGCCTCCTGGGAGTCAGTGGCAGTAATCGCATTGAGGGGGGAACTGGCAACGACTTCATCCAAGGGGCAAGTGGTAGTAGCTTCACAGGTGGAGGTGTAGATACACTTTTTGGAGGTGACGGCGACGATCAGATATTCGGGCTAAGTCAAAATGATTCCCTCTACGGAGAAGCTGGCAATGACAGCCTAAGTGGTGATGGTGGAGACGATCGGCTAGAAGGCGGCAATGGCAACGACAATCTTGATGGCGGTGTCGGAAATGACTTTGTGTTCGGCGATCTCGGACAAGATACAGTAAATGGCAACAGCGGTAATGACATCCTCGAAGGAGGTGGCAATGATGATACCCTCCTTGGTGCTTCAGGGAATGATGTCCTCGTAGGTATCGGTCGTGGTAGCCAAGACGTTTTTGGAGGAATAGCACCAGGGTTTGGGGAAACCGATCTCTTAACCGGTGGGGCTGGGGCAGACCTATTTGTACTCGGAGGTAATGGACAATACTACTACCTCGGCGGTTCTACTCAAGATCAAGGCTTGAGCCTGTTTGATGCGGCTGTGATTGGTGTGGAGAACAACGGGGCGCTGCAACGCGACTTCGATCAGACGGTTGATCGCATCCAGTTACAAGACGGGATTGGATATCAGCTAATCGAAGCGGATGTTTTCGGGAGTGGGGTAAGTGATACCATAATTGCTGCTGATCTTACTTCGTCTAACTTGGGTCTAGACATCGTAGGGGTAGTGATTGGAGCAACAGCAGCAGAAGTCGCGTCTAGTATACAGATTGTTTAAGAGGTTGTTTGAAAAGTCATAAAGAATACTTTTCACGCATCCTCTAATTAATTTTGATTATTTGCTTTGCGATCAAAACCCTGTAGGGGCGCGTAGCCCAGCCCAGCCGAATTTCGTATCTCTATAACCCTTCACAACTAATCGGAATTTCGGAAAAATTTTATCTTAGAGGAACTGAAACATGTCAGAAAACAAAAAATACAACCATCAGATGGAAATCAATGACCTTATTGATGATGCCATTGTCAATGCAATAACACGCAGAGAATTAGTAGAAACTTTGTCTGACGACGAAGCGGCAGGAGTTACAGGTGGTCTGACTGCGGAAACAACAAAAGTTGCACTGAGCATTAAGCCGGATGTTATCATCGCAGGTTTTAAGCCAATTCAGCCGATTAAGCCAATTTGTCCACCACTGATAGTTGGGCTAATTGCACTACCAAATGACGCTAAACTTACCAGCTAGTCTTCAAGTATTAAAGAATATTCTTTCGGTGGAGGGCCCATTAATGAAAGACATAACCCCTGTTCAGACCACCCTTTGCCCTAGTGCTAGACCCGAATCTGTGGATGCTGTTGTCTTCGGCGTAGTTGGTGGAACGGTAGCAGCACCTCGGATAGCTTATCTTAAACAACCTCTGCCCATCACAGATGAACTGGTAGCAAAAGCTAGTCCAGTTACACCTGCCGAAATTTTTCGCATAGCTGCATCTTGTGCGGAATCGGGTTGTCAGCATTTTGATGGCAAAGACTGTCGTCTAGCAATGGGAATTGTTGAGAAATTGCCCGCAATAGTAGAGCAACTACCAGCTTGTTCTATCCGCCGAGATTGTCGCTGGTGGCAGCAAGAAGGCAAGGCAGCTTGTATGCGATGTCCGCAAATCATCACAGATAACTATTCTTCATCTGAGCAGTTGCGTCAAGCAGCAGAGCCTTCTAGTACAACACGGCGTAAATAAGCCACCCATTTGGAATGTCTAAAACCCTTGCAAATAGGTAATTACGAATTACGAATTACGAATTACGAATTACGCCTTGCGGTACTAGATATTTGCAGACTTGAGATATTTCTGTAAATATTGGTTGATTTTTACACCCCAAAACTGATAATAAAGGAGACAGTAAAAATATGTCCTTATCAATTTTTGAGAAAGTTAAAGAGTTTGTCATCAGACTCGTCAAAGACGAAGCTTTTCTGACTCAATTAATGAGTGATAAAATCGACGACGCGATCAAAGTCATGGAAGAAGGTGGCTATGATTTTTCTCAAGAAGAATTTGAAACAGCCTCGATTAAAATATTAGAATTAAAAGAATTAGGTCAGTTTGACGACCTAAGTGAAGAAGAATTGGTAGGAGCCTTTGGTGGGCTTACAAGCACCAATAATCGAGTCATTCAACCCCTATATGGTGTTGTACTTCCACCTCCTGAAGAATGGGAAAAACCACCAATTATTAAATGGATTCCTAGACCACGGCCCAAGCCATGGCCGCAACCACAACCCCTGTATGGTGTCATAGCAATCGATCCGCCTGTACAAGCGTCATACGGGGTAGTCGTACCGACAGAAATACATTGAAGAAGAATTCAGGAGTCAGAATGTCTCTCTCCTAAAAGGAAGAGAGAAATAGAAGAGAGGTTTTCCAGATACCGTGAAAAGTCAGATAAAAGACCGCCAACTGAGTATTTCTCCTCATTCACTACTGAGTAAAATCAACTTCTAAAACCGAGATTGAGAATTAAGCTATGACATATCACCGCAAAAGCTACGCCGTTTGGGAAATTACCTTAAAGTGCAATCTAGCTTGTAGTCACTGTGGTTCCCGCGCTGGACATGAGCGCTCTAAAGAACTCTCCACAGAGGAAGCTTTAAATCTTGTCAAGCAGATGGCAGAAGTTGGAATTAAAGAAGTTACTCTCATTGGTGGTGAAGCATTTCTGCGTCCAGATTGGCTAGAAATTGCTAAAGCTATCAACGACGCAGGAATGTTATGTGGTATGACTACCGGCGGTTATGGCATTTCGTTAGAAACTGCCCAAAAAATGAAAGAAGCGGGAATTCAGACTGTCTCTGTTTCTATTGATGGTTTGGAAGCAACTCACGACCGCCTCCGAGGAAAAAAAGGCTCTTGGAAATATGCCTTTAAAACCATGAGCCATCTTCGAGAAGTGGGTATTTCCTTCGGTTGCAATACCCAGATTAACCGCTTGTCAGCACCAGAGTTTCCGCGCATCTATGAGTGCATTCGTGATGCAGGTGCCCGTGCTTGGCAAATTCAACTCACTGTCCCAATGGGGAATGCAGCCGACAATGCAGATATCCTCCTCCAACCCTATGAACTATTAGATATTTACCCCATGCTTGCTCAGGTAGCGCGTCGTGCTTATCAAGAAGGTGTGCAACTTCAGGCGGGAAATAATATTGGTTACTACGGCCCTTATGAACGCCTGTTGCGGGGACGAGGAAAGGAGGATGAATTTTCATTTTGGCAAGGTTGCGGTGCCGGACTCTCCACTTTGGGAATTGAAGCTGACGGAGCAATTAAAGGTTGTCCCTCGCTGCCGACTACCGCTTACACAGGTGGTAATATTAGAGAGCGATCGCTCCATGACATCATTGAAAACTCAGCAGAATTGCGCTTGAATCTGGGAGCAGGAACACCTGAAGGGACAAAACACCTGTGGGGTTTCTGCAAAACTTGCGAATACGCTGAACTTTGTCGTGGGGGTTGCAGTTGGACTGCCCATGTTTTCTTTGACAAAAGAGGTAATAATCCTTACTGTCATCATCGCGCCCTTGTTCATGCAGCACAAGACCTGCGGGAGCGCGTAATTCCCAAGGTGAAAGCTAAAGGTTTACCCTTTGATAATGGTGAGTTTGAGCTAATTGTGGAGCCTACAGATACTCCTTTGCCAGTAAATGACCCATTACGATTTAGCGCTCACAGCATTCAGTGGCCGGAAAGTTGGCAGCAAGAACCTAAAGTTTCTTATTCGCTAGCGGAGTAATACATCATGGCAGAAAATTCAGAAAAAACAATAGACTTTAAGTCATTACAATCTGAAGAATTAGAAAAAATCTCTTTGCTTCCCCGTTCAGCTTGGAATAGTCAATTAACCTACTTGAAAGTGCTGTTAAAAGCAAAGCAAGTCTTAGACAAAAGCTGAAATTTTTATCAAAACAGCATACACCCATCGGTAAATTTTCTTGTGGTGTGGGCATCTTGCCCGCACTGGACGGGCGAAACACCCATAGTTTTATAATGGACTAATTTAGCTGTGCCACGGCACTACATATAGCTTTTCCTAATCAAATGAGATACATCATAGCCCCCTATCGAAGAGCGGGGAGGGGTTGGGGGTGGGATTTTTGTACCTCACTCAACTGGGAACCGCTATATCTTTTTATAAATCAAACTAGATTCCTATATTTCGCTCGTAAGTTGCGAGATAATTACTCATTAAAATATTAACTAAAAAATGAACAGAGGTTTTTATGTCATCAAAAGCTTCACTTTCAGAATTAAGTATTCCCAAGACCAATATCAATTTAAATTTCTTAGACAATACCGATTCTATTAACAATTTAAAGCCCAATCCTAAGCCTGATTTTGTTAACGCTCAAGGGAATACCATTTATTTCAACTATAGTCAAAGTGCTTCAGGAATTTTGACTGATGCCCAGACGGACACATTAGTTAAAGGTGGCGTGGGTATTGCCATTGCTGAGGCTCAAGCAAATTTTTTTAACAATGACCCAACTTTTTCATCACTTTTCACTAATGCTAGCGTCATTGGATTAGATGGTCAGTTTACAGGTAGTTCTGATAGCGAAACAAAGGTACTTGCTAGTTTTACGGTTGGTGCTTATCAAAATTTCTCTTTTGAGTTCTCAGCAGATTTAGCACTCGCAGCTAAAGAAATTGAAAATCCCAACGTTGAATATAACAAAGCTCAGTCTAAAACTGCTTTTTTGGTGTTAGACACCACAAATCCTAATAAACCCAAAGTTTTAGATTATTTTGGTCTCCAGGGTGACTTAATTTCCTCTAATCAAACTAGCAATCTAATCCTTGGTCGTAGTGGCAATGTTACGATTAGCAGTCGTGATAAAAGTTCTGATATTAATGGCGATAATGGTACTGATTTCCTCAATGGTAGTGCTGTTGGGACTTATCGACGGAATTTTACTCGCAATACCAATATCACTGTAGTTGAAATTAATGTCAGTGCTGTTGAATTGGCAGGAGATACTTTAATTGGCAACTTGGGTAAAGATGTTATCTATGGCACAATTTGGAGGGATAATCTAACGGGAACCAACGCTGCGGACAAACTTTATGCCAGCTTGGGGGATGACAAGTTATATGGAAACAAAGGTAATGATAACCTCGACGCAGGCCAAGGTAATGATTGGCTAGATGGTGGCGAGGGAAATGATACACTTTATGGCGGTTTAGGAAATGATGTCCTGATTGGTGGTAGTGGTAATGATATCTTGGTTGGTGGCGATGGTAATGATACATTTACTTTCAAATATGGCGATACCTTTTTGAGAAAGGACTTTGATGTTATTCAAGATTTCCAGGTTGGTATTGATAAGATTGTACTAGATGACTGGGGAAGGCTAGGTATTACAAACATAACGGATACTAAAGATGGTGCTGTCTTCACATTAAATTATTTCTTGAATCAAGAAACAATACTAATTTCAGGTGTGAGTAGCAATCTGATTAACACCTCTCAATCAATACAGTTTACCTAAAGGTTCAGCCTGAAATCCTTGGTAGAGACATTGTAATGCAAGGTTTCTCAATACCTAAAATCTTTTTATCCAAAGCGTATTATCACCTTGGTAATTTTTGTTAAGTTATACATATGCTTATATAAAGCAAATGTGAATTATTGATTTTCAATTCTAGATTAGCTAAGTAATACCGAACATCACTGTGAAATTTTGATGAAGCTGAATATTTATAATACAACAACGTAGTATCCTGTATCAGGAAACCCCATACAACAAGGTAAAAAGAGGTTTTTATGTCATCAGAAACTATATTTTTACAACAAATTGTTACAAATCCTAATCCTAATCCTAATTTTGCAAATGCTCAAGGATCTGCCCTTTTCTATAACTACAGTCAAAGTGCTTTAGGAATTTCAACTGATGCTCAGACAAACACATTGGTTAAAGATGGTGTAGCTCTAGCTCTTGCTGAAGCTAGGGCGACTTTTTTTAACAGTGACCCAACTTTTTCAACACTTTTTTCTGACAGCACTGGCATTGGATTAGATGGTACTTATAGTGGTAGTGCTAGCAGTGAAACAAAAGTGCTTGCTAGTTTTGCAGTTGGCGCTAATCAAACTTTTTCTTTCGATTTTTCTGCCGATTTAGCACTGACAGCTAAAGAAATTGAAAATCCTCGGGCTGAATATAACCAAGCTAAGTCAAAAACGGCTTTCTTGGTACTAGATACTACAAATCCGAATAAAGCTAAAGTCATAGATTATTTTGGCATCCGGGGTAACTTAATTTCCTCAAAGGGAATTAGCAAATTGAGTCTTGGTAGTAGTCGCAATGTCACTATAGAAAGTAGCAATTACGCTATTGATATTAATGGTAATAATAAACAGGACTCTATCGCTGAAAACGTTATTGGTACTTACGAAAAAAGGTTTAATAAAAATAGCAACATAACGATAGTAGAAGTTAATGCCAGTGCCGTTACCTTTTTAGGAGATACTTTAATCAACAACTTGGGTAAAGATGTTAAATACGGCACGATTGGAAATGATTACCTAATAGGAGGCTACGGTAATAACAAAATTTATGGCAGCTTAGGTGATGATACGCTCAAGGGAGGAAAAGGTAATGATATCCTCGAAGGGGGTCAAGGTAATGATTGGCTATTTGGGGGCAAGGGCAATGATAAAATGAATGGTGGTTCGGGCAATGATGTTTTGATTGGTGGTACTGGTAGTGATCTCTTGGTTGGTGGCGATGGCAATGACAAATTTGTTTTTAAGCGTGACGATAGTTTGTTAAAATATGAATCTGATGTCATTCAAGACTTTCAGGTTGGCATCGATAAGCTTGTATTTGATGGCTGGGGTAAGATTGATACCGATCAATGCTTAAATCAGATGTTTTCTCAAGGTAGCATAACTGATACCAATGATGGTGTTCTCTTCAATTTTAATACAGGACAAACTCAAGGAACATTACTATTATCAGGTGTGACTTTCAACCAGATTAGCTCTGACTCAATAACGTTTACCTAGTGCTTATTTAAGAATAATTACAGGGTAAACGCATCTAAAGTATGTAGATACTTTCGATACAAAGATTTCCATATTTAATGAAAGAAAAATCTTGTACAGTAAGTGTTTCATGAATTAGGTACAGTTTACCCTGTGCCCGTTGTGAAAATTCTGAAGTGTACTAAGTAAATTGGCGCGAAAAAATCCAAGGATGTTACGAAACATAAATAGGCTTAAAGCCTTTACCAGTTAGCTTTAATTGCGCCGACCTACTTATATCAACTTACAATTTAATATCAAATTAATATAGCTATGAATAACAAAGATATTTCAGAATATGATATTAAAGCTCTCATTGAAACGGCGCTTCAGAAGCATAAGTTAGGTCAATGGGATGAAGCGAAATTGCTGTATAAACAGGTATTACAAATACAATCAGAATGCGGGGGTGAGTCAGACTCCTTGAAAGGCAAATATCAAATGCCACAAAACTTTTCTGAGGCATTGTATGGTTTAGGGATGCTGGCGCAACAAACAGGAGAATTTCTAGAAGCTGAAAAATTCCTGAGTCAGGGAGTACAAGTTCAACCCAACTCTGTGAAAACTTGGTTTAGTTTGGGTAATCTGCGTCAAGTTCAGGGAGAGTTAGCACAAGCAGAGTCAGCTTACAAACAAGCGATCGCATTACGTCCAGATGCCGCGCCGATTTATAATAACCTGGGCTACACCTTAGAACAACAGAGTAAGTTTGATGAAGCAGTTGTCTGCTATCAAAAAGCTTTGGAACTTCAACCTAACTGCACAGAAGCAGATGCAAACTTAGGAAATGCTCTCCACACCCAAGGGAAACTCCCTTCAGATAAACAAGCCCATTACGCCCAATTGAATTATAAATTGGGTTGTGGTCGCAAAAATGCCGGGGATTTGAAAACTGCTGTTGCTTATTACAAGCAAGCGATCGCACTAAAGCCAGATCTTCTAGAAGCTCATTATAACTTGGGCAGTGCCCTGCAAGAACAAGGGGAGTTAGAAAAGGCGATCACATCCTATCACAAACTCTTACAACTTAATCCCAATCATGGAGAAGCTTACCTCAGCTTAGGCAAAATTTATCAACAGCAGAACCAATACCAGAAAGCAGTTTCGGCTTATCGACAAGGGTTAAAGCTAATTAATCCCCACTATGCCAAAGCAGCAGCTAGCGAGGATGCTGAAATTCCTCAACAAGTACCAGTCACACCCCTAATTCCCCAAAAGGAGGTAATTGTCGGAAAATACAGTTTTCCTACTATCACAACCATAGCAAATGATACAGTAAAACGTCCTTTCTGGAGTGTAGTAGTAACTGTATATAACCGGATCGATTATCTCCTCGAATGCCTTGCCAGTGTGTTGGCACAATGGCAGGGAGAAGAGGAGATGGAAATCATCGTCATGGACGATGCTAGTAAAACGCCAGTATTTGAACTGGTAAATAGTATTGGAAAAGGAATAATTCACTACTACCGTAATCCGCAAAACCTCGGACTACCAGGAAATTGGAATGCCGGAATTGCCCTGACTCGCGGTCGGTGGGTTCATTTACTTCACGACGATGATTATATTCTCTCAGGTTTTTATTCCCGGCTGCAAGAGAGTCTAGAAAGGTGTTCAGATTCCGTGGGAGCAGCTTTTACGGGTTATCAAAATATTAACGAGAAAGAAGAAGTAATTTTTCGCCAACAAGTGTATGGGGAGCAGCGAGGGATTGCTAAAAATTGGTTGCAACACATTGGAGTGAGTAATTCATTAAATATGCCTGCGGTGGTGATTCGTCGAGAGGCGCACGAACAATTGGGCGTGTATCATCCCGAATTGACTTATACAAGTGATTGGGAAGTTTATAAACGCATTGCGACTGTTTATGATTGGTGGTATGAACCGGAAATTTTAGCTCGTTACCGCCAACATCCTAACAACGTGACCAGCGAACTTTTAGTCACTGGCAAGCAAATGATATCCATCCGTCGGGCAATTGAAATCTCAGAGAGTTATTTTCCCTCTGAATACTCAGCAGAGATTACGGCCCAATCCCGGAGTTATCATTTTGATTATTGTCTACAATTGGCCTTAATTCCTCTCCAAGCTGGGAATCTGGCTGGAGCTTGGCGAGTGTTGGAAGAGGGTCTGAAAATAGATTGTAGCCCTGAAGCAGTGGCAAAATTATTTAGTTGGTTGCAGCAGTATGAAGTGGGTTTGCTGCGGGATGAAATTATCTCAAAATTGCTCTTGATTGTGAATAAGTCCGAAATTTTAGTTAATCAACCAACTAAATGTTAAGTTAAAACAATCCAGAAATAATTGATTTTAAATAACACAAACAAACTTCATTCTAATTATCACTGAAACACAGAGGGATAAAAACTATGGCAATTATCCAAGTTGAGCATCCAGTAATTAATGAATCTTCCTTTGAGCCACAAAACCGACAAGATGGTATTAGTGGTGTGATGCTAATTCATAATGAAGCAGAATTTTTAGCCCAGGTGATTGACACTTGGATTGATGCCGTAGATGAATTAGTTATTGTTTTTAATGATTGCACAGATAATTCTCCTGAAATTATTGAAGAATATGAAAGGAAATATTATCCTAAAATTCGAGCTTTTCATTACTTGCAACGGGTATATTCACCCAACACAAAAGAGCAATTAGAATTAGATGTAAATAATATTAATTCTTTTACTTTTTACTCTAACTTTAACCTTAGTCAAACGCGATACAAAATATGTGTCGTGATCAATGGAGATCATGTTGGTATTCCTGAATATCTTAAGAAAATTTATAATTTCCTGAAGACAAATCCGCTTCAAAATACTGCTTTATTTTTTTCTGGACTTAATCTTTGGAAACACCCAGATTATAGCCAGTATTGCATTAGTTTAAAAGATATTGCTCTAGGTGATGGAGACCTAGCCTATTGGACTGTTTCACCAAATCATATATTTGTGAAGAATTCAAACAATCCCCTACTTACTATAGTTAGATGTCAGGGACTGGAATACTATTATCTAGGTTTTATTTTCTGGCATACACGTTTTTTAAAAAAAGATTACGGACAGGGTAATTATGGCGTGTATTCAGAGAACCTTAACCAATTTTTGGAAAGTAAAATAAGAGAAGCAAAACTAGTTCCATTGTCTCTGCAATTTAAACAAAAAAACAAAGGGTTTCAATATATTTCTTATCGACGTTTTTCACTTTATTTTGATTTTGAATCTTTACCTGAAGTTGTAGGTGTTGATAGTGTAATTGAAATCCTGCAACAAGCTCTTCAACATTACCAAGCTAATCGCTTTACTCAAGCTGAACAAGCTTACCATCAAGTTTTAAATATTCAGCCCGAACACCCGGAAGCATTGTACAGATTAGGTATTCTGACTGAACAAATGGGGAATTATCAGAAGGCTGAGGAGTTGCTGAGTAGGGCATTACAAGTCCAGCCAAATTCAGTACTAACCTGGTTTAGTTTGGCTAATTTACGGCAATCACAAGGACAATTTACCGCAGCTATAGATGCATATCGCCAAGCACTGAAACTGCGTCCAGATTCAGCCCCAATATATAACAATTTGGGCTATACTTTTTATCAACAAGGTGAGTGGGATAAAGCGATCGCCTGTTACGAAAAGGCTTTAGAGCTAAAACCTAAATTTATTGAAGCCGATGTGAATTTGGGTAATGCCCTCCATATTCAGGGAAAACTCTTGCCGGAACAGCAGATTCACTATGGGATGTTAAACTGCCAATTGGGAGAGAGCCGTTCCAAAATAGGTGACTGGCAGACTGCGATCGCTTATTATCGTCAGGCAATTGTCCTTCAGCCTGATCTTGTAGAAGCGCACCATTACCTAAGTGTTGCCCTACAACAAAGCATTCTTACTGAATTACAACCCTCACAAACTGCGATCGCAAAATAAAATATGAAAGTACTTGTAACTGGAACTGAAGGTTATATCGGCTCGTTATTAGCACCCCTCTTAATTCAACAAGGACATGAAGTTATCGGTTTGGATACTGGCTTTTATAAAGTAGGTTGGCTATATAACGGCACCAAAGTAACAGCCAAAACCCTCAACAAAGATATCCGCCACATCACAGCAGAAGACCTAGAAGGTGTCGAAGCAGTAGTCCATCTGGCAGAACTTTCTAACGACCCATTAGGTCAGTTAGCGCCTAATATCACCTACGATATCAACCACAAAGGCTCAATAAATTTAGCAAAGCTGGCAAAAGCAGCCGGAGTCAGACGCTTTGTGTATACTTCATCATGCAGCGTCTATGGCTTTGCTACTGAAGACTACGTTACTGAAGAGTCTGCTATCAATCCCCAAACGGCTTATGCTAAATGCAAATCACTTGTCGAACAAGATGTCAAACTCCTTGCTGATGATGGCTTTTCTCCCACCTTTCTCCGAAATGCTACAGCTTATGGAGCCTCGCCCAGAATGCGATTTGATATCGTCTTGAACAACTTAGCAGGTTGGGCATGGACAATTAAAGAAATCAAGATGAGCAGCGACGGTACACCTTGGCGGCCTCTAGTGCATCTGTTGGATATCTGCAAAGCAATTATCTGTACCTTAGAAGCCCCACGCGATTTAATTCACAACCAAATTTTTAACGTGGGTGATACAAATAGCAACTACCAAGTCAAACAAATTGCTCAGATAGTTGCAGATGTCTTTACCGATTGTCAATTGAGCTTTGGTAAACACGATCCTGACAACCGTAGCTATCGAGTTTCATTTGATAAAATTAACCAAAATTTACCAGGATTCAAATGTCAATGGGATGTCCAGCATGGTGCCCAACAACTCTATAATGTCTTTCAGCAAATTGATCTGGATAGAGAAACATTTGAGTCTAGAGGATTTACTCGCCTGAAACAATTGGAATGTCTCATCCGCACTCAGCAGATTGATCGAGATTTCTTCTGGCGGACTGTTTAAATTATCAATCTGATTTTTTCCAAAAAATATATATGAATTTAACAAAACCAACAACTGGTAATTGTTTGTTCTGTGGTACAGAGTTGCACCATACCTTCGTAGATTTAGGAATGTCCCCTCCCTGCGAAAGCTATCGCAAACCAGAACAGCGAAATGAAATGGAGCCTTTTTATCCACTGCATGTTTATGTTTGCGAACAATGTTTTTTAGTACAACTTCAAGAATACATTAGCCCAGAAAATATATTTAGTGACTACGCCTATTTTTCTTCTTACTCTGATAGCTGGTTACAACATGCTAAAAGCTATGTTGAAATGATAACAAATCGTTTTCAATTAAACCAGCAAAGTCAAGTCGTAGAAATTGCTAGCAACGATGGTTACTTACTGCAATATTTTGTAGCAAACAGCATCCCCGCAATGGGAATCGAGCCGGCTGCAAATGTCGCTGAGGTAGCTATGAAAAAAGATATCCCCACAGTTGTAAAATTCTTTGGGGAGGAGACAGCTAAAGAACAAGTTATTCAAGGAAAACAAGCAGATTTATTACTAGGAAATAACGTCCTTGCCCATACGCCCTATCTCAATGATTTTGTCAAAGGGATGAAAATTATCCTCAAGCCACAAGGGGTAATAACGATGGAATTTCCTCACCTCATGCGGTTAATGGCGGAAAATCAATTTGACACTATCTATCATGAACACTTCTCTTATTTTTCGTTCATCACAGTAGAAAAAGTTTTTAACGCCCACGGACTGACTATTTTTGATGTAGAAGAATTAACTACTCATGGCGGTTCTTTGAGAATTTATGCTCGTCATACTGAAGACTCTTCTAAACCTATTACCCAGCAGGTCTTAGAACTGAAATATAGAGAAGAAGCACAAGGCTTTACACGCTTAGAACACTATTTTGATTTTGGTGAACAAGTTAAAGAAACCAAACGCAAGTTACTAGATTTCTTGAGCAAGGTTAAACGAGAGGGAAAATCCATTGTCGGTTATGGTGCGCCAGGTAAGGGAAATACTCTCTTGAACTATTGTGGTATCCGCACAGATTTTCTTGACTACACAGTAGACCGTAGTCCTTACAAACAAGGTCTATTTTTACCAGGGACTCATATTCCAATTTTTCATCCAGACAAAATTACAGAAACAAAGCCTGATTACGTACTAATCTTACCCTGGAATCTGAAAAATGAAATTATGACACAAATGGCTTACATTCGGGATTGGGGAGGTCAATTTGTAGTACCAATTCCTGAAGTTAATGTCTACTCTTAAGTATTTGATATTTTTGCATAATCAAAAAGGGGGAAATTGACATGAAAGTAGTTTTATTTTGTGGCGGTTTGGGAACCAGAATGAGAGAATATTCAGAAAGTATTCCTAAACCAATGGTGAATATTGGTTATAGACCGATATTATGGCATGTCATGAAATACTACGCTCACTATGGACATAAAGATTTTATTTTGTGTCTTGGTTACAAATCTGACCTAATTAAAAGCTATTTTTTAAATTACAATGAATGGCTTTCTAATAATTTTAGCCTTTCCAATGGAAGCCAGATTCAGTTGTTTAACCGTGATATTCAAGATTGGAATATCACATTTGTAGACACAGGTTTGACTGCTAACATTGGTCAAAGATTCAAGGCGGTAGAAAAGTATCTAGAAGGAGAAGAAGTATTTTTAGCTAACTACAGCGATGGGTTGACAGATTTACATCTACCGACACATATTCAGCAATTTTATCAGCGTGATAAAATAGGTAGTTTTTTGTGTGTCAGACCAAGCCAAAGTTTTCACCTAGTTGACGTAGAAGAGGATGGTTTGGTGAGTGATATCAAAGATGTAAAGCAACGTGATATTTGGATTAATGGAGGATATTTTATCTTTAAAAAAGAGATTTTTAACTACATTAATTATGGTGAAGAACTTGTCATTGAGCCTTTTCAGAGACTAATTGCCAAAGAAGAACTTTTTGCGTATAAATACACTGGCTTTTTCGGCGTAATGGACACGTTTAAAGAGAAGCAACAGTTGGATGATATGTATGGTCAAGGCGAAAGACCTTGGGAAGTCTGGAGAGATAAACGTCTAGAAGTAAATTATATATGATCCAACTCAGCTTTAACAAACCAGAAAAATCTGAGTACAAAATCCTTTGTTTAGGTTCTCATTGTGATGATATCGAGATTGGTTGTGGAGGCACAATCTTAAAGCTGATAGAGAATTACCAGCAAGTAATTATCTATTGGGTTGTTTTTAGTTCCAACGAGCTAAGAGCAAAGGAAGCAACGGCGAGTGCTAGTACTTTCTTAACAGAAATCCCTTTAAAGAAAATTATTATTAAAAATTTTAGAGATGGATTTCTACCTTTTCAAGGCATAGAGGTTAAAGAATGCTTTGAACAGTTGAAGCAAGAATTTTCACCTGATATAATATTCACTCATTACCGAGAGGATCGCCACCAAGATCACCGATTAATTTCTGAGCTAACTTGGAATACTTTTAGAAATCATTTAATTTTGGAATATGAGATTCCCAAATATGATGGCGATTTCGGTATTCCTAATTTTTTCGTTCATTTAAATGAGGCAATTTGCCGCCGGAAAATTAAATATATTTTGGATGCGTTTCCCACTCAAAAAAATAAGCAATGGTTTACAGAAGAAACTTTCCGTTCCATCTTGAGAATCAGGGGAATGGAATCAAATTCACCGAGTAACTATGCAGAAGCATTTTATTGTCGAAAAATATTTTTTTAAAAAATTAACAATTTAGCTTTTTTCACATTTGCAAATTTATGATATTTACCGAAACTAAAATCAAAGGGGCATTTATTGTTGATTTAGAATTGCAACGAGATCGGCGAGGATTTTTTGCTCGGACTTTCTGTATTCATGAGTTTGAAGCTCGTGGTTTAAAATCTAATGTTGCCCAATGCAACTTATCTTTTAACTATAAAAAAGGGACGTTGCGGGGTATGCATTATCAAATGCCTCCTTCTCAGGAAACAAAATTTGTGCGTTGTGTTCAGGGAGCAATTTATGATGTGATTATCGATTTGCGCCCAGAGTCTACTAGCTATTTATCTCATATTGGGGTAGAGTTGACAGCTAAAAATTACCTTGCTCTTTATATTCCAGATAGTTGCGCTCATGGGTTCCAAACACTCACTGACGAAACCGAAGTCAGTTATCAAATGGGTGACTTTTATGCCCCAGAATATTCATCTGGCTATCGTTATGATGACCCAGCTTTTGGTATTGAATGGCCGTTACCAATAAGCGAAATAGCTGAGAAAGATATGGCTTGGGCTTTATTTGAACAAACAAATGTTGGGATAAGTGGGGGGTATAAAAATTTAAATGACAAACAATAATCAATCTGTAATTGATTACAATATGCAAACCAATTTTGCAACAAGTGATATTGGTCAAGATATCTATCAACTGATAACTAAACTATATCCTATCTGTCGCAGTATTACAGGTAGCGGTTTTAGAGAAACTCTGAAAATTCTCCAGGAGTATATTCCTTTGTCAGTACACAAAGTACCGACAGGAACTGAAGTATTTGATTGGACAGTTCCGAAAGAATGGAATATTAAAGATGCTTACATTAAAAACTCTCAAGGGAAGAAAATTGTAGATTTTGCTAACTCAAATCTACATGTTGTCAACTATAGTATTCCTAAACATCAAAAGTTATCTCTTCAAGAACTAAAATCACATATATTTACACTTGTCGATTATCCTAATTGGATTCCCTACCACACTTCTTACTATAAAGAAACTTGGGGCTTCTGCATAAGTCACAATCAATACTTGGAACTCAAGGATGAAGAGTATGAAGTATTTATTGATTCGTCTCTGGAACCAGGCAATCTTACTTACGGTGAGTATTATATTCCAGGAGAAACTACTGATGAAGTCTTAATTTCTTGCCATGCCTGCCATCCTTCACTGTGTAATGATAATCTTTCGGGAATTGCGATCGCTACTTTTATCGCTAAATATTTAAGTCAAACCACACCAAGGTATTCCTATCGATTTCTCTGGATTCCAGGAACC
This sequence comes from Nostoc sp. NMS2, assembly GCF_017115105.1. Lineage (GTDB taxonomy): Bacteria > Cyanobacteriota > Cyanobacteriia > Cyanobacteriales > Nostocaceae > Nostoc. The sequence continues at coordinate 47,672 of NZ_JABXKH010000160.1, forward strand.
ATTGGCTCAATTACATGGTTGGCTCTCAACGAAGATAAAGTCAGTAATATTAAGCATGGTTTGGTATTAAGTTGTTTAGGCGATTCAGGAAAATTTACGTATAAAAAAAGCCGTAGAGGTGACACTGAAATTGATAAAGTCGCTGCTTACGTACTCAAAAATTTAAAGCAGGATTACGAAATTATCGATTTCTTCCCATTCGGCTACGATGAGCGACAATACTGCTCACCTGGATTTAATTTAGCTGTAGGTTGCTTGATGCGATCGCCTCATGGTAGTTTTCCCGAATATCATACCTCAGCAGATGATTTAAGTTTTGTTCAACCCCAATATCTTGCAGAGTCGTTATTACAATGTATCTCAATATTACATATCCTCAATAATAATAAAATTTACTACAATCAAAATCCCAAATGTGAGCCACAGTTGGGGAAAAGGGGTCTATATAATGGTCATCAAAATAGTAGGATAAATCAAATGGCGATTTTGTGGGTTTTGAATTTATCCGATGGTCAGTATACTCTACTAGATATTGCCGAAAGATCGGGAATGTCATTTGATGTGATTAAACATGCTGCTGATACATTACTTGCACATGATTTGCTGGCTTCTCTCAAAAGCTAATGAAGGCATGGGAAATACTACACTTTTGCAAGCAGCCATAACATTAGCCCAAAAGTAAGGGAATTTTCATAATTATCGGTTGCGATACGCGATCGCATACGTTTATGATTCTCAAATAAACTGATTCACCACAGAAACATAGTGATGTTGATAAGAGGCAGGGGGCAGGGGGAACTAAAGGTACAAACCTCACCCGCAAGTCGTGTGAAAGCTCCCTTGCTCCTTTTCCCCGTTGGTTGAAACCTCACCCGCAAGTGGCGTGATTTTTCCCCCTGCTCCCTTGCTCCCCCGGTTACTGAGCGTAGTCGAAGTATGCTCCCCTGCTTTTTCATACTCTCCATACGATCATACTGGGAATTCGACCATTACTGACGTTCTTTTTTTTACAGGTGTTTAAAGTAAAGTTCTATACTTAAAAGTTTACAGTGATAATTTTCATATTTACCTCCCAAAGTCAAGCTATAAAAACATTTTATTAAAATCAACTACTGAGATTGCAGCAGTTTTTAATAATAAAATTCAAAAAAATAATTTATTTAAGTCGTAATTTTACGGTTTTTAATGACTAATCTTTAAAGTTACGATCTTACCAAAGGTGGTAAAAGTAACAGTACTTTTGTATGTACTTTATTGCATCATCGAAAAATAGTTTAGTTGGAGTTTCTGTTAGCTTTTTGCACAAATGTGAGGAGAGTTTTCAGAACGTTTTCTGCCACAGTTTATGAGGTACATTGTTTATTCTGATAGCGATTACAATCACTGTGGCAGCATCTTAAGCTAACAAACTTTCTGACTTTCTCAATAAGCACTCTCTCAGGTTTTTGCCTAAGCAGTGCTATGGCTGACTGGATAACCAAGTCGGTTACAAACCCGTTGTCTATCATTAGGAACATAGAAATGAAATCAATTCTTGAGTTGATTGAGCAGAAGAACCGGGAATATGCCAAGTTGCCGTTCTTTGAGTATATGAAAGACGAGTCCATTGATCCACGGCAGAGGCTAGCCTTTGCACCTGTGATTGCTCCACTGGCACTGGAGTTCAGTGAGTTGTGCAAACGAGTTCTCAGAGATGAGCCAACGACTAATTACATTCAAGAGATGGTGAATCTGCACACGCACGAAGAACATTTTCACTGGCAATGGTTACTAGAAGACATGGAGAAGATGGGGATTGACTATCCTATGCGGTTCAGTGATGCGGTGCGATTCCTTTGGAGCGATCATACCAAGGTTTCCCGTTCCATGTTTCCTATATTTGAGCGGTATACTCGTGGAGCAGATCCCATCATCAGATTAGTTGCCATTGAGGTATCTGAGGTGACGGCGAATGTCTTTTTCCGTTCAACCATGTCTGCGGCCTTGCAACTGCAAGAAATGACTCAAACAGAGTTCCGTTACTTTGGTATGCGTCATAACCATATCGAAAATACCCACACTCTTCATACTCCTGCTTCTTTGCAAATAATGAAAGAGATTGAGGTGCCAGAAGAGATTCGTCAACAAGCACTTGAATTGATTGATGTGGCGTTTGTGTATTTTACAGACTTGATCAATGAGTTTTTGGTCTATATTAAGACCCATTCTTATCAAGAACCCTTTTCTAAAGTGTATCAACCAGAGCGATCGCTAACATCTGCCTAAGCTATCTGTTCAATTTTCATTCATTCGGCGACGGTAAAAGAGTCAAAGCCTTTTACCGTCGTTTTTTTAACATTTTGAGAAGTCTAAGTCCCTCGCTTATATTGCGCGACAAGTTTTGCGGTGGGGTTAAAATCTCCATTACAAAACTTAATTACGAATTATATAATGTCTGCTTGATTGCTTAATGAAACTGAAGAACCCCACCCCCGCCAAAGCTATGCTTTGTCTCCCCTCCCCGCAAGCGGGGAGGGGTTTAATGACTGTGGTTAGCATAACTATTTATGCGGACATGATATTACGAATTACGTAAAGCCTGCGGCATAGCTTCGCTTAACGCGTAGCGTGCCGGAGGCTCAATTACGAATTACGAATTACGAATTACGAATTATTTCAACGGTGACAGCTACTGTATAAATAGCATTGCGCTCTTGCTGAATTGGTTGAATTGCTCCATCATAGTCAGTGGCTCGACTCATCAAGGTATATTTTCCTGGCGCTGGTGGAGTCCATTGAAACGTGAATCGTTGCCAGGCATATTGCAGGCGTGGTTCAACTTTAGCAGTTTGCCAGGTGATACCACCATCTGTACTGACATCCACCGACTGGATACCCGTGGAAGCCCAGGCCCAGCCCCAATGTGTCTGAGGTTGAAGGTATAGTACCTCATTTTGAGAGGGAGAAACAATTACAGACTCCGGTGCAACTTCCCAAACGGGTTTTAAAGTTGCATCATCGCCTCCAACTCTATCGTTATAGAAAGTTGTTGTAAAGGGCCCTGGCGATCGCCAATCTGTGACATAAATATCTGAGAGCCACTTTACAAAGTTCGTGCCATAGTAACCTGGAACCACCAGCCGCAACGGAAAACCCCGCTCTGCTGACAGAAACTCACCGTTAAGCTTATACGCTAGCAGCACATCATTATCCAATGCTTTTTCGATAGGAATATCTTTAATATATGAATCACTAGAAACTCCTTCATAAACACCATAATCATCTCCTATAAACCAGAGATAACGGGCTTCCGGTTTAACTTGCAATTGATTAAGAATTGCTCTCAGCGAAACTCCACCCCATGTAACATTACTAATGAGTCTTGTGGGAACTTTTGGTTGAAGTGGATTACCTGAACATTGGTGAAAAACAGTTAATTCACGATATTCCAGACTCAGCAAATTCTCATACGACAACTCAAGATTCTGCTCTACTAATCCCGAAATTTTCAACTTCCATTGCTTGATGTCAATGGCTGGGATTCCCAGATGACTGAGAACGAACAGATGGTTTTCAGGAGTAATAAAAGACTTAAGATTGTGAACATCCACTGGAAACTTTGCAATCATTCCAACGTAGCTCATACTCTTGTCTTCTAAAGTTTTGCTAAACTCATTCATTTAAGCAACCTCCTATTAAAAATTTTTCAACATTTTTTGGTATTGCTGATTAGATATATGAATCTTAGTGTAGAGACATTGCATTGCAACGTCTCTACAAGGGACTGACAAGAAATAAATTATCCATCTTGTGGGGTGGGCATCCTGCCCGCCCTGAATATGTGACGGGTGCGGACACCCATGCCACAAGAAAATTTGGGGTTACAGGGGATAAATATAAGTACCTAAAATCATAGCTAAACACTTTTAAAACAACCTCTAAGACTGGACTGTAGTTTACTGTCATAACATACCCATTTCGTAGATCAATAACTTCGCCAAAAAAAGAAAATGAAGAGATAGGACAAATGTAGTAGACCGTATTTTTACAGGCGTTGAACTCTCGTAAATTCCCACAGGGTATTGCCCCTATTGAAAAGAGGCAGGGGCAGTTCCAATACAGTTCAGTTAAGCAATTTTTTCCTTTTCTTTCTTCTCTCTGTGTCGCGCCAGTTGCTTCAAGTCGGGGAACCGCAAGGGCGCACTGGCTTCTCTGCGTCTTGGCGGTTCGTAAAAAAAATGACTTTGACAAAGAGTGCTAGCCTTAACCCAAGCGTATCGGGGGCAGTTCTTGCTGGGGGAGCAGGGGGACAAGGGAGACAAGGGGAAATTATTGAACAAGTCTCTCGCCTCTTCCTTGTCTCCATTGTCTCTTCTTCATGCCCCCAGCAAGAACCAATACTGTTCGGTTAAGACAAGAGACGCGATGAATCGCCGTCTCTACAATAATCAGTCTTTGCGATCTATAATTTTCATCAAAAAACCTTAACCGAACCGTATTGTAGCAAAAACTACCTCTTCATTGAACTATACCCGGTTGAGCTAAATCAACTGGATTTCTCAATTTTCTACCTTCAGAAAATTACATCATGAATTGTGATACTTCGAGTTAATTAGGGAAAACTGAACTCAGGTTATCCAGTAGCAAGTTTTATGGTAGAGAATCGAGTTGATGTTCCCGGCTATGGGATTGGTGAAAGAATTTACACTAGCACTCGCACCCTGGTTTACCGAGGTTGGCGAGAGTCCGATCAAACTCCTGTTGCGATCAAACTTCTGAAAAGTTCTTATCCCAGTGTGATTGAGTTGGCTCAATTCAGGAATCAATACATAATTACAAAAATCTTAAATGTTCCTGGGGTTGTTCGGATCTATAGTCTGGAGAGTTGTCAAAATCGACCCGCCCTGATTTTAGAAGACTTTGGCGGAATTTCTTTGAAGGAGTACAGTGCTTTTAGAAGGAAAGGACTCGGTGAGACAGAAAATCAGGAAAATTCCTCATCTCTGCATCCTGATTTTTTGACTGAGTTTTTACAGATTGCGATCGCACTTGCCGATATTCTGGCCGATCTCTACCATCACGAAATTATCCACAAGGATATCAAACCCGCCAATATTCTCATAAATCCTACCACAAAGCAGGTCAAACTCATTGACTTTAGTATTGCTTCCCTGCTGCCGAGAGTTAACCAAGTTTCAACTAGCCCGGCTGTTTTAGAAGGAACCCTTGCCTATCTCTCCCCCGAACAAACCGGGCGAATGAATCGGGGAATTGATTATCGCACTGACTTCTATTCTCTCGGAGTCACTTTCTATGAACTCTTAACTGGGCAATTGCCATTTCAATCGGATGATTTGATGGAATTGGTGCATTGTCACATAGCGAAACAACCACCACCTTTAGGGAATAGAGAAGAGATTCCCCAAATTCTTTGTGATATCGTGATGAAACTGATGGCGAAGAATGCTGAAGACCGCTATCAGAGTGCATTAGGGCTAAAGCACGATCTGCAAATTTGTTTGGATCAATTGCAGTCAAGTGGAAATATTATCCCATTTCAGCTAGGGCATAGGGACGTTTGCGATCGCTTTGCGATTCCCGAAAAACTCTATGGACGGGAAGTAGAAGTGGCGATGCTGCTAGCAACCTTTGAGCGGGTGCGCCAGGGAACTTCTGAAATGATGCTGGTGGCAGGTTCTTCTGGCATTGGGAAAACAGCAATTGTCAACGAAGTTCACAAACCAATCACCCGTCAGCGCGGATACTTTATCAAGGGCAAATTCGATCAATTTAATCGGAATATTCCCTTTTTTGCGTTGGTACAGGCGTTTCGGGACTTAATGGCACAACTGCTGACAGAGAGTGATGCTCAAATTGATCAGTGGAAGACTCAAATTTTATCTACATTGGGTGAAAGTGGTCAAGTAATTATTGAGGTGATTCCAGAACTCGAACGAATCATTGGAAAACAGCCCTCCCTCCCCAAATTATCGAGTACTGCTGTCCAAAGCCGCTTCAATTTGCTGTTTCAGAAATTCATTCAAGTATTCACAACCCAAGAGCATCCCCTGGTTATTTTCCTCGATGATTTACAGTGGGCAGACTCGGCTTCTTTAAAACTGATGCATCTGTTGATGAGTGAAGCTAGCAACTCTTATTTATTAGTGATTGGAGCATATCGAGATAATGAGGTTTCCTCTGCACATCCCCTAATCTTGACCATTGAGGAAATGCGTCAAGAAGGGATTACAGTTAGTAGTATTGTTCTTTCTGCCCTTACCGAAACCGACCTAAATCAACTGATTGCAGATACCCTCAAATATTCAACAGAACAAGCAATTGCGATCGCTAATCTGGTGTATCAAAAGACCAAAGGCAATCCATTTTTCACTAACCAGTTTCTCAAGTCGCTGCATGAAGATGGGCTGATTGCTTTTGCCGGCAGAACAGGAGATTGGCAGTGCAATCTGGCTCAAATTCGGGCGCTATCTTTTACAGAAGATATTGTCGAGTTTGTGGCGTTGCAACTTTACAAATTACCACCGCAGACTCAGGATGTTCTCAAACTGGCTGCTTGTGTCGGCAATCAGTTTGATTTAGAAACCCTATCGCTTGTCTATGAAAAATCTCCAGCCCAAACCGCAGCAGATTTGTGGCCAGCCCTCAAGGATGAATTAATCTTACCCAGTGGGGAAGGGTATACATTCTTTCAGGATGAGTCTGTTGTCATGGATGATTTGACAAATGACAACACATCAATAACTATTACCTACAAATTTCTCCACGATCGCATTCAACAAGCCGCTTATTCACTAATTCCAGCCTATCAGAAACCAGCAACTCACCTCAAGATTGGTCAATTGCTGTTGAGCAAGTGGCAGGGGGGCAGGGAGCAGGGGGGCAGGGAGCAGGGGAGCAGGGGAGCAGGGGAGCAGGGGGAAATGACCTCTGCTCCTTTTCCCCCTGCTCCCTACCTCTTGTTGAGCAATATCCCGGAAACTGAGCAAGAATTGCTGATTTTTGAAATTGTCAATCAATTGAATATTGGCATAGAACTGATCGCATCTCAACCCGATCGCGATCGACTCGCACAACTCAACCTGCTGGCAGGAAAAAAAGCCAAATCTTCCACAGCTTACCAGGTAGCAATTGAGTATTTAACTACCGGGATTGGTTTATTGAGAAGCGACTGTTGGCAAAGTCAGTATGAATTGGCTCTAGCGCTGCACGAATCAGCCGCCGATGCTGCTTATCTTAGTGGCGCGTATGAACAGATGGAACAATTGGCTCGAACAGTCATCCAGCAAGCCAAAACTCCACTGGATCAAGTCGGCATTTACGAAACCAAAATCCAGGCGTATACAGCTAAAAATGATGTGCTGGGGGCGATCGCGATCGCCCGTCAGGGAATGAGTTTGTTTGGCGTGGTTTTCCCAGAAACACCCACCCCACAAGACATTCAGCAAGCCCTCCAAAAAACTGCTACTCTAATAAACGGTCGTGATATTGCAGAATTGCTTGACTTACCTGTGATGATAGCCGCAGATAAGCTAGCTGTCACCCGAATTGTGGCAAACGTTGCTCCAGCCGTTTACATTGCCGATCCTAATCTGTTTCCACTACTCGTCTTGTCCCAAGTTCAAGCATCCATTGAGTATGGCAATGCTCCATTTTCTGCCTTTTGTTATGGCTGTTATGGCATTCTGTTGAGTGGAATTATTCAGGATATTGAAACAGCAGATCGATTTGGCAACCTTGCCTTGGCACTAACTGACAAATTTAATATTAGCGACATCAAACCCACAGTATTTTATGTTGTGGGTGCTTTCATCACCTATTTGAAGTCTCCACTGCAAAAATCTTTGCAGTTAATGCTGGATGGTTACAAGATTGCTCTAGAAACTGGAAATGTATACTACGTAGGCTTCAATACCAAAGACATTTGCCAATATTCCTATTTTTTGGGTCGAGAATTGAACTCGTTAGAGCAAGACATCCGGGCTTACTGTCATGTTTTGGAAAATTTTAAGCAAGGTACGGCTCTAAACTATTGCCGTATCTTCTGGCAAACAGTTTTGAATTTGCAAGGGCTGGCTGAGAACCCATGTATTATAACAGGCGAGGCACTCAATGAAGCAGAATTTGTGAATCAACTGGTTCAAGCCAATGAATTAACTGGGCTTCACTATTTCTTCCTTCACAAATTGATTCTCTGTTATCTGTTTCAAAACCTTTCTCAAGCAGTGGAAACAGCCACTCAAGCCAGAGAATATCTAGTTGCAGGAACGGGCTATGCTACTGTGCCGATATTTTATTTTTATGATTCTTTGACGGCTTTAGCAGAGTATTCTACAGCTACGGCCTCTCGCCAAGAAACATTACTGGAGCGGGTTACAGAAAACCAGGAAAAAATGCAGACATGGGCGTATCACGCACCCATGAATTATTTGCACAAATTTGAACTGGTGAAAGCCGAAGAATGCCGAGTGTTGGGACAGATGGCCCAGGCAGTGGATCGTTACGATCGCGCGATCGCACAGGCAAAAGCTAATAGATATATTCAGGAAGAAGCCCTAGCTAATGAATTGGCTGCCCGATTTTATTTAGAATGGAACAAAGAAGGTATCGCCCAAATTTACCTAGAAAATGCCTATTATACTTACCTCAGTTGGGGAGCGATCGCCAAAGTTAACCAATTGGAACGCCAATATTCTCAATTATTGCTTAAGGTGTTTCAGCAGGATGAAACTACTTCTTCAACCCTCAGCACTACAATCGGATTCAGCCACAGTAGTTGCAGTGGAACTGAAGCATTAGATTTAGCAACAGTGATGAAAGCCTCTCATGCGCTGGCTGGAGAAATTGAGTTAGAAAAGCTGTTGACAACCCTGATGCAGGTTGTAATCGAAAATGCCGGGGCTGACAAATCGGTGCTTCTGCTGCTTCAAGAGGATAATTGGGTAGTTGTGGCTCAAAAAACTAGCCAAGCGATCTTTGAAGAAGAGCTATTTCTACCACGCCCTACGCCTACCCATGAAAACTTGGGGATAATAAACCTCCACTCCCTTCCTCTTTCAGCCAGTCAGGATGTTCCCAAGGCGGTTGTGAATTATGTCTCGCGTACCTCCGAAACCCTAGTGCTAGATGATGCCCGCCAAGAAACCACCTTCGTCAACGATCCCTACATCATTCTATGGCAACCCAAAAGCTTGCTATGTACACCTATTCACAATCGTGGACAACTCATTGGCATCCTATACCTAGAAAACAGTTTGACAACTGGAGCCTTTACGCAAAACCGTCTTGAGGTTTTGCGGTTACTCACAGCACAAGCTGCCATCTCGCTGCAAAATGCCATGTTGTATAACAATCTAGCTGTAGCAAAAGCCCAACTAGAAGATTACAACCACACCTTAGAGGAAAAGGTAGAGCAGAGAACTTTGGAATTGAATGAGAAAAATCAGCATCTCTCGGAAACTTTAGAAGAACTGCAACACACCCAAAGTCAACTGATTCAAACTGAAAAAATGTCTTCATTGGGACAAATGGTAGCAGGTGTTGCCCATGAAATTAATAACCCAATTAACTTTATCTATGGCAACCTCACCTATACCAATGAATATTGTCAAAATTTGCTGCACCTACTTGAACGATATCAACACTACTATCCTCAACCATTTGCTGAGATTCAAGAAGAACTAGAGGTAATAGATTTAAACTTCCTCAAATCAGACTTACAAAAATTGCTGAAATCAATGAAATTGGGGGCAGATCGCATCCGCCAAATAGTCCTTTCTCTCCGCAATTTCTCGCGTTTAGATGAGGCTGAAATGAAAAGTGTCAATCTTCATGAAGGCATTGACAGCACCCTGTTAATTTTACACTACCGTCTAGAAGAGAAAGCACACCGCCCCGGAATCTATGTGATTAAGGAATATGCACAGTTGCCAGAAGTTAATTGCTACGCCAGTCAGATCAATCAAGTATTTATGAATATTCTGAGCAATGCTATTGATGCCTTGGATTCATCATTCACAAGTGAAAATAGACAAACAAAAATCCCCACTATCCAAATTCGTACCAAAATGACTGATAGTGATACAATAACCATTCAAATTACAGATAATGGGTGTGGGATGTCTGACGAAGTAAAACAGCGTCTATTTGACCCATTTTTCACAACAAAACCTATTGGCACAGGAACAGGTTTAGGATTATCAATTAGCCACTCGATTGTAGAAAAACATGGGGGACGACTAAGTGTAATATCCGAACCCGGAAAAGGAGCGGAGTTTTCCCTTTATATCCCTTTGCATAATACGGTAGAGCGAAAAGTTCTGCGTTAGCGAAGCTCACCGAAGGTATCGCTTAAGTAAATGGGGCAGGGGGCAGGGGGCAGGGGGCAGGGGGGCAGGGAGCAGGGAGCAGGGGGAATGGAAAAAGAGCCAATTAAAAGTCATGAAGACTTGGAAGTATACAAAATGGCATTTGATGTGGCCATGAAAATCTTTGAACTGTCAAAGAAGTTTCCTGTGGAGGAGAAGTATTCATTGACTGATCAAATTCGTCGTTCATCTCGTTCTGTTTGTGCAAATCTTGCTGGATCTTGGAGAAAGCGGGGAGCATCCCAAATGTGCAAGTTTATTTTTATACGGGATTTTGGCTTAGAACAATAATGAAATAACGAACCGCCAAGGACGCCAAGAGCGCCAAGGAAAGAGGTTTTTACAGGGTTTTTGTGCCAGTCCTGTGCCTTTTGGCAAAATTGGGATGCTCCCAGAAAGCGTCGTTATGAGGCGGCTTTTGTGGCTAAATTAAATGATTGTGAATCGGAAGCGGCAGAAACCCAAACTTGGCTTAAATTCGCAGTTCAATGCAATTATCTAAACGTTGAAACAGGCAGAGAACTTTATGCAACTTACAACCGAGTTCTGGGCATTCTAGTAACCATAATCAACAATCCATCCCCCTGGCTCATCAAACGCTAATTATTAATCATCTCCCTGCTCCCTGCCCCCTGCACCCTTCAATCAGTCACACAATCCGCATTCACCACTGGAACAGAAAGGGGTACTGAACTTGCGATCGCAAATAATTGTTCTAGTTGACTCAGACCTGTCAAACTACCACATAATAATACTTGGTCGCCAACTCGCAAATCCATGCCGCCATCAGGATAGCGAATAAATTTACCATCGCGCCGGATTGCCTGTACCTGTACTCCAAATCGCTTGTTGATATCTAAATCTGCAAGGGTTTTACCTAGCGTTGGCGTATCTGCATTGACTGTAACCCACTGGCAAGCACTATTTTCTCCAGGAACAGCAGCTTGTCCCTTAGCAAATTCTGCCAAAGCCGCCAGTTCTTCATCTGCTCCCACTACTAGCAAGCGATCGCCATTTTCCAATTTGGTTTTATTATTGGGATAATCGATTTCATCGCCGTTAGCGCGACGAATTGCCATCAAACTCGCTCCTGTTAAGTAGCGCATATCGGCTTCTTCTATGCTCATGCCAATTAAGGGCGAATCAGATGGTAAAGGATACCAGCGCTGATTTAAATCGCGGGTTGCTTGGCGCAAATCACGAGCAACTTCAGTTGCAGAACGTTCTGGGCGCAAATCTAAATAATGATCGTTGCGGATTTGCTGCATTTCCCGTTGGACAACTGCTGGTGACAACAAGCCTAAGCCAGTTAATAAATAAGTCGCCATTTCTAAACTTGCTTCAAACTCTGGTTGCACCACTTCTCTGGCTCCCAATTGATACAACACTTCAATATTTTTATCCTGGGTAGCACGGACAACCAAATCTAATTCTGGGCGCAATTCCAAAGCGCGTTTTAAGCTAAGACGGGTACTTATGGGGTCAGGGAGTGCGATCGCCATTCCTTTGGCATAATTCACTCCGGCGGTTTCCAAAACGTGTAAACTTACGCAATTGCCATAAACATAAGACACTCCAGCCTCCCGCAATTGCTGAATTCTCCTTTCTGATTGGTCAATTACCACCACAGGGAGGTTGTGTTGCAGCAACAACTTCACCAAATTTTTGCCGACTCGCCCATAACCGCAGACGACTACATGGTCTTTGAAGGGCAAATCATCTGATACATCCAGCGCCTCTTGTTCTTCTAAGTACGGTTTCAACCAAGGCATTGATTCGGCAAAGTTGAATAAAAATGGTACTAACCGCAATACAAAGGGAGTCAGCATGAGAGTAACTGCGGTGGTTCCCAAAATTAATAAGTATATCTGTCGAGACACTAGCCCCAAAGACTGCCCTTCACTGGCGAGAACAAAGGAAAATTCCCCAATTTGCGCCAGTCCCAAACCGGCGATGATGGCTGTTTTTAAAGGGTAGCGGAACAGCTTTACTAGGGGCGTGATAATCAAAAATTTACCTACGAAAACTATTGCCACCAACCCTAAAATCAATTCCAGGTTGTTCCATAAAAACACTGGGTCAATTAACATCCCAATGGCGGCAAAAAATAAGCTGGCAAAGATATCTCGCAATGGTTCGACATAAGTTAGGGTTTGATCGGCGTATTCCACCTCAGAAATCATCAAACCCGCGACAAATGCCCCCATTTCAATCGATAGCCCCAAATGCTCTGTCAACAGGGCAATGCCCAAACATAAAGCTACAACCCCTAATAAAAATAGTTCTCGGCTTTCAGTCCGGGCTAACAGTTGCAACAAAGGCGGTATCAGCCACATCCCCGCAGCTACTGCACCAGCAGCAAATAAAGCAATCCACAGTAGCGCTGTTAGCACGGCGATGCCAATGGTTTCTGCTGGTTGGTTGAGGGCTGGTAAGACTGCTAACATCAGTCCCAGTGCCAAGTCTTGGACTACCAAAATCCCCAACATTACTTGTCCGTGAGGCGTTTCTGTTTCATTGCGTTCCATCAAGCACTTGAGGACAACCGCAGTGGAAGACAAGGACAGAATACATCCCAAAAACATCCCCTTAGCAGGTAAAGTTCCCCAGGCCCCGCTTAACCCGCAAACCACAACTGTTACCAAAATTGTCAAAGCAATCTGGAGTCCACCTCCACCAAGAGCGATCGCTTTTACCTTCTTGAGTTCCGCAAAGGAAAATTCTACACCCAAGGCGAATAATAAAAAGGCGACACCGAACTGTGCCAGAGTCTCTACTTGAATAACTTCTTTAATCAATCCCAGTCCCGTTGGCCCAATGACTATCCCGCCGATGAGATAGCCTAGCAGCACCGGCTGTCGTAAAAGTGCCGCCAACAATCCACCACAGGCTGCAACGCCCAAAACTAAAACTAAATCAACAATTAGCCTAAAATCTTCTTGCACCAGTTTTAAAAGAACTATTTATTAAGACCTATTAATTCAGGATACAAAGTTTTACGATCTCAAACAGCTTGTTTGAGAATTGGGCATGGGGAATTGGGGATTGCCCTTTAAATTTTAGGTGAGCTAAGGGCACTCAGTAATAGGAGTGACCACGGCATTTTAATATCGGGTATAAGCCATGAGTAGTTTCTCAATATTGGCAATGCAGCCGGTAGCACAAAACGTAAAGAACGTAGCGATGCGGGGCGATCGCCATTTTCATCGACAATTCCATATTTATCAGCTAGTTCGGCAACAATCTGCACACGTCCTGTACGGCGCATTAAGTTTGGTTCACAAGCAAGGGCAGCAATTACCCGTCCAGTTAATAAGGGAGTTTCCCAGTTATAGCGATCGCTAATTAATGAGTTTTTTTGCTCAGTAGCATTGGTTTGATTCATCTCGGCAGCAAAACGGGAAAAAAGCTCAGTCCCAACAATACCTGGCCAAATTGAAACAGAAGCGACATTATGGGGTTTTAACTCAACAGCCATATCAGCTGCTAGGCGATCGCAAGCTGCTTTCCCAGCACCATAAGCTGTATTAAAGATATAAGACATACTACCCCATGAAGAAATGGTGCAAATTAGTCCAGAGTTACGTTTGGTCATCATTCGCGCCGCAAAAACACTCGCAACGTAGTGGCTACGAAGACCAACGTTGTTGCTTGCATCCCACAGACTTGGTTCACAATCCCAAAAGGGCTGTCCATAAGCGTCTTTTAATGCCTGAACTCCTGAGTAAGCATTATTTACTAGTAAGTCGAGTTGTCCATCCTGCTCATCTTGGATGCGCTCAAACAGTAAACGCACCTGCTCATCGTCGCTGTGGTCTACTTGGACGGGAATACACACACCACCGGCTTCCTCTATAGCTGATTGGGTTTCACCAAGACTTCCTGAAACCGCATCGCTGGAAGAGTTGTTGAGGCTGCGTCCCGTGACGTATACAGTTGCCCCAGCCTCAGCCAAACCAATAGCAATTCCCCTACCAATTCCCCGCGTAGCACCTGTTACCAATGCCACTCTATTCTCAAGGTGTTTCACAATCGTTTTTCTCTGCGGTTAATTTATCGAAAGCGGCGAGAAACTCCATCCCAAGAGTGGGTGTACCGTGATAGTCGCCCCGCCGCTTAGTCCAAACAGGCCAAACAGGGCATTGGTAATTCTTCCCCATGCCTTGTTTGGCCGATTCCCCATACCCAAAAACTTCATCCCAAGGTAGGTTGTTACAAAACGTAAACAGGCTTAAAGTCCTTACTAATGACAAATGACCAATGACCAATTAGCTTTAATTGCGCCGACCTACTTAACCAATTAATTTCTGCCAGCTAGCAGGCCCGACAATTCCATCGGCATCTAAACCATTTTGCTTTTGAAAGTTTTTAACTACAACCTCTGTTTGCGGCCCGTAAACACCATCATTTTCAACACCTAAACGGTATTGCAAATATCTAACAACTGCACCACCAGCATGGTTTGGTCTGATAATTCGTTTTGCCAAAATTAGATTTATAGCATTCCATGTAGCTTCATCGGCAACTCCAGTTGGCTGAACTCCGACAATCGCCTGAAATCTTTCGACGGCAGATTTGGTGTTAGCCCCGGTTAAGCCATCTTCTCCTAACGCATTACCATTTTTATCAACTATTTTGAGTCGATTTAAGGCTTTTTGCAGTCGGAGAATAGTTGTATCTATATTCCCCTCTTCATCTGGTACAGGGTTAACAGGAGTACTTGGCACTTTACCAGTTAAGCCTTTAACGATCGCATTAGCCATTGCTTCAGGATTAAAAAGATTCATATCTTTTTGCGAATCGATGAAGCAACCTTCTACAAGAATCGCAGGCATATCTGTATTTTTCAAAACATACAAGTGGGAACCACTCTTAACGCCGCGATTAAAAAATCCCAATTTGACGATTTCATCTAATACAGGTTTAGCGATTTTTCTCCCTGTATCACTAGTTGCAAATACTTCTGTGCCGTTAGCTTGTCCGTTAAAGCAGTTAAAATGAATCGAGACGTAAATATCTACTTTACTCGCATTAGCTGTAGAACATCTTTTTGAAAGCGAGTCACGGACTGAACTAGCACTACTCGGTCTACATACTACGACTTCATTGCCTAAAGCTCTTAACTTGGCTATTACTCTATTACCGACATCTAGAGTTAAATTATCCTCAAACTTAATTCCTCTTGCTCCTGTGTCTGGTGGGCAATTGTGCCCGCTATCAATTCCAAATTTCATAATTTCATCCTCAAATTACTTACTTTTTACACTAGTTCAAAACTCTTCCAATTATCAAGACAAAGTTTTGTTAATAAATTTGTTGAAGTACTTGTTCGCAATGTCCGCATTGTTTTAAGCATGACTACGCTAGCAGACAAAATAAGTTTTTCTGTGAACCTGAACAGCAACTTTTATGTATTAGAATCCATTAATTCTAAGTAAGTTTGGAGCCAAAAACACAACCATTATAATTTATCAAAATCGGAAATAACTTGTTATTTTTTGCAATAAATTGAAATGCAGCAATTACCCCCGTTGTTTCGAGATGCATAGCACGAGAAAAGATACATCCTTACTCAAACCTCTTCCCAACTATTGGAGACGCTGCGCGAACATGGGAGAGTTTTCCCCCTGCCTTCTGCCTCCTGCCTTCTGCCTCCTTGATTTCCACCATTTTGTACTAGTACGGCTGAATGACTGACATCTGTAGGTAGATATTTAACAATCAGCCTGAAAGCACGTTTAAGATTTAAGTAAAGAAATATTTCGTAGTTTACAGGCATGAAACGCATCGTCTTGGTTGCTGGGTTTGAATCATTCAACGCTGACTTGTACAGGAAAGCAGCTTTTTTGGCTAACTCTCGCTGTCCTGAGTTGGATATTCGGGTATTTAGCGATCGCAATCTTACCAGTCAACGCGCCGAGGTAGAAGCAGCACTTGATAACGCTGATGTATTTTTCGGTAGCCTCCTATTTGATTATGACCAGGTTGTGTGGCTTTGCGATCGCATTTCCCAAATTCCCATCCGCCTGGTGTTTGAGTCAGCCTTGGAATTGATGAGTTTAACCAAGTTGGGTGACTTTGCCATTGGCGACAAACCGAAAGGAATGCCTAAACCAGTTAAATTCATCCTCGACAAATTTAGCAACGGCCGAGAAGAAGACAAACTTGCTGGTTACATCAGCTTCTTAAAAATTGGCCCCAAACTACTGAAATACGTCCCAGTGCAAAAAGTCCAAGACTTACGCAACTGGTTAATTATCTATGGTTACTGGAATGCTGGCGGTTCAGAAAACGTCGCTTCATTATTCTGGACACTAGCAGAAAAATACTTAGGTTTAAAAGTCGGCGACATTCCCCCGCTAGTCGAAACCCCCAACATCGGATTACTCCATCCCGACTATCCAGGATTTTTTGAATCGCCCCGCGAATATTTAGAATGGTATAAAACCCATTGTAGAGACGCGATGAATCGCGTCTATTGGGAAGACGCGATTCATCGCGTCTCTACAAAACCCGTTGTCGGAATTCTCCTCTACCGCAAACACGTCATCACCAAATTACCCTACATTCCCCAACTAATTCGCCGTTTTGAATCAGCCGGGTTAACTCCTTTACCCATTTTCATCAACGGCGTAGAAGGACATGTGGCGGTACGAGATTTAATGACAACCGACTATGAAATTCAGCAACGGCAACTAGGTAATGTAGAGACTGCCTCACTTTCTAGTGAAGCAGTTAAAGTAGATGCGATCGTTTCGACAATTGGCTTTCCTCTGGTGGGTGGCCCGGCTGGTTCAATGGAAGCTGGCCGTCAGGTGGAAGTAGCAAAGCGCATTCTTACTGCCAAAAATGTACCTTATATTGTTGCTGCACCACTTTTAATTCAAGATATTCACTCATGGACGCGCCAAGGTGTGGGCGGATTGCAAAGTGTGGTGTTGTATGCCTTACCAGAATTAGATGGGGCTATTGACACCATTCCCCTTGGAGGTTTGGTGGGCGAAGATATTTATCTGGTTCCCGAACGGGTGCAGCGATTAATTGATAGGGTGAAAAGCTGGGTGGCTTTGCGGCAAAAACCTGCATCAGAACGCAAAATTGCCATCATTTTATATGGATTTCCCCCAGGTTATGGTGCTGTGGGGACTGCTGCATTATTAAATGTACCGCGTAGTTTGCTGAAGTTTCTCCACGCACTGAAAGAACAAGGTTACACCGTTGGGGATTTACCTGATGATGGCGAAGAATTGATTCGCCGGGTAAAAGAAGCGGATGAAGCTAATCCTCTTGTGGGGTGGGCATCTTGCCCGCCCTTAGACACCCACCCCACAAGTACTGTAAATGTCAGCACTCTAGAAAAATGGCTGGGATATTTACAAACTTCTCGCATCAAAAAACAATGGAAATCTCTCACGGGAACTGGTATTAAAACTTATGGCGATGAATTTCAAATTGGCGGTGTGCAATTAGGCAATGTGTGGATAGGTGTACAACCACCTTTGGGGATACAAGGCGACCCGATGCGCTTAATGTTTGAACGAGATTTAACGCCTCATCCGCAATACGTAGCTTATTATAAATGGCTGCAAAATGAGTTTGAAGCTGATGCTTTGGTTCATTTTGGAATGCATGGGACGGTGGAATGGTTGCCTGGTTCTCCTTTGGGTAATACGGGTTATTCTTGGTCGGATATTCTGTTAGGAAATTTGCCTAATCTATATATATATGCGGCGAATAATCCTTCTGAATCGATGTTGGCAAAACGTCGCGGTTATGGTGTATTGATTTCTCATAATGTACCGCCTTATGGTCGTGCAGGTTTGTATAAGGAATTGGTGGCGTTACGAGATTTGATTTCGGAGTATCGTGAAGATCCACAAAAGAATTATGTTTTGAAGGAAGGGATTTGTAAAAAAATTGTGGATTCTGGGTTGGATGCTGATTGTCCGTTTGCGGATGCTAAACGGTTGGGGATTGGGTTTAGTCCTGAAAATATTCGGATGTTTAGTGGTCATGCTTTTGATGCTTATTTGGTGGAGTTGTATGAATATTTACAGGTTTTAGAAAATCGGTTGTTTTCTTCGGGGTTGCATACTTTGGGGGAAAGGCCGAATGAGGAGGAGTTGGGGGCGTATTTGGAGGCTTATTTTGGAGACGAACCGCCAAGACGCCAAGAACGCCAAGTAGAGGAAAGGTTAATAAGGGATTTGTTGATGCAATCTACGGATGAGTTGACGAATTTGTTAAGGGGGTTGAATGGGGAGTATATTCCGCCTGCGCCTGGTGGGGATTTGTTAAGAGATGGGGCTGGTGTTTTGCCGACTGGGAGAAATATTCATGCTTTAGACCCTTATCGGATGCCTTCGCCTGCGGCATACCAACGGGGACGAGAAATTGCTCAAAAAATTATTGTGCAGCATTTGGATGAATATGGGAAATATCCTGAAACGGTGGCGGTGATGTTATGGGGATTGGATGCGATTAAAACTAAGGGTGAATCTTTGGGGATTTTGTTGGAGTTGGTGGGGGCTGAACCCGTTAAGGAAGGAACTGGTAGAGTTGTTCGTTATGAGTTGAAGCCGTTGGCTGAGGTTGGACATCCCCGGATTGATGTTTTGGCTAATTTATCGGGGATTTTTCGGGATAGTTTTGTAAATATTATCGAATTGTTGGATGATTTATTTCAACGGGCGGCTGATGCTGATGAATCGGATGATCAGAATTTTATTAGGAAACATGCTTTGGCTTTAAAAGCCCAAGGTGTGGAAAATGCATCGGCGAGATTGTTTTCTAATCCGGCGGGTGATTTTGGTTCTTTGGTGAATGATAGAGTTGTCGATGGTAATTGGGAATCTGGTGAGGAGTTGGGAAATACTTGGCAAAGTCGCAATGTATTCAGCTATGGGAGAGAAGATAAAGGTCAAGCTAGACCGGAAGTTTTGAATACGTTGTTAAAAACTAGCGATCGCATTGTTCAAGAAATCGATTCGGTAGAATATGGTTTAACTGATATTCAAGAATATTACGCCAATACTGGCGGCTTGAAAAGAGCAGCAGAAAAACAAAGCGGTAAGAAGGTTACAACCAGCTTTGTGGAAAGTTTCTCGAAGGATACTACACCCCGCAATTTAGATGATTTGCTACGAATGGAGTACCGCACTAAGTTGGTAAATCCTAAATGGGCGCAAGCAATGGCGAATCAAGGTTCTGGCGGCGCTTTTGAAATTTCCCAACGGATGACGGCGTTGATTGGATGGGGTGGTACTGCTGATTTTACTGATGATTGGGTATACGATCAAGCGGCTGATACTTATGCTTTAGATGCAGAGATGGCGGATAAATTACGTAAGGCAAATCCTGAAGCTTTTCGCAATATTTTAGGGCGAATGTTAGAGGCGCATGGGCGGGGTTTTTGGGAAGCTGATGGTGATAAATTGGATAAGTTGCGGCAATTGTATGAGTTGACAGATGAAGAGTTGGAGGGGGTAACAGTTTAGGAAATAGATGGGTTAAAGCTTATTAACGCATCACTGTTAAAATAACATAGCGGTTCCCAGTTGAGTGAGGTACAAAAACCCCACCCCCAATCCCTCCCGCTCTTCGATAGGGGGCTATGATGTATTTCATTTGATTATGAAATGATTTGGTGGGGGTGCAAAAACGCCTATCTTATATAGGTTTCAATCTCTAATAGGGATTTTGATGAATTGCAATGAATTGCAATGTTTCGCATTGTCCTAACCCACCACCTACCCTGCTCGTTTCAATCCCTAATAGGGATTTTGATGAATTGCAATCAGCAGATGCCGGAACTAGTTCCGTTGCTGGAAATGTTTCAATCCCTAATAGGGATTTTGATGAATTGCAATGCAATCTGGCAAAGATATACCAGAAAGAATACGCCAAGAGTTTCAATCCCTAATAGGGATTTTGATGAATTGCAATAAGCCGCGCAAACCACCCCCACCCCCTCCACCAAGTTTCAATCCCTAATAGGGATTTTGATGAATTGCAATAGCGGGAGGCTGAAAGCCAAGCTGTATTTAGTTTTCAAGGTGCGGTTGCGCGATTCAAGAGCAATCATAGCATTAGAGAATTCGTTTGAAAAGAGTGCCGGGAAATTTAAAGACTAAAACCCTATTTTGATAAGCATTTCAGAGGTTGCGCGGATGATGATTAGGTGACTAATGGGGTAAAACCTTTGCTGGAGTTGGGATAGAAGCACTTTTTTATAGCTATAGAATTCGTACACCTACCCTTCCGCGCATTTGAGATGCAGAAACCTAGCTACAAGGAGACTCAGCAAAGAAAATTGTTTCGTCTCGTGGCTGTTCTCCGCCAATACGTTCGACTTTTGCTTGACAACAGGCACAGAGAAAATAAAAGCGCACGCTGTCAGTGTCGGGTTTAATCAATTTGGCTAAACGCGATCGCAGTTTAGCATACTGAGTGGGAGTGACATCGCACTCAAATACACTCAGTTGCATCCATTGTCCATAAGACTTGAGAATCGAATGGATTTTAGTCCGACGCTTATCTTCTGGAATGTCGTAGCTGACAACAATATACATGGGAAACTTATTTGAGAACTAAAGGGGGATATTTATCGATTTCGTTCATCAGGTACTTACTCAATAACCTCGCCTGAATTTCAAAGGATTTTTGATAGGTACATTTGTTTCCCATGACTGGATGTTTGAATTCCGATTGTTTCTTTTGTTCGTAGGCGCGAAGAAATGTATGCAATCCTTCTTTGGTTAAAGATACAGCACCACTGAGCGGTTCGGTGGTAAAGTCAGTTAGGGTTAGCGATCGCTTGTTAATCAGCGACAACACTACAGCATCCACTATTAAAGGGCGAAATTCTTCCATCAAGTCTAAGGCTAGGGAAGGTCTACCATAACGCTCGACGTGTAAGTATCCTAGATAGGGATCGAAGCCAACAATATTTAAAGCACTTTGCACGTCATGGCGTAGTAATGAATACCCGAAACTCAGTAGGGCATTAACTGGATCGGTTGGTGGGCGGCGGCGTCTGGCTTCAAATCGGAATTCTGGGGTTTTGATTAGCTGTTGAAAACAACCAAAATAGGCTGCACTACCCGCACCTTCTAAGCCTCTGAGGGAATCAATACTGCTAGTTTTTTCGATTGGTGCGATCGCGTTTTCCAATCGAGTAATGTTATTATTCAGGTCAATGTCAGAATGTTCTCGCTGAGTGCGAAGTAAAGTATGGCGGTAATTTTTCAATTTACCTCGCACAAATCCTCTAACTAAATGTATTGCTGGTTGTGATTCTCCTACAGCTTGCCATTGGGCTTTCCGAACAAAGATATTTTTGGTAACTTCTGGTTCTAAACGCCCTAAATATCGTCCATTTTGTGTGAGAAATGTTAGACAAATGTGACGTTCTAAAAGTTCACTGACAACGGAGGGAGAAACGGTAGCCCGTCCTAGTATTACAATTCCCTCTATTTTAATTAAAGGGATATCCAAGATTGTTTTTTGTTCAGCTTTGACGGTGAGACGTTCGTCAACTTTACCGATAAAAGCATCAGCTTGTGTTACGTAAACAGTTCCCATTTTTGATTCTTCCTAGTAATAATTGGGGTTTGGGCGAATAGAATTCGCAGCTACACAGACAAAACCCGCCTACGCGGGTTTCAAACTTGTAAGTCCACGCAGGTGGACTTTGTTTGTATAGCCGCGTTCGCCCTTGGCGTGCCGGAGGCATCATTCTATTCGCCAGGGTATGATTTAACATTTTTGAGAGGTCTAAGTCCCTCGCTTCTAACAAGCGACAAATTTTGCGTTGGGGTCAAAATCCCCATTACGAATTACGAATTACGAATTACGAATTATTTAATTGACTTCTTGATAAATTTTGACTTTATCAGTTGCTTTGGGTAAACATTGCGAAGAAAGACTGCATCCTTTGCAGCGTTTGCTGTAAACTGGTTTTGGCATTGCTCCTGTTTCTAGGAGATTTGTAACAGATTGAATAGTTGCGATCGCACTTTGTCTTAACTCTGCATTAATCTCTACTAATTGCCGTTGATGGGAGTGGGCATAATAGATATATCCAGTGTTAACTGGCTGTCCTGTCATCTCTTCTAAACATAAGGCTTGGGCACAAACTTGCAACTCATCGTTATCCCATTCGCCTTTACGTCCTCGTTTGTATTCCACTGGATAAAATTGACCAGATTCCGCTTCAATTAAATCAGATTTTCCGATTAGTTTGTATTGCTCAGACTTTAGCCAAATTGCTCGAATCTGCCAAGTTTCCCCTCGCTGTCCATCGCCTGTGGTGTGGACGCGATCGTGTAATGTAGTGCCTTCAATTGTGTATTGATTATCGACGAATTCGCCTGCACAAAACATCCGCCAACAGCGATGCGGACAATAGGCATATTGATTCAACGCCGCAATAGAAATATATTCAGTGTGATTCATAACTTACGTGGTTTTTAAATGATTATTGAAATTAGGGAGAATATAGCCGCCGCATCATCCCCATGCCCATAGTTGTTTTTCTTCCGACACCGCTATATAAGGCAAAGTCAGCTAAAGCGTTAATTTGCTTAATTTGAATCGGTTCAATTTCTCCCAAAATCTTGTAGTTAACTTCGCCAAGAATGCCAATAAATTTGCTACGAGAGTCAGCTAATATTTCTGTATGAATATTGACAAATGAGGGAAATATTGACTCAATCGCAATGTGAGAAAATTCTATGCCACTGTATTTATTCCACCGCGAAAGTAGGGAATTAAAAACAGATTCTCTGGTAGGAAGGGTAGTATCATACTGTCCTTGACGGAAGGCGGTAGGCGTAGAGAAGCTAAGGTTTATGGAAGAATTGCGTAGGCGTAGCCCGTCGCAGACATCGCTAGCTTCTTCGTATAATTGAGCATAAGTACTGGCATTTGCCCAAGGTTGAATAGATTGGGGTGTGCCTTGAATGCTGGTAATATACAAGTCAGCCGGGCCAAGATGCCAAGGGCGATTGGGATTAAGATTTAGCCAAAGTTGGGTAAGTTTGCTAAATAAAGTGTCATCTAATAAAGAGATGCGCCACCAACAAGGTGTTCCGGCGGGAATGGGTTGTTGATGTGAGTATTGCAATTTAGATCCCCCCTTACCCCCCTTTAAAAGGGGAGAGTTTGTATTACTAATTTGTAGAGGGGAGAGGGTGAAAGCTTTATCTGCGGTGGAATCGTGCAAGCGATCGCCCAAACTTTGATCTACAGAACTAACCAGGGTTAAAAATAGGGCGTGGAGATGTCTACCTGTAAGATACTGCGGTGGAATGGGCGATTGAGGTAGCAAATTCAACACTAAACTATGAGGCATACTTTCTCTTTTTGGTTGTAGACTGAGTGCTTCTTGACTCTACAGTGAACTCAGGGATTTCCTGGAGTTCAGCTTCACTCAAACTATACTGCTCACAAACTAAACTTAGGCGATTTCCTGGGGTTTTGACGGCGTTAACCGAATGGGTTAAATCACCTTGAAAATAAACTAAAGTATTGAATTGGGGCTTAATTTGCCCAAGTTGGCGTTTGTGCGATCGCAATATCAGTTCTCCCCCTTCCATATCTGCCGGTACGCGCACATAAAGCACACTGACAACCGCAGGTGGTTCAACAGTTTTGCTGTAGGAACGCAAGGAGCGATCGATATGCGGATCGACGCGGGAGCCTTCCTTTAGCTGTAAAGGATTGAGGTAAAAAGCATTACAATTCGGCTGGAGAGCCAAATCTAGGTAAGGTTTGAAGTAGGGAAACTGCTGTTCTACTTTTGCTAATCCAGAACGTTGAAATACTACAGAAAATCCTTTCGTGGCGACAAAATCGCGGTTGAGGTTGTTGATAGCAAAGTAAGAGCAAGCTTGGATTTCTCCCCACAAGTTGTTGAGGTAATCGCTGGGGAAGGCGTTGGTTTGTTGTTGATAGTGTTTCACTAGGGATAGAGGAGCGATCGCTAAATGTGGTATCTAAAATTTTAAAGACTGTCGAGTGATGATAGTAGTATTCTTTTAAGTGAGAAAAACTACATAAGGAGAAAGACCAATGAGAATTGATGATTACAATGCAGCAAAGGCACTAACTGAAAAACTTAAAGAGAACTTACCCATTAAAGCACGAGCCGGGAAGGAGTTTTTGAAGACATTAAAGCAAAAAGGAGTAAACGCCGATCCAGACAGAGAATTTGAAATTGATTTCGTTGGCTATTCAGGAGATGAAGGCGGGATTATGTGCGGACTAAAAGAGCCAAATAATCCCGAAAGTGAAGAAAAATATGTTTCTTCTATTACTCACCTAAAGATTGATCCTAATCATCCTCTAGCTGCTGAAGTACAAGCTTATCAGCGCCACCGAATTCGTAAGTTAATGTTGCAGAATTCCAGAGGTTTTAAAGCAGAGCTAATGACGCTAGATCCGACAAAACATAAACCCCGTGGTAAAGGTTTTGGGAAGTAATTAACTCCGAAAACGATATTCTATCCGAACTGGAATTTTTAAGTTTTGAATGCCATCAAATTGATAATATTGTCCTCGCATTTGGACATTCTGAATTAAGCTCACTGGAGGCATATTCACAACATCATAGCTAATCACTTGATTAGTGAACATTACATCTAAAGGATTTAATGGATGTGTACAAGTGAATATACCTTCAGAAATTTTATGTTTCGGTAATTGTTCAACCGTCACTTCAGCTTTACTCATCCATTTACCCAAGCGAATCCACTTTGATAGTTTGAGTTCTTTTTGGGAGATGACAAAAAACTCAAATTGACTTTCTGCTGCTATTTCTTTAGCTCTCCCAAAACTAGGGATATTTTTTTGTGTTTTCTCCATTTCAACGTGATAGTTGTTGTTAGCATACTTCCAGGTGTTGAGGATGGAAGAATGATTGAGCGATCGCGCCGGAGTTACGTAAATTTGCTGTTGATTGAGTGGCGTTAAATGCTCCTCATATTTTGGCACTTGTTCGGGGCAAAAATAGCGATAGGAATGTTCTTCAGCAACGGTAGTAGAGTAGATTTGGCTATCAACTAAACCCAGTGCATAACAGAGAGCATAATTGTGAATTATTGCTTCTGTTTCATACAATCGCCCGATTTCACGAGTTGCGTAATAGAGGCTGTCATGAAGTTCTATTTCACAGCGGTAAATAAACACCATATTGCTTACTCCGCTACAGCAGCAGCTTTCTTATTACCCTTGGGATCTTTCTTAGCGTCTTTCTTACCTGATTTAAGAACCCATGTTTGAGCATAAATAGATGATTCAGCATTTGCTTGGCTCAACATTTCTTGCAATCGAGTTTCATCACTGGTGATAGACTTCACTTCACTCAAAAGTTGTGTGAAGGATGCACCAATAAAATCAGTATGAGAAATGCACTCTTGAGACATTAGACCAGTAATTGCTTGTGTAGCCGCCTCTAAAACCTCGTCTTCATTGAGCGGATCAGGAGGATTAATTTGCTTTGGAGTTGCATTGTTCATTACGTCATATATCTTTTGAGTCCAGAGAAGATTACTAACAATCTCGCCATCAGCGAAAATCACTCCAACTAACTCATTACGTACTCTACCAGTACGGGTAGTCTGCGCTCCGTAATGGCGTGTTCTGAGAATATTATTGAAAACATAGAGAAATCCAGCTTCAGTGGGATCTTTCAGTGTGACAATACTGGGGAAAAAGACTTGAGGTAAGATATGGTCTTGACTATTAATACGGCTAGTTACTTCCCCTTGACGGCTCATTGTCCCATTTTCAAAAGGTGCATTGAGGGTAAAGTTAAGGTGAGAATCATCAAAAGGTGTGATGGAATAAGCTGTGTCTACAACTACTTTCGACTTTTCAGAACCGGAATCACCAATAGCAAAACCGTAGAGAATACAATCAGGAGTAGTTTTGCTGAAATCTACGTTGTAGTCGCATTTTTCCCAGTCACCAATTTTGTAGTTACGTAGTAATTCTCTACCTGTTAAACGTTCTGGTGTAGACTGTTTGCGCTTAAACATTGCCAAGCGACTAATAGGTTCTTTGTTTTCAATTCCAGCACGTACTCTGGCTTTATTAAGTTCACCATCTGTCTGAAATAAAGGATAAGATTCTGTAACGCGAATAGTAATGAAATGAACATATTTCCCCATTGGTTTAGCAGGGATTACATCGTGGAAAAATTTAGAATCGAGTGTTTTCAAGAATTTCATGGTTAGGTTCCTTAAATATGGATTTTGCTAAGAATGATAGATTTGATACTATGGTGCATCTTCAGCATAGTCATCAGTAATATCTTCAGGATGATTTTGCTTGCGGTTTTTCCAGTATTCATCTTCTGCTACACGATAAAGATATTCACAAGTATCTTTAATAAGGTTCAATTGTGTACCTGCTAAACGAGCGCGATCGCCTTTAAAACATTCGTAAAAAATTACCTCTACAAAATACTCAGCAAACTTATAAACTGCTTGTCGTTCTTCTTCAGATGTTAAATATCGCAATTCTCCATTAACTAAGTCATAAGCAGCCTGTCCTTCTGCTTCTTTACGTCGAACATTATTCATGAGTTTTGCTAAACGTGATGCTACTACCTCCGTAAGAGATTTTTCATCACTAGCTATAGATTTTTCAAATTTCAAAATAATATCAGCAGCCTCGTCAATTGGCTTGATAATTGCATTAGTTTTTGGTGATTTTCCCTTGCTTTTAGCTCGATAAAAACTGCGATACAGTTTTGTTAATTCCTGAAGTTTAGTCATGTCATCTCCTTTGGGATCGAAGTAGTAGTAAAAATCTTGATACAGCCGAATCTTGGCAATAGATACAGAATCAATCTTGTCTTGCTTCCGTAACCATTTATTAAGGTAATGGAAGACATAGAGAGGACTAGTTTCTAAATCCCGTGCCAAATCTGCTAATTTTCCCCAATCTGAATCACCATCCTTTTTACGGTTAACTTCCAAGTGAATGCAGTAAGCAGCAGTGAGAGCATTGAGGGGAGAAAATTCACGCTGTTTTGAAGTTCGAGGCAAAATGCTATCTAGACGATATTTATCTTTTTGAATCAAAGAACGAATCGCTTGATGTTCTCCATCAATTAAAACTGTTTCTTCAAAATCAGCACCACTAATAAAAGGTGGTACAGGTGATTCTGAAACTACCACTTTTACATCAAGAACAAGCGGTAATACAAATGCTAACCAAGCTGGCATTATCCACGATTCTGTATCTGTTGGTTCTCTTCCTGGTGGTAAACCAATAAAGAAGAAAGTTAATGTTTCATCATCGGGATAGCTAATTTTAAATGTCTTATCATCTTCTGGTGGAATATCCTGCTTAATCAACAAATCATCGACTTTTTGATAGTTGTAAATTGTCAAATTTGCAACTTGTTCTTTGGAAACAAAATGTTTGCGAAGTTCAGCATCAAATCGAGTTTGAGATATGGCGTTATAAGCCTTTTGCAAAAACTTATTTGTTTCTGGAGTAAAGAAATAAGCAGGATAGAGATAGAGATAGCGATATTTACGACCTTCAAAGTCTGCACCAGTCGCGTTAGTCTTACTCATCATAATTTGTCTCAACATGATTTCAATTGACCAGATTGAGCAAATTTGCCGCTTTGCAGCTTGAGCATTAAATAAAATTTGGCGATTGCTGTAAACTTGTGGTGCAAATAACGTTGCTGACTCCATTTGCTCCGTTACAGTGTAGGGAGAACTAGATATAGCACAAACATTTTCTCTACCTCTTCCTGTAACTTTTGCAGCGTTATACCTACTTATCTCTATTAAAAATTGGTCTGGCTTAGGTTCAACAACCGCACCTGTTGGTAAAGAAATAACTCGACTTACATAAGTGCGTAAATCACTCCAGCCATCAGAAATTGCAAAATCTTCTAAAATAGTTTCAATGAGTTTGGAAGTATATTTAACCATACCTTCCATCAACTCAATATTCTGCGCTAAATTTTTACCTAGATTTTTCTGGTAATATTTAGCCGATAAATAATACCAATCTAAAGGAACTCCTCCTGTTTTCTTGAGAGATTGAATTTGTCTTAAAGCTGGTATTTCCTCTAGCAAACCCAAGTATTCAGCTAGTTTTTCAGTCAGATTTAAATCAGGAATATTTTTACGTTCAGCTTTAGGAAATTGTTTTTGGTATTCATTGGCGCGTTCTTGCCATTTACCCCAAATACCTCGACATATAATATCTCCAAATTCAGCTAATCTATCAATTTGAATTTCATTACCAAATACAACATCTATATTTTGTGGTAATTCTCCTTGTGTCTGAAAAGTTTGTAAACTTTCACTCCGCTTACTAGATGAGGCTAATTTAGTATCAGGCAGTATACTGATAGCTGCATTAATGCTGACTTCCATTAACTCATTAGCACGGAAAAATAACCAGTAGTAATCAGCGAACTTGAAACCTTTACCATCTCGACTAAAACCTGTTTGTCGCTTTGTTAACTGCTTACTGCATAATGTTTTTATTTTATCTACAACTTGATTGGGAATATCAGTAGTACGAATTGCAGGTGCATCCTTACTGGCAAGGTATACTACACCATCTGGTAAATACAATAACTGTGTGTAGTATTGCTTAGGATGTACATCCATCAAGGCATTATTAATAATATTCGTCAGCACACCACGATTATCTGATAATGCATGGTAGCTAAATCTTAACTGACCATTACTTAAGTCGTTTAATAACTCAGGTAATTTTTCATTTCTGCCATCACTCTCTACATCACGAGGATGTTTTAATAATGAAGCAAATAAATCAGACATTTTTAACAATCTGTGCAGAATATTCCGCACTCGACCATCTAAACGAGGACGCAAACCACGAATTTCTAAACCTCGATCAGCATCACTTCCATCACCAGCATTGCTACTCAGCCATACAATATCATCGATACAATTTTCCCAATCTTCACCCAAAAAAATATCTAAACTAAGATCCTGAATTTTTTGTTTTACATACTCGCGTCTTAAATTTGGTGCATCTGATTTTTTTGCAGGGTCTTTACGCCAATCACGGTTTTTAAATACATCATCTGTGTCATTTTCTTTCAACCAAATTGGATAGTCGGGGAATTTTTCAAAGTCATGTAGAATATACGCAGCTACAAATAAACGAGTTTCCTTTTCTTCACATTGACGCTTAACAGGGTTAGTTTCCAGTTCTGGTGACTTTAATTTCTGAATAATTCGGTAGGTAGGAAATAAACCATTAAGCAGATGAGATAATAAAGATTGGTCATGTTTACTACGTTCAACATTTTTACCTTCGGATCTACGGTCTTCTGTAAATTGACCTCCCTTAGCTGTTGCTCCTACTAATTGATAAATTAGTTTAGGTAACACATTTTCTGCAAAACTAATAATTATGAAATCTCCCTTATTTTCTGGTACTTCTTTAATTGCTTTTTGGAATAGGCTAATAGTTAAAATTTCACGCTCAATAGGAGTATCTTTTTCGTCTTCATCATAGTTATCTAAGTCTGGAATTTCAGGATATTCATCAACGTTATTCATACTTATTTCTATTCTCCATCTTGACTATATAAATCTTGAATTGTCTTAGCAGCAAATGCAAGACACGCTAAAATATCTTCTCGTTCTATACCTATATATGCCTCCAAAATGCTCTCAATAGTTTCTCCACCAGCTAATAAATCTAAAATTAAAGAAACCCAAATACGATGTCCGCGAATGCAGGGTTTGCCAAAACAGATGTTTGGGTCAATCGAAATTCGAGAAAGCAAATCACCTTCAAGCATTAGTATTCCCAAAATTTGATGTTATGTAACTTTCTAACAAATCCAGCCATCATCCTTTTTCGGCTTCCGAAACCAAAGTAAGGTTTCCAGCATTAGTGCAGATTTACCAAATGCTATAGTGTACGGTGGCGACTTCTTATCGTCGCTACTATATTTATCTGCTAAGGAGTATGCTTGAAAATGGATAGGTAAACCTAACTTTGCTCTGAGGTAAGTGCGATCGCAATCTGAAAGAAAGCAT
Organism: Nostoc sp. NMS2; assembly: GCF_017115105.1. Lineage (GTDB taxonomy): Bacteria > Cyanobacteriota > Cyanobacteriia > Cyanobacteriales > Nostocaceae > Nostoc. The sequence continues at coordinate 78,096 of NZ_JABXKH010000160.1, forward strand.
ACTAAACCCCTACTCGATACAGCATCACTTATTTTATTAATCCCGCTACCGTGGGGTTGGCGAATTTCTAAGTTTTTGAGAACCTGGACTTTACCAGACTTGGCAATGTCGCTGATATCTTCTGGATAGTAAAATTTCCAGTCTTCTCTTACTTCTCGGTAGCCAGTCAGTTTCAAACAGCATAAAGCTTCTTGAAAACGAGTGGTTGTAACTCTAGATTTTTCAGCTTGTTGTATAAATTCCTTTCTATCCATCCATTCAAACTTAAAGTTGCTGAGAATACCCGGTAAGTTATAAATTTTAAAACGTTCATTTTCTGGTTCCTCTGGATTTGTTGAATCATAAATTGCACAATCTAACTGACTACTTCCCCGAAAACTTCGTGCTTCATCAATGACTTTCTTTTTCTTTTCTTGTAAACATTGATTAATTTGTCCATATTTTGTCCAAATATTGACATCAAGTGCTTTTTCAATAGTCTCTTTAAAGTTTTTCTCTGCATCGGGATATTGATGAGTCAGTCGTCTTAATTCTTGATGAACACAAGCTGATTGAATAGCACCCCAGCGTTTAGGGTATTGCTTAAATTCATTGACAAATGGGTAACTTGAACGAATAGCTTGTGTAAAGGTTACTCGGTCGTAAGTTTTGCCATCTTGCAAACAGTCTGAATCAGGTTTGAATAATGTTTGAACAATAAATTTGGGAATCAAAGCATAAGCATGATAAGGATGAGGGTGAAAATCTTTATGTCTGCCTATCCGGCCAAAGCGTTGAATAAAATTACCTGCATCAGCACCTTCAAATACCAAAAAATTAATTCTAAAATCTACACCTACATCAATAGTTGATGTTCCTATAAGCAAATCGGCTTTCGCAACTGATTCAGCTTTTTCTGTCTCACCAGTTAAACCCGTATTTTCTCTAACTTCTAAGTCTAAAGGGTTAAAAATTTTTTTAAAATGCTTAACTAGTTTCTTAACCGCAGCAATAGAGTTGAGAATAATTGCACCTTTACTACCTGGATAATCTTGAAAAAACTTTAAAATTACTGATTCGGAATTTTCTATCAGCCAATCATAACTAGATGAAAAATTAGGTTCTAGTGTTTGCGGAAAAAATAAAGTTATTGGTTGACTAATTTGCCGCCATTGAGTGCCATTTTCTGAAAAACAATATTTTCCTTTTTTGGCTGGATCAATTTCTTTATAATTAATGCCAGATTTATCACAAAAGTCTAGCAATAAATCATCTGGTGTTGCCGATAAAAACAAAAATTTCTTGCCTGGAACAGTATGCTTAATTAACAATATTGCATTGAATATACTTGCAACTTGAGCCGAGGAAAATACATGAAACTCGTCAAATATAAACAAATTGTAGTTATCATCTATTTTACTGAATAGCTTATTGGCGTTTTCTCCCTTGGTTTTACCGTCTTTTTTAAAACGCCTAAGATAGCGAAAATCGTGAATATAATAAAAAATATCGGGATTAGTCAATAAAATTTCTGCTTGGTTGGAAAGATTAGTTAATCCAGACTGTCTAGTTGGTAATTTATTCGTTTCGATAAAATCTTCCAGAATAGCTGCATTCAGACGATAAATCTGTGGGTTTTTCTTTGGTTGAAATTCGTCCTTATATTTTTGTACTTGCTTTTCCTGATCTCTCGCTAACTCGTTAGTCGGGTAAGTTGCCATTGTGGATACACCATCTGTCATAGCCAGAAGAAAAGCAGCCAAGCTTTTACCATCCCCAGTGATGGCAGTGTTGAACACTATATCAATATTTGGATCGCACAACGCCTCCAAAGTTTCCACTTGATGCCAAGAAAGCGACCAATCTTTAGGTAATTTCACCCCGTCAGGTGTAGGGACGGTTTGAGAATAAACAGGTTTGAGATTTATGCTGTAATTTTCGGACATATCCTTGAAAATTCCCTACAAATGCTTGGGTTATCGTAATTTTTATGCAAAAAGAATGACAGACTTAGTAAATCTAATCAATTTCTGCCACCAATGGTGGCAGTTTTTATATATGTGCTAAGAAATACTACTTACAAATTTCTGCAACCATTGGTTGCAGTTTTTCAGATGGGTATAAAACATCTCCAGCCTATTTCTCGCACCATTGGTGCGAGTTTTTCACTTTACTTAAAAACTGTCCGTAACTCGTTGTTATTCCCTATAATGCCATGCAAAATAGAAGTTGCCAAGATATATCCGTATAAAAGTGTCCGTATAAAATATGAGTCGAAAAGGTCAATCTATTACACTGTCGATATCAGAACGCGATAAAGCCGAGCTAGAAGCGATCGCTCGTGAATTCGGTATGATGTGGGGAGAGGAACCTAACATCTCTAAGTTAATTAAAGCGATCGCTCAACGTCAGTTACTCATCGGTAACAATAATAATTGGAAAGAACCACGCATCAGGGCATTACATCGCTGTATCAATGCGTTGACAGACATCGGGCAAATTGAACAAGCCCAAATCATTGCAAACTTACTTCTCGAACGCAGCGAACTATCATTACCGTTGCGAGGCGAAATCGAACGTTTCTTAGAGAATTTGCCCCCAGCCTGGCGCTTAGAAATAGACCGCTATATCTTGCGCGAACAGCCCTTTCAGCTTTCCTATCAAGATGCAGCCGGACACTTATTAAACTTTACAGTTCGCTATGCCAAAGTTACACCCCACGAAAAGCGGCAATATCTTGATTGCTGGTGCGAAGAGACAGAAGGAAACTTTGATATCCCAGAACTGATTCATAACTGGAGTTTACGATTAGACAGGATTACAGAAGCTGCTGTCATGCCAATTTCTGGTGAGTGGCGAGTTAATTTGGCTGAGATAGAAGTGGAAATGCATCTATTTGCTGGTTTGGCTTTTGCCTATCAAGCTAAACAAGAAGACAATATCAATGAGTGGATACCAGATAAAGCGCGAGTCCGGCGAGTTGTCAGGCGAATATCTAGTACATTCTGGTTTATGCGGGAAGTCATGCAGTATGCGCCAGATTGTGTAGTGATATTACCAGACAATGTGCGCGATCGCCTCAAACAAAAACTCCTCACCCTCTGCAATTTATACGATATCGAAACCAGGTCTTAACTCTTTCCCTCTCCGACTCGGAGAGGGACGGTTTTACTACGTAAAACCAGGGAGAGGTCTTTTCATCCTTGACAAAAGTACACTTCCATAAGATGCACTCATGTAACCGTTGTCTGCGATCGCCCATAGCCATTTACAATACGTAAGTAAGATAAATGACGTAATAACAAGGCTTACAGACATCAATTCTGAAAATTAAAGAAAAAAATAATTACTAATTGCCTAAAAATTCCGGTTTTTTTAGCTTTGGGATGATAAATAAAAATAATAGCGTTGAATGTCATGCTTCCTACTGCGAAGGATTACTGAAATTCTTCGCTGCTTTCAGGATGACTACTGAGCATCAAATAACATCTGCCGCCAATCAGTTTTTTTGCTGGAGATGCTGCTACATCAAAAGGCTCTACCACAAAACTTGATCTAGATGTGTCTAAGTAACTATGCTGATAAAGTGTAAAGATGTCACCGTATCTAGGAGTGAATTTTAAAGCAATCATAAAGGAATTTGTACCATTTTGGCAGGTTTTTATCCCAAAGATGGGATATTAGTAGATTGTACGAATCTTTATTGTTATTCACTATCTACCAACAACTGCTAAGTACAACCAAATACCAACACAGATAAGTTTAAGTAATTTAGCGAAGTAGGAAATAATACATGGTATTATCACTGTCTTCTCATAACGTTATCCAGTATCTGCAAGAAGCGGGGCTGTGTAGCTCAGAAGATGACGCATCAGATAAATCTGAGTTGCCAGGAAGTAGTAAGAACAGTTTCGATTTACTCGTGACTCTAGCAGATAATCGGAAACTGCTCATTAAACAAGAAAGCAACGTTAAAAACAATGACGGCGCTCCTCGTGAATTGTTTCAAGAGTGGCTATTTCATCAATTGCTCCAGCAGTTTCCCGTTCTTGGCAATATTTCCGCGATGCCTACGGCGGTAAACTACGCACCGTTGGTAGTCCATTTTGACGAAGAAAATTCTATCCTTGTCAGCAACTACTTAAGTGAATATCGGCAACTTGCGACATTCTACCACAACAATGAGATTTGTCCACAAGAAATTGCCACTGCCATCGCCACTACTTTAGCGGGACTGCATCGCGCAACCTACAACCACCGAGAATATCGGGATTTTATGGCAACTGCTCCCCAAGGAGAGTTTCGCTATGGCTTTTACAATCCGGCGCAAGGGTTAGGGTCAATTGGGCCGGAGATTTTTGGGACGGTTCCCACGGATGCGCTGAAATTCTATCTACTCTACCAGCAATCGGAGAGTTTGGAATCTGCGATCGCAGATTTGGCGTATGACTGGAATCCTTGCTGCTTGACTCACAACGACTTGAAATTGAACAACATCTTGGTTCATTCCAGTTGGGAGAAACTAGACAATTGCCTAGTAAGACTAATTAATTGGGAAGCTTGTTCTTGGGGAGATCCAGCTTTTGATTTAGGAACTTTACTAGCAAGCTATTTAGGAATTTGGCTCAATAGTCTTGTTGTAGACCCCACCATTGAGTTACAAGAATCTCTACATCTGGCGTTGACACCGTTGGAGACTTTACAACCTTCAATTCTTGCCCTAATTAGGGGTTATCTAAATGCTTTTCCCATGATTTTGGAATACCGCAATGATTTTATCGTGCGCGTTATCCAGTTTGCAGGGCTGGCACTAATTCATCAAATTCAGAATATGATTACCTGCCAAAAATCCTTTAATAATGCTGATATTTGTATGCTTCAAGTGGCTAAGAGTTTACTGACTATGCCGCAGCAAGGTGTACTGACTATTTTCGGAATATCAGAGTCAGAAATCCTTAACCCTGTGGGGAAAATCCATAAACTTCCTCAGCCTGTAAAAGAGCCACAGCTTCTTCGTCTTTATTACGAAAAAACTCGGCTTCGTAGTTGTTAATAGCAGGGAGTAGAACAATTATCAATTCTGACTCCTGGCTCCTCCTAAATTATGTTTTTTAAAGTTTGAGTTCTAAATGGATTAATGCTAAATTACTCTATCAATCAACCGCTAACTTCTCTATTCGATATTGCTAAGAATATTCAGATTGAGTCAAATTTTTGTATTTATCATCCCAATTATCAACCCTTTGCCCTGCCAACTAAAGTAGCCGAGAGATTTCAGCAAAATTCTGTAGATTTACAACAGAAATATCTTACCCTGCTGCTGCGAAACTTTCTTTATGGGATCTATTACAATGGTTCTCTACAAAGTACTTTAGCAGTCAATACTGATAGTAGTAATTGCTCGCCAAAGCAGAATTTAGCAGATAATTCCATCTTAGAAATTGATTGGAACTTTTACGAGCATCTACACGCCAGTAATCACGGCATAGGTTACTTTGACCCTCGATGGCAGGTGTTGCGGAAAGAACCTGATGGTACTATGGCAGTGACTAAAGGCGGTTTAACACTTTATGTTGAGCCAGAATGCCATTTAGAATCCAGTAAGAAATCTACCAAAGTGGGTGACATGGTAGCAATCTGGATGCCCAAAAATAGAATGCAAAATGGCTGTTACTTGGCAGTTAGTAATGTCGGACAGGAACGCCAGAGTAACCCCGATGCTGATTTGGGAGCAGGGCGAATTTACTTTAACTTTACGGCATCTGGTGCGATCGCTCTCATGGAAAGTTTGACACTGCAATTGAATGCAGCCTCCATTCCCTTTAGCTTTCAGGTTCTTCACAACCCTTCTGCATACGGACGCTATGATTCGGGACTACTCTACTTTGAACTCCCTGACTATCCAGCAATTCGCACAATCCTTCAGGCTATTTATCCAGAAAATCAATCCCATTTCCAGCCCGAAATTCCTTTATTTACAAAATTTTTAGCCCCAGGGTTAGGTTTAGCCGAAGAACCAACCCAAAAATTCGCCGCACAAGAAAGTTTTGGGATGAACCGTTGCCAAATTGTCGCTAATGCTTTATTGGAAGCTTGGCAAAAAGGTAAGAATGCGATGGAGGAGCGGATGAGGGTTATTGACCAACACTTTACACGACACCTAATAGATTTGCAGCGTCCTTATCTCAATCCCAGTTCAGAGGATATATATAAGCCGTTAAATTGATGGGGAGATGAGGGAGCAGAGGGAGAAGAAGAATAACTATGCCCAATGCCCCATGCCCAATTCAAAATTCAAAATTCAAAATTCAAAATTCCACAATTACCGGCGTATGGTCGCTGGGTTGGGTTAATTTTCTGGGCGCGGCATCAATGATGCAACTTGTAGCACGCTCATACAGCACGGGTGTGAGATAGTGATGGTCAATCCGCCAACCTAAGTTGCGACGGAAGGCGGCGGCGCGATAATCCCACCAGCTATAATTTCCACCTTCTGTGGTGAATTTACGGAAAGCATCGGCAAACCCTAGTTGCAGAATCTCGCGTAAGGCTTGGCGCTCGGTTTCTGTTGCCATAATGTGATTTTCTGTACTCACTTGCTCGTGAATATCCTTATCTTCCAGAGCGATGTTGAAGTCACCGCACACACAAATTGCAGGTTCCGATAGCACGAGCAACCGTAAATACTCGTGTAGCGCTGTTAACCAGCGCAGTTTGTATTCATATTTTTCAGTTCCTACTGCCGCACCATTGGGGACATATAAGTTAACAATCCGAACACCATCAATTACACCTGTAATTACCCGCTTTTGCTCATCCCATTCGTGATGTAAATCTGGCAAAATCGCCCTAAATCCGCTACTTACGTTTAAAAGTGGCTGGCGGCTAATCAGGGCTACGCCATTATAAGATTTTTGTCCTGATATATAAAGGTTATAGCCCAATTGCTCAAAAGGCGATCGCGGAAACTCGGCATCCGCAACTTTAGTTTCTTGCAAGCAGAGAACATCAACAGGATTGTTAGTTAACCAATCAGTAACCTGTTCGAGGCGAGTGCGAATTGAGTTGACGTTCCAAGTAGCGATTTTCATTAGTTATCAGAATTTTTTGAAAATTAATAATTACAAATTATGTAATTATTGTACAATTACTTAATATTTATAATTTCTTTTCCATTTCCCAATTACGTTTAAACAAACCTTTAATCATTTGATCCCATTGAGTATTTTAGTATTGTCAGCTACAAAATATTCAATTTTGTAAGTTACGCTACAAAATATTCTACTTCATTATGATCCCCAAGACAGATGCAACAAGTAATTGATTAGTTATAGGTTATAAATCTAGCTCATGGTTGACATTTGCCGATAGTTCTTGAAATTTGTCGGTAGAAAATTTGCAGGACGGTTAACCATTCTTGTGCTTTTGTTAGCCTGTTAGGTTAATTTAAATGTCAAAATAGTAAGTAGAAATGCTCTGTTCTCATACAATGATGATGCAACTCATCATATTGAGGACAAGTTCATAGACTGAACCAAAAAAACTTATGAAAATCGCTCAAGTTGCCCCCTTATGGGAAAGGGTTCCACCTCCTACTTATGGAGGAATAGAACTGGTAGTGAGTCGCTTGACTGATGAACTTGTTCGTCGCGGTCACGAGGTAACATTATTTGCCTCTGGCGATTCTCAAACTTTGGCTCATTTAGAAGCAGTTTATCCGCGTGCATTGCGTTTAGACCCAAACGTTAAAGAGTATGCAGTGTACGAAATGCTAGAACTGAGCCAAGTTTACCAACGTGCTAAAGAATTCGATCTTATCCATTCTCATGTAGGGATTTCGGCATTACCTTTAGCAAGTTTCATAACAGCAACCTCTACGGTGCATACCCTGCACAATAATTTTACAAACGACACCCGTCACGCATTTAGCTACTACCAGAAGCAACCATATATCAGCATTAGTAACTCGCAGCGTCAAGTCGATCTCAATTATGTTGGCACGGTTTATAACGGCATTGAGCTAGCAGATTATCCTTTCGTAGCCCAACCGTCAGAACCTCCATATTTGGCATTTTTAGGTCGTTTTTCGCCACAAAAAGGGCCGCAATATGCGATCGCTATTGCAAAGCAGAGTGGTTGGCGCTTGAAGCTGGCAGGAAAGGTTGATGTTGGAGACTCTAAGTTTTTTGAACAAGAGATTTCTCCCCACATAGATGGTCAGCAAATCGAATATCTCGGTGAAATTAACCACGCCCAAAAAGCTGAACTTTTGGGCAATGCCGCCATAACTCTTTTTCCCATTAGCTGGCAAGAACCTTTTGGCTTGGTAATGATTGAATCAATGGCAACTGGTACACCAGTTATTGCCATGAACTGTGGCTCAGTACCTGAAGTAATTGCCCACGGGAAAACAGGTTTTATCTGCAAAAGCTATGCAGAAATGGCGGCAATGATTCCACTAGCTTTGGAACTCAATCGTCAAACCTGTCGAAAACATGTAGAAAACAACTTTAGCGTTAGCCAAATGGTTAACGGATATGAAGCTGTTTACAGACAAATTATTAAAGACCGCATAGAATCGAATGGTCGCATTCATGCTACCAAAATCAACTTTTAATCAACTGCTTTTTTTCTGAGTTTAAACAACAAATTTTTTTAAGGAGGACATTGGTATGAGTACGAGAGCCAACACTTGCCCATGCTGCGGTGGTTCCCTCCTGCGTCATGCCCGTCATGGTGAACTATATTGGTTTTGCCTGTCGTGCCGACAAGAAGTGCCATTGTTAACTGCTACTCGCCTGCCTAATGTGGATACCCGGAATACAGGTGTGATTCCCCAGCCAGCAGTGAATACCTAGTTTTTCGCCATTTTCAGATTGATAAAAGCTGTTTACTAATATCTTGCACCGGGCGACTAGAAGTCGCGGCTACACAAGCAAAACCCGCCTACGCGGGTTTCAAACCCTTAATTTTGCGTTAGTCGGCCTAGATTCTCTTATTGATGTCAACAGGCGATATAAAATCCTTGTTGACATAACCAGTATCAACGTTCGAGTAAACTTTGCTTTGGCTATACCAACTCCGACTGCCAGGGGTGATATCATACTTCGCCTCCGTAATCAGTTTTTCAACTCCGAAGCATCAGTATCAAATAGAGCGGTCGCCTCAACTTCCTGGTATCCGAGCTTTTATGCTCTTTATTTTCTTCGTCGCTCCCTGGTTTGACCGTTGAACGGTCAAGCTTAATTGTCTTTGCAGACTATTTTAGGCCTGTTTCTGACACCCGATTTTGCCTATGTTTTCATTTTTATGCGATCGCACTCTCCTTATGACAATAATTTTTACAACACTATCCGAACTGACCTATCTACGCGGCGGACTTCGTTTGTATAGCCGCGTAAAGCCAACTCTTAGAGACGCTCTTGCTAGCTTGCTTCCACGAAGTGGTACGGCATAGCTTTACTTAGCACGTCATGCCGGAGGCTCTATTCTAATCACTTTAGTGTGCGGTTTTAAATCTTCTCTATGGCAATTTATAGCTACCAACACGTAAATTTAATTGACCTTGACGTGGGTTTTTGCTGAATATAAATGCGCCTTCTTCACTTTCCCCACTAGATAAAAAGTCGATTTGTTGCTCTCCTGTTTCTGTAACTTTGCCGTTAATTAGTAACTCAGCCATAATCTGAACTGACTCGGCTGTATCCCCTCCACTATTCACGACTTCAAAAGGAACATAAAATTGGCCATCAATTTCCCGAATTGTTGTTTTTTTGGTGACAGAAAGAATGGGAGGTTGATTCTTTTCGTTCAGCCAAGTGTAACCTACTAAACTCACAATGATTGCTAGGATAAGTGAGGCGACGCTGAATGTTACCCACTCAGCTATTGAGCGATTTGGTGGTTGTTCTGTTTGAGTCATATTGCTAACCTGCCGGCTGCACCGCCAATAGTTGCAGGTAAGCCCAGCATCAAGGTGTGATCTAACCACATTGTCCAAGGGTCGCTAAAACTTAACTTTTGAAAGAACCACAGCATAAAAGCGCTTGCTAGCAGTGACACTAGGTAAGACATAATAGTTTCGCTCGATGGTCGTTGGAAAATTCCCTTTTGCTCTCTTCGCTTTTGCTGGTCAGAAAAACCTGCTTGAAATACAATGCCATAAGAAATTAGTAAAGATGTGGCAATCATTGCCAACTCCCAAGGTGGCGAGGCTGCGGCTGCAAGCATAGTAATTTCATCTGTTGGAGCGATGTTAAATGCAATTATGGTTGCACCAATTAGGGTCCCACCCACATCAGCAAAGGTGCCGTTTAACTGATCTTTTTGGTTGCTGGTTGTGTCTTGTCCTTCTGCATTGCTGTTTCTACTATCTCCTAACAACTGGTTGGCTAATGCTACACCAAGAGCAAATGGCACACTTTCAAAGATGATTTTACCTAAAGATTCTTTTAGAGAAGTTTCTGGTGTCAATTCTCGCAATAGTAGCAGCACAAAGGTAGAGCAAGCTAGTCCGATGGCGATCGCTTCTACGGTATCCATTGCGGCTTGAGGAGCTAGCCAGCTATATCTGCGTTTCCGAAAGCCTTCTGTCTGATTGAGCAAGTAAACCACAATAAACATAAATGCGATCGCCATCATCATCAGTTGTGGTTTTGCCCGCGATCCAATCCACCAAACCTCCATTGTGTACAGTAAAGGGATGCCAAATAGAAAACCTCCGCAAGCACCCCGAATAATGTCATTAATCTCACTCTTCCATACATCTTTTTGACGTTTTGTTGCCACTCATTTACTTTCCTTTTGTTGAAAATTTGCTTTGACTTCTCTAATTTTCTATGAAGATGTATATAGCAGTCCTAAATACTTTGTGAAAAGTTAAATCCCCAACTTCTCAAAGAAGTCGGGGATGTGGACAGCGCGAATTTCCATGAATTCGGATTTTTTCCTTGCTTACTCCTGTAGCTTACCGTATCTATCTTAAGATATATAACCTACCGAATTTTTCTATCGGTTGATGGAAGTTCAAAAGGATAGCTTATTGTTAGCTTATCTAATAGCTGAATCAACTACAAGCTGGAGATAAAAACCATGAGTACCGAAAAAAGAGTAGAAGCTACTGTAAAAAATATTGAAGGAAAAATCCAAGAGGCTGTGGGTGAAATAACTGGGAATCCACAAGATAAGGCTGAAGGACAAGAAAAGCAAGCTGAAGCCCAAGTCGATCACACTGTAGAAAACATTAAAGATGAACTTAAGAAAGCTTTAGAATAATTTAGTTTTTGCAGTGCAGCAACACTAACCATGATTCATTAGTGATACTTTAACATTAATTACTCCACTAACTTTGAGGAAGTGGAGTTTTTGTATTTGCGTAAAATCTGAAAGGGTGAATCACTAATAAATTGCTTTTAACCACGATTTTTCGAGAGATTTAATTCAACTAATAACTGGCACGATTAGCTAATAAGTTCCAGAGGAATATGGCAATTATTGCGCCAATTACAGCAACAATTACACCTGGGATGCTCAGGGTTGCAGCAGTTAATTGAAATCTCCCCGTCTCTAAAAGAGTAACTAAAATTCCTCCGATCACAGCACCTACGATCCCTAAAACCATAGTTGAAGCAATTCCACCACCTTGACGACCAGGATAAATAGCTTTTGCTATAGCTCCAGCAATTAAACCCAGAACGATCCAAGCAATAATGTTCAGCATAATTTCATCCATCAAAAAACTTAATCACTAGCTTATAAATTACAATAGTGTTTTCCTTCTACCCGAAGGTATAAGTATGAAACTTCAATAACAATTAATAGCTTTTATCAGGGTTAGCGCGTCTCAAAGCCTATTGACAAGAGGACTTGCCTGATCGGCAATCTTTGTTGGAAACAAAGTGACACCATCCGAGGTAGGGTAAGATTTAATTC